>JAYEIC010000066.1:0-36509 GCA_034659935.1 Methanobacteriota archaeon | reverse complement strand
ACTTGAGAGCGAAAAAAAGAACCATGAAAAGGCATTGTCGGACCTGAACTACGATATAACTACTTCGAATAAGAAGTTCCTGTCCGGAATTTACGGTGCGGGATTTGGGTCTGAAAGCGATTTTGAAAATGCCCTTATACCGGATGCTGAAGCTGAAAAAATCAGTGCAGTTGAGGAAGAGATCAAAACCAGTGAGACAAAAGTACACAACCTCCTTTCAGACAAGGTGCGGATTCTGGATGCCGAGCGGGAAAAAAGTCTGACAACTCTTTCTTCAGATGAACTTCATGAGAATTATACGTCTCTTACAGAGCAGCAGAAGGATATTCACAGGTCAGCCGGAGGGGCCACAGGCAGGCTGAAGACAAACGATGAGCAGAAAACTTTTGCATCCGGAAAACTGGAAGAGATGCAGGGGCAGAAGAAAAATCTTCTCCGCTGGGAGAAACTCAATGAGCTGATAGGCTCGCATAACGGGAATAAATTTCAGAGGTTTGCCCAGGGTCTTACATTTGAAATTCTGATAACACATGCAAATCATCAGCTCAGAAAGATGAGCGACAGGTACCTACTTGTCAGAAGCGAATCAGATCCGCTTGAACTTGATATAATTGACAATTATCAGGCAGGAGAGCTTAGATCAACCAAAAACCTATCAGGAGGGGAGAGTTTTATCGTCAGCCTTGCCCTTGCCCTTGGGCTTTCTGATATGTCAGGCAGTAAAGTCAGGGTCGATTCCCTCTTCCTTGACGAAGGATTTGGCACCCTTGATGAAAATGCTCTTGACATTGCCCTTGACACACTCTCCGGGCTTCAGCAAGAGGGAAAAACAATCGGCGTAATATCCCATGTTCCTGCCTTAAAGGAGAGGATTTCAACCCGTATTGTGGTGCAGAGGAGAAGCGGGGGCAGAAGTATAATCAAAGGGCCGGGATGTAGTTTATTGTCCTGATTTTTAATGCATAAATCCCTTCAGTTTTTCCAATACTCTTTTTTTATAGATAATTTCCGAAAAATACGGAAAATGCCGGGCGCAAAAAACATTGGCTTTTCATACCCGGTTGTTACTTTCTGTATAGGTTGTTACTTTCTGTATAGGTTGTTACTTTCTGTATAGGTTGTTACTTTCTGCATAAGTTCTCCTTAAAGTAAGACCGATGTAATACCCTGAAGAAATCAGTAAAAAATCTAAAGAAATCTGCAGAAATAATCCAGATCAACTTGCACACAAAACAAGTCTGTTTTACTTAAATATAGAGAAATGGTGCAACATAAATAGGTTGCATTCTGTAATTTATGTAATGACATTTCTTTCACATGAACCGGATATTGAATTCACAAAACCCATGATGGGTATTGTAATCGCAAGTACAATGCTCTCAACAGTCCCGGGCGTATCTGCAGCAGGGCCCTCACCTGAAGCAACCACCCTTACACCCAATCTGGATGCCGAGCTGATTGTCAACGGGGCAATTACGAGCATGCCTATAATACCTGTAAGTCCCTCCGGGTGTGCAACACCTGCAACACTTACAAGAGCCATGATGGAACTGACAGGTGTTGAACCGATAATTGTGAATGCCGGACTAAAACATACTCCACCCATCCCGTGCGTTGATGTATACGGTAAATGTAGTAATGACCCCAGAACAGAAGACGCGGTTCCAAAAGCAGAGGAACTGTTTAAAAAAGGCATCTCAATAGGCAAAGCATGGAGCAATTACAGCGATCTCCTCGTCCTTGGAGAATCTGTACCTGGTGGGACAACCACAGCACTCTGTGTATTAAGGGCACTGGGTTATGAATCAGAGGTAAGCAGTAGTTTTATTGATAACCCCTCAACACTAAAGACAGAGATCTGCACAGCAGTCCTGGAACGTATCAAAAACGATGGGATCACTGCTCCTCTGGACATCATCCGCTATGCAGGCGATCCGATGATGCCGGTAGTGGCAGGTATTGTCAAGGGCTATAAAGGAAAAGTCGTGCTGGCAGGCGGAACCCAGTTGCTTTCTGTTGCTGCCCTGCTGGAGAGGATGGGTGAGGAACTGCCCGCAATTGTCACAACAACATATGTGTATAATGACAAAAGTGCAAGTTTCATTAAAACAGCAGAAGAAATAGGTATTACTCCGTGGTGTGTTGACCCCGACTTTGGCAATATCGGAAATGCCGGGCTTGCACGATACTGCGAAGGCGAAGTGAAGGAAGGCGCAGGGGCAGGAGGCGCACTCTGGCTCGCTAAAGTAATGGGACACTCAAAAGAAGAAATCTCTGAAAAACTCCTCGATTTCCTTAAAGACTACAGTTAACCAGACAATTTATATCTTTTTTTATTAGCGATATTGGATTTGCAACATTGGGTTTGCAACATTGGATTTTACGCAATTCAGCCGATGCCGGATCACACGCATCCAAAAGATCTACAAAACAGGATTACATATTGGTCCCGTTATACTGTGATCTGTTGTATTGTGGTTTTGTTGTATTGTGGTTTTGTTGTATTGTGGTTTTGTTGTATTGTGGTTTTGTTGTATTGTGGTTTTGTTGTAGTGCGCTCCCGTTGAACCAGACCATCACGTGGCAATTCCGGCACCCGGATTAATGTAACCCGTTATGTAACCCGTTATGTAACCCGTTATGTAACCCGTTCTCTTTTGCCACACTAAAACCACACAAATTCAGGGTTCCAGAAAGTCAGATCCATATTCTCAATCTGCCCCTCCCTTCTAAAAGAATATTACCCCTTACAACACAGTACTATGAAATGCATCCAATATATCTTGTTAATAATTATGGTCAGTTTAACCACCTGATCAAAAGGATGCTCAGGGATCTTGAAATTGACGCCGTTATGATCTCCAACGAGATGCCGGCAGATGAAGTTGCAGACAACTGCAGGGGAATTATCCTTGGCGGAGGACCAACACTGGAACATGCAGGGTGCGCTGCTTCATATCTTGATCTCGGGCTGCCGGTTCTCGGGATCTGCCTCGGTCTGCATATCATTACAACAACACGAGGGGGCACTGTGGTAAAAGGAACAAGCGGTGGCTTTGGTGGTGTTGACGTGGATATTATGAAACATAATGATATCCTTACAGGGTATTCTGACAGCATATCTGTCTGGGCATCACATGCAGACGAAGTGGATGTTGTACCTGAAGGATTCAGTCTGCTTGCAAAATCCGATATCTGCGGGGCAGAAGCCATTGCAAACATGGAAGAACACATTTATGGAATACAGTGGCACCCGGAAGTCAGCCACTCAGTTGATGGCAGACTGATATTTGAGAACTTTAACCGTATCACACTGGAGCAATAATCCTGACACTGATTAATATGCCAGATACTGAAGAATTAATCAACCGGATAACTGAAACAGGGTTTGAGTGCACCCGCTGCGGAAGTTGCTGTACCAGGATTTCCACAGACTCAAATCTGGTTATGGTGAGTGCCCCGGAAATCAGAAAAATCATGCAGGCGACAGGGCTTGAGTGGAATGAAGTTGTAAAACCCTACCCTGAAACACTAAAAGCACCCGGAGGCGGCAGGTATACATTTGCATGGTGCCTGAGACGTGACGAAGACAAATGCATTTTCCTCAAAGAAAATGGGAAGAAATGCAGTATATATGAGAACAGACCGTGGATCTGCCGGACATATCCCTTTATGCTGGGAGATGAAGATCTGCTGATATTCGAATGTTCACATCCGGGCAAGCAGATCACCAGAGAAGATGCACAGGTAATATTGGATGAACTTATCGAACGCAGGAAACATGAAGAGATGGAAATTGAAACAATCACAAAAATATTCAAAAAAACAGTGATACCCCCCGGATCTCTAATAGTAATTGACAGTGAGGGAGTGAAAACAATTCATGAGTGAGATCAAACTTGTAGGAACTGCACACGTCTCCCAGAAGAGTATTGACGATGTCAAAAGAGCAATTGAGGATTTCCAGCCTGATGTAATAGCAGTGGAACTTGACGCAGGAAGATACGCAGTTCTCAAAAAAGAGGCAAAGGAGCCATCTGTCAGTGATGTCCTGAAGGGTGGTAACTTCTCGCAGCTTCTCGTCCAGTGGCTGCTTGCATACCTGCAGCGCCGCATAGGCATGGACGTGGGCATTGAACCCGGTGCCGAGATGCTGGCAGCAATCAATGAAGCTGAAGATCGGCAGATTCCCGTTGCACTCGCTGACAGAGACATCAGGATTACACTCTCACGTTTCTGGAATATGATGCCCGTCTGGGAGAAAATAAAGATGTTTGGAGCCCTCGCAGGGTCTCTTGTGGGCATGGGCGGGGAGGAAATGGACATTGACTCACTCACAGAAACAGATGTTGTTTCTGCCGCAATTGAGGAGTTCCACCGTTTTGCGCCACGGGGGGCTGAGGCACTAATAGATGAACGTGACGCTTATCTCGCCCATTCCCTCCTTGCACTTACCCGGAATCACGAACGGGTGCTCGGAGTTGTGGGAGCCGGGCATGTAAAAGGCATCAACAGATATTTCCTGGCACCCAAAACCATTCCATCAAAGGCAGATCTTGTTGCAGAACCAAAAACACTCCCTTGGGCGAAAATCATCGGTTTCGGAGTGATTGCCCTGTTTGCATTCATGATTGTGCTTATAGCATTCTCGGGAGTGGGAATTGACGTATTATTCTCCGCCATTTTATACTGGGTAATAATCAACGGTGTACTTGCAGCAGGGTTTACACTGATCGCCGGAGGTCACCCGTTATCAGTCCTCACTGCCTTTGCAGTTTCATGGATGACATCTTTAAATCCCCTTATTGCCGCAGGGTGGTTCGCAGCCATTACTGAGGCAAAGATCAGGAAACCAGGTCCTGCCGACTTCCACGCAATTATGGAAGCAAATACATTCTCTGAGATGAGAAAAATCCCGATTTTCCGTGTTGTACTGGTAGCGGCCCTTGCAAATGTCGGGAGCACAATCGGAACATTCGCATATTTTATCTTCATCTTCCCGTTCCTCGGAATAGATCCCACAATTGTACTGACGGATGGATTAAACAACCTGATCACATGGTTAGGGAGTCTTATATAGCTTAATTAATCTCAATATATGGCCCTGATAACTGACATAACCGGACCACATGAATAAACATCCGGTGACATCCGGCAACAGAGATATATATGTCAACCAAAACATAAAAAACAAAACTCCAGAGATCTGGCACAAAGATCCGGCACAATCTCAAATCACCATTAATGGCTGGCATCGTCCACACACCTGTTTTTTTCAATAGATTTTTTGGTTTGCAGGTCTATTATACCTGTATGAATCTTTCAGTAACGTATATCAAATCACGGAGAAGTGTCCGCAAATATAAGGAGACCCCTGTTCCAAAAGAGGCCATACATGATGCACTTGAATGTGCACGTCTGGCACCCACGGCACGCAATGCCCAGCCATGGCAGATCGGCGTTGTGACAGACAGAGATACACTTGAAAAACTGGGTGAACTTGCATCTCATGGCAAATTTATTGCAGATGCAGCAGTTTGCTTTGCAGTCTTTTCTGAAAGTGAGCACAAGTTCTGCGTTGAGGATGGTTGCGCTGCAACCATGCAGATCATATTCGGTCTGTTATCACACGGTGTCTATTCATGCTGGGTAGCAGGGAATAATATGGACTATGCAGAAGATGTGCGCAAACTGCTCAATGTCCCGGAGAAATACTCACTGATTTCACTCATCCCGGCAGGTTACCCTGCCGATATTACAATACCAGAGAAAAAGGTGATTGATGATATTGTATTTTATGAAGAATGGAAAGAGTGAGAATTAACTCTGTTTTGCAGGACAGTAAGGGCAGATTGATGTCTCCACATCATCTGCTTTTTCTCTTATAGGGCAGTAAAATACCCCGTTGCGTTCCTCTACCGTGAAACCGCCGGGGAATGGTGTACCGGCAGGATGACCCGGCTGAACAAGTACAAACATCGTAAACGCAGCTAAAAGATAATACAGGAAGGTATACCAGGGTTCCCGGTCTCCAGATTCAAGTGATCCCTTTTTAATCATATCACAGTACTCAGGAAATCTTTCGTCAAGTAGGTCTTTTTTGTCTGGAAAAGAGTTGTTCCTGTACATTACAATCAGGTTATGATGAGCGCCGAAGAGCTGTTCCATCATCTTTGGAATCAATATTTTTTTGTACTTCGGAGGAAGATTACGAACATCATACTCAAGACTGCCTCTCATGTACTGGAGATCAGTTAAGCTGTACTGCATAATCTCATCATACAGAAAGTCAAGCAGCTCACCTTTCGTCTGTGCCTGTTTAAGGTGGTCACATACTTCAGATATTTCATTCTCCCTCATGCACACTTCCGTTTATGTAACAAATTATTTTCTGCCCAGATATTAAAAATCAGACTCTACTCAAATTTTCTGAATACTAAATTTTCCATAGGAACAATCCAGTAATCCTTATAGCATCTCTGATCACAAGAAATTAGTACATGACAAAACCTGTCCTGCAAGTGGCACTGGACCTGCCTGAACTTAACCGTGCAGTCGATATTGCACGTGAAGCGGTCAAAGGAGGCTCAGAGTGGATAGAAGCCGGCACACCGCTTATTAAAAGTGAAGGGATGAATGCCGTGCGCACACTCAGAAAAGAGTTCCCCGGCCACGAAATCATTGCTGATATGAAAGTGGCAGACACCGGCGCTATTGAAGTTGAGATGGCAGCAAAAGCAGGAGCTACGGTGGTCTGTATTCTTGCTGATGCAGATGATTCCGTAATCACAGAAGCGGTGCGGGCGGCAGACCTCTATGGTGTCCGCCTGATGGGTGATTTAATCAATGTAGAAGATCCTGTTGCCCGTGCAAAGGAACTCGAAGATTTGGGCATACATATCATAAACGCCCATGTAGGTATTGACCAGCAGATGACCGGCAGGGATTCTCTAAAACTCCTTTCAGAAATTTCAGGTGTTGCCTCAATCCCCATTGCAGTTGCCGGAGGTCTTAATGCCTCCACAGCAGCACAGGCGGTCAAAGCCGGAGCTGACATTGTTATTGTCGGTGGGAATATTACAAAATCAGCCGATGTTACAGCTTCGGCAGAGAAGATTAAATCTGCAATTGATAAAACGGATATTTTACCTGAGCAGAAGGGGACTGTAAAAGAGGAAACTCAAAGACTTTTTGAACTGGTTTCTGTCCCGAACATCACTGATGCAATGCATCGTAAAGGGGCGATGCACAGCCTGATTTCAATATGCGGAGATGTACATATGGTCGGGCGTGCGGTTACGGTCATGACGGTTGCCGGCGACTGGGCAAAGCCTGTACAGGCAATTGATGTCGCAGAAAAGGGCGATGTTATCGTTATCAACAACAGCAGAGCAAAGAATATTGCTCCATGGGGTGAACTTGCAACCCGAAGTTGCATCAACAGAGAGATAGCAGGGGTTGTAATAGACGGTGCGGTAAGGGATGTAGATGACATCAGGAAACTCAGATATCCCCTGTTTGCAACAGCAACGGTTCCAAACGCAGGGGAGCCAAAAGGTTTTGGTGAAATTGGTGCTGAAATTGTCTGCTGTGGCCAGAGTGTCCGTTTTGGGGACTGGATAATTGGTGACGAATCTGGTGTTGTTGTCGTCCCGAAGGAACGTGGATATGAGATTGCAAGGCGTGCTCTTGAAATTAACAAAACCGAACAGAGGGTAAGAGAGGAGATTCGGCGTGGAAGTACTTTAGCAACAGTCATGAAACTCCTGAAGTGGGAGAAAATCTAAAAATTACAGGCAGTTGGATTCTTTTTTAAAGCAATGAGAAAATCCCGGGTCTGTGCAAAATAAAGGCTAAATAAGGTTTAAATAAAGCCTAAATCAGAAAAAATAATTGTTCTTTTCAGATGGAGTATTTCAGGAACGGTCATCTGTAACATGGACAGACCATTCACCATCACAGACCACATTGAGGAGATAGTTGCCTGATTTTTCCAGCGGCACAACAATGGTCCCGTTATAGGTGCCCATATGCCCGGGAAGTGGCATAGCATAGGCATTTGTTGCATTCATTACATCTGCACCGGTACTATCCAGGAGCGTAGCTTCGATGAATGTGTTGTTTTTTGTGTCAATTGCAAATGAGACATTACCCCCATAAAGCATGAAATACGGTGTTGCCATATTACCGGTTCCGTTAAACGAGAGCGGTGGAATGCCATTTATCATCTGTGGATAGTCAAAGACCGCAGTCCATTCACCACTTGTGTTGACAACAATCACAGGATTCTCATCAGTTTCAAAACCGTAGGACCAGACCCAACCGGTCGGTGTTTCTGCAGACGACTGCACTAATTCGGTATAGGAATTTCTGACATCAGTCTCCATGGTTTTGGTCCGGACTGAGAAATGAGTTGTATCCGGGACGGACTGCGTGAATGTTACCTTATAGACCCCTGCCAAAAGATTACTGGAAATCGTATCATTCCCCGTACCTGAGAAAGTAACCGGTGCAACCATCCCGGTGCCCGTCGGTGCCGTCTGAACTGGTGTTGGTGTAACTGTAGCTGTCAATGTGGATATCGCTGTAGACTGAACCACGTGAGAATCCTCACTCCCTGTGCATCCACAGGCAAGAAGAACCCCTGCGAGCATCAGAGCAAGCAAAATACCGGTAAAAAGGCTGTTATGTTTCATAGCAGATTATTTACTCATTGATTCTATAAGAGATCCTCTAATCACAGTTGTTTTTTGCAGATGCGCAGAGATGATTGTAGGTAACTATAAACGATGATATGCGCGTTTACCATCACTTCAAAAAGAAACATTCGCCACTATAATTAATAAGACCGGATATAATATTTAATTCTTAAAAGAGCACAGGAAATACCAGATAACAGAAGCAGGCATGCCAGATGCTACCGCTATCCATAACAGGAGTTATCTAAATCACTCTGGTAAAAAATGGGAAATTACTCATGAAACATTTCAGCTTTCAGAAGTTCCCCGCCCTGCTCATGAATTCTTTTTATTGCTTCTTCTACGTCGTCAACCCTGAGAATCAAAACAGCGGCATCCTTCCCTGAATACGCATACGAGTACTCGATATTAATCCCGGCCTCACCGAGCATATTTGCAACTTCAAAGAGTCCGCCAGGCAGGTCACGCATCTTCACTGCAATTACATCAGTGAAAGAAACCATGAAACCGAGATTCGTAAGTATACTGTGAGCCGCTTCCGGTTTGTCAACAAGCGCTCTTACAACACCAAAACCATTTGCTTCTGCGATAGAAAAGGCAAAAATGTTAATTGAGACCTCCTCAAGGGCACGGGCGATTGCTGCCAGTCGCCCGGGTTTGTTCTCTGAAAATACAGAAATCTGTCTGATTACGTAATCTGTTCTGTCCATTATTTATCCCTCTTGTCTATCACTCTTTTAGCTTTACCCTCAAATCGCGGCAGTGACCCGGGTTCTGCAAGTTCAACTTCCACAGCCACATTCAGTGAATTTTTAAGTACGTGAGATACTTTCTGCCTGATAGCCATCAGGTCGATTATCTTATCTGAGAAACATTCAGGGTTCAGTTCCACCTGAATAAGCAGAGCATCCAGTGCTCCCTTACGCTCAACAACAACCATGAAGTGCCCGCTCACTTCGGGCATACTGAGAAGAGCATGTTCAATCTGTGACGGGAAGACATTGATTCCACGAATAATAAGCATATCATCCACACGCCCTGATATCCGCTGAATACGCGGATGAGTGCGTCCACAGACACAGGGAGCATCTTCCATCACAGTGATATCACCTGTGCGGTATCTGACCAGCGGAAATGCTTCCTTTTGCAGAAGTGTTATTACAAGCTCTCCGGATTCACCGGGTCTCAGGACTTCTCCTGTGTCAGGATCAACAATCTCAATTAAAGCAATGTCTCCCCAGATATGAATGCCGTCCTGTTCCTTACAGTCTGTAAACATCGGGCCTGAAATTTCACTGGTGCCATAGATATTATATGCTTTTATTCCCATCTGATCCTCGATACGTAAACGCATCTGTTCAGACCAGGGTTCCGCACCTAAAATTGCGACCCTGAGATTTGTATCATCTTTTATTGATACTCCCATCTTTTTTGCGGTATCTCCGATATGAATAAGATATGACGGAGTGCAGGCAATTACAGTAACCCGCAGATCCTGCATGAGTTCTATCTGGCGCTCGGTATTTCCGACAGAGGCAGGAACAACAGTCGCACCTATTTTTTCAGCCCCGTAGTGCAGACCAAGACCGCCCGTGAAAAGGCCATATCCGTATGCAACCTGCACCACATCCCCTCTGCCAACACCACAGGCAATTAAAGAACGGGCAAGTGAGTCAGTCCAGTTGTCAAGATCATTCTGTGTGTACCCGACCACAGTGGGCTTACCTGTTGTTCCGGAAGATACATGGTAACGCACAAGTTCATCCTGCGGTGCAGTGAACATTTTGTCAGGGTAGTTGTTACGGAAGTCACTTTTTACCATAAACGGCAGTTTCGTGACATCAGCAAGTGACCGGATATCATCCGGGTGAACCCCGCTCTCGTCCATACGGTTTCTGTAGAGATCCGAGAAACTGTACAGCCGGCAGATAAGCGTCTTAAGATACCTGAACTGGAGTTTTTTAAGCGCCTCAACCGGCATCTTCTCAATACGCGGATTCCATGCCGTCAAAATGCCTGCCCCCTTCTGTCAACAACATGCTTTGCCTTGCCTTCAAACCTCGGCAGTGATCCCGGTTCAACAAGAATCACTTTTGTACGCAGGTTTAACACATCTTTTAGTGCTCCCATCATCTTCTTCTGCACCCTGCTCAGGTCCTGCAGTTCACCACTGAAAAATTCCCTGTTCATCTCAACCTCTATTGTCATTTCATCCAGATGATTGATTCTGTCAATATACACCATAAACTGATCGCCCACTTCAGGCAGTGAACTGAGCACATGTTCAATCTGGGACGGAAAGACGTTTATCCCGCGTATTACCATCATATCATCACTCCGTCCCATAATCCGGGCAATCTTCTGCCCGCGTCCGCATGGACAATCATCCTCCATGAGCATGGTCAGATCACCTGTGCGGTACCTGAGAAGCGGCATCGCCTCTTTGTTAAGCGGAGTCACAACCAGTTCACCACGCTCACCGGCTTCTAGCTGTTCTCCACTCTCCGGGTCAATAATCTCAACATAGTAAGAGTCATGCCAGAAATGCAACCCGTTGTGTTCAGGACACTCAAATGCCGCACCCGGCCCGTACAGCTCACTCATCCCATAGGAATCATAAGCAGTGACACCAAGCTTTTCCTCAAGTATTTTTCTCATATTATCAGACCAGGGTTCGGCACCAAAAATCCCGGTCTTTAAGGCATTCAGAGTTGATCCCATCTCTTCTGCCACTTCTGCAATGTGCATCGCATAACTCGGTGTACAGTGAAGAGCAGTTACACCAAAATCATCGATCATCTCAATCTGGCGTTTTGTATTTCCCGTTGCACTTGGCACAACGGTCATGCCCACTTTCTCAGCACCGTAATGGAAGCCAAGACCACCTGTAAACAAACCATAGTTTACGGCATTCTGGAATATGTCTTCATCTGTAAGCCCGACCATTGTCAGATTCCTGGCAATAAGCTCAGACCAGTTGTCCAGATCCTGTCTGGTGTAACCAACGACTGTTGGTTTACCTGTGGTCCCGGATGTTGTATGAATCCGCACCACCTGTTTTAAAGGAACGGCGAGAAAACCAAAAGGATAGCTGCTTTGAAGATCTTTTTTATATGTAAATGGGATTTTTGTTAAATCGCTGAGGGATTTTATGTCATCGGCAGAAACACCCGCCTCCTTTAAGCGCTGTGCATAAAATGGCACTTTTTCGGCCTGCCTGACAGTCCGGCGCAGCCTTTTCAACTGGAGTGCCTCAAGGTCAGCCCCCTTGAGAGTCTCCATATTTTTGTTCCAGAACATCTTCACCAGTATGTTATACTATAGCATTGCATAATAATACCGATACTTCACAAAAACAGGACAGTTATGAGCAGAGTTAGTGCTGCAGACATTATAATTGTAAATTGTAAATTGTATAATGCAAAATCTGTACTAACACTCCGGAGCGATCTCTTCTGAATGACAAGGCATGAACTTCTCCCGGCCGGGAGAATTCAGTCTTTCCCCACTCCTGCACATTAAAAACAGGTAACTGCAATACTCTCAGGTATGAAGGTGGTTGTGGCACTTGGAGGGAATGCCATTCTCAGGCGCGGCGAGAGAGGAACTGCAAAAGAACAGTTTGTACACGTAAAAGCAGCAGTGGAAGAGATAGTATCCATTATCAGCGAGGGACACCAGGTGCTCATCACACACGGCAACGGTCCGCAGGTAGGGGACATCCTCCTAAAAGAGGAATGTGCAAGCGGCACTCTTCCACATATGCCTCTTGACATCTGCGGCGCTGAAAGCCAGGGACTGATTGGATATATGATCCAGCAGACTCTCAAAAACCGCCTCCATAAAGATGGGATACACCGTCCTGTAATCACTATTATTACGCAGACACTTGTAGACAGAAATGACGCTGCATTCAGGAACCCTGAAAAACCGATAGGACCGTATTATTCCATAACAAAAGCAGAGATGTTAAAAAAGGAGAGAGGGTGGCAAATCCATAACACAGGTGCGGGAGAGAGCTCATTCCGGCGTGTTGTCCCGTCACCGGAACCTGTCATGATTGTTGAAGAGAGGTCAATAAAAAGCCTGTTTGACACAGGTTTCATTGTCATTGCTGCAGGAGGCGGAGGTATCCCCGTATTCACTAATGAAAATGAGGAACTCACCGGAATCGAAGCGGTTATTGACAAAGACCTTGCTGCAGGCATACTTGCAACAGGCATAGGTGCTGATGTGCTTCTTATCCTTACAGATGTGGACTCTGTATACAGAAACTTCGGAAAAGGTGATGCAGAAAGAATAGAGGAGATCAGGGTGGACTCTGCAGAGGCACTTCTCAACAGAGGGGAGTTTGCAAAAGGCAGCATGGCACCCAAGATGCTTGCATGTATAAAATTCATAAAAGCAGGCGGAAAAAAAGCAGTTATCACGTCACTTGAGCATACCACAGAAGCACTTGAGGGGAAAACGGGCACACAAATTGTGCCCTGAGTGCGGTTAATTGCGGTTAATTACACAGGTCATGCAGTGTGCACCACCATACCCGCCTGTTGCACTGGTCAGAGTCAGTGCCTGCATTTCAACACCGGATTTTTGGAGTTCTCTGTTTTCCGGGAAGAAACAACCGGTTTTAGTAAGCATCTCGTAATCATACTTCGCCTGTTCCAGAAGACGGCCATATTTCCCGGGCGCACGTTTGGCCATTGCAAAAAGACGTTTCAGCACAAGGGGTGCTATTGCAGAAGTATCAGGCGCTATGCACTCCCCGTCCCTGACACAAAGGAAATTTGTTGCGTAGCATAGCTGTTCGAGAGTTGTAATTTCAATAATTAGAAATCCTTTCTCCCGGATATAACTCTCAAATGACTGTTTCTCACCTGATGCCTCATACCCTCCACTGAAACGGTGGTATACCTCTACTTTTGCCTCATTCAGAAGAAGTGGATTTCCGACTGCAACACCGTCTGCTGCTATATTGAAATACGTGTCTAAGTGCATGCAGACCATCGGGTCCCGCCCTGTTATGAGCGGGTGGACAGGTTCATGAACCACCGCCACCTCATCAAATGCAGTGCCCTTCGAGAGAAATGAGTTAATTCCGTTCATATCAGTCCTTAAACCACACCCAAGCAGCGCAAAATCCCCGGCAGGCATGAAGTCCCCGCCTTCAAACCGTCCGCCATCCACACGGTGGACGATATCTACACCTGCAGATTGTAGTGCAAGCCCTGAAAGGTCAACTTCATCTGCCCGCTCCCTTTTTGCCATCCACGACTGGACCATACCAAGGTCAGTTGCCGCCTGCTGATCACGCATGAAATAAAGGTTGTAAAGCGGATGGATTAGCTCTGTACGGACACCATGCTGCGAGAGGATAATTTCAGGATTTAGTTTTACAATATCAAGGAGGTGGCCGGGGTCACGTTCATTGTAGGGCACCTGTGAAACGGGGTAATCTCCCTGACAGCATGTTGGATACACATCACCTTCCACCACTTGTCTGGATCTCTGCTCAGCAAGGCGAAAAAGCCTCCTGAAAATATCTTCGTCCTCCCCTGCCTTCTCTTTCACAATTTCTTCGAGATGTGTTACTTTCACGCCAAAATCATCGTGCAGCATACTGCATAGAGCCTGATGTTCGGAACGTGCGGCATCAAGATTAAAAAAACGTTCATACAGATGTGCTGATGGATACAGGAGGGCAAAGAATACCTCTATACCCGGTTCATGTACCATAACATGATTCAGCCTCCCCCACTCAGATTCTGCACCGGTTTTCATACAAATCTCTTTTTGCTTATTGCCTGTCAGTCATATTTCTCTTTTGGTCTGAACAAAAAACATAACGATGAATTAAAGTATAAATTAAAGTCTATAGTGGATAGATAACAGAATACAGAAATATCCCGCATTAGATTATGACAACAGGATCTCTCCCCTGGCATGCAGTATCAGGCTTTGGGGCTCACATCAGGGCATCGGCTTCAACAATAACAATCCAGTATAAGGGAAAAACAGATGAATATTCCCTTTCAGCAATAGATCACCTGCTTATTATAGGCGGTCATAACCTGCATACATCTGTTGTCTCACACATGATAAAAAGAGGCTCTGCAATATCTTTTTTTGATCCGGATGGTACCCCCCTGGCATTCCTGCACCCCTTTGGTTTCAGAACCGACGAGACCATGAGACAGATACAGATCCAGGCACCACACCACACATATGCAACCGAAATTGTGAGGACATCGTTAAAATCACGCCTGCTCATGATAGAGAAAACGAGCGAAATTCTGGGAAAAGACCTGTTTTACAGAGGGGAACAGGAGATTATGCACAGGACACTTGATGAAGTGAACTACCTTATAAAAATGGATGAACTCAGGAGAATACATAAATTTGCTTCTGATATGTACTATGAGATCATGTCACGGACCACAGACCCAAAACTGGAATTCAGGCAGAGAACAGTACGACCCCACAGAGATCCGGTTAATGCCATGCTCTCTCTTGGATATGCCATGCTCTTCGGCAACACCTGTGTATCTGTAACAGGTACTCACATGAACCCGGATTACGGCATGCTCAGGCAGGGTGAACATTCACTCATCATAGATTTGATTGATCCACTAAAGGCCGACATGGTTGACAAAACAGTATTCTCACTTGTCACTGAGGGAATCTCAGAGAACGAATACGAATACGGTACAAAAAGGTGTCATCTTGATGACAATCTGATTAAAAAACTTACATCAAAACTCAAATCATCGATCAATCAGGAAATTATCGATTATAATGTATTAAACCTCTGTAATTCTCTGAAATATAACAAAATATTTCGCATTCATTACTGAATACATCTGTTTTTCAGTCGTGAGGTGGCATTCCCCTGACGATATAAAAAGCATCAAAATGTCGTGATTCGATTTCCTTTGTTTTAATGTTGTGGATATATGCACGTGGACATTCATATAAGGAAGATAAAAATTTTTCCAGTATAATTCCCTCTGATGTTGCGCATATCAGAACACACCCGTCATCAAGGTTCTGAACTTCACCACAAACTGAAAGGTTCAGTGCACTTTTTCTCACACAGGATCTGAAACCCACATTCTGGACACGTCCGGATATAACAGCCTCAATTGTCTTTAACTCTTCGGATACATCCGGTATTTCCTCCCTCCCATCTGTATCCGAAAGCATAAAACACAGTTGTGAGTGCTGTTATTTAAAATCCACCTAATTGTTATGGACACCATAAGGACCTGTCAAATCAGGTCTTTCCGGTAAACAAACTCAGTATATCCAGCCCATAAATTAACATAATTAATTTGGCTGGTTCCATAAACCTGTCAACTGAAGAAACATTCTTTCCCTGCGTTTGTTCCCTGTTATATGCTGTTGTTACAAATACAGTCCGGTTTTGGATATAAAAAAAAGGAGAATCATTCCAGAATAAAATCGAAAGCCCCACCCCCCTCAGAGAGTAAGGCTTTCTCCTCACAGTGACAGACTGTTGCCACTATAGTCAAAAAACAGTTCGAAGCGTCTGATTACGTGTAGGCAACGAGGGTAACACCAATTTCTTTTTCCAGAGCCTGAACTTTTGAGACTGCATCTGCTTTCAGGTCTGCAAGGGATGTCTTCTCGTATGCTACAAGAACAACACTAACATCATCTTCACATGCTACAACTTTTTTCATCTGATCATCACTCAGTTTTGCTAAACCAACCATCTTATGTACCTCACACCCGTATTATGATGGCATTCAATATATAATTAACTTCATGTAAATAAAGACAGCTTGATCTAAACAAAATCCATTTAATTTTATAATTTTGCCTTACTCATTTTCTCCGGTTCAACTATCAAAAATGCCATGGTGAATCAGATTATATCCGATTCACGTTAAAATCATGCAGAAAAGTCCATAATCGCGGTTGTTGTCAGCCAACCATCCACTAATTATAAATAAAATCAAAAAATATCATCATGTTAATATGAAACAATTTACAGGTGATTATTCGGATGTTGAAAAAAAAGATATCACCATGCTTGCACTTGGATTTCTGGTTTGCACAGGGCTTGAATTATTCATCCATTACAGTCTTGGATACGCCAGTGGGTACACACACTTATTTTATCTCCTGATAATCGTTTTTGCATATTTTTACAAGAGAAAAACAATATTTCTGGGCATTTACCTTGCTCTTCTTCACATTACAATCGATATTTCAATCACAGGTAATCTCTTTGATATTAACACCATAATCCGGGCACTAATGTTTATCATTGTTTCAGGAGTTTCAGGCTTAATCTTTGAAAGAATTGAAAAAAAACAGGCAAAAATTATTGAATACATTACTGAAAAGGCAATTAACAGAGAGTCTCCCATCGTTTTGGGCAACAAAAAGGGTGGTGATTATTTCCAGACCTGTGCCGGTGCGGATGTAATCAAAATGAAAAGAAAAAAGGATGTGAAAGGACTTATATCCGCACTAAAAAAGAATGATGTGGAGTATAGGTACCGCTCAGCAATCGCACTAGGTGAAATCGGTGACCCCGTTGCAGTCGAACCGTTATCTCATCTCTTAAGTGACGAAAACAGTGGTGTAAGGTGGGAAGCGGCAGAAGCGCTCGGGAAAACAGGAAAACCTGCACTTGATGTACTTATCACAGCACTGAAAGACGAGGATGACGACCTTCGATGGAGGGCGGCAATTGCATTGGGTGATATTAATGAACCGGACGCGATAGAACCGTTAATATCCACACTTGGTGATTCGGACCCATACATGAGAAGCAGAGCGGCAAAGGCAGTCTCACGTTACGGAAAGCAGGCGATCGAACCATTAGTGAGAGCATTCTGCAACGGAGATGAACTCGTCAGGACAGGGGTTGTCAAAGCCCTTTTTAGCATGGGATTAGATATTGATGAAGAACTTAAAAAAATGCCTGACAAATGTGATTCAGATACCCGCACTGCCATAGTTTCTGCACTTAAAACGCAGAAAAGATAAAAGAGTATAATACAAAAAGGAAATTACAACATGACCAGCGAAGATAAAACAGAATCCCTCATTGATGTCCTGAAATCAGGCACACCTGAAGAAAGAAGAGATGCAGTTGAAGCACTGGTGGATATTGGCGAAAAGGCGGTTGAGCCGCTTGTTGACCTGATCTTCAATGAACCAGATAACGATATCCGCTGGTATGCCGCAAGGGCACTCGTAAAAATCGGCGAACCTTCTGTTGAACCCTTAATCTCAATGATGAAAATATTCCCTGACAGTAATGCACAAAAATACGCCGCAGCGGCACTGGGTGAGATGGGTGAACCGGCAATAAAACCACTGATATCTCTTCTGGATGATGAAGAAGACTTTGTGAGAGGTTTTGCCGCACTTGCGCTCTGCCGTATAGGTGAACCCGCAATTGCACCGCTCCTTGAAACAATTGATAATTCAGAGGGGCTTCTGAAATCCTGTGCCGCAATGACACTGTATAAAATGGGCACAGTAGGACCGGAAATCCTGAGAAAACACCTGGACTAATGAGAAATATAATAAAAACTGTTTTTCACGATCAGAAGAGGCAGCAAGCCCACAATTTCAGCCGTGGGCAACTGCCAGCCACTTTCATCAAAACTGCGCCTGACACTGAGGCGTCATGTACGTTTTTTTGCGATTAAACCACAATTGTCACTCTGCTGAATCAGTTTTTCAAGCCCGAGACCCTTTACATATTTCATCAGTTCTTCGTGGTCACGGTCGTAGTATATGTGTGCAGAGACTGAAGTATGGGAATACCAGCCGCAGGTGACAGAGAGTGCATCTGCGATCATCTTCTGGAGGTGCACAAGCGCATACATATTCGCGCCAAGAGCAGAGAGCATGTCATTGCTCCTGAATTCAACATGCATATTGAGTTTTTCATCCCTGATAAAACACTGAATTCTCTGGAGACATGGCGGATTGTCTGAAGATGTGTCTTTATGAGGAAACCAGGTTATCCCTACCGCCCTGCGTGAATTTGGCTCTTTCTTCAGTTTTTCAATGATAAATTTTATCTGATTAATTCCCTGTCCGTCACCATCTCCTTTGTATGACAAATTGCAGCTGTCCTCCACTGTCAGCGGGTAATCAAAGAGACGGTCGTGGTATGTGTATACAAATTCACTGTCTGTACCGTACAGGAGGTCATGTACATACTGCTGCATTGCGTTTTGGCCAAACATGTTATGGGGGCTGACCATGTAGTCAGTAAACGGATTCTTCACGTGAATATTGAGTGGCTCATCCATTTCGAGTGTCTTTTCGCCATCCTCTGTCACAAGGTAAATACCTCTTTTGAGGATGGTTTTTATGACCTCTTCGTGAGCCTTTCCGATACAATAACTGCGAACATTATACATTTAAAACTCCGGTTGAGGGTGGATCTGTATTGGATGAAGACGTGTTTCATCTGCTTATTATACTGTGTTAGTTATGGGTGTGAAATACACGATACAGTACTGCTGAGGTGACAGGAGTAATATGTATGGATTTGTAATATTTGTAATATTTCATGTGTTTTTTACCACCATTTATAAAACAGAATCTGTGTTTACCACTTCAGGCAGTTATTCTGCAGTGCATAACCCTTACGCACTCCTTGCACAACACTAAAATCCAGTCTCATCAAACTTAACACCATGGAGGTCTCACCCACAATGGAGGCATATTTCAATTCGCTTGAAGGAAAGTTGAATACAGCGATTGAAATTGCAAAAGAAACCAGGAATAAGGGTTTTGACCCAAGTACAGATGTGGAGATCCCGGTGGCAAACGATCTCGCAGACCGGGTTGAGGCGCTCCTCGGCTATAAGGGCGTTGCGGCAAGGCTCAGAGAACTGGGAGAGGAGATGTCGCGTGAGGAGGTCTCATTCAAAATAGGCGATGATTTCATCGCAAAAAAGTTCGGCGAGACCACACGCGAAGAGATCCTCGATCATGCCATCAGGGCGTCAATGGCACTACTGACTGAGGGTGTTGTTGCCGCACCCACAGAAGGGATTGCAAAGGTGGGAATTGGCAAAAACGATGACGGGACAGATTACCTGATAATCTACTATGCGGGACCCATCAGGAGTGCCGGCGGTACCGCTCAGGCACTTTCCGTTCTTGTTGGGGATTATGTCAGAAAGGGACTCGGACTGAACAGGTACATACCGCGTGAGGAGGAAGTCGAGCGGTATGTGGAAGAGGTGAAAAGATACAACTCAATAATGAGCCTTCAGTACCTGCCTGGTGATGATGAATTAAGACATATTATCAGGAACTGTCCTGTCTGTATTGATGGGGAACCGACAGAACGTGTGGAGGTCTCTGGTTACCGCAACCTTGAACGGGTGGAGACAAATATCGTCAGAGGCGGTATGGCACTTGTAGTGGCAGAAGGTCTGGTATTAAAGGCCCCAAAGATCCAGAAGACCGTACAAAAGGTCAAAATGGAAGGCTGGGACTGGCTTGAACAGATTGTTGCAGGCGCGTCATCAAAAAGCGGTGACGATGATGAAGAAGAGACAAAGGATGGCATCCCGGTTATCAAACCAAAAGACAAGTATATCCGCGACCTGATTGGCGGCCGTCCTGTTTTCGGATACCCGATGAGGAAAGGCGGTTTCAGGCTCAGATACGGGCGTGCACGGAACACAGGCTTTGCAGCTGCAGGTTACAGCCCCGCAAGCCTGCACATTCTTGGGGATTTCCTTGCAGTCGGAACACAGATGAAGGTGGAACGTCCGGGAAAGGCGACCGGTGTCTGTCCTGTGGATACGATTGAAGGACCGACAGTGAAGCTGAAGAACGGCGATGTGTTACGTGTTGACGATAAAGATGAAGCAGTGAAACTGACGGGTAGCGTTGCAGAGATTCTTGATGTGGGAGAGATGCTTGTCAGTTATGGTGAGTTCCTTGAGAACAACCACATGCTCATCCCGCCAGCCTACTGTGAGGAGTGGTGGATGCTTGAAGGGGGTAAAAAGCACCCGGAAAATGAGAAAGACGCGATCACAATGGCGTTAGAAGGGGCATTTCTGCATCCCGAATATACGTATATGTGGGATGACATCACCTGCGGGCAGATATGTGAACTTGCACGCTTTGTTTCTGAGACAGGGAAGATGAAACAGGGCATTCTGACATTGCCTCTAAAAGGTCCGGGAAAAGCGATACTTGAAGAACTGCTTGTTCCGCACAGGGTTCTAAACGGAAATATTGTTCCGGACAGGCCGCTGGTTCTTCTTGCCTGCCTTGGTCTCACAACTGAACTTAAAAAGAGGGAACAGTGGGATGGTGAACTGCCAGAAGAGCCCCTGAAACTTGTCATGCACCTCTCAGGTTTTAAGATGCGCTCAAAGGCGGGGACAAGAATTGGGGCACGTATGGGCAGACCAGGGAAAGCAAAACCCCGTGAGATGCGCCCGCCGCCACATGCACTGTTCCCGGTCGGGGAGGCAGGCGGTTCCAGACGTTCGTTTCAGGAACTTGCAAAAGAGAAGGCCTACTCCAACAAGGACAGCGGCACAATTATGACCGAGATCGGGAAGAGGCGGTGTATAAAATGCGGGGAAGAGACGTACAGAAACATCTGTGAGTGCGGCGCCCACACAGAACCCGTGTTTATATGTCCACGCTGCAACAGGAAGGTTGTGGACGGCGTCTGTCCTGCCTGCGGGGTGGAAGGTGTCTGCAGTCAGGTGATTAAAATAAATGTGAAGGAAGAATATCAGAAAGCCCTCCGTCACCTGCATATGAGAGATGGAGACATTAAACTCGTAAAGGGCGTAAAAGGCCTGATTTCACGTGAGCGGGCTGTTGAGCCTATTGAAAAGGGAATTCTTCGGGCTGTGCAGGAGATTTATGTTTTCAAGGACGGGACCTCACGGTTCGATATGATTGATCTCCCGCTGACACATATCAGGCCACGTGAGATTGGTGTCTCTGTTGAAAAACTGTTGTCACTGGGGTATACCTCAGATATATATGGTAAACCACTGACAGACAGCGAACAGGTGCTCGAACTCAGGGTACAGGATATTCTGGTTTCTGAGGGCTGCGGAGACTGGCTGGTAAAAGTGGCAAATTTTGTCGATGAGACGCTGGTTAAAATATACGGCATGAAGCCGTTTTACAATGCAAAAACGCGTGACGATATTGTAGGCCAGCTCCTGATGGGTCTTGCACCACACACAAGTGCAGGTGTGCTCTGCCGCCTGATCGGTTTTTCAAAGGCAGATGTGGGTTATGCCCATCCATTTTTCCACGCGGCAAAACGAAGAAACTGTTTCCACGGTGATACACTCATAACGGTCTATGACGGCAGGGAATGGAGGGAACTTCCGATAGGGCACTTTGTGGTCGAAAATTTCGATATTACAAGGCCGGAGCTGGACAATTTCGGGACATATTATTCTGATCCTGTCAGACCGTTTTTTGTTAACAGTGTAGACTCTCATGGTACAGTCCGGCTCAGGAAAGTCACTTCAGTTTCTGTCCACAGATCTCCTGCAACGCTGATCCGGTTTGACACAAAACGCGGGAAGACCATTATCGTAACGCCTGAACACGCGATGCTCGTCTCTGATATTGATTACCTGAGAAAAATTAAGGCAATTGAAGTGGAAATTGGTGACAGTGTCCCCACTTTTGATGGCAGGATGATGATCAATGACACGGTCACAGGACGGGAAGTGATCAAATCGACAGAGGATTACGTCTACTGCCTGACAGTCGCAGAGGATCATACTCTGGTCGCAAACGGGATTTTTACCGGACAGTGCGATGGTGATGAGGATTGTGTGATGCTTCTTCTTGACGGTCTTATCAACTTCTCAAGATCGTTTTTGCCGGAGACCAGAGGTGGTTCAATGGATGCACCTCTTGTGTTAACAAGCAGGCTCGATCCTGCCGAGGTGGACAAGGAGAGTCATAATCTGGATGCCTGCCCGTCATACCCCCTTGAACTCTATCTGGAATCACTGAAGTGCACCCACCCTAAAGAGCTTGAAAAGATTATCGATCATGTGGAACTGAGGTTAGGTACTCCTGCCCAGTATGAGGGGATCATGTTTACGCACGACACATCAGATATCTCTGCAGGTCCTATCGAATCGATGTACACACAGCTGACAACGATGATTGACAAACTTGAGGCAGAACTTGAACTTGGAAGGATTATTCGTGCGGTGGACGAGGATGATGTCGCAGAACGTGTGTTAAACACCCATTTCATCCGTGATCTGATGGGCAA
This sequence comes from Methanobacteriota archaeon, assembly GCA_034659935.1. Classification (GTDB taxonomy): domain Archaea; phylum Halobacteriota; class Methanomicrobia; order Methanomicrobiales; family Methanomicrobiaceae; genus DAOVRB01. Next base: position 13,517 of record JAYEIC010000066.1, on the reverse strand, counting down.
CCTCAATGCATTTTCAAAACAGAAGATGCGATGCACAAAGTGTAACTCAAAATACCGCAGGATGACACTTTCAGGCAAGTGTACGAGGTGTGGGAATAAAATTATCCAGACAGTGCATGAGGGTTCTGTGAAGAAATACCTTGAGATCTCCCTTAATATCTGTGAGAAATACAAGGTCTCCAAATACACAAAACAACGTGTTGAGATGCTGGATATGGCAATTCTCTCGACTTTCGGGGAGCCACCGGAGAAGCAGATGGGGCTTTCTGATTTTATGTGAGGGTACAGTAAGGATTAAGTGAGATATTCTGTTTTCAGGTTTGTGGGGTGGTAGATCCTGAGATCCTGAGATCCTGACCTGACAATTCAAAGCTTACACTGTTTAGCAACCTTTAACCAGATATCCATCCAAGTAATAAATCCAATAAGTATTACACCACAGTGCAACACTTATCAGGATCAAATCAAACAAAACCAAACACGACACTTGTTGTCAACACTAAAGCGAGGGTAGCCAAGAGGTTAAAGGCGTCGGACTCAAGATCCGATCTCGCAGGAGTTCGCGGGTTCAAATCCCTCCCCTCGCATTCTGTTACTGTGTCCAAATCCGGACTTTTATTACTCCTCCATCATCAGGCAGTTCTACACCAGACTCATCGAAAACTGCCACTCGGAAATATCCAAAAAGAAGAAGACCCGCCTCTTCTCCAAACCATATCATCCCATAGTCTCCTGAAAAAAATCAGCTATAAAAGACAATTTGATATCTGAATGTGGAAACAGAATTTGTAACTAAAATGAATGTTTTAAAAGCCTAACTGCTTATAACTAATAAAAGGAGTCATGTCATGATGAGTGAAAAAGCGATTGAATGCCCTAAATGTGGGGGAAAAACAGTTGTTGTTGAACAGCCCGATGAATATGAGATCTGGCTTAAATGCAGCGAATGCGATTATTTTTAGGGTATGAGCAATGATGACTGGCACAGAATTCATAACAGCCCCAATCTTGATGAAAAAATCAAAAAGATGTACGAAAAAGAACACGGGCAGACCGTACTTTCCGCCGGTCCCGCCCATACATGCAGAGCATGTAATTCGGCAACTATTAAAGGAGATGAAGGAATATTTGGTCTCTGCAAAAGTTGCTGTTATAAACTCCTGATTATTCTGCTTGTGATTCTGGTGATTGGCTCATATATGGCATGGATGGCCTTATTGTGAACTCTTAATTATATTGCCTCACTTTTTCTCATATCCACAAATCTGGTTAATTTAGGCTGTACCAGAACATCTTCGGACACATTCTGGTGTATAATACTTCCTCATGTAAGTCAGTTTAAGGAATAGAAGAGGACAGATTGACTAATTTTTTGAATAAATGTAGCACCAAGTAACAAAAATGTGGTTAATTTCTTCAAGATCCTCTATTAACAGAAGGAAGCATTCGCGCAGATGGGAAATGGAGAATAATCGTAATTTTGCCGGGTTAATCCCGGGGTTAATTCAGGGATTTTCACGTGACCGTGTCTAAAAAAGAGATCTATAAGTTTTATTGGTTATTCCTTCTCAGAACAACCGCTACACCCACAACTGCCAGTGCAGACAACCCGGCAATAAAACCAAACCCGGGCACAGCTTTCTCTGACGTTGCCGGTACAGGAGGTGTTTTATCAGTTTTCTCTGTACCAAGTATCATTTTGCCTGAATCTCCCCAGACGGCAGAATCCCCATCCAGATGCGGGAATGACACAAAGTAATCTGTGTGGATTGAGGAAACTTCACTGGTCACCGGGTTGAGTATTTTTATTACAGACTTTGATATCCCGGTTATATCAACCCATCCAACCCGGTTCTGGTCTGCAAATGGATAATCAATGATGGCAGATTTCTCCTGTTTAGATAATTTATCCACAAATTCGCCTGTTGACGGATTGATATATTTTGTTTCACCCGTGGATATAATATAGAGGATCAGTTCATTACTGATGCCTTTTTCCGGACCGGTTTTGTTCATTATTCTGTTTGTGAAGATTATATAATTCCCGCCCAATGCGTGTTTGTCAGCTGACACAACTGAAGTATTCGTGTGTATGTGTTTTGAGACTATGGTGTTTTTTTCTGAAGGAATATTATACAGGCAGAGATCCAGTGTACTAGAGTTCTGGTAGAGAATCTGCCCTCCATCAAATCCGATATCTGCTCCGTCTACTGACGAGATCCCCGGCAGAACCTTTGTTTTTTCTGAACTGATATTATAGAGCGTAACATATTCTGTAAATGAATCCCCGGAAGTGTCTGACCAGATCACCTGTTGCCCGGAGACCTTTGGCCATGAGGCATCTTCTGAACTGTATATTGTTGATGATGAATCCTCTGCAACAGAGTACAGAATAATCCTGTTCCGGCCGGTTTCTTCTTTAGAGTGATTAAATGTCACCTGCGGTTCTTCAAACCAGACGATATAATCTCCTGAGATATCTGCTCCTGTAAGTGTCATGTTTGCAGGAGTAGTACCTATGAGTTTTGTATCATGGGTGTCTGTTGAGTACAGAAATACTCCCCGTGGAGTGCTAAGGTTGATCGCCTCGCCAAATGCCGCTGTGTACACAATATTATTACCAGACACCACCCCTGCAATCGCAGAAATATTGCTATCAGATATACTGGCAGTTTCCCACTGACTTTCTGCGGATACAGGTGCAGATATTAATATGAGGAGAATAAAGACTCCTAAAATGCATATATTACGGTCTCTTCTGATTCTGAACATAGAAGATGATATACCTGACAGGGTAAATAAATATTGAAAATTACCATTAACAGCTTTTTTTATGAGGTGACACCAGTTATCGCTCCTTCACATAACATACCTGAATTCATTCTTCCATTTTACTGAGTTTTCCTGTATTTTTCAGAGGGCTACCGCTCTCATGCAACCCTTTTTTCAATCGTTCTTAACTGGTACAGGTTATAGCAGAGCACACCGCTTCACACTCATCTGGAAGAAATTAGATCTGACTATCATAAAGCGTCTGTCCTGCCAGATTAACACTGGATAAACGGGCTCAGTTCGGAGATACTCCTCCAAAGAAAAGATATTAATAGTAACCCTCTCTATTCACCTGTAATGGATATCACTGGTGTATGGTTTATGACTACAGACGAGTATCAACCGGGAAACACCAGACATCTGAACTGTATCAATATTCTCTGCGTTGATGATGAACCCGCCCTGCTTGAACTTTGCAAGCTATATCTCGAAAGAGACGGACACTACAACGTTGATACTGCCATCTCAGCATTGTCTGCACTTGATCTCCTGAAGAAAAATCAGTACCAGGCAATCATCTCTGATTACCAGATGCCGGAGATGGATGGGATTGAGTTTTTAAAGACTGTCCGTGGTAGCGGTTCTGACATACCATTCATCATCTTCACCGGGAAGGGTAGAGAGGATGTCGTCATTGAGGCACTCAATGAAGGGGCTGACTATTATCTCCAAAAAGGTGGGAAACCGAAACCCCAGTATACCGAACTGGCACACAAAGTAAACCTCGCAATCCAAAAACGGCAGGCTGAGACAGAGATTCGGGATCTGGAACGGCGGGAGAGTAACATTCTCAATTTTCTGCCGGATGCAACGCTTGCTATCGATAGATCAGGTCATGTGATTGCATGGAACAAGGCAATCGAAGAAATGACCGGCGTTTCAGCTGCAGAAATGCTGGGGAAGGGAGATTACGAGTATGCACTACCTTTCTACGGGATTCGGCGTCCGATCCTTATCGACCTGATCTTTGAATCCGCAGATATTATTGCAAAAAAATACAAGAATGTCATCCATGACAGGGGCGTCGTCCTGATCGCCGATACTACCCTGCCCCAGCCCAGAGGTCACAAGCTCACGCTGATGGGCAAAGCAAGCCCGCTCTACAATCCGCAGGGCGAGGTTGTCGGTGCAATCGAGTCTATCCGGGACATCACATACCGCAAGCGGGCGGAGGAGGAACTGCAGGCAGCATACGAGCAGCTGACCGCACACGAAGAGGAACTCCACCGCCAGTATGATGAGCTTGCCCTGAGTGAGCGGCGGATCCGGGAGAGCGAGTGCCGGCTCAAATACATGCTCGGCTTTTACGAGAAGATACAGGAACCCGGGCAGGCACTCCTCAATTATGCAGTCGAAGGCACGAGGATTGTCACCGGAAGCCCGCTCGGTTATCTTGCCTTCCTCAATGACGATGAGAGTGAACTGACGATGTACGCATGGTCGCAGACTGCGATGGAGGAATACTCCCTCCAGAAGAAGCCCATCATATTCAGGACCGAAAATACCGGCCTCTGGGGCGAGGCAGTGCGGCAGCGCCGGCCGGTGATCACAAACGATTATGCAGCACCCAACCCAAAGAAGAAGGGATACCCCAAAGGCCACCCGGAAATTGTCAGGCACATGAATATTCCGGTCATGGACGGTAGCCATATCGTCATTATAGCCGGCGTAGCGAACAAACCCACGGATTATACGGATGAGGATGTCCGGGAACTTTCTATCATGATGCAGGAGCTATGGCTTGTCCTGAAGCGGAGACGGGCCGAAGAGGCGTTACAGGAAAGCGAGGAACACCTCCGGACCACTCTTCACTCCATCGGCGACGCGGTGATCACCACCGACACCGAAGGTGCAATCACCCGCATGAATCCGGTGGCGGCAGATCTCACAGGCTGGGCCGTTGAGGAGGCAAAGGGCAAACCGCTCACTGAAGTTTTCCATATTGTTAATGCCATAACAAAGGAACATGCCGCAAACCCGGTCAAAAAGATGCTGGAAAAAGGTGAGAACGTGGGGCTTGCAAACCACACCATGCTCATCGCAAAAGATGCGAGAGAATACCAGATCGCCGATTCTGCCGCACCGATTCGGGATAGCGAAGGCAACATCAAAGGCGTGGTGTTAGTGTTTCGGGATGTGACAGAGGATTACGCCGTGCGTAAGGCACTTTGTGAGAGCGAAGAGCGGTACCGTACAGTCTTTGAAAATACCGGTACAGCTACAGTTGTAATTGAAGAAAATACCATAATCAGCCTTGCGAACGCCGGATTCGAATCCCTGACCTGCTTTTCAAAAGAAGAGATCGAAGGAAAAATGAGCTGGACTGATTTTGTTGTCAGAGAAGACCTCAAACGCATGGGTCTCCAGCATACATTAAGGAGGAAAGATCGGGAGGCAGCATTAAGGCATTATGAATTCCGGGCCGTTACGCGTTCCGGTGAGATGCGGAATATCTACCTCTCCATTGATGTAATTCCAGGAACCAAAAAAAGCGTTGCATCGTTGCTGGACATCACAGACCGCAAGCGTTGGGAGGAGGCGCTTACCATGGCCAACCGGAAACTGAACCTGATTAACAGCATCACCCGGCATGACATCAACAACCAGTTGACCGTCCTCAGAGGGTGCCTTGAAATACTTGAAGATGACCAGCCTGACCTCAGTCACAAAGAGTATTTCCAGAGAGTCACAACCGCTGCAGAGCAAATCTCGTCCATGATCCAGTTCACAAAAACCTATGAAGAGATCAGTGTGGCGGCTTCTGCCTGGCAGGACGCACGCAGGCTCGTGGAAACGGCAGCAAAGGAGATGACGCCAGAGAGTCAGGTGCAGATCATAAACGATCTCCCTCATGGAACAGAGGTGTTTGCCTGCCCGATGCTGGAGAAAGTATTCTGCAACTTAATCGACAATGCAATCCGCCACGGCGGGAAGGTCACCACTGTCCGATTTTCATCAGAAGATCGGGCAGGGGATCTGATCATTCTCTGCGAAGACGACGGGGTCGGGATCCCGCTGGCCGAGAAAGAGAAGATCTTCGAACGCGGGGTTGGAAAGAACACCGGATTGGGGTTGTTTCTCACGCGTGAAATCCTGTCAATTACCGGCATCACGATCACCGAGACCGGCGAGCCGGGAAACGGGGCGAGGTTTGAGATTGTCGTGCCGGATGGAGCGTACCGGACTGCATAAAACTTATTTATGGAAATCTCTGAGTCTCATTCATGAAGAGGAATTTTAACCCCCACGCCACCCGCCCGGCGGGACAATGATCTCGAAGCGTGCCCCTTTCCCTTCTTCGCCGGTCTCCCGAATCGACATCCCTGTGATCGCAAGGACCTCATGTGTCAGGAATAGACCGTAACCGGTATTGGAGCCTACGCCGCGTTCAAATATCTTTTCCTTCATCTCCGCAGGAATGCCGGCGCCATTGTCTTCGACGGTGATGACCATACCCCTGCCATCGCCCTCCTCCCGGCAGGTGACACTGATCTCTGTCACGTGCTTACCATGCCTGACGGCATTGTCAAAAAGGTTGAAGAAGATCTTCTCCAGCATCGGATCAGTGAAGACCTCCAGCGTGCCGGTACCGATGCTGACATTGATACCGCAGTCAGCGTAACCGGATGCCGCACGTTCCACCATATCACCCACACGCTGCCACCGGAATGGCTGCATGCCAAGTTCCTCATAATCCGCTGTAAACCTGACCTGCTCTTCAATGGTGGCGATCAGTTTTATGATATTATCGAGGTAGTTTTGCACCTCAGAGTCATCGGGCATAATCTCACCGATGAGGTCGGTGTAGCCCGCCAGACCTGTGATCTGGTTGAAGATGTCGTGGCGCGTGATGCCGGAGAGGAGCTGGAGTTTTTTGTTTGTGATCTCCAGCGCCTGCTCAGCCGCCTTCCGGTCGGTAATGTCTCTCATCGAACTTATTACCTGAACTATATTCCCTTTACCATCAGAGATTGGGGTTCCCTGAGTATCAAAATACTTTACGGCACCATCTTTACCAACCGCCGATTTTTCCAAACGAACCATTTCACCTTTTTCAAATACCGGTTGAACTGGACATATCTCACAGGGCTGATCCCGGTGTTGAAATACTTCGTAACATTTTCTACCAATAACTTCGTTTATTTTCAATCCCAATGCCCTGAGCCGATAGTCATTCACTTCTCTAACTGTCAGACTTCTATCCATGATAGCCAGCCCATCATTGACAGAGTTGAAGATCGTTTGGAATCTACGAGCTATTTTAGCAAGTTTCTCATCTATCTGCTTCCATTCAGTAATGTCACGGAAGATGCCCCGGGTGTAAATCGGCTTCCCATCTACGAATTTGCAGTTGACATTTCCCGCAACCGAAATTTCCTTACCGTCCCTGGCAACGAACACGGCTTCAACGTTAGTAACTTTCTCTCCGGACATCACACGCTGGAATACCTCCATGCAGTGTGCCTGGCTATCCGGATGAATAATGTCAAATAGCGAAAGGTCGGCGATTTCTTCCTCAGTATACCCAAGGTTATTTCGCCAGGCACGGTTAACATACACAAAATGACCATCTTGCGTAACGCTCTGAATAAGGTCGTTGGCGTTTTCAAACAGGTCCCGGTATTTCTCTTCACTCTCCCGTAACGCCTCCTCTACCTGTTTCCGGGTGGTGATATCCAGCAGTGATACAACACTCTTTTTTGTCCCGGGGATTATCCGGACAGTCAGGTAAATATCGTGGAGATTCCCGGATTTATCGATTAACCCGAACTCATAGTTTTCTGGAGCGCTCCCTGTATCGCTTCTCCGCAGGCGGTGGTATTCTCTCATACTATCGAGGTCTTCCTTCACAACAAACCCGGTCCAGCTCTTCTTTCCTTCCATCTCCTCCTTTGAATACCCTAAGAGGTTTTCAGATGCTGAATTTGCCAGGACTATGGTCATGTCCTCATCGAGAATCATCGTAGGTGCACTGGTGGATTCAAAAATAGTCCGGTACATTATCTCTGACTGCTGGATTTTCATTTCTGCCTGCTTCAGAACAGTAATGTCATGACTTGTACCGATTATGCCCCTGATATTTCCATTTTCATCATACACCGGGAATTTGGTAGTATCATAATAAAGAGTTCTACCCTGATCATCGCACATAACCTCAATTGTCCGAATGGAGGCATGTTTTTCGATCACTTCCCTGTCACTTATATCGCAGAGTTCTGCCAAATCCGGTGGGAGGAGCTCCCTGTTGGTCTTTCCGATTATTGACTCTTTTTTCAGACCCACAAGCTTCTCAAATGTCTGGTTCACCAGGATGTGGCGTCCCTGAGCATCCTTGAAATAAACAACATCAGGAATCGCTTCTATAAGTGTGTTGAAATTTGTATTTATCTCTTTAAGCGCCTTTTCTGACTCTCTCCCCCTTACCGCATGTCTGATCTTGTGCGACAGCTCAGCGAACTGCGCCTTCGGGTTCCCGCCTTTCTGGAGATAGAAATCAGCACCATTGTTTATCGCCTCAATGACCACATCTTCTCTACCCTTCCCGGTAAAGATGATGAATGGTATGTCAGAACCGCTGCCACGGACAGCCTTCAAAAACTCAATCCCGTCCATCTCCGGCATCTGGTAATCAGAGACGATGGCGTCATACCTGGTGGCCTTTATCATCTCCAGAGCTTCGCATGCGGATGCGGCAGTATCAACAGTAAAATCGCCGATCTTTTCGAGATATATCTTTGTTAGTTCCAGAAGAAGGGGCTCATCGTCCACTATTAACAGGCGTATCATTCATAATCAGAATGTCACTGGGATGCGCCACAGATTAATAATTCCGATTGTGATATGGTTTGTGCTGCCCATGGAAGTATTCACACAGAGGGACACTGCCTGCAGATCTACTATAATCTTCAACAGCATATCCACGCCAGGTGAATGTGGACAGCAAATCTAAGGTTTCCGGTTGCAGATAGCTACTGTCCTGCCAGATCAGCACCGGATAAACAGACTCATATATACGGATTACCAAATATAATTTATTATGTCTGGCACCCTCGCCTACTCTATTGAATTTCAGATGACGCTCCTGCTCTTCATCGGCCTTGCCGGGTATCTTCTCGCAGCCCGGATCAACCAGTCGGCTGTGGTGGGGGAGATCCTTGTGGGTCTCATCGTCGGGCCGAGTGTGCTTGGGCTCATCACATACACGGATTTTGTCCAGACACTCGCTGGTCTGGGGGCGGTCATCCTTCTCTTTGTCATTGGCTTTGAATTTAAACTTAAGGATCTGATAGATGTCAGGTACGGCGTAATCGGACTTATCGGCATCATAGTCCCATGGATCGGCGGATACTATCTTTCGCTCCTCTTTGGCTTTGACTTTGAAAGCGCTATATTTGTGGGAACCGCCCTGACAGCAACCAGTATCGCGATCACTGCCAATGTTCTCAGGGAGATTGATGTACTCCATACAGATGTGGCAAAAGCCATCATCAGCACAGCTGTCATCGACGATGTGCTCAGCCTGATCGCACTTGCGATAACCGCTGACGTCGTATCAGGGACCTTTTCGATATTCAACATTTTTCAGATCCTCACAAAGGAAGTCGCGTTTATCGTCATCGCCGGTGCCATAGGGGTACGCGTCTTAGCACCGATGCTGAAAAAGATGGACAAGACAAAAATTGCGAAGAAATACCCTGAATTCGTCTTCATCACTGCGATGGCGATAGCCTTCTTCTATGCCACATGCGCCGAATTCATAGGATCGTCAGGTATCATAGGCGCCTTCATTGCCGGGGTTGCACTGGGGAGTGTGGATCTCGTGCACAGCAAAAGCATCCATGAAAGTACGGAATCCCTGTACATCATATTTGCCTCGATCTTCTTCATATCACTCGGTATCCTGGTAGATATACATACAATCACTCAGGAGAGCCTCATCTTTCTGGTCGCACTCACAGTTGTTGCAATCATAACAAAAGTAGTCGGGTGCGGGCTGCCTGCCAAACTCTTTGGAATGTCATGGAGAGATTCCCTGATCCTCGGATTCGGGATGTCACCCAGAGGAGAGGTGGCGATGATCGTCGCACTCCTTGGTCTCAGCCAGAATCTCATCACCAAGGACATTTTTGCTGTGGTCGTGATGATGAGCCTGCTCACCACAGTCATCACCCCCATCGTATACAGAGGATGGTTCTACAGGGACACAGCCCCTGCTTAAACTCCCCCTGCTATTTTCCGCCGGTATTATTATCACCGATACTGATTTTTCCCGAATGCAAAAACAGCAAACTCAGATCCAAAACCGAGGAGTAATCACCAGATTACCTTTGTACTCCTGGCAGAGACGGTCATGTACCTCTCCTTGGGTTTTACCCGGAAGGAGATGGGCACAGTCGGAAAATCCAGTGATAATTGATCATCCTTATGCATCAATTACCTTTTCAGTTAATTTGAACTGAGATAATCTATTACATACTTCCCTGTCACTGAAAAATCAGACAGTGCCATTATATGTGGAATTGTTGGTTGGACAGGCTCAATGCGGAGAGGGGCCTCACACCTTCCAAACTGAAAGAGAGAGTTAAACATATTGGTGAGAGAATAGACATTAAATTTTTTGGAAACAGAAAAACTAAATAAAAAGATATACCTGCGAGCCATTCATATCCTAAAACAAATCCCCATCAGATTAAAATGACAACACATCACAAAGTCGACAAAATCGACCTGAAAGCCATCGCATGGGATGCTATGAAGAAATACGGTTTTGAGCCAGAATTTCCAAAATCAGTTATCCAGGAAGTCGATGCCATAAATGCAGAGATTCCCCCTGACATCCATGGAGACGTCAGGGATCTGCGCACACTCCTCTGGTCGTCCATCGACAACTTCGATTCAATGGACCTTGACCAGATAGAATACTGTGAACGCGGCCAAAACGGGGAGATAAAAATCAAGGTTGCAATCGCCGACGTCGACCTGTACGTCCCCAAACATTCACAGGCAGACCTCTATGCAGCCTATAACGGAACCTCAGTCTACACAGACATTGAGACCTTCACAATGCTGCCGGACAAACTCTCAAAGGGCATTACATCCCTCCTGCCAGGACAGGACTGCAGGGCGATCGTAATCGAATACACAGTCCTTCCGGACGGATCCATCCGCCACGGTGATGTGTACCAGGCTCTGGTATCCAATAAGGCGAAACTCATCTATGAGGAAGTGGGAGAATGGCTGGAGGAAACCAGAGCCATCCCGGAGACAGTCAGGGAAGTGCCCGACCTCGAAGAACAACTTCACCTGCAAAATGAGGCCACATTCCGCATGAGAAAATACCGGATGAAACATGGAGCCCTGGATCTCGAAACCATCGAAGTCAGTACGATCATAGAGGAAGGCTCAGTCAGAGATCTTGTCATCCAGAGACAAAACATGGCACGGTGTCTGATAGAAGAGTTCATGATCGCAGCCAACGGAACCATGGTAGCCTATCTGGGAAAAGCCGGCATACCCATGATACAGAGAGTAGTCCTCACACCAAAGTACTGGGATGATATAGTGATGAAAGCTGCGACATATGGTGAGAAACTGCCATCAAAACCGAATTCAAAGGCGCTCTCGAAATTTCTCACCAGGCAAAAAGAAGCAGATCCTGAATGTTTCCCGGACCTGTCCCTGACAATAATCAAACTCATGGGGCCTGGCAAATATATGGCGCTCGAACCGGGCGAACCGCCATTAGGGCATTTCGGACTCGCAGTCACCGATTATACCCACAGCACAGCCCCAAACCGGCGCTACGTCGACCTCATCATACAACGTCTGTTAAGATCAGTCATTGACAGGGAAAAAAGCCCCTACACCTTAGAAGAACTGATCGAACTATCTGCCTGGCTGTCAGACAGGGAAAAAGGATCCAAGAAGGTCGAACGCTTCATGCGAAAAGCTGCGGCCGCAGTGCTGCTTCAGGACAGGATAGGCGAATCCTTTGATGCATTTGTCACCGGTGCCTCAGAAAAGGGGACCTATGTCAGGCTCATCACACCGCCGGCCGAGGGTCGGGTCATGCAGGGCGAACATGGCCTCACCGTTGGCCAGAAAGTTCGTGTCCGCCTGATAAATACAAATCCGTACAAGGGCTACATTGACTTTATATGTATCACAAAAGGGAAAGAACGACCCTGGCAACGGATGAGATCAAGTCAGACAACAGACAGGAAAGGCGATCGAAAAGGCGGGAATTCCGGATTTGCGAAAAAATATACGCCAAAAAAACGAAAATCGAAAAGAAGACGGTAAAAAAATTAAAATCAAAAACAGGATTCAAAGACAGGGTTCTGGTTTGACTGTACAGAATGACGCTTATACAGATCTATACATCCAGTCAAACATGATATATACATATACATATATATTTAAGAACTCCCTTTCGCACAATTTGAGCTGCCCTTCCGGATCAGCACTGGCTGGACCGGCTCCAACTCAGACACCACTTATACCGATTAACATAAGTGGTTCCGAATCCAATAATTAGAAAGTATTCTGTGATCGTGCCGAATATGAACTGGATGGTTTCCCATGAAAACCATTCAGTACAACCGCACAATCATTGGCGGTCTGTGGAGTTATTAAATATATTCCAATGCAATAATAGCATAATATTGGAGTGAGTTTTCTGGCAAATTATAATTCAAGAAAGAAAAAAGCAAACCAGGGAGAACAACCTGCCATTGTAAGGGTAAAACTCCCAAACAAAAGAAAAAGGGAACAGTTCGCAAGTGCAGATCTTATGCTCGGTGCAAACCATATCCGTGTCAGATGTCATGACGGGGTAACAAGAATGGGGAGAATCAAGGGTAAGATCAAAAAGCGTGTCTGGATCCGTGAGGGTGACACCCTGATTATTATCCCGTGGGATTTCCAGGATGAAAAGTGTGACATCATCTACAGGTACACAACACCTCAGGTTGAATGGTTAAGGAGAAACAAATACCTTTAATTATATTTCGTATTTTTTGGTTTTGATAAAAACGTGCATGACGCGTAAGCGTTCAGGCAGTGTTTAAGGAAAATGTTAATCTCATTTTCATGGTAAACCGTATTAATATCTTTTTTACGCAGTGATTTTTTTAAATGGACTTTTACATCCGTCCTGTCGTTACATTGTATCTTTTGATTACAAAGCGATCTACATCGGATAATTTCACTTTCCACACCATATTACAGATAGTGCCGTATTTATGCTAATAAATGTTCGCCACTATATTTGATAAAACAGATCTGCCAAAAATAGCTTTCTTTAAATAAACCGGAAATTCAGCCAGTTACAAAGATTTAAAAAAATTAAGGGTTTAGTATCTACTAAATTCCCTTCTTGGACGAGGAGGACGTGCTTCATCCACCCTCATTGTGCGTCCGACAAATTCGGTTTCATTCAGGGCTTCTTTTGCTTTTTCGGCCTCTTCAGCCGCACCCATTTCGACAAATCCGAATCCTTTACGTTCAATAATTCTGACGTCTTTGACATCACCATATTGAGAGAACAATTCTTCTAATTGTTTTTCAGTTACTGAATATGTCAGATTCCCGACATATAACTTGCTGGTTTCCATTATTGGTCTCCTCTATATCATTATAAACCTGATCAGTTATGAAACCTTGTTGAAAATATAATAATCATG
>JAYEIC010000065.1:0-11597 GCA_034659935.1 Methanobacteriota archaeon | reverse complement strand
CAAAATTTCACACAAAATTTTACACAAAATTTTACACAAAATCTATAAAAATCTATAAAAATCTGTAAAAATGTATTCCAATACTGATTTTTAAATTCAGGTAATTCCAATTCTTATAACTTATTTTATAGATTTCATTTGTTTTCATCGTTTTTTCATCTGATTACCACTGACTAATCTTTCCCTAAAAAACCCGGGTTATTCCATTTTATTTTCCAGTAGAAATGAAGGGGTCCCTCAAATCACACGTAAAACTCACAATCAAACTATTCTATCAAGTCACTCTATCAAACCACTTAATCAGAATATTCCCTTAAAACATTCCATCAAACCATTCTATCAAGTAATTCTCTCAAACCACTTAATCAGAATATTCCCTTAAACATTCCCTTAAAACATTCTATCAAACCATTACACTCATCATAAGTTACATCAAAATCAGAATGTATGGATCCATCACATGTCCAGAAGATCGCAATAAAAACAGCAGTTATTACAGTCTCTACTTCACGTGATGAAAGTATGGACAAAAGTGGTGCAAGAATTAAATCCCTGTTTGATGATGCAGGTATCCCGGTTATTCACTATCTGGTTATTCCGGATAATATTGAGATAATAAGAGATGAACTGAGGAATGCTCTTGAAATCACAAACTGTATTATTTTTACTGGTGGTACTGGTCTTACCCACGACGATTGTACAATTGAAGCGATTTTGCCATTGCTTGATAAAGTGATGGATGGTTTTGGTGAGCTCTTCAGGTACCTGAGTTATAAGGAGATTGGGACAAGGTCACTTCTTTCACGTGCTGTGGGAGGTATAATTAACGGAAAGGCAGTTTTTTGTATTCCTGGTTCTGTAGGTGCTGCTACCCTTGCAACAGAGGAAATTATCATCCCCGAAATCAATCATATTCTTACACACGCAGGGAAATAATAGTTGGAGAGTATCAGAATATCAAAGGAACAGAATATCAAAGGAACAGAATATCAAAGGAACAGAGTAGCAGAGTTGAGAATATAGCAGGTGAAGGGATTTCAGAGGAGATGGATATTATTGTGTCTGGGATTTTGAGTACTAAAGTTGGAAAATAACAGATAAAATGGGACAAAGGTGAAAGATTCTCACTCTCTATTATGCACTCATTTATATACATCAAGGAGAGCAACCCGCTCAAGGATAAGTTCCCTGAATCGCTCTTTGCCAACAACGCCAATCTCATCCTCTGTTATTGAAAAAAGATTCATTAAACGTTTCATTTTTTCAGGATTAATATCTTCCCACAAGTCGGTATTATAAGGGAGCAAATCTACTATCCCGTTCATATCTTTTACTGCATCTTCACAGGGGGGACAGATACAGATGAAACTGTGATTCTCACCCTGGTGAACACCAAAGACAGAGGCCTCCTGACACTGCCTGGTGCCGCCGGTATAGAGCAGAGTCTCCATCTCAAATGAATTTGCAATAGGTTTTCCCTCAGAAAAAGATCGCCAGGCATGTGCGAGTGCTGATCTTATATGTTCAGTACCTGCTATGTTGTCTGCATTAAAACAGATGATATGGACAGAGTTTTTTTCTGCAACCACTCTGATATTTTTTAAGAACCTGCGTTCATCCTCAATATTAAACTCTGCTTTTAAGATACTGCATTCACATCCCTTAGCAGAGAATATCTCCGGATTTCTCTTTTTATTTGCATCAGACAGATCATTTTTCTTCATTATTAGTCACCAGAATATCAGACTTAGTATCAGACTTAGTATCAGACTTAGTATCAGACTTAGTATCAGACTTAGTATCAGACTTAGTATCAGACTTAGTATCAGACTTAGTATCAGACTTAGTATCAGACTTAGTATCAGATTCAGTATTTCAAATTACCAGATATTATTATCACCGGATTTACCTGCCTGAGAGAACACGAGCCATGCACGTTTTTTAAAAATAAACGTCCGCCACGATATTATTCACCTGAACTGGAAGAGAGAAGACTGTTTCTCATTAGACTGCTTCTCATTATTTTTAGGATTCGCACCGGTTTTGGCTTTTTTACTATTTTTCCGGTTTTTACTGTCTTTACTCTTTTTACTGTCAGTGAATTCAGTATTACCATTAATATTATCCAGATTCTTACCCTGACTTTTACCCTCAATCTGTCTGAATAAATTCCTTGCAATACCCTGCCCGACAATTGAGCTGACTTTATCAATCCCTGCTTCTCTGAGCATTTCAGGAGTGGTAATATTGTTATTAAAGAGCCTTCTGGCACGTACACGCCCAATACCATGAAGTTTAACAAGTGGCAGAAGATTCCGTTTGATACCATGCTTCATACGCAGTTCCATCTCTAAAACCGGAATTTTTAATCCGGGAGCTACAATTTCCGAGAGACGTGTTGCAGAGTGTAAAAGCCAGTTTACACCATCAACCGCATTGTAGATATCGCCTGGTCCTACATTATACCGATCACAGATGGTCTCTTCACCTACCTCATCTATCCAGTCAGACAACAGCATTGCAGTCTTAAGAGCACGATAAAACTCTTCCATTTCATCATATGAACACTCAATCCAGAACTCCTTATCGTGGTCATACAAAAATTTTTCAAGAAAATGAAGGTCATTTTTCCTGACATAGAGTGTATACATATCGTGTGTCATGCAGAGCATATGCAGAAGGCCGATCTCTGAAAATCCATCCTCTGAGTTATGCTCTGAAAGATTAAATGAGATCATATCAGCAGAATAGGGATTGATATACAGTCTGGATATCAGTTGTCCGTAGTTGTTTGCAGAGAGTTTTTGATCTGTATCTGATATCATCGCGGAAGTTTTGAGAAAATCAATTGATTTTTTGATAATACGCGAAAGATATTTTGTTTTTTTGTTCTGGAAGACATAGAATGTCTTTTCCATGAAACTTATAAGTTCATCTTCTGAACTGACAAAACCAGTTGCAATAAGTGAAAGAATATGGGTTCCAAGGGTATACTCATCATCACAATGGGATTTTACATCCTCGGCAGGGGCATCGATATACTCCTCATATAAACTCCGGACTGCTTCGTTATTCTTTGCGATCAGAAGCGCTTCCCCGAAGGGGTCCAGTGCCGGTCTCCCTGCTCTCCCTGCCATCTGCCTGTACTCCCTGACAGGTATGGGCAACATACCTGCACCTGATTTAAAACGGAGGTAATCACGGATAATCACCCGGCGTGCAGGCAGATTAAGTCCTGCCGCAAGTGTCGGGGTGGATGAGATAACCTTTATGTGACGGTCTCTGAATCCGTCTTCAACAAATTTACGCTGGAGTCTCTTCATCCCTGCGTGGTGAAAGGCAACGCCTTTTTTTACGCATCTGGCAAGTGTATGCCCCATATCAGTATCTGCCACATCCTCAAGCTGATTACTGATTTTATCAAGTTCAGGAGATTCCTCTTTTATGGCAGGGGCCGCACGCTTTGCAAAACCCTCTGCATTCTTTCTTGATGCGACGAAAACCAGACACTGGCCGCTGTCATTTATTGTATCAATGCAGAGGTTGGTATCATCATACTTTGTGGGAGTTTTAATCTCCTTCTTTTCATCAGAGAAGTGTAGTGTTCCTCTGCAGTAGACGGCTTCCCTGAGATCAACCGGGCGCCATTTTGATGAGACCAGTTCTGCATCAAGCCAGCCTGCCAGAACCTTTGGGTTGCCGATTGTTGCTGTGAGTGCGAGTACCTGTATCCCTGCGTTTAAGCATTTCAGTTTGGTAATCACCATCTCAAGTGTGGGTCCGCGATTTTCAGAATCGATAAGATGTGCCTCGTCTACTATAAGGAGAGAGATCTCTGAGAGCCATCCTGCATTGTTTCGCAGGAGTGAGTCCACTTTTTCACTGGTTGCAATTATGATATCGTTTTTGCTGAGGTAGTTATCACGCCGGTCCAGATCCCCTGTAGCAATACCAATCTCTACTCCTTTTCCCTGAAATTCTTCATATTTTTCAGAAGCTAAGGCTTTTAAGGGTACAATATAGAGACATTTTCCATCTTTGCAGATGTTGTGGTGCATCGCCATCTCGGCAACGAGTGTCTTGCCACTTGCAGTGGGTATGGATATGAGCAGATTTTTTCCTGAGAAGAGACCTGCGTTTACACAGTCTGCCTGTGGCGGGTACAATTCAGTAATATTTTTAGCTTTATAATTAAGAATCAGGTTTTCTGGCAACGGTAAATCGCAAATATTCATACATACCCCCTTTTTTCCACTGCAAACGTGAAATTTTTACGTTAAATTCAAAAAGAATATCGGAATTTGTGTTTTTTGTGCAGTGGAAACTAACCCCTGCTGACCCGGAAGAGTAAATCTTTACGAGTAATTACACATTTTTCAGCAGTCTTAGTAGTCGGTCTTAGTAGTAATACTCCGCCATACCAGATTCTTAATAGTAATAGTCCAGCATATCGTATTTTGCTTCTTTCTTCTTCTTGTCAAGGAACGAGAAGACGACCTCATGAGGCAGACCCTCAAGAATCATCTCGAGTGCTTTCTGCGCCAGTTTTACCTGCTCAGGCATACCGATGATTGCAACGGTTTTATTATATACAGAGAGTATTGTGCCTGTCAGATCCTCAATCTGCTCGCGGGATTTTCCGTTCCTGCCAATAATCCGGCCGCGGAACCGCTCCATCTGCTTTGTTGTCGTGCATGTCCCTGACAGATCAATGATATCAAGCATAAGATCGTCATCATCAAGTATAATACCGGCACGTTCAGGTGAGAAACCACGGTTAACTGCACGGATGAAATCAATCGTCCGCATTACCGCAATCGCGTCTTCACTTTCCACAGTGACAATGCCATCCTCACTGTTGATAGTAATTGTAGTCCCGGTTTTTTCTTCTATTGCTTTTCTGGTTGATCCTTTCTTTCCGATAATGACCGCGATACGATCCTGTGTAATTCTTATATCCTGTATTGTCATCTTCATTCTCCATTATAATTTTATTTCAGCGTTCAAAACGTGATTTTCCTATGATCTCTCTAAAAATTTCCTTTTCGTCTCTGACATCTGTGAAACGTGAAAAATACCTGTTGATATTCTTTATATCTCTCATGAGGAAGGCGATTGCCTTTGGGTGATCTGGTGTTACTGCCTGCCCCATGTCAATAATAACAGGGTTTTCTCCGTCATAGAGTATATTGAACTCTGAGAGATCGGCATGCACGAGCTCTGCTTTGTTAAAGAGTATACTCATATCTGAAATGATTCTCTTATAGATTTCCTCCGGATTTTTTAGTTTCACCTGTCTTAACTGCGGGTATGGAATCTCATCCTCGCCCAGAAACTCCATCAGGAGGATGTTTCTGTCAAAATAATACGCTTTGGGTACATACAGACCTGCATCATACGCCCGTTTTAAGTTAGAGTACTCTTTCTTTGTCCACGCAAAGATAATGTCCTTCCTTGACTTTCTGACTGATGAGAAGCGGGGGTCTCCGACAATGTATTCGTTCATTGCCCTGAAGTTTGCAGACTGTATCCTGTAAATCTTGATTGCAACAGGGCCCTCTTCACTCTCACCATAAAAGACGTTTGCCTCCTTTCCGGTGGATATTGATCCGCCGATTGCGGAGATTCTTCTTTTGTGAACCAGTTTGTAGAGAGCGAGCAGTGTTACATCATCAAAGACGTTCTCCATGACTTTCATCTGGTTTGTATCTTTTATCCTGATGCCCTGTTTTGAGATTTCGCGGTCGAATTTCTCCTGAAGATCTTCTCTGTTCACTCCTGTCTCTCCCGTACATTCATTTCGTATCTGTAAACTGGCTCATGTAATTTCTTGCATCAGCAAGGACTTCAGTAAGCCCGTCCACGGTTGCATTTTTCAGGTCCATTGCGTGGACTTCGCCTGCTGCATATGCCGTTTCAATCTCTTCATATGATGAAAATTCACGGTTGCCGCCGAATTTTTCCGGGCGTTTCATTACAACTGTTTCTATCCTTGGGAAGACGTGGAATTTAAGGGTCTGAAGCACCGGGTTTTCTTCAGTCTCCGGAGGGCAGAATGCTTTCTTAAATTTCTTTTTAATTGTCTCCTCTGAGTCTGCGACTGATATATAGTTGCCCTCAGATGATGACATTTTCTTCCCGTTCAGTCCGTTTAATATGGGCGTGTGAATGCAGAGTGGTGCTTTTACGCCGATTGACGGGAGGTGTTCACGTGCCAGCATGTGAATTTTCCTCTGGTCGATGCCGCCTAGAGCCGCGTCCACACCGAGTGTTGCGATATCAACCATCTGCATAATGGGGTAGATCATCTGTGATACTGTCGGGTGATCCATCTGGCGCCCGACCTCGTCCATGCTGCGTTTTGCACGGTTGACTGTGATCTTCTGTGAGAGCCTGAGCACGTTGAGTTCGTACTCCGGGTTTAACTGTACATCAGTCCCGGGCACAAACTCGACACCGGTCAGGCCGACTGCTTCGAAACAGCGCCTGTTATAGTCTGCAAGTTCCCTGACTTCCTCCATGGTGCCTTTACGGTTCAGAAAGGCATGCAGGTCTGCAAGCAGTACGACCACGTCAAAACCCGCATCACGCATATCCATGAGCTTGTTTATGGCGACAAGGTGGCCGAGGTGGATCTCACCTGAAGGTTCGAATCCTGCATAAACTCTTTTTTCTGGCTGTGCAAGGACGCCCCTTAGTTCTTCGTCGGTGATAACTTCAACTGTATTTCGCGTAACCAGTGAGTAAGGATCCATTAAAAAAGATTGGTTACAGATGGGGATAATGGTTGTTACGGTGCTTCTCTCTGCAGGTGTTTCTGTTCCGGGAAAAGCAGGGAGGAAGCCTGTGACTTTAGTCGCCGGGTACCTGACAGCCAGATAAATGTCCGTAACTATAATTCTAATCAGATCGGGGTGAACCCGAGTGCTTCATTTGTCATCCTGACTGAATCTTTCGCATTCTTCACAGTGCCCATCATCGCTCTGATGGCGTCGATATTCTCGACAACGACATCTGCTTCCTGGTGGATGGCCTGGAAGAGGTAGAGTTCGGTATTATTAATGACTGATACTGAGTCTTCATAGATGCATGACTCCCAGAGGTCTGAACGTGGTCTGCCCATATCAGAGGCGAGTTCCTTTAATTCTGCGGTGCTGGTTATGCCTGTGTATTTTCTCACAAGACCCATACGCGGGTGGGCTTCGATCAGTTCGAGCACTTCCTCACGTGTGGCTTTTTCTTTAAGATCCATCTGCAGGACATGCATATGCATGAAAGTTGTAGGCACAATCATTGCCATTGTTACAATGTCTATGTCCGGGATGACAGTGAGTACATCCGGCCCGTGGTGACTTGGGATAGTGACCGGGTTTAAGACAACAGCGTCAACAGGGCCTTTCTTAATACCGCCCGGGTCAGAACCACGCCTTACCATGGTTGCCCTCACTTTACTGACACCGAATTTTTTGTTGACCTCGTTTATTATACGGCAGAGACCTGTGGTGTTGCAGGAGACTACGCGTACAAACTGCCTGCCGAGTGTTTCAGTATAATTGCAGGACGAATTGAATGAGAAATCTGCGATATCATGGGCTTCCCCACCCTGCCAGAGGGCTTTTACTCTGAAGAGTTCGTAGAGCTCTTTGTTTTTGACACCAACTCCTCCGGGAGTTGCGTCCACAACGATGTCTGCGTGTTTTAACATCTCTTCAATATCACCGGCGATAGTGATGCCTGCCTCTTCAAATGCCTCCTTTTTGTTGATATCTGCTATATAGAGCGGATATCCCCGCTGGTTGGCGATAAATGCCTCACCACTTGGCCGGGTTTTGGAAACTCCGATGACTTCCATGTCAGGCTGAGCGGCTACAGCATCAGCAACCCTCTTTCCGATGGTGCCGTACCCGTTGATTGCGACTTTTATCATTAATTGTATAGATAGACTGATGATTCATTAAATGTATGCTGTTGTACTCCTGTGGTTCTGCCAATAGTGTCTGCAGATATAACACCTTTTTTTTTACTGCACATGGTCTTTTATTTTGTACCGGAGAAGCCAAGGCTGGATAAATATTCCAGTGGAGAATTTTGACTGGAAAACCCGTTTGTATTTGGAGAAGCTGAGTTCGTACAGGCCAGTTGGACACATTTATTCCAATGGCTGGTTTTTTGTTTTTCACAAGACTATTTAACTCATAAAGCATAAGAATGAATTAAATTAATATCGAATCGTTTAATAGTAAAACAACAGACATTTGTTGTTATACTGACAACTCCGGTTCTCTCTGCGATGTGTTGGAAAACAGATGATTTGGTATTAATATTTGGTATATGGTGGTATTGTGTCGATAAATTATATTAATGGTATTCTTCAGAGTGCTCTTGACGGAGATTTCTCCCGAAAGGTGGATGTTACTGAACTTCCCGATGACATGAAGGTCATTGGTGAAAATGTGAACAAGGCGGTCAGGAAACTGAAGAACGTGGATATGCATGAGCAGATGCTTAAGGGAAGCGATGATTTCATTAAATACAACCCACAGGCGATTGCTGTTCTTGGTCCGGATAAAAGCAGGCTGGACTTAAACCCCCAATATGAGAAGATCTGGAGGGGCACACGTGATGAACTGATGGCAAAGAAGCTGTATGACTTTGACATCGAAGTTACGGGTGGCGACGATCTCTATGCCTCTTTTGTGACAAAAAGCAATGCGACCACTGATATGACAATATCCTGGGCGCGTGATGAGAAGACCTATGTCAGGCTGTTCCAGGTGCCGATTCTTAATAATGATGGCGAGATCGATGTTGTCTATTACATCTATGAGGATCTGACGGCTCAGCACAATGAACTTGCAGAGGTGCAAAAGCTCCAGAAGCGTGCTGATGCGTTCCTTAACCAGAACCCGCAGGGGATCACCGCGCTCGCTGCTGACAAACACCGCCTTGACTTAAATGAGATGTACCAGAAGATCTGGCGTGGCGGCTATGAAGAGCTGATGGCAAAGAAGCTCTATGACTTTGATATTGAAATTACAGGTGGTGACGATTTCTATGCCTCGTACGAGACAAAGAAGAATGCGATCACCCAGATGAAGATCAACTGGCCGAACGGCGAGACGAGTTACCTGACGCTGTACCAGACGCCGATTCTCGATGAGAACGGAGATATTGATGTCAACTACTACATCTATCAGGATCAGACACCAGAAAAGACCCTTGAGAAGTACCTGAATCAGGAGGTTGATACTATTGTAGATAACCTTGCCCTGTTTGCAAAGGGGGAGACAAGGAACTTTAATCTTGAAGTGGGAGCCGGAGATGAGTATACAGAGCTAGCACGTGAGAACTTCCTGAAGATCAGCGCCAACTTAAAGAAGGTCCAGGAGACATTCGCTGCCATGACTATTGACTTTGTAAAGACTGTCAATGCCCAGAAAGCCGGTAAGACAGATGTAAGGGCAGACCCTGAAAAACTTTCGGGTGTATTTGCGGTGCTTACAAAGGGTATGAATGATGTACTTGATGCAGTTATTACGCCTGTCAAAGAAGCCATGCGGCTCTCAGATGAGTACGCAAAGAACAACCTGAGTGCACGTTTTGATGAGAGTATTGATGTGCAGGGTGACTTTATTACGTTTAAGGATGCCTTAAACAACATCGGTATTGAAGTCGGAAAGACTCTGGCAGAATCAAAAGATGCACTCGCCATGGTGGATGCAAACATGGTGGATGCCACCAAGGGCATTGAGGAGATTTCAAAGGCGATGGAGCAGGTGGCTGTTAACAGCCAGCAGTCTGCAGAGGACTCCAAAAAACAGATTGATGTTGTGGAGGTTGTGGCAAGAGAGATATCTGATCTTTCCGCGTCCATTGAGGAGATTGCAAGCACTTCCCAGACTGTCGTTGATAACACCACTGAAGTTACAAAAAGTGGTGATGAGGCGTCAAAGCTTGGAAATGAGGCAAGTGATAAGATGCAGGCCGTGGAGAAGATTTCCGAGCAGAGTGTTACTGAGATTAATGCTCTTAACGAGAAGATGCATGAGATCAATAATATTGTCAAGCTGATTACAGATATCTCGAACCAGACGAATCTGCTCGCCCTCAATGCGGCAATTGAAGCGGCACGTGCGGGTGAGCATGGTCGGGGATTTGCTGTTGTGGCTGGTGAGGTTAAGAACCTTGCCGGTGAGTCAAAGGCAGCAACGAATAACATCGAGAAGCTGATTTCCGGCATACAGGCGGATAGTGTAAGAACTGCCGAGTCCATGAAGTCTGCGTATGATGAGATCAAGGTAGGTATTGAGAGCGTTGAGAAGACAATTAATTCTCTTAATTTCATGGTGCAGAGTTCCAGAGATGCTGCTGAGGGAGTGGGTGAGATCGCAAGGGCCACAGATGACCAGGCGAACGCAACCAATCGTGTGATGCAGGAGATGGAAAACGTAACTACGATTACAACGGAAAATATGCGCCGCATTGACGATATGGCAGCACTCACAGAGGAGGTCGCCGCATCAACTGAGGAGGTTGGAAGTGGTGCCCATGAGGTGGGTGCAATGAGTAAACGTCTCCGTGAAATGATGGACGTATTTAAGACTGAGTAAAACCGGGGTATAAATGGCGACTTTAACAGATGTTGTGCAATTTCGGATGGGTGGCGAACTATACGCGATGGATATCTATATCGCGAGGGAAATTGTTGAGATGATACCAATCACTCCTATCCCACGGTCCCCTTCCTATATTTCAGGTATTATTAACCTGAGGGGTGAGATCACCAATATCGTAAACTTAAATGAGCTTCTCGGCCTGCCTGTGAATAATGCGGTGGCACAGGGGAATCAGAAGATCATTGTACTTATGGCAGATGCAGTGGGTGGTTCAAATATCGGTATCATAGTGGATGATGTACAGAGTGTTATTCAGGTAGATGAAACTGAGGTGGAGAAGATCGGTGAGGGTCTTACTTCTGATATCAATGAGTACGTGAAAGGGATCATCAAGACCTATGAAGAGGGTGATGATAAGAAAGGTGTACTTGTTATCTGGATTGACATGCAAAAGATTCTTGAGATGATTGTAACTAAGAGTTCAGGATAGTAATTCCTGCACAACATTTTTCCCGGGATTTTAGCAGTTTTACAGGGTTTTTGTATATCAACCTCTACTGTTACTCATTACTGGTTGTTGGGTATTACCCAAATATTGCAGTTTTATTCTTTTTTTGTACTTTCTGGCTGCCTGTATTTCCATAATATAGCAGCGAACATTTCTTTTCGACTATAATGTATTTTGGCATTCTCTCATCTCTTTTGCGCGATTGGTGAAAATGTTCTGAAAAACGGGCATAATCCAGTCGGACGATCTCTCCGGATACTGAAATTCCCTGTAGATCCACCCCCTAAATCAGAATCTTTATATGTGCAAAACAACAACTTAGTTAGGTCGAATGGATGCGGCATAGAACGGGCGTAAACTGTCTGGTTTTGTGTCTGTCTTTCATTCTGGTGTGAAGTTTTTTTCATACCTGTTACATTTGCATGGGTTTATATGTGTTGCAGACCAACTATATTACCTTGCGAAAGCATAAC
>JAYEIC010000064.1:0-38719 GCA_034659935.1 Methanobacteriota archaeon | reverse complement strand
GGATCTCTTTTTAAGGGGTTTTACAATGGCACTTTGCACATAAACCTTGTTTCAGTGCTGAATTACCATATACACACCACATCCTGTTTTTTCAGAAGTACTTTGTGCTATACTTTCAGGATTATAAAGTCATATGATACATTTCTTCATTTTTGCCGTAATATACACACATAATAAAACACATAAAAACCCTTAAGTTATTAATTTTATGATTTAATTCTATTAAAAGGATCTCTCTTAAAATATTTAATTTTTAGAGCCTGTCCATCCAGTGCTGATCTGGCAGGACAGTAACTATGAGCAAGTGGATCATCCCGGTTATACTCACTCAGCAACACTCAAAAACGCGCAATATAATGATCTCTCTGGCCTATAGCATCACAACAACCAGGAAAATAGGTACAATATCAGACAAAAAGCTAAAGCTACCGCTCTACTGAACGGCCGGTTTTCACCAATCCTACATCAAATATAATCGCAGAATACGTTTACATTCTTGATTTTGAGCTGAGCATGAGCCAGAATAAGGATCTGATATGAAATGAAACTCGCGTAGGTGTACATTTCCTTACTGGTGTGCAGAAGGCCACGAATATCAAACTTCACTGTATCCTTGATGTGTTTGTGTTTCCGCTCACACTGACTCCTGTTTTTGCATTTGCTCTGGAAATCTTTATCCAGACAATTGATGTTTCTCAAATACTTTCCAACCTGATCTTTTCTGCCATGGTCATACAGAAATTGCAGTTTCTTTTCAATCGGTTGATGAATGTCTCCGCCTTCTTTCCACATTTTATTTACCCGGTAATTGATTCCTTCTGAGGTGCCCTCATCATGAAGAACTGCATCCTCTCTGAACTGGATAAGGGGATGGATGCCAAAAGTTCTCCAGATGCTTGCGTGGATCTCAAAACTGTCATACCCCGCGTCCAGAACAATTGCAGACATTTCCGGATTCATCCGGGCTATTTTCTGAATAAGCGGATAAAAACATGGTTTGTCATTGGTAGTTCCGTTAGAATAAACCATATAATGTGGATAACTGCCGTAATGAAAGATATGGGCTTTATCCATTTTTATCTGATAATGAGGATTGAACAGAGCATGTGGGTTGTATCGTGACGCTTCAAGTGGCGTTGAATCAATGATTCCCTCCTCTGCTTTATCTGCTGCTTTCGCCAGCTTTGCTCCCACAAGTTCCATGATCTCCCTGAATCCTTCTTCGCCCAGCCGATATTTCATGAATCCATGAAATGACGATGAAGAAGGTATCCTGTATTCCCCATTGATTTGCGGGATTCTAAGATTGAGGCAGTCCTCATTAGTAAGGGAGTATAACGTCTTTCTGAACGAAAGATTTCGAAACTTTTTCAAAACAACAAGACGTAGCATCAGTCCAATATCAAAACTGAATTTCCTGCTGTCTTTGGAATAATATTTTGTTTTGAGGTGCTCTTCAACCAACGTCAGGTCCACATGAAACAAGAGTTCTGTTATTGGCGTTCCTTCATCGATGATGCTATCGAGTAACCGGGTTCTGCATTTATCTGCAAAAGATACCATAATGGCAGAATTTGTCGCCTATATAAAGGTATCGAAACGTCTCTGTCGGCGACCAAAAACGAAAATTTTACAGTATCTCTAAAATTGGGTTAGTTTTATATGTGGAATTGTTGGTTGGACAGGCTCTTTTAGTATGAAAAATGTCCCTGATTACACATTACAGAAAAAATACGCTATTTATTTTTAATTTATGAAGATTCTGATATTAACCTGACAAGAATATTCACATGAGTTTTGACAGGTAAAACGCGTGATTTGTATATAGGGATATATCTGATGACAGGTGAGTGGCAACCACCAAGTCTCCTCTTGTTTTAATCCTTATTTTTATGGATTGTCCTCTTAACAACCGTTTCAATCTCCCTGGATTGAGTCAAAAGAGAAACTACACCCATTCAGCCATACACCCCGATATTCACCAGAACAACCGTTTAGACTCCTCAAGGGCAGCAATCGCAGGCAGAGTTTTTCCTGTAAGGAACTCTATACATGCCCCGCCACCCGTTGAGATATGCGTAAAGTTCCTTTCAAGCCCGAGTGTTTTGATCACCGTTGCCGTATGCCCCCCGCCCACAATAGAGAACTCTGCCCTGCTTGCGGCTTTAAGCAGTTCAAAAGTACCGGTAGCAAACAATTCATCCTCAAACACCCCTGCAGGGCCGTTTAAGACCACAGTCCCCGAATCTTTAAGGATGTTGGAGAAAGCAGCGATCGAATCAAGACCAAGGTCAAGAACAGGGCAGTCTTTTGGAATTTTGTCCACAGAATACTCCTCACGACCAGCACCAGCACCAGCACCCCCCTCCCCTCCTCTGCTCTCCTCATACTCACGCACAGCAACAGTCTCAGGCAGAATTACCTTACCCGGATGGTTTTTCATAATGCTCCGGGCCCGGTCAACCTCGCCCAGGTATCCAAGTCCCTTTATCAGATCAGTTGACGAAGTGCCCACATCAATACCTTCTGCCATCAGGAAAATATTGGCAACCACACCCACAACAATCACCCGGTCGGCGATCCCTGCATCCAGCACATTCCTCGCCACATCAAG
Organism: Methanobacteriota archaeon; assembly: GCA_034659935.1. Taxonomy (GTDB): domain Archaea; phylum Halobacteriota; class Methanomicrobia; order Methanomicrobiales; family Methanomicrobiaceae; genus DAOVRB01. The sequence continues at coordinate 36,105 of JAYEIC010000064.1, read as the reverse complement.
AGAATCATCCACTTTTGTCCCGCCAAGCACAAATGTCACAGGCCCGGGTGTATCAGTAAAGACGCGTGAAAGAGTGGTGACCTCCTTTTCCATCAGAAGCCCGGCAACAGATCTCATCGCAAGCGGCAGCCCGACAATTGTCGGTTGCGAACGGTGCGCTGTTCCGAACGCATCATTCACGTACAGGTCTCCCATCTGACTGAGGTTTTTCACGATGTGTGTGGACTTTGCATCACCCGGACTCACTTTGAGGTTCTCTTCAGCATTGAACCTGACATTCTCAAGCATCAGCACCTCTCCATAGTCCAGCGAATTAACCGCCTCACGGGCACACCGTCCGAATATATCATCTACATACTGCACGGGCCTGCCGAGTAAACGTTCAAGCTTCCCCGCATGTATCTCAAGAGTTGTAAAGTCTTTTTTTCCGGGTCTGCTCTGATGTGTCAGAATCACACATTTCGAATCAGACAGAGCTTTAACAGTCGGTACATGCTCACGGAAACGCTTATCGTCAAGGATAATACCTGAGATAGGATCAATCGGGGAATTAAAATCCACACGCAATAACACCGTTTCGCGAAGGGTTTCAGGATCAGTTAATGTTCCGAATTTCATCAGTCTGCCACCAGCCACAGGAAAACTACTTACTATTAGATGATGTTGTATGAATGAAAAAATATTGGTTTTCTTCAGGGTTATAGTTAGGAACGTCACTTTTTTGACTATAATCTGCCATGTAAATCACTTCATGATTTGTCATCTAAATATGTGAGGCTAACGCCTGATACACCTTTGCTATCTAAACGAAACTCACATTTCAGAAACACTCACCCTGCCCCTCAAAAAATCTACAGAATATTTGTTAAAGTCGCACTTACAAATAATTACAGATAACTTAATCTGGATAAATTATGGAAAAAAAGAATATGCAGGACAATACAAGCTCCACAGGTTCAGAGCCAAAACCCGGCAAACCGGAAATATATTTTGAAAAATGCCTCTGGAACATAAGGTACATCGTCATCTTAGGAGTTATTTTTGGAGCGATAAGTGCAATCGCCCTCTTTATTGTCGGTTCACTGGAAATTATTGACGTTCTGAAAGAATACATTCTGGTATCAGACAGCCACATGAAACATGACGATATTCTGATAGGAATCATAGGTGCAATTGATTTCTATTTAATCAGTCTGGTTCTGTTGATCTTCAGCTTTGGAACATACGAACTCTTCATCTCCGAACTGAATGTTGCAAGAATGGGTGGTGAATATTGCAGCATTCTTGATATAACCAACCTTGACGATTTGAAAAACAAGATAATCAAAGTTATCATCATGGTGCTGATTGTCAATTTCTTCCAGAGGATTTTATCCATGGAATTAAGTACAGCTATAGACATGCTGGCAATGGCCGTTTCAATATGTGTAATCTGTATCGGAGTTTATTTTATTGGCAGACACCATCTGTGAACTACGCCGCGTATTAAACCATTTTTTCAGAGAGATAACCCCGGCAGTGGCAGTGAGAGTAAACTACCCCGCCATAAATAACGAGACTTCCTGTTTTATTCCACAGAGCAACCTCTCCAGGTCCACAGGCTCAGACAAAAAACCAGATGAAATAAAATAAAATATCAGATAATACAAAAAAGACTAAAAAACAAAAAAAGATATCAGGCCTGGGATTTGGCCTTAATCTTTTTAAGACGGAAGAGTTCTTCCCTCTCCATCTCATCCAGACGCATCTTAATAAAAGCTGCGGCTTCTGTCAGTTCAGGAATTACCTTAAACTCCAGAGCGTTTACACGCCTCTTGGTAGACTCAATCTCATTCAGCAGACGCTTCATGGTAGTCTCAATCTCAGCAGCCTCAATGATTGCCTCAACAAGCTCTTCAAAAGCTGTTGCAGTCTCATCAATAACTGCCGAGGTACCAAGCACACCGTAACCACGCCTGTCCAGTGATTTGCAGACTGCAGTTGACTCAATATCCGGAACCACAACACCCATGATATTCTTCTGATTCAGTGTGATCTCCGGTGTTTCGCCGACAGACATAGCTGCCGCCCGTACACCTATCGCACCTTCAACAGTATTGGCAACTGCGATTATCGCATTTGCCTGCTCATAGCTCACAAGCAGAGCACCACGGCTGTTTTTGGCTACTTCCAGCACCTTAAAGAATTCAAGAATCAGACCATCACGCTTCATCTTGAGGATGTTATAACCCCGCTCAGAGAGCTTAATCTTCCTTTTCAGACTGATAAGCTCTGAACGGGTTGGCTTGATATCTTTAAGCGCCATGACTGAGTTATGCCTCCTTTTTGCGGTACTTTGGGTGGTACTTCTGGATCAGATCGCGATCAATACGATTCAGCTGCTCTTCCGGCAGAGTTGCAAGAAGTTCCCAGCCAAGATCCAGTGAATCCTCAATGGAACGATCCTCATCATGACCCTGACGGACAAAACGATTCTCAAAGAGATCTGCGAACTCAAGGAATGCACGATCACGCTCAGAAAGTGCATCCTTACCCACAATAGCCACAAGACCACGGAGATCATTACCCTCTGCATATCCCGCATACATCTGATCAGAGACTTTCTTGTGATCTTCACGCGTGTATCCTTCCCCGATACCGAGGTTCATCAGACGTGAAAGTGAAGGCAACACATTAATCGGCGGGTAGATACCCTTCCGGTGCAGTTCACGGTTAACCACAATCTGCCCCTCAGTAATGTAACCTGAGAGATCAGGAATCGGGTGAGTAATATCGTCACCCGGCATTGTCAGGATTGAAAGCTGTGTAACAGACCCCTTAGTATTCTTGATGATACCTGCACGCTCATAGAGACATGCAAGATCTGTATACATGTAACCGGGGTAACCACGCCGTCCGGGCACCTCTTCACGAGCTGCACCGATCTGGCGGAGTGCCTCACAATAATTAGTCATATCAGTGAGAATAACCAGCACATGATAACCAAGATCAAATGCAAGGTATTCTGCGGTTGTCAGTGCAAGACGCGGAGTAATGATACGCTCAACAGCAGGATCATCTGCAAGATTTAAGAAGACAACAGCGTGCTCGAGTGCACCTGTGCGCTCAAAGTCAGCCATGAACTGATTCTCTTCCTCCTTTGTGATACCCATTGCAGCAAACACCACAGCGAACTCCTCCTCTCCCCCGGGCACCTTTGCCTGGCGGGCAATCTGGAGAGCAATTTCATTATGCGGCAGACCTGCACCAGAGAAGATAGGCAGCTTCTGACCACGCACAAGAGTGTTTGTCGCGTCAATTGTTGAGATACCTGTCTGGATAAACTGATCGGGGTTTGAACGTGCATACGGGTTGATAGCCGCACCCTGGATATCGATCCTCTTCTCAGGCACAATATCAGGACCACCGTCCTTTGGCTTACCTCCTCCTGAGAGGATACGTCCAAGCATATCCTTACCCACAGGCATCTTGATAGTTTCACCAAGGAACCTGACACCACTGTCCCGGCCTATACCGGCTGTGGTCTCAAATATCTGCACGCAGACCACATCGTCACTGGTATCCAGCACCTGACCACGCTTGACCGTGCCATCTGCCTGCACAATATTAACGAGTTCGTTATATCCGACAGGCTCAGTCTTCTCGACAAATACAAGAGGACCCTGAATCTTACTGATAGTTCTGTACTCTTTCATCTTCAGGCCTCCCGGAGTTTTGCAAATTCAGTTTCCATGTTCTTAAGGACCTTATCAAGATCTGCCTTGTAATCCTTCGTGAACTTAATCTGCGGCAGGTCGTTTTTGGCCTTGATACTGATAATCTGAGCAGGTGCAACACCGACCTTCTGTGCGGCATATGCAAGATCCGCATACATACGAATCCCCTTCATCATATCATACTGCTTATCCATGCTACAGTAGGTATCAACAGGATCAAACGCATTCTGCTGCAAAAAGATCTCACGAAGCATCCTTGCAACCTCAATTGTAACCTGTTCCTCATCAGGAAGTGCATCTGAACCAACGAGCTGAACAATCTCCTGGAGTTCGTCTTCCTTCTGTAAGACACCCATCGCCCATGTACGGAGGGGATTCCACTCTGGTGAGACATTCTCATCAAACCACTGATTAAGTGTGTCTAAATAAAGAGAATACGAGTTTAACCAGTTGATTGCCGGGAAGTGACGACGCTGGGACAGCTTTGCATCCAGTGCCCAGAAACATTTCACAATACGCAGTGTATTCTGCGTAACAGGCTCTGAGAAGTCACCACCGGGCGGAGAAACCGCACCGATAACGCTAACTGACCCGGAGTCGCCGTTCAGTGTATCCACACGTCCTGCACGCTCATAGAACTCTGAGAGACGTGCCGCAAGATATGCAGGATAACCTTCCTCACCAGGCATCTCTTCAAGACGTGATGAAATTTCACGCATCGCTTCTGCCCACCTGGAAGTGGAATCTGCCATCAGTGAGACATCGTATCCCATATCACGGAAATACTCAGCAATGGTAATCCCGGTGTACACAGACGCTTCACGGGCTGCCACAGGCATGTTGGAGGTGTTTGCAATGAGAATTGTCCTCTCCATCAGAGGCTTTCCGGTCTTTGGATCTTCCAGTTCAGGGAACTCAGTAAGAACCTCAGTCATCTCATTACCACGCTCACCGCAGCCGATGTAGACTACAATCTCTGCATCAGACCACTTTGCAAGCGCCTGTTGGGTAACAGTCTTACCTGAACCAAACGGTCCGGGAATAGCTGCCGTTCCGCCCTTTGCAATCGGAAAGAGACCGTCAAGGATACGCTGACCTGTGATCAGCGGAATATCCGGATTCTTCTTTTCAGTTACCGGACGCGGTACACGCACCGGCCACCTGTGCATCATCTGAATCTCAGCACCGCTGTCAAGGACACAGATCGTATCATCAACAGTGAAACCGCCGGATTTTATCTCACTGACTACGCCGCCGTCTACGTTCGGCGGGATCATAATCTTTGTAACAATGTTCGTTTCCTGTACCTGACCGATAACCGAACCTGGCTTAACAGAATCGCCTGTCTTCACGAGCGGTTCAAATTCCCACTTCTTATTGTGGTCAAGACCCGGTGCCGACACACCACGCTCAATGAAGCTGCCCATCTTTTCCACGAGCACCTCAAGCGGACGCTGGATACCATCATAGATACTGGTCAGCAGTCCGGGACCTAATTCAACAGCAAGGGACAGACCGGTATTCTCAACCGGTTCACCCGGACGGATACCATCAGTCGCTTCATAGACCTGAATGATAACAGATTCACCATCAATTTTGATGACCTCTCCCATCAGCTCTTCGTTACCGACCCGCACCACATCATACATGTGTGCGTCAAAATTAATTGCAGTAACAACAGGTCCGGAAATTCGTTTTAGAATTCCTTTTGTTTTTCCTTTCACTTCCACAGATCAACACCCACTGATCTCTTAATTCTCTCTCTCATGGACAGACCGCCCTCTTCACCGCCAAGGGTTACTACGGTTGGCATTACAGACTCCTCAAGGGTACTCCGGAGCCTGTGCGGAAGACGTTCCATATCACTCCCCTTTAATACGAGAATACCAACTTCAGTGTCACTCAGTACTCTGGTGACAGACTCAACGAGTTTCTCATCGGTCTCGGCCGCATATATTCTGCGTATGCCTGCAAGCTGAAAACCGAGGATGAATTCACCATTCCCTACAACTGCGATCTCCATTTTTACATCACCAGATAATCCTGAATCCTTTCAGACGCAATATTCGACTCCTTTCCACGGGCAAGCGCCCGTAAATTTTCGACCTCATACCGCTTCTTTTTCAGATATACGAGAATCGGACAGATCGAAAACGGATGCCGTTTTGACAGCTTTTCCATCTGCTCCAGCATTACACAGGTAAGTCTGTTCTCTATCTCATGAACGGACATATTCTCACGAACCTCATTCAGGAGTGCGTCTAAGGCAGCAACCCTGACACGTGATTTAACAGCGTCAATAAGGTCATCAATACTCTCTGTGCCTGCCAGACGCCGGAGTTCCTCAACTCTAAAAGATCCACCCTCAATCATCATATCCCTGACATCTGAAACCCTGCCTGTCTTCAGGCGGAAGATAGTCTGGATATTGCGTATATCTATCTCAAAACGGATATACTCCAGGAATGCCGCACCGCCCTTAACACCGCTCTTTGCAGCGGCGATTATGTCAGCATAATACTGCTTATAAAGCTCATTTTCCAGACGGGCAAATGAACCGCATTCCTGTGCAGCAGAAAATTCCTTCTCGAGCAGAGAATAGAATCCGGTACCCTTCAGAGCATCCGCAACGCGTTCAGGAGAATCCTCATTTAAGAGACGATCCAGCATATCTTTGTCCAGTCCGCCAGCAGGGATAAGAACTGCCTTGATTTTTCCGGGGGAAAGCCCCTGGGTCTTCCCACGCAGAATATTTAAGACGTTTTTAATATCCCAGCGCCTGAGATAGTTCTGTGTAAAGCCTTTCAGTATACCCGGTGTAATGTCTAACACCTTCTGGTACTCCTTTGCAAGGTTCCATGAAAGTGCAACCTCCATAAGGTCAATACCAGAGAATGAAGAAGATAGTTCATCAACCTCAGTTTTATACTGTGTTTCCTCAATAAACCGGGTAATTTCTGGCAGGCTCATGTTAAGCATCCGGAGATAATCCTCGCGGGGCACTAGCTTTGTCTTACGCACACACATACGCGTGGTAGCGTAAATGTAGGAGCCTGGGCCTCTGTTTAATACCTCAGCCATACTTCCCACACCTCATGTAAAGAGGAACTCAGATACATCCTTCAGACCGGATTCCCATACCTCAGAGAGGAATGTTGCATAACTGAAGTCCAGCTGCAGTTCCCCGTTTTTGCTCTCTGCAATAATACCGCCGGAGATATCCTTCGTTCCGGCCAGTGTAAATCCTGCGCAGGTTTTCAGGGTCAAAAGAGCGTCTTCCACTGCCGCCTTATCACGCTCATTGCAGTAGATTACGCCTTCCCTGAGTTCCTTCGCTGCAACCTTGCACAGTTCGCGAACCGCCTTTCTGTGGACATCATCAGGAAGTCCGGCAATAGCCAAAACTGTTGCCTCATATGCCTCATCCAGAAGTTCCTTCCGGGCTGTTAAGACATTACGCTTAACAACCAGATTCCCTGCACTAGTCTCCTGGTTTAAAATAAAGGTTCTCTGGTGTTCTGCCTCTTCCTGTACTGAAATTTTAATTTCCTCAGCTCTTCCCTGTGCTTCTTTCAGGATCGCGTCAACCTCGGTTTTGGCTTCGCTCCTGATTGCAGCCACTTCCTTCTGCCCTTTTTCCCTGATTTCACTAACTACAGCATCCAATGCCATTTGTCAGTCTCCTCAGAAGATCAGCAGGAGTGCAACCACAAGACCAAAGATAACAATGGTTTCCGGGATAACTGTAAACAACAGAGCAAGACCAAAAATATCCTTATTCTCTGCTGTTGCTCCGACTGCTGCCGAACCAATAGCCATTTCAGCAATACCTGTGGCGATACCTGTAAGTCCTACTGCTAAACCTGCACCAATTGCCTTCATTCCGGCTGCAGATGCTTCTGCAACTTCTACTGTCATTATTGTTTCTGCTACCATAATTTAATCCTCCGTAAATTTTCTTTCCATTCCAAATGGATTATACTTCTTCCCTCCACCATGATAAAACTTGGTGAAGAATTCAACATAATGCAAACGAATCGAGTGTAAACCGCCTCCGAGAAGACCAAGAGCTGTGTTAAACAGATGGCCAAGGATAAACACAACGATTCCAAAGATGATAATAATAATACTTACAATGCCTAAATTTTCCATCGCCGGTTCAATCAAAAGACCAATAGTGATGTAATTTATAACCATTGCAATTGCAACTGATGAGAGACCCACAGCAACAAGACGTGCGTAAGAGAGCACGTGGCTGAGAATTGTCGGAAGCTCAAGCAGTTCAAGAGGGTTCTCCTGTCCAATACCAACCAGACCCACAAGCAGAATTACTCCACCTGCAATCCCTGCCATGTTCAGACCTGCGAAAACAGGCGCCATACCCGAGAAGTCAGGCATAAGTGGAAGTGCAGATATTGACCAGAGAATTACAAGAATGCCCCACATCGTAAAGAGCCATCCAAGATTACCAAGAATTGCTTTTTGCCTGTGTGCACCATGATCCTGGCGAGAGTGGTTGATAATACCTAATATTCTTCCAAGCGTGATATGGAAAATCCCAATCCACGCAGAGAGAACCATCAGTTCGATTACAGCTGGTCCGTGTCCACCTCCATGACCACCAATATTTAAGTGGCGGGGGAACATCAGTGCATGCCATGGCAATGCAAAACCAAGGAACTCGCTGTAGAGAACTCCAAATATAATACTGGAGATACTTGCATTTCTCAGTGTATTAAGGAGCTGACCCCCTGCATCACCTGTCAGGAACTTCCTGAGACCGAAACTCATTGCAAGCAGGATCAGACCATATCCCACATCACCAAGAATCAGACCAAAAAAGACCGGGAAAATAATTGACATAAACAGTGTCGGGTCAATCTCAGTATATTTCGGACGGGAATAAACATCCATGAGCAATTCTGTCGGGTGCAGCAAGTCCGGATTGTCGTATTCAACAGGAACGGAATCCTTCTCTAAATCAATTTCAGTCTCAGTAACAAACACCTTTCCGCCTGTTGCAAAGCGGATATCTGCAATAAGAGACTCCATTTTATCTGAAGGAACCCAGCCTTCAGCAACAAACGTCTCTTCTGTGGTGGCAAATCTAAGCGGTGCTTCTGCTTTCTCTACTTCTGCCGTGAGCAGTTCATCGCATGCCACCAGAAACGCTGCATGTTTTTCTTTCTGAGCGTTAATGCGCTCATCAACCTGACCCATCTCACTATTAAGACGGGTAATCTCCTGAGTGTACCAGTTTACGCGTTCCTCTGCAGTGCCATCCTCTTTGGGAACTGCCACTGACTGGAAACCTGCATCCATGAGGAAACGCTCTGCCTCATCTGCATTTTCCTGCGCAACAACTGCAACTATGAGGTTACCGGAGATCGTGTCAGAAAAAACCTTCTCATTCGGAACAGGGAGGTCAACATCGGCCGGAATATGCCCTGAAAAAACCGTACACTGATCATAATCACGGTATAATGAGAGATCACCCGGCAATGAGGAAAAAAGGCTAACTTCGCTTAACCTCCGTTCATATTCACGCACACGGGCCGCAATAGCATTTTTTTCTCCGAGAAGTGCCAAAACCTCTTTCTCAATCTCCGGGAGTTCATGCTCAATACGCTGAGCAATCTGAACTGATGAACTTTTTTTATCCGGTCCGGATGCACCCTCAGACATCCCAAAGGTGCTTCCTATCGAACGGATTTTAATCAGATCACTGGAGACTTCACTGGCTCCGGAAAGGGGCATACCAATCTTAAAACCTTCGTAGCCCTCATCCTCATTTTCTACAAAATCTTCGATATGAAAGATGTTGTGACGATACAACTCATGTACAACCAGATCAAGCTTATCTTTGGACGCAGCGATGAGCAGTCGGCTCATCGTTTTTGCTTTAAGCATTTAGTTTCCCCTTAAACTCTGTAACAAGCAGATCAACCGCATTGTCAAGTTTTAGACGGGACTCCTCTCTCAAAGCAGCTACGCGTATATCACCATCACTGATGATTGCTGCATATTTCTCTTCAGCTTCTTTGCGTGCGTCTGCTATACACTTGATCTTATACTCTTCAGCATCTCTTTGTGCTTTTGCAATCAGATTTTCAGCTTCGAGCTTCCCATCTGCCAGGCTGCGTTTTTTATCTTCATTTGCAGCGCTGATCATCAATCTGTACTCATTTTCTGTTTCTTTGATGCTCTTCAGGACCTCAGTCTTCATCCAACCCTCCTCTCACGGCAATACATTAATTCATGAAGAGGAAAGTTAATATTTGTTTTTATTTTAATGAGCCTCTCACATCAGATCTCTTCAGGTAAACAGACTCATTGTAAACTCATTGTATTCAGTCAGTAAATCAAAATAATTATAGTTAAAAACCAATTTTTCTGAGTTTTTTGGTTTTTGACTGCAAAACAACCGTCGTTTTATGCTTACATTTTAGGCTCAGCTCTCACCAGAGTGTGACTGATTACCCTTATGAGCCGGTAAAATTCATTCGTGAAGGAACCTCTGTACATCTGTACATTGAAAATTGCGGCTCATATCAGCCATTAGCCGGTTTAACAGACTATTGAGAGGGCAGATGCCTGATCTGAATCTTTTTCTGATTCAGCATAAAAATGAGACCGCCATTTTCATCAGACATTACCAGATGATCCCCGTCATGCACGTCATCCACGTCTGCTTCAATATTAATCCCGTCAGAAACAGTTGTAATTCGCAGATTATTCATCTCATCTGAAGAACATATGAGGTGTTGTTCCGGGTGAGTACCTCTTATAATCTCACTTTTCAGGTGGATCTCCGGCGCGACCGAAACAACCATCCGAAGCCTTTTCGAACCCGGATGATCTTTTGGGAGCACGATTAAAGGAGTGTGATATTTCCTGACAAGCTCAAGAAGCATCTGCGCCTGTTTTACAGGGCCGCCCTCAGGTGCTGAGACGATGATCAGATCACCCTTCTCTACAGTCTGGCAGTACTCTGAATCAGTCGTCTCAATACAGAGTACAAAAAGCGCGGGAGCTTTACCCACGAGTAAAAAAGATTTTTCACCCTCAATTAACAGGAGCTCATCAGTAAGGGGAACATTCATGGGAACATTTATATTTCGGTCACATTTTCCGACTGACAGGACGGGCAGACGAGGTGTTTCCCTACAGTTGTAAAAACTGCACTGCAGTCATTGCACCGATACTTTTTGCCCTTAAACCTCTCACTAAGATCTACATCCATTGGTCCGCCAACTGAACACATAATTCTTCACCGGAAGATAGAATGCCATGATAAATATTTATGCTTTGTGACAGGCGGACGGTCACCATGACCACAGGGAAAGTGGTTATGATCCATGCCAGCTTTCACCCCCTCCACATGTTTTACTGTCTGTTAAATCACTCTCAAATCAGAGATGCAACACTCTGCACAATCCTGTGATATATATCTCACAGCACGTTTCGGACGGAGGTTGGATTTTTGATTTGAGATTCCTGTTTCAATAGAGAATATTCATATTATCAATTTTTGACGGTGCAACGCGGTTTATTGAAAAACCCATGACTGATGTCGATGTCAGAACAAGTTTAAACACCTCATCTGCTTCTAACTCCTCACCGGACGAGAGATTTATCAGTATCGTATACTTCTCCCCACTCTCAAGAATCGTATCACCAATTGCATCGGACGGTTGTATACTGACAATCCCCCACTCGCCATAGTCTACAGAGGTGTCATACAGGGGATTGTGCGGCTGAAGAGTTCTCAGTACATCATCGGTCTGCCAGACCATGACCATACTGTCAAACGGCACACTGCCATCCTGAGTTGCAACTGTGAGAGAGAAACGTATCTCACCGATATTGTCACCCCTTCTGATACCATACACATCACCGGGGAGTATCAGGACAGACGACGTTTTTTCCAGTGTGTGGTATCCAATATGTTCTGTTTTTTGTGCTGTGAAAAAACCCGCACTGAGTATCGTATATGAGAGAACAGAGCCGACAACAACAAATGCGATGAGAATTATTGCAACCTCAAGCCCGCTAAATGCCTCATTATCCATAATTCTCACTATCACACCTTTATCTGCCGTGTACCCGGCCCATACTATTCATTCTCTTTTCAACTGCAAACTGTTAAAAAGTACTTGATCATCAGTTACCGCCCCTCATAAAATGAGGTCGCCTGTAACTGTGTGAACTGCCCAGACCAGAACCAACTCTAAACCTTCAGATCATAACTGTAAATATCACAAGTGCCAGAAAGATCATTATTGCCGCATGCTTTACACCAGCCTTTATTGAAGATTTGCTCATCTGACCTGCGATCAGCCCGGAGAAGAATCCCTGAATGACACAACTGTGGAATAGAAGACGGCGGAATGAAGAAACCGGTATTCCGGCCATCTGCATAAATCCCTCTCCACCTGCACTCTCCATATTCATCCCCTCAATAAGCGAAAGAAACTGGGTGTCCAGTACTATCACAATAAACAGAAACACAAAGAAGGCAAGATAAATAATTACTGTATACATAAATATCTCAGATAAGCGCTCACGCTTCAGAGCCACATCCATACGTGCAGCACTTGATGCGATATTTAACACTTCAACTATATTGCCACTCATCTCACTCGCTTTTGTAATCAAAGTCACCGTCCGGGCTATGCCGGCAGTCTGCACACGTATTTCAAACCTGATAAGTGCGTCAGAGATATTCGCACCCCAGTCAATATCCCGTTTTATTCTCCGGATCTCAGATGAGATCACACCAAGGTTTGACGTCACAAGTATTGAAATTGCCCCGGCAATCGTCAGACCTACTTTGTTAATCCCGGAAAGCCGTTCAAGGAAATTAGGAACCTCTCCCTCAATACTATCCAGTTTATGCCGCCAGATCTCATAGAAGACCGCATACGGGATCATGACAATTAATGCACCGATTATAATATGGTCATCAATCACCTGATAAAATAACTCAGGATCATAATAATGCGGCACTGCCATAAACAGATAACCCACATATATCAGTGCAAAAGGCACAGAGAGAAGAAAAGTCCTCCGCGGATCTATTCTAAACCATGTAGTGGGATTCCGGATAAAGTCCTTCAGCCATTTGGCATGGTCATATTTATCCATCATATCAAATAACAGGGTTTCTCCGTCCTTTCTCATAACAGGAATTTCAGTGAACTCATTAAGTTCCCTCATTCTCGCGATCTTGATAACCTCATCATCACCAATTGAGATCAGATCCAGAAAAATAATGAATACAAGTGACCCGATGGGAATAAGCCCGTAGATCATTGCAGACATCAGGACAACTTCACTACTCCCCATCAGTCCCATAACCAGCAGAATAATAACAAGAAACAGAGGTCCGACAACAAAAACAGTCACATATACCTCACCAACAAGCTGAAGTGTTGTCAGAAACTGTTTCTGCTCAAACTTCGCCTCATCCTGATACGTACGAAGTCTTGATGCAAGAAAAGCTGAAATATCACCCCCGCTTTCAATGACCGGCAGGAAATCCTTAAGAAAGTCCTTCATCTTTTCAGACGGCGTAGTAAGACTCAGATGACGGATAGCAGAGACCATATCAAGCCCGAAATATTCAGTATCCCTGACAATCTGACGGCATTCCAGAGCCACTTCACCATATATAGCTGCGTTTTCAGAGATTGAGGTGAAAATGTCCATCAATTCAGCCCCACCCCAACGCATGGCGTACATATACGCGATTGCATTGTGCAGTGTGAGATTAATACGGGTGGAACGGTTTGATTTCTGCATTGACGGATAACTCAGTGCCAGCAGGTATGTGAAGACAGAGGCCAGTATAAAAACAAAAAGGGTAGCTATGCCTCTCATCACATACAGAAAGGATGCTGGTACCTGTACAGAAGGCAAATGATAATCAAATATATTGTATATACCCACAGATATCTGGGGAATCACAATAAAACCGGAAATAAAAAACGCAATGACCGCAAAACAGATACCAACTATAAGTGAGAGTGCAGTTGCATATAGCAGATATCGCTTCAGTGTCAGACCACTGCGTGCTGAGATGAGATCCGCACGGATCGCTTCATATGCAAGCGGTTTTTTTTTCAGTCTCCATGTTACAATTCTGTCCAGTATCATCTGAATACCTTTTTCAGGTCATCTAAATTCTCAAGGACATGTGCAGGATCAATAAAATATGACTGGAATATCCCTGATACATCTACAAAGTCACGCATGTCCTGCATATGCATGGCATTAAGAATTTCACGCCTTCTGGACACTTCTTCGTTCATCTGTTCCCGGCTCCATCCATGCTTTTTCATAATACTATTATATACTTTTGACCTGCCTGTGTACGAGAAGCTGTCAGAGACAGGATCATACTCAAAAACAGTATTTACCTGAAGATTGCCTGTTGGGGCATCTATTCCTGCAATTTCAACAATCTCTGTGGCTCTCCGGATTCTTTTATGATTCCTGTACACCAGTGCCTGTATGGTCACGATATCCAGTGCCTGCACCATATTCCGCGGCACATTCAGTGGAGGGTTTTCCAGTCTGTGAATCGCAGCGTCAACATTATTTGCATGCATGGTTGAGAAAGTTGTATGTCCCGTATTCATAGCCTGAAAAAGAGTCTGGGCCTCATTTCCTCTCACTTCACCTACAAGGATATATTCAGGCCTCTGCCTCATAGCCGCTTTTAAGAGAGTAAACATATCTATGCTGGCACCGGTAGACTCAACAACAGAATCCCTTGTTACGCTTGCAATCCAGTTCTCATGGAATAGTGTAATTTCACGGGTATCTTCAATACTCACAATTTTTGATATGGGAGGTATGAACTGCGAGACTGCATTTAAAGTGGTAGTTTTTCCCGAAGCGGTACCTCCCACAAAGAGAAGACTATTGTTGTTCTCTATTGCAAGCCAGAAGTATACGAGCATATCAGCGCTGAGTGTTCCATATTCTATCAGTTCAACAGGTGTAAACGGACTTTCCCTAAACTTTCTGATAGTAAAGGATGTACCACGTGTAGTGACTGTAGTCCCGAAAGTCAGCTGTAATCGTGAGCCACCAGGGAGCGTTGCATCAAGTATCGGGGATGAGACCGAGATATGCTTGCCTGAACGTTGTGCCAGGGTAATGCCAAAGGAATTCAGTGTAATCTCATCAAATATCACGTTCGATTTGATGTTTTGGTATTTTCTATGATATAAGAAGACAGGGATTTCAGATCCGTCACAGGAGATATCTTCAATATGCGGATCTTTCATAATGGGATCAAGACGTGACCAGCCAAGGAAATTTCTGAGGATGTAATAATGGATTTTGTATTTTTCACTCCCTTCAAGGGTAATATTATACTCATCAAGAAGGGCTACGATTTTTTCGAAGAGCACATATTTCTTATTTTCCCCCAGTTCTTCATCTGAGAGGATTAAAACATCCCGGAGGTCATCATATAGACGTTCGAGCAATTCATACTCAAATTCTGATAAAACAGGTTCATACACAAGGTACTCATCCATATTATTTTTGATGTTTTTTGCTATCAGAATTTTAGACAGCCCTTTATCAATCCAGTATTCATCCACAACCAGATAACCCTCCGGAGGTTTGGGGGTGACGAGTATGCCGTGGATTTCAGGATCATATATCTCAGGCACAACCTCTTTTTTCGAAAACAAACCAGAAAATAGTCCTTTTATCTTCTTCATCTTTCCGGATGTGTCTGCAGTTCCGACCCCGGCTTTAGTTATAAATTCAGTCCCAATTTCAGTTCCGATTTCAGTTTCTGTCACAGGAGTGATTGAGATTCCGGTTACATGAGTAGTTGTACTTTTGATTTCCTGCACATTTTCTCCTGATTGTTTCTCTGAATCAGAAATACTGGCAGCAATCTCATTATTCACCGGGGAATTTTTTGGATATTTCTGTACAGAATTCTCGTCAGGTATACTGTCAACAGGATCTGATCCGGGTTTGGATATTTTCTCATCAGGAGTGTATTTCTGCGTCTCATCCTGAGGAGTTGTATTGGTATTGATACTGATATCACCTGAGAGACTGCTTTCTGGCATTTCTGACGGTTCTGACGGTTCTGACGGTTCTGACGGTTCTGACGGTTCTGACGGTTCTGACGGTTCTGACGGTTCTGACGGTTCTGACGGTTCTGACGGTTCTGACGGTTCTGACGGTTCTGACACTTCACCAACGGAATTTTTCCTTATTTTAGCAAGAATCTCCCGCATTGTCATATCTTCACCCACTTCGGGGATACCGCTTATGAGAACACTCCTGTTATTGTCTTTCTCCGGGAAATCGCCTGTAATATCATTATGCACAGTGTTATCATCCACACTGCCCTCATCCTTCCTCAGACCTCTTTTGAATCTATCTATAAAACCCATATCAATAACCTGGATATTCTTACCGGCGGCACCTCAGTAAATATTAGTTGGTATAGTTCAAAACGTAACGTTCGTAACTATAATTTAATAAAAACGCTCATATAGTTATATCTTTGCATCTAACAGGCAATTACAGGCACAAAATGTCAATAAGTTAAAAAGTTAAAAAGTTAAAAAGTTAAAAAGTTAAAATATCGAAACACTGAAGTACATAATATTTATCAGATAAAGAATATAATCTACACATATGGAAGAGATAGCCCAAGAGAAGATGCCTACCGGGATTTCTTCACTTGATCCTGTCCTCAACGGCGGTGTACCACCCGGTTCGGTGGTTCTCTTAGTTGGTAAAATTGGTGCGGGCACAAATGAATTTGTGTACAGCTCCATACTCTCACTTTCCGAAAAAAAAGAAGAGACACCTCAGATTCCGGGTATTATAATGCCGGTCGGTATTACTTATATTACTTTTTCGAAACTGCCCTCATCAATAATCGAGGAGATCGCCCTTTCATTTCCAAAATATCCATACAAGACATTATCCGGGAATGTTTCTTTTATTGATCTCTCTGAAATGTACTTTGAGTCAAGTATAGTGCCTGCCGCCTGGTACAGCCGCAGTGAAGACATACTGGACAGATTCCAGAAAAAGAAGAAGGATTCAGAGAATATCCTTGGAGAACTCACTATTCGTCTGAATGAGGCTGAGGCAGGCAGCCTGATTATAATTGATTCACTGACAGAAATTGCAACACAACAGAGTGATACAAGAAGCTGGAATGAATTAATTGCCTTTTTAAGAGGCCTTGAAAGAGTATCAAAAAAATGGAAATCAACAATATATATCCTCTTATCAGACGGCGTTCTTGATCAGAGCAGATTTATCGAAGTTGCCGACTGCTGCGATGCAGTAATCAACTTCCACTGGGAGGAGAGTTCGTCAAGACAGCGCCAGCGAATAATGTACTTTGAGAAGTTTAGGGGAGTTATGCCACACCTTGAAGACCAGGATCTGGTTAAATTTGGAGTACGGATTACTCCGGAAGGCGGGTACGAGGTAAGCAATATCAGAGTAATAATATGATAACAAAAAAACGCATTAAGATGGGTATTCCCGGACTCGATGAAATGCTGAGTGGAGGTCTTATTGAGAACAGTATATGCGCAATAATCGGCACATACGGTACCGGAAAGACCACCTTTGCTCTCCAGTATATTTTTGAAGGGCTTAAAAATGGTGAAAAGACAATTTTTATCAGCCTTGAGGAGCGGGTAGACCTGATATATGAGAATATTATTGAAAGAGGGTGGAATGTTGAACCCTACAGGGAGAAATCACTATTCATTATAAAACTCGACCCGACAGACTTCAACATCGCAATAAACAGCATCAAAAAGGACCTCCCCGACCTTATTAAAAGTATAGGGGCAACAAGGGTCGTTATTGATCCGATATCACTATATGAAGGACTATTTGATGATCTGGCTGTCCGGAGAAAGGAGATGTTTAAGTTTGTTGAGATGATGAGAGATCTAAACTGTTCATTCGTCCTTACAAGTGAAACACATGAGAATAACAATTATTCAAGCAAATATGGTCTTATTGAATATCTCGCAGACACAGTAATCATTCTCCGTTATGTGAGACCCTCAGACCTCTCAGAAGTACACTCTGCAGTCGAAGTTGTCAAAATGAGACGTTCAGGCCACTCACGTGAGATTAAGCCATACGACATTATGCAGGACCGGATTAGCGTATATTCCGATGCAAGTGTATTTTAGAAGGAAAAAATTAGAGAACTCTTTTTTGAGGCATTTCTGCCTCGGATTCACTTTAAAATCATACTCCGTTTCGCCCTGTATACCCGGCCGGGCCGGCAGAACAGATACCACAAAAACAGTTACCTGTGAATGCCCACAGGTTCAGGCAAAAGTCTGGTTATTGCACAACTACCCCCTGCCCGGCGGGACTCCGGTCCCGCCTGTCACACCCGGAGAGATCTGATTTCATCCGGATCTACATCAGACCCGCAGCATGGAAGAGGATAACGAGGATTGCTCCGGGCAGACCACCAAGAGCACAGACAAGCACGCTCATCCAGGTAAGCGGGACGTCACCCAGTCCCAGGATGTTAAAATGGTTAAATGCAAACAGCACAATCAGACCGATGATCGAATTTACAATCAGTGTAGTAAGATTCTTCAGAAAATAATATAGGACTGCAAGAATCCCTACAGCAATAAGGATTAGAACCAGTTCTCCAATCATATTATTTACCAATGATCCGAAGGTTATTGAACCTTACTGAAGGCAGAATAATACTGCCAATTGTGCGTGATTCATGGCTCATCCCACCGAGATTATCAAACATTTCAAAAACATTTCCTGAGAGCATGGCGGACCGTATCGGTTCGCCATAAGAACTGCATTCCATCCACGAAGCATTTGACAGTTCAACCGAGAAGTCACCTGTTATGGCGTTTGCTGTGTGGGCGCCTATGAGACTGTGGGCATAAAGCGCACGTTCATCTGCAATATCAGAACGTGGACCGTCAATATACAGATTATGAACGCCAACTGAAGGAGAACCTCCGGCACCACCCCTGACCGCACTGCCGGTACTCTCCTCACCATACCGGGAGGCGGTTTTTAAGTCATATGAGAAACATTCTAACACACCGTTTTTCACAAAATCAAGCCGTTTTGTAGGCACTCCTTCCGCATCCCAGGTCGTACTTCCGGGTCCGTTGAAGGGATCGTCATAGAGAGAGAACTTCTCATCCATGCACTTTTCACCCAGTTTATCAGCAAAAAATGACCTGCCCGCCTTCACGTTCCGGCCGTTTAATGCAGGTAAGAGGACTGCCCCGATAAGTTGTGAGACAGCGAGGGGGGAGAGGATGACATCATATGCACTGCTCCGGACATCTCTTCCCCCCACGGAATGTGCCGCAAGGAACGCTGCCTCTCTCCCGACCTCCTCCGGATCTATGTCTTTAATGAAACACGAATTGTCAAACTCATACCCGGTGGATGTACCGCTTATCGTCTCAAGTGAGATCCCGACACCGGTTTTCTCTCTGGTATACAGGAGACCGCTGCTGTTTGCAAGTGTCACCCTGCCGGTTGAGAGACCTGCAGAACCGCCTGCCACATCAACGGTCTCTTCTTTTGCACCCTCAAGCATACCTGAGATCAGGTCACATACCACCGATATATCAATCTCAATCTCAGAGTCAAAGACATCCATCTTTCTTTTGAGATCAGCCGGACCCGGCAGGCCATTCCATTCCTGAGGTGTCGCAAGTATTGTGCTCGCAACTGCCGCATCAAGACATAATCTCCAGTTACGCGGGTTTGATGTCGACGAAATGCCGATTTTGCCGTCTTTTATCGTGCGTATTCCAAGTGCCCACGCATCAGAGGCACCAGCTTCACCGATAATATCCCGTTTAAGTTCGGCACTTACAGAAGAACCCTCTGCAAGATATACTTCCACTTCATCTGCAACCCTCAGACCCGCAGAGATGATCGTCTCAGATAATTCTGCGATCTCGCCAGCTTCAGACACCCTGACCACCTATCACCGCATCTTTAAGAAGTACATGTGGAGCTCCGTCCGTTACGGGCACACTCTGGCCACCCTTTCCACAATAGCCCGGCGTCATCTTCCTGTCATCCGCACACATGACAATATTGTGAAGAGTTGAGAGTATGTCACCGGAGAGAGAGACATCCCTCACCATCTCTTTTAGCTCACCGTTTCTGATAATATATCCGTATTCTGCATTAAACTGGAATACACCACGCCCGGGATCCACCTGTCCGCCGCGTGAACCTTTCAGGAGGATGCCGTCCCTGCAGCACTCAATAATCTCATCCATTGTTGAATCCCCGTCTTCAATGAAAGTGTTACTCATCCTGACAAGTGGCAGATCGCCTGATACCGCACGTGCGTGCCCTGCCACACCGTTGCCCACAGCAGCAAGTGTCTGACGGTTATGGAGGTAATTTACGAGCACACCCGATCTTATAATCTCTGTCCTCTGCACGGCAACCCCTTCGGCATCCACCGGCATGAACCCGAACTCGGGCATAGTGGGATCGTCCACAACAGTCAGGCACCCGTCTCCTATCTTCTCACCGATTTTATCTTTTATGACAGAAACACCTTCCTTAACCAGATCACCCTCACTCGCATGCCCTATCGCCTCGTGGGCAAATACACCGGCAAGTTCCTGGTCAAGAACCGCATTCATCCTGCCACCCTTTGCAGGCAGGGCATCAAGCAGTTTTACGGCACGTTCTGCGGCCAGAGAACCCTTTACCTCCTTATGACGGAGGTTCAGTCCTGAGATGGTATGCTCGCTCTCACGCCCCATCTGCATGGTGCCGTTCTTCTGAGCCACAGCGATTACTGAATAGCCGGAACGAACCATCTCATAGCTGTACTCATTCCCTCCCGAGTCAGTAAAACAGACTGTACCGGAACTTTCCGAGTAACCGGCCCTTGTATTCATAATACCGGGTTTTTTCGCTGCAGCCTCAATTGAGAAGAGAAGTTCACATTTTTCCTCAAGTGAAACATCTCCGGGATCTTCCTTCATCGCAGGCACAGGGAGAATACCTCCAGGTGCATCGGCAAGTTCAACCGGTTCCTCTGTTACAGCAGCAAACTTCAGGGCTTCCTGTATGAACCCCTCAGTTTCAGCCCTGCTTTTTTCTCCAAAATTGTCAACAGTCAGGACACCCCAGCCCTTTTGGCCGAGTACCCTGATAACCGCCGTATCAAAAAAACTGCTTCCTGCTGACTCCACAACTGAGTTGTCTATGTCAATATGGGTGGAGGTACCCGCAACATGGCGGATATCATAGTATTTCGGCTCCTCCATCAGGTTCAGACCCCTGTTGGTGCACGTGCAGTTCCGGAGGCAACGGTCATTTTCGACCCGGACTGGGTAAACTTTCGTAATTTTATAAGGAATTCATCGTCCTTATCCGGCACAAGAGCATGCTCCAGTACATCCTGAATTGTCTCAACAGTTATTATCTCAACGAGATCCCTGTACCGATCCTCAATGAGCACCTCACCAAGGTTAGTCTTCGGAATCAGGATTGTCTTAATACCCGCCTTCGCTGCCGCCTCGATTTTATAAGTGACACCGCCTATCGGGAGTACGTCTCCGCGGACAGATAACGAACCTGTCATTGCAATATCCTGCCGCACAGGGATATTCTTTATTGCACTTATGACAGCCGTTGCAATACTGACAGACGCAGAATCTCCATCCACGTTATGAGTATTAATGAACTGTATATGGACATCCATGTTCTCGATGTCCTTGCCGGTGACCTTCTTGAAGTATGCACTGATATTCCAGACAGACTCCTTTGCAATCTCCTTTAATCCGCCTGTGGCAAACACTTTGCCGCCAGTCTTGCTCTGTGAGGGGGTGACTTCTGCCATAATAGGGAGCACAATACCTGAGTCACCACCGAATACTGCAAGCCCGTTTACCCGGCCGACAGAATTCCCTTCAGTTTTAACGAGATCATATTCCTTAATTTCGCGGATGTACTCGTCCACCGCCTGTCCTTCGACAGAACGGGCCATCTGCTTCCCGTCAATGACATGCTGTGCTGTTGTGTATTTTAGATCTTCCTCACGGGCAAGGTCTCCTGACACACGAATCAGACCTCCCATCTCACGAAGTTTGAGAGTCAGATATCCCTTGCGGTTGCTTCGCCGCCTGGCCTCCCGGAGTACCTCTTCAATTGCACCTTCATCAAAAGGAGGGATTTTCCCGTCATTTTTGATCTCCTGAGCAATAAAGCGGACAAATTTTTCCTGGTTTTCAGGTGTGTCAGGCATCTTCTCCTGCATGTAGACCTCATAACCATACCCGCGAATACGTGAACGGAGCGCCGGATGCATATGCTCTACTGCATCCTGATTACCTGACGCAATCATTACAAACCTGCATGGCACCGGTTCAGTTTTAACCATTGCTCCGCTTGAACGTTCACTCTGCCCGGTTATTGAGAACTCTCCTTCCTGTAGTGCAGTAAGCAGGTTCTGCTGTGAATGAGCGGTTAAGGTGTTAATCTCATCAATGAAGAGAATACCCCTGTTTGCCTTGTGGATGGCACCTGCCTCTACCCTGTCATGGGACGGAGTTTCAAGACCTCCGCTCTGGAACGGGTCGTGACGGACATCACCGAGGAGTGCGCCGGCATGTGAACCGGTTGCGTCAAGATATGGTGCAGTCGCTTCTTCCTTGTTGGAAACAAGGAGTTTTGGCACCATCATCTCCTCTTTTGGCCTTGAGTACTGGAGAGCCATGAAAATGAACGCAGCGGCGATAATCCCCATCAGCCACTGCATAGTTATGAGTGCATAAACGATGATACCCAGAATCAGTATAATTATAAGTGTGTTTCTGGTCTGCTGCCGCTTACGTGCCTCATCTTTGTGGGCTCCGACGATCTCTTTGCCGCGCCCTGCTTTTACGGTTCTTACTATTGGTGTATTTGAATCATCAGAGTTCGGGTAGATGAGAATATCCTGCAGATCCTCTTTTGGAAGCAGTTCTGCCATTGCCTTTGCAAGCATGGATTTCCCTGTACCGGGCGTCCCTATCATCATGACATGTCTGCGCTGGATTGCTGCCTTCTTTATCACTTCTACGGCATGATCCTGTCCTATTACCTGATCGACTAACCTTTCAGGAATCTCAATGTCTGATGAGGACTTTACCTCAGGGACTTCCGGTACAGCCTCATTTTCCATGGCTGATTCAGTATTATCACTCAGTTCTTCAGTATTTTCCATGGCTGATTCAGCATTATCACTCAGTTCTTCAGTATTTTCCATGGCTGATTCAGTATTATCAATCGGTTTTTCTGTATTTTCCATTCCGGGGTTAACCTCTTTCAAACGATAGTTCTTAAAAGATTCATTCGTGATACTTTAAGTACTTTCTAGCAAAGGTAATCCCAATGAAGGTCATCAGCACGGAAAAATCACAGGTTTTGGCATCAAAAGTCGCTGCAAATCTGCGGATTGATATATCATACACAAAGTTTGAGAAGTTCCCGGACAGCGAACTGTACTTAAAGACAGAGAGGCCGGACGCAGAGACAGTTATTATCGGCAGTATCACTGACAGTGACTCTTTCATCCAGCTCCTCCTGTTAATCGATGCCTGCGAGGGGTCAGACATTACTCTCGTACTCCCGTATATGGGCTACGCCCGGCAGGACAGGAAGTTCAATGACGGAGAACCCGTCAGTGGCAGGGCGATTGCGAAAGCACTCTCAGGGGGGATTAACAGAGTTATCACTGTCAATATTCACGAGGATGCAGTTCTCGGTTTCTTCAGTGTACCTGCAGAAAATATCTCACTCGCCTCTGAAATTGGCAGGTACCTCTCAACTCTCGGACTTGACAAACCACTCATTCTTGCACCGGACGCAGGAGCAGCCGGTTTTGCCGCCTGTGTCGCAGATACATACGGGTGGGAGACTGACCACTTAAAAAAGACGCGCATCTCAGGCATGGAAGTACAGATAAAACCGCAGAAACTTGATGTGGCAGGGCGTGAAGTTGTTATTGTTGATGACATTATATCCACAGGAGGCACTCTGGCGACCGCTGCAGAGATGCTCAGGGAACAGGGAGCAACAAAGATCCACGCTGCCTGTGTACACGGCGTCTTTGCCGGTGGCGGGTATGCACGCCTCTGCAGTGCGGGATTCTCATCAGTCACATCAGCCGACACAATCGAGTCGGGATCAAGCAGAGTTTCTGCAGCAGAACTGATAGCAGAAGCAATACGGAATCAATGATCAGAATAGACGGGGCAGGGTTTGAAGGCGGCGGCCAGATCATCAGAGGAGCGGTCGCCCTATCCGCATGCACAAAAACCCCCGTTGAAATTTTTAATATCAGGAAAAACAGACAAAAACCCGGTCTTGCTGCACAGCATATCGCAGCCGTAAAAGCGGTTGCAGGACTGTGTGAAGCCGGCGTTTCAGGACTGTATCAGGGAAGTGACACACTCACATTTGAGCCGGAGAAGATCAGAAATACAGAGGTTTTTGTTGAGGTAGGGACAGCAGGGAGTATCCCGCTCGTTCTGCAGGCATGGCTGCCCCCCGCTCTGTTAAACGGCGGCAGGATCAGAGTTACCGGCGGTACTGAAGTGCAGATGAGCCCTACTATTGACTACACAGAGAAAGTCTTTTTTGAGGCACTGAGAGTTTCCGGGGCAGAGATAGACACAGAGATTGTTAAGAGAGGTTATTTCCCGGAAGGCGGAGGGGAAGTGGTTGTCTCTGTAGAAAAGAGTATAATAAAAAGACTCGGTGTGAACGGTGATGATACAGGATCCTGTGGCATAGTCTCAGCTTCGCAGAACCTGCCTACCCATGTGGCAGAGAGACAGGTGACAGGAGCCATGGAAGTTCTGGGCGATGCCATGCACGATCCTGTAATTGAGATCGACAGGCGAAGAGGCATATCCACAGGCACATCATGCACAGTATGGTCCGGTTTTTCTGGCGGAATCGCACTCGGCAGGAGAGGCCTTCCGGCTGAAAAGGTAGGGAAAATGGCTGCAGAAAGACTGATCTCTGCAATTTCAGAGGGTGTTTCTGTAGATACATACCTCACAGACCAGCTTATTGTGATTCTTGCCCTCTATGGCGGGGAATTTACAACATCCGGACTGTCCCTGCACGCAAAAACAGTCTGCTGGCTCGCAGGGGAATTCGGGTATGAGATTACTGTCACCGAAGAGGAGAACGGCGTTATAGGAGTTTCGGCATGAAACGTGTGCTTGATTCATCTGTATTTTTTATCGACTATCCAGTGGACGGAGAGTTGTACACTACTCATTCGGTCATCCATGAACTTGTTGACCTTTCTTCAAAGTGCCGGTACGAGACGATGCTGACTTGTGGCCTTGTTGTTACAGAACCTCAGAATGAAGCACGTGAGACGGTCAGGGAAGCAGCGGCAAAGGCAGGAGATCTCTCTGTTCTCTCAGATACAGATATTGATGTAATCGGGCTTGCTCTGGAACTGAGAGCAGAGGTGGTAAGTGATGATTTTGCGGTCCAGAATGTTGCCCGGCATCTCAGTCTTAATGTGAAGCCGGTTATGCAGAAAAAAGCAAAAAAACGCCGCTGGAAATACAGATGCAGCGGATGCGGCAGGTTTGGGACTGCACCTGGTGTTTGTGATGTCTGCGGTGCTGAGTTTAAACGAAAGCTTAAATAGATACGGATAAACCTTTTTTCATGTCATCTTTAAAAGAGCTTATCACAAAGGCAAAGCTGCTCCACTCAGAAGGACACAACCCGAGCCAGATTGCCGATGAGCTGAGCCTGTCCATGGAGACTGTTACATGGCTCCTGACACAGCAGAAAGGCGGAACAGAGGCACCAAAAGATGTCCATATTGACTGGACGGCCGTATCTGCCCATGCCGATATGCTCTCTGAAATATCTCACATGATGCTCATGCGATATTACTATACCCGGCTGAAAAGAGAGAATGCCGGTGAAGATTCTGTTGTTAAACCCACAGTCATCATCGGTATCGCCCAGTCGGGAATACCTCTTGCTACTCTGATGGCAGCAGAAGAGGAGTGCATGCTGACCATGTACCACCCGAAAAAACATGCTTTCGGTGAGAACCCGGTGGGCTCAATGAGTGGTTCTTTTGCACCGATTACCGGAGAGCAATGCCTGATTGTAGATGACGTTATAACATCAGGAAACACCATTACAGAGACTGTGAAATATCTGAGAGGACACGGCGCAATACCGGTAGGGATCTGCGTGCTCTTTGATAAGCAGGGTATCAGGGAAGTGGATGGCATTCCGGTACACTCGCTTTTTAAGATTTCAAGGATCGACTGAAAAATTACAATATCTTTTTAATTTTGAGTTCTGTAAAACATTTCTGTAAAACATTTCTGTAAAACATTTCTGTAAAACATTTCTGTAAAACATTTCTGTAAAACATTTCTGTAAAACATTTCTGTAAAACATTTCTGTAAAACATTTTACCTGCCCGTTCTGCAACAATTTCTCCTCGCTTTGCACTGTAATTAACTACTGTACCAAAGAGATCTGCGGTCTCCCGCAGAATTAATGTACGAGGTGCAATGAACCGGAGACATTCCACGCCTGTTTCCATACACTCATCGAATAATACTTATAGAACTTCTACTCCACTTTTATGACAGAAAGGAGTATCAATCTATGTTAGGGGGACAACCAACAATAATTTTACGCGATAATGTGGACGTTACACGCGGGCAGGAAGCCCACCGTTCCAACATTATGGCATCAATGGCAATTGCAAGCGCTGTCAGAACAACACTCGGACCACGGGGTATGGACAAAATGCTTGTCAGTCCGTCTGGGGATGTTGTCATCACCAATGATGGCGCAACTATCCTGCACGAGATCTCAGTCCAGCATCCTGCAGCAAAGATGGTCGTTACAGTTGCAGAAACACAGGACGAAGAAGTGGGCGATGGCACAACCACCGCATGCATTCTCATAGGTTCACTCATGGAGGAGGCAGGCAGGCTTCTTGACAAGAAGATCCATCCGACTGTGGTAGCAAAAGGTTACCACCTTGCCATGATAAAAGCCCTTGAAATCCTCAATGATCTCTCAATAAAAGTAGATGCAGATGACCGCGAAACTCTGAAGAAAGCCGCAAAGACGGCTGTCACCGGCAAGTCCATTGAGAGTGTAAAAGAGAAGATCACCGACATTATCGTGGATGCAGTCACTGCAGTTGCAGAGCACCGCGAGGACGGTTCAGTCATTGTAGATGAGGATGACATCCAGATCAAGACAATGATCGGCGACCACATGGAAGATGCCGAACTTGTCAGAGGTTTTTTGATTGACAAGACACGCGTGGATGCCGGAATGCCAAAGAAGGTCGAGAACGCAAAGATTGCACTTCTTGCACTGCCACTTGAGATCACAAAGACACAGGTAAACGCAAAGATCAAGATCACCTCATCTGAACAGATGGAGGCATTCTCTGAGCAGGAACGTGAGACTCTCAGGAGCCTTGCCGAAACAATCGCTGCAAAGGGTGCAAATGTTGTGCTCTGCCAGAAAGGCATTGCAGACGCTGTCCAGTACTACCTCTCTCACGAGGGTATTCTTGCAATCCAGGATGTCCCCGAGAAAGAGATGAAGATATTTGCACGTGCAGTGGACGGCACAATTGTCAACAAACCCGAAGAACTTGAAGAAAGCGCACTCGGAACAGCAGAGCTCGTTGAGGAGATGAAGGACATCAAGATCACACAGATCTCAGGCTGCAAAAATACAAAGACTGTCAGCATCCTCCTGAAAGGCAGTAGCCAGATCTTTGTCGATGAACTTGAGCGTGCAGTTTATGACGCAACAAGAGTTGTGCAGGACTTGCTTGAGGACAGCAAGTACGTCGTCGGCGGTGGCGCAATCGATACCGAACTTATGCTCCGGCTCCACGAGTATGCATCAACCGTCAGCGGACGCACACAGCTTGCAATTGAAGCATTTGCAAGAGTCTTTGAAACAATTCCATGCACACTTGCAGAGAATTCCGGCCACGACCAGATCGACAAGCTTGTCGAGCTTAAGTCAGCGCACGCAAACGGCCAGAAGAATGCAGGTCTTAATGTCTACACAGGTGAGGTTGTCGATATGTATGAGGCAGGCGTAATTGAGCCTCTTCGTGTCAAAAAACAGGCAATCCAGAGTGCGACTGAGACCACAACTCTGCTCATCCGTGTCGATGACATGATGATATCCAAAGGCGCAGGCCAGATGTGAAGTGCCTGAGAGAAGAGACCTGAAAAGAGAGAAGTGAAAATCCCGAATATTATTTTTTTATTTTATTTTTTGAGTTCTTAATTCGCATTTTACATTTTTAAATAATTACAGATTTATCAGATTTTATTAATTCTGGATTTTTTCCATTTTTATTTTCTACCCCCTCGAACAGGTCATTTCAATCTCAACTTCCTCTTCTTCAATGACCTTATCCTGCGGGAGACTTTTTCCATTATAGAATATCAGCACAGTGTCAGGGATAATATTGCAGGCAAGAAGGGCACTCTCATAGGTCTCCCCCTCCTGTACCTTCTGCTCAATTACCTTACCTTCCCTTTTGAGAATCATTCTGACAGTTCTTACATTTTTGACAGTTCTGCATTTCATCGACAAAAACTCCTGATATTGTTGCTCTTATTTTTATAAGGGGGGCGTAAAACCACGAACTCTTTTCTGTTTCTGGTAGTTTTCCGTTAGTATTATAGGAACACAGGGGAAAAATATATGTCCAAATCATTTTGTGCCATCTCATACCTGCATCCTGAGTAAAAGGTGTGCCGAGATAGTCTAGTCCGGTAAGGCGGGGGCCTCGAAAGCCTCTGGTGCCTGGCACCACGGGAGTTCAAATCTCCCTCTCGGCGTTTTAGAAACAAGTTCAAATCTCTTCCAAAAATATTTTTAACCTCCCTTCTGACACCCTCATCATGGGAAGCTTAGCTGCACCACCCAGAAACAATCGGAGTTTTCACCATGTCAGACCGATTTACTCGCACTCCTCTCCTGAAAATTGGCGCCACCTCATGGATCCGTTCAGAAACCAGACCAGCGCAGACAGGTACCATAACAGACTTTGCAGAGACCAATAACATCAGGACCGCCGTGCGGGAACCCGCCGTGCCAGCGCGAAGTGAATAGATTTTGATTTACCGATTCTATTTTACGTCACATTGATCTTTTCCCAATATCCATTCGGATAATATGCTTTCACAACACCAGAATCCCTGAAATATTTCCCACCGGGATGTTTCGATTGCCAATCCAGATTAAGCCAATATACTATTTTTCCGTTAACATCCTGGACACAATAATAAACTACAGCGCAATTATACCGATAGCTGATATAATCAATTACATTCTGAAGAGATTCCTCATTCCCGAGTAAAATTTCGGGATATGCATGTCCATCTTTTCCATCAGAACTTCGGGCAGCTATTATTCGGCTGTGCCCACCTGTGGCTTGTATCACTGATCCAACTAAGAGTGCGAAATCGTCACAATCTCCTTTCAAACCAGCTTCAATCGTTTCACTTGCTTTTGCAAAATATTCAGAACTGCTTGGATCGGAGACATAAGTCCAGTCGTCGTGAATATAATCCCACATATCGCAAATCTGTCCAAAATTTTCACTTCCACTGTGTGAACTATCAATGAGGGATAAAGCAAAATTCCGCGTTACCGGATTCGTGTAATCCATTGCATTTTTTATTTCCGATCCCAGTTTATCATCATAGGATGTATACGACCTGGGTTGAACAACAGTTGGCGCCATAGTCTGCGGTGTTGCTACATCCTGAGGATTAATTCCTTCTATAAAACCGCCAACAAAAGCTACACCAACTCCCCCAATAATTACTACAATTAAGGCTGCAAAAGCAATTCCTATAGCAAATCTAATGATATTGTCAATAGTGAACCTACTTTGAGAATCATCACCAGAAAATGCATTGTGTCCACTGTTATCAATACAATGAAGTTCGTCATCGATCCGGATATATTCTTCACCGTTTATGATGAAATGCTCAGCATTTGTGAGAATATACTCATCACCGTGGATTACGTACCTTGTCTCTCCCTCTACGATAAAGTGGTCTTCAATTTCACTGAGAGTGTGATCCTCATCCCCATTAATTAAATAGAGAACGGCATCAATCATGACGTATTCTTCACCATTGATGATGAAATGTTCAGCATTTGTCAGGATATACTCCTCATCGTTAATTGTAAACCTCTCTTCTCTCTTTACAATAAAATGATCATCAGTTTTATCCATATTCGATAAAATAGAGGAACATCTGGAAATATAAAAACTTTTTGTTAGTATGACACTGTCGAAAAATCAGTGATTATTCCGACAGTGCCGACTCACAGAGTATTTTGAGCTGCAAACAAAAGGAGAACTGAGCCCCATTACACAATTCACCACCGGGACACTCGATATATGAGATATTACATAGTCATGTACCTGTTATTATAGGGAAGATGCTCTCTGCAATAATGATAGCTCCACTTCGGGCAGAAATATTCCATCTCTCATTTTTATTTTTGATAATCCAGATGCAGATCCGGATCCAGATGCAGATATCAGCATAAACCGGTTCCCCCATGAATGACGGAAACAGGGCGCTGGTTTTTTTACATTGCAGGTATATTACCCATATATGGTAAACAGGGAAGAACAGGTTGAACTGATGAACAGGACAGAAGCCATCCTGGAACGCTGTTGTGGAGCTAAAACGGATCGTATCGAGAAGGAACTAACAGCACTGGGTTTTGTACAAAAAGGAGGAGATCCAGCCACTGTTACAATGGAACACGCGGGAGTTGACCTCCACCTGGATATCGGACTGGATGAAACAGGGAACCTGCACAGCTACGAGCTTTTGCCATTTGACGAACTGGATAAAAAGCAGGAAAAATTCAGATGGTGACCGGAAACGTGCATGACGCGTAAGCGTTCACGCACTGTTTGATGAAAATGTGGTTCTCATTTTCATGGTAAACCCTGTGCCTCAGAGAGGTTACAGGTCAGAGTTACAGGTTATAATTAGATATAATAAGAAGAGATCAGAAGAGGTTTAGTTCAGATTTAACTTCGCTAAACCGCCTGTCCTTATCAGTAACTGCATTCTCAATATCCATAATTATTGAGGAATATTCCGCTGAGACACGGGGATCAGGAACCTTCATCTGATATATCTCATTTAACTGCTCAATAAGACCTTCCATCACTTTAAGACTGATTGCAAGCGTGGTATATTCACTGAGAAGTTCTGCGTCAGAACCGCCATCTTCTGCCCCTGAAACAATCTCACCCACACTTCTCCTGAATTCAAGCATCTTTAAAATTTCTGAATTGATCCTGTCAAAAAGAACAGGTTTCATCAGGTAACCATCAATGAAATCAATATGTCTCAGGATTTCATCAGGAGAAGGCACCTTTGCAGTGAGCATGATTACAGGGATGTCTCTTGTATCGGGATTTCCCCGTATTTTTCCAAGCGTCTCCCACCCGTCCATTGGCTTCATGATCAGGTCAAGGAGAATCATGTCAGGTTTTTCCTTACGCAGACATTCAAGACACTCTTCACCGCTGTGCGCAACAATAGACTTATTCCCGGACGATTTTACCAGTTCATCAATGACCATCGCAAGAATCACCATATCGTCAACAATCAGAACTGTATACAAGAATTAAACCTCCCTTCCTTATTATAGTCAAAAACCAAACATTCCTGCAATGTCTTGTTTTCTGCTAAATCATAGATTTAACACAGGTCAAACGCTCCCGGAGTGTCCGGACCTCCTCCTTATAGTGCCAGACGTTAGTGCCGGACGGTTTGCCACTATACTTCAGATACACCCACCAGAAGACTTCTGTTAATACCCCCACGATGTACAGAAAACTCCGGCATTGGTAATAACAATCTCTATGCATGTACATAATAAAAAATCACCGAAAAAAGATCTGCTAAGAAAACCACATTAATTTGATATATGATACAGTTCTGATCCAGAACCAGACATTTTATGACCAGTACCAGTATGCCGGAGACAGGTAAGAGAGGCGAACCTGCCAGAGGAATAGCCCTCAGACTTATTCTTCTCCTCGGCATTACAAGCCTTCTTGGCAGTATGGTTTCAAACGGCGCCCATAGTGTCACCGGACCTTTCCTCCTGTCCCTTGGAGGCAGTGCCGCAGTTGTCGGTCTGATTGCCGGTGCAGGTGACTTTATCGGCTATGCCCTGCGCCTGATAACCGGGCCGGTTCTTGCCAAAACAAGATATTACTGGACGGTCACAATCATCGGGTACAGCCTTCTTGCCGCAATCCCACTCCTTGCACTGGCAGGAAGCTGGGAAGTGGCAGCGCTTCTCATCATTCTGGAACGCGTGGGAAAAGCCATCAGAGCACCTTCACGGGATTCAATCCTCTCCCATGCCACTGCAGAGATGGGCAGAGGAAAGGGTTTTGGGATCCACAAGACACTGGATCAGGCAGGTGCTATCACAGGACCTCTCATTCTGATGGCAGCGCTTCTCATGAACGGCGGCTATAGTGAGGGTTTTGCCATACTGGGGATCCCCCTTATCTTTATGTTTGCAGTCCTCCTGTTTGCCAGGAGACTTGTGCCGTCACCTGATCTCCTTGAAGCAGAGCCAAAAATCAGACCTGATAACGGCATTAATCAGAGGATATTCATGCCATACGGCGTCTACATATTCCTTGTAATGGCCGGGTTTGTAAACTTCCCGATCCTCTCGTACCACCTCGCTTCGCAATCCCCTGTACCGGTTGGTGAGATACCTTTACTGTTCAGTATTGCAATGCTCTCTGCAGGAGTAATCGCCTTTGCCACAGGCAATATTTATGACAAAAAAGGCATCACTCTCATGGCATTATTTCCCATCATAAATGTAATCGCCCCGATGTTCATCTTCTTCTTTGGATATACAGGCATTCTCTTTGGAATAGTCATATGGGGAGGGTCACTTGGAATGCAGGCAATGCTATTGCGGGTGATCATAGCCGATTTCACACAAAAACAGAGCAGGGGCACGGCATATGGCATCATGAACGCCCTCTTTGGCACTGCATGGTTCATCGGGAGTATGGTCATGGGCGTGCTCTACGACGTCTCCCTGATACATGTTGCAGCATATATCATCATTGTCGAGTGCCTCTCAGTTCCTGCATTCATATGGTTATTACACAGCAGAACAAAATCAGCCGGAAGCGTTACGTGACTCTCAAAACGATGATATACATATAGCACCAGACTCGTGAACTACCTCTGGGCTAAAGACCCAGAGGCTTCCTGCTTTATTCCCCGAACCATTGTTCATGAGTCCACAGGCCCAACCCCTCGTTCCGAAGGTGTAAAGACTGCCTGGTTATCACAATCAATTAATATTATATTAACTGTATAAATATTTAAATATAACTATAATACAAACGCTTACATCCCTCTGGCTAAAGCCCAAGGGGTTTTACGCTTTACATATAACCTTTTCAGATTTCATCTATTTCAGTTTTGTAACATTAACAACCACAGGATTTGGCGATATCACACCACTTTCAGGACTGGCACGTTCGCTCACAATACTTGAAACAGTCACTGGTGTCCTGTTTGTCGCGGTTCTGATGGCACGTCTGGTAGGCATGCTTGGACAGGGGGGAAAAACAGAAAGTGACCAGGACTAAAAAGAAATGTTTTTCCGGATTCAGGCTTCAGGCTTCAGGCTTCAGACTCATCCTGTTTTCCGGCATTGTCGCACCCGCGGGTAATACAATACAGGAAAGGAGAAAGGAGCATTACGGGCTCTTATATCCCCATTCTCAGAGGCAGTGTTGGTGATTTTATGCTGAGTTGGTCAAAATTCTGAATTCCAACAAATATTTATTCTCCCGGATTTAATTTGGTACAGGCAAAAATCTCCACCACAGGTGGTTTTTACGGGCGTGAGAATACAGGTGACCGAATCAATTATTGAAGTTAAAAACCTCAGCCACAGATATGGTGATTTCCTGGCAGTGGACAATATCAGTTTTTCTGTCAGAAAAAATGAAATTTTCTCGTTTCTGGGACCAAATGGTGCAGGAAAAAGTACAGTTATAAACGTGCTTATCACTCTTTTAAATTTACAGGAAGGGAGTGTCACCATTGCAGGACACGATCTGAAGGACAACCCGGAGGGAGTACGCAGATCAATAGGTATCGTCTTTCAGGAGATTACACTGGATCGGGATATGACCGTCTCTGAGACACTTGAATTTCACGGCCGCCTCTATAATATTCCAAAAGATAAGCTCAAAAGCAGGATAAAAGAACTGATCACGCTTGTTGAACTGGAAGAGAAAAGAGATACGCTTACTAAAAACCTATCCGGCGGGATGAAACGGCGTCTTGAAATCGCACGCGGTCTTATGACAAGGCCTAAAGTCCTCTTTCTTGACGAACCAACAATCGGGCTTGACCCGCAGAGCAGGATTAAGATGTGGGATTACTTAAGAAGCGTCAATGATGAAGGGACAACAATTTTCCTCACAACACATTACATGGATGAAGCAGACCATCTCTCTGACAGAGTGAACATCATAGACAATGGAAAAATAATCGTCAGCGGCACACCAAAAGAGCTTAAAAACACTCTTGGTGAAGACATAATTTACCTTAAAACCGGAGATGACGGGAGTACTATTGAACTGGCAGGGAAGATGAACTGCGTAAAAAACGTGGAAAAAACAGAGAAAGGTGTAATACTGATGCTGGCTGGCGATGGAACAAAACTCCTACCCGGCATTCTGGATCAGATTGGGAGTGAAGGTATCTCTGTGTCTATGATAAATATGAAAAAACCCTCAATGGACGATGTGTTTGTCCACTATACCGGACAGGAAATAAGAGATGAAAGACCACAAAAGTTCTCCCTTCATTCACGGAGAAGATAGATTATGAATTACGGTTTTGTGACTATATACCGGCGGGACATGAAGAGGTTCTTTCGGTTCAAAACACAGCTCTTCTCATCACTTATCCAGCCTGCTCTCTGGCTTGCCTTCTTTGGAGTTGCAATGTCAGGCAACTTTGACCGTCTTGGTGCACTGATGCCCGTTGTGCCGGGTGTGGAGGCTATCGGTTACCTGACGTTTATGGCCGCCGGGGTGATTGCTATGACAACACTTTTTACAAGTCTCTTTGGTGGTTTTATTCTTCTTTTTGACAAGAACTGGGGGCTGATGCGTGAAATGATGGCAAGTCCCATACCCAGAAGGGATATTATAATCGGCATCGCACTCTCAGGGATGACAAAGGCCTGGATACAGGCGACTATCATCATCCTTTTTGGTCTTTTCTTAGGTGTGGACTTCTTTAACGGATATTCACTCGTGCAGACTGTGTCAGCATACGCAGGCATACTCCTCTTTGTCGGGATGTTTGCGGTCGGCTTTCTCTGTCTCTCTGCCACAATTGCTCTCTCAATGGAATCCCCCGAGGGTTTTCAGGGAATAACAACACTTCTTACAATGCCTCTCTTTTTTGTCTCAAATGCCCTGTACCCAACCACCGCATTCCCAAAAATCATGCAGGATCTTGCCGCATTAAACCCCCTCACATACCTTATAACAGGTATCAGGCACTTTGCAATCGGCAACGATTTTATGGCAATCGGAATACATTTCCAGATCACCCAGACAGAGGTCATATCAGCATTTATTGCGCTTCTTATCTTCACTTCAGTCATGTTTGCAATTGCTCAGAGGACTGTACAGAAAGTTGTAATCACGTAATCAGACCATTATCAACAATATTTTCCAGTCTCTGAAAGTGCCGGCGAAGAGATCCGTTCAGACAATATTTTACAAAGAATGACATCCAACTGATAAGACGACAATCAAAATATCTGATGCCCCATGAAAATCCGCAAAATTGTAATACTGATGGTTATAATAGGAATTCTTGCAATATCGGGAGGTCTTTTTTTCAGTTCGGAGTTTGTTTTCCTGGAGGGGTTCAAAAAAATCGAAACAGCAGACAGCATTGATGACCTGGATCGTGCTGTTAACTCGCTCAATGATATGCTTGTAAACCTGAAAGCCATTACAATGGACTGGGCGTACTGGGATGACACCTATGAATATATTCAGACCAGAAATCCGGAATATATCAGAGCAAATCTGGTGGATGAGACATTCCCCGGGCTGAATCTCAATATCATCCTC
The DNA here is from genome assembly GCA_034659935.1 of Methanobacteriota archaeon. Lineage (GTDB taxonomy): Archaea > Halobacteriota > Methanomicrobia > Methanomicrobiales > Methanomicrobiaceae > DAOVRB01. The sequence goes on along the minus strand of JAYEIC010000064.1, from coordinate 96 downwards.
TTCTTTGACAGAGATGGCAATCTGGTATATGGGAAGGCATATGACCTGCAAAACGAGAGTCTGGCAGAAGTCCCGGAGAGCCTTATTGAGAGTCTT
>JAYEIC010000063.1:0-2513 GCA_034659935.1 Methanobacteriota archaeon | reverse complement strand
AGCCCGGGCGAGACCAATATCGAACCCCAGTACGCTCGCTGTGTAGATGATGGCCAGGATGTTGATAGCCGGACCTGCGTAGAGGAAGGTGGTCGCAGGTCCGATCCCGCTGCCCTTTTTCATAATCCCGGCAAACATCGGCAGGATGGTGCATGAGCAGACAGCGAGCACGATTCCGGATATGGACGCGATCCCGTACGAGACTGACTTTTTTGCGTCCGGGCTGAAGTATTTCAGGATTGCATCCTTCCTGACAAAGGCGGCGATAGCTCCCGCGATAAAGAACGCCGGTACAAGGCAGGTGATGGTGTGCGCCGCGAGGTACTCAATGACGGCATTGAGTCCGGAGAGGAGCGCACCGGTGATAGGGTCAGCCATGACAGAATTCTCTCCTGATTTTTGATATTGATGTAGTTCTCATTATACTTACCTCACTGATACACTCAGATCACTGCCAGTGCCTGGAACGCCACGCCGACGGGGCAGGCACGGCCCTTTTCTTCAGGGACCTTTAAAATCTGCAATCCCGTTTCGGTGCTTTGTGTGCCCGTGTGCCCGTGTTCCCATCCGGCATCTCCTCTGTTCACTTTGAGGGCACGTTGGGGGCACGTTGGATGATTTCAATATGATTTCAATATGATTTCAATAATGTTTGAAATACCATGGAGATATAGAGAGGATGTCAGGATAAATGTTGCGGTTTCAAATAATTTTGAAATGTCCGCCCTGGTAACAGATAGTGACAGATACTGACAGATAGTGACAGATGATACACATACCATACATTCCCTTACAGAAGAGGAAACTGTGGCAGAGGTATGAGGTACACTACCGGAATGCTTATCGCCGGGATATTTCATATTAATTTGAAATGACCAATAGCCGGCAGAAGGAAGATTCATCTCATGCAAAAGACCAGATTGCTCCCGGCATTCCAGAGGAGATCACAGCATCCCTGTGTGCATGCGGGGGCATCGGGGGACTCGTAGACCTGCTGCCCTCAGAGACGCATCTGGAGCAGATGAGTGCCCGGCACCGTGCCTGCGCTGATCCGATCCGCCTGAAGATTCTGGCCATGCTTGGTGTTCAGCCGCTCTGTGTCTGCGTGATCAGGGCGGTGCTTGGCATCGCAGACTCAAAGCTATCATATCATCTGGGTGTGTTAAAAAAAGCGGGCCTGATAATAGGGGAGCAGCAGGGGAGCTGGATCATCTACTCACTGACAGGGGAGGATACCGGAGAGGATAGCGGTGAGGAGACTGGGCGCCCGGACCTCGATTGATGAGTACCATTTTCTTATTTCAGAATTGGACGGCGGTTTTTCCCACACCCCACCCGGAATCAGATGAATTGTGCAATACTATACCAAAAGTGCAATGTCATACCAATTCAAAAGAGAACGGTTTTTATAGATTTGAGACCTACTATTTAGAGCGTCAAAACGACGGGGGCTCGTGGTCTAGCTGGTTATGACGTCGCCTTGACATGGCGGAGGTCTTGAGTTCGAATCTCAACGAGCCCATTCTTATTTTATTACTCATTCTGACTTCTACAACAGAGTATATTCATATATTTATCATCCACTCACGTCCGTTTCACGATTAAGATCTCACTGAGCGAACGTTTTGGAACATGATGCACACCATCGGCATCCCGCCAGTACCGTGTATCCCCGTCATTTCCAGGTGGTTCTAAAAGAACCGACTCTGCCGGATACCCAATGGCAAGTACGAGCTGGATCTCATACTGTTTAGGGAGTGAAAGAAGCCGACTTAAAACGTCTCTCTGAACTGAACCGACTATACACCCCCCAAATCCACGTTCTGCCGCCGCAAGCATAATCGTCTGGGATGCAATACCTACATCAAAACGCGGATCAGGTATACAGTCCCGTTCTGTTACAATTGTTATATAGGCAGACGGTCGCTCTCCTTTAACCGGACCGTCCCAGTCGGGCAGATCCATAGCCCACAGAAGAGAGGATTCTATCAGAGCAGTTTCCTCTGGATCAGATGAGATAATATATCGCAGAGGCTGACGGTTCCCTGCCGAAGGACAAAACCTCGCGGTATCCACCAGTTCAGTCAATGTTTCATCTGGTATTCGCCTGTTTTCCTGGAAACGCCGGATGCTTCTGCTTTTTCTCACAAGATTATGAATAGATTCCCGCATAATTAGAATGTAAATTACAACATAAAATAAAACCGGTGAATAACATATTCTGACAGAGAACATGACCTGGTAACCGGACAATCTGACAATATGGTAACAGGGTAACAGGGTAACAGGGTAACCGGTTTTGTTCTGAAGAAGATCTCTTCTGTCTCTTACAATACTACAGGGTTGACACGACAGGAAAATATCTGTAAATATTTAACAAGCACTAAAAAGACGGATTACCAAACTCAATTAACATCTAAAAATCTAAAAATATGAAAATATGAGAGATATCTGATGAATATTTTATTTGTCGTCTGCGGGGAAGGACTGGGTCATGCTTCAAGGTCAGTGAA
>JAYEIC010000062.1:0-12600 GCA_034659935.1 Methanobacteriota archaeon | reverse complement strand
CAACTATAAAACAGAAAATGTCTGATGTTATTCAGTCACAACCTGATGACGTATCATATGAAGAAATAATGCGGGAATTAATCTTTGAGCGTATGATCGAGAGAGGACTTGAAGATTCCAGAAAGGATCGTGTGATTTCTAACGAAGAGATGAAACACCGTATTCGTTCGAGATTCTAAAGGATTATCCACAATTAGGTTACTGTTACAGAAATGAACCGGAAGGAGAGATTCGGATTCTACTATATGGACATTATAGAATAGCGTATTTAATAAAAATTAAGGGTTTTATAGAAATTCTGGGTGTTTTCCATGACGCATTGGAGATCGACAAATATTTGCCATGAATTAGATGTGGAATATAACGGGCCGCTGCACCGGATGACAATTCCGTTGCTTATCCATTGCCGCCGGTAAGTTTGATCTTCAGACAGTCAGGAAACAAAGAAGTCTTTTTTCAAAAGTAGTGTTCTGAATTTATGGGGAGAAGCCATAGCATGCCTGGTGTTCAGGAAAAGCGTCATTTTACTGTTCAAATTAAGGCTTCAAGAGAATTTAATTTATTTTCAGGAGTTGCTCTGCTCTATGGCCCAATTCTTAGGAGCCCGATAACTGGTCTCGTCTCATAAGAAAAGCTGTTAATAGTAATCCTCTTTAGAAATTCCATAATGACGTTCCATGAACTGATAGTTCTCTAAGGATTCAACAAAGCCTGTGTCAATCTCTCTGATTAACGCATCGATGCAGAATACGCTTTCCTGAATTTTGCAGCAGTTCTCCCCTTCGTCCATTGATGCGATGCTACAGATTACCTGGAGAGGGTTTCTGATCTGATCATTGAGAATGGCAAACTGTCTCATGTTATCAGCGATCTGTCGCATTGCCAATGATTTCTCCGCTTCTGCCTTTTTCAGCCGGGTTATATCTATAAAAGTCCCTGCCAGACAGTATGGTGAATTGTCCTTGTTTTTTATGACGGATCCATACGCCTGAAGGTAAATATCACTGTTATCTTTTTTTCTGCCCTTCAGTTCACCTGAATAGTATCCGTTCTGCATGATTCTCTCAATAATCGGTTCTGTCTCATCGGTGTACCTGAAAAGTTGTCGGATATCGAGACCAAGAACGTCTCCGCCGTTTTCATACCCCATTAAATTGAGAAACGCATCATTCGCATATATGATTCTGCCATTTAAGTCTGCTATGGCAACGCCGTTGATTGAGGATTTTAGAACGTCGTTTGCTATCATCAGTCCGTTCTTCGCAGAGTTCACGACATTGATATACTTCTTAAAGACTGAGAGTGTGACTATACCCACAATAGTTATGACAAGTATCTCTCCAAATGATTCACTGAGATTAACAGGAGTTTTCGGTGCCCTCAGAATCAGGTGGGGCAGATCAATGACTTCATTTAAAATCGTCACAATACAGAGGAAAAAGAATGCACTGGCCAAAAGACAGAAAAATTTCCGGTTCAGAATATCATTCATATCGCCAATAACCTGCTCAGATATGGTGTTTCCTGACTCCGGACGCCAGACCTCGTCTGTGCCCCCTTTTTGTCCGGTTTGATCTGCAACACTCACAAAAACATCTCCAGAATAAAATAAATTATGTAGGATATAACACACATGCTAATAAATATTTCGGTGGAGATAAATCTCTCTGAAAAGGCCAGGTTGTGTGGGTATTCCTGTGGTAATCAGTTAAAAAAGAATTATGTGAAGTCTGCAAAACAACGGGTTGTCTTATAAGGCCCGACTAACACCCCGTCAAACCGCTTTGAAGTCCCGCTTCCAATAACCCTGATATCATACTCTCCTATCGGCATATATGTAAAGAGATGTGGGGTCTTCTCACCGGTGTTGCGGCCGTGAAGGTATATTTTTGCCCCCTCCGGGGTGCTGTCAGCAAAGAGGGCACCGTATACGTACTCTTCAAGGTCTGCTTCAACAGTTCCGCCAGTACAGCCGGAGATATCACCATTGTCCCTGTATATGCCAAATTCACCGTTTGCAGGCAGATAACCAGGTTTTGAAACCGTGAAATGGTGTATACCCTCTGATATGTTACTGATCATATACGGTGTTGAGAGCGATGTATCAAAACCATCCACAAATATCCTGGCACCGGATGGATTTGAAGTGAAATATACGTCATACAGGACGAGATCTTTGGTCCCGGGATCAAATATGCCACCGTCCTGAACTGAGGAGGGTATGGTATATGAGAGGTAACTATTCCTGTGCAGCAGAGTTACAACAGACTGTGCCTCATCCGGTTCAAGTACATCAGGCACATTATTTCCCTGGTAAATCCCGTTCACTGAGAACCGATCCCCGGCATACAATTCCGAAGCAATTTCAATCTCCCTGTTAAGGTGGCTTTTTAAGCCGTTTTGGTACAGAGAAATGACTGAGTCAGGGTACACCCATACCGGAACTGAACCAAAATGATATTCAGAAACACTATCCTTCGACTCAATATCCAGCCTGACAATATGGAGACCTTCCTTAAGTCCGTGTATAATACAGGGTGTTGTACCTGAAAATTTCCTGTTGTTGATGTATATATCTGCACCATCAGGGAATGAATCAATATATATCCCGCCTGTATGGCTCTCTTCAGAGATACAGTCAATTTCCGCAATTTTTAACTTATTCACTGCACCGGAACCGGACGGAGTCATATCTGCCATGATTTTCATATCACCATCAACAGAGACCACCTCTGCAAAGTCACTCCATCCATCCAGTCTCAGGATAACAGTGTGCTCCCCTGAAGAGAGCCCGCAGGCGGTGTACGGGGTTGTTTTTCCTGTGTACACACCATCTATATATACAAGTGAACCCGGTGGATTGGAGCAGATTGTAAGATCAGACTCTGACTTTTCACTGCCAACAGAGGCAGAAACCGGTGTTGATTCTGCAAACATTTCTTCTGTACCTGAAGGTGTGGATGCAGGTTTTTCAGCCGGCGAAAACAGAAACGAGAATAATCCGCCAAACCATGAAAAGAATGATGATATCGGATCAGAAGAACTCTCCTGCCCGGCAACGCTCTCACTCCCGCCTTCGCAGTTCCCTATGGCAATGACTCCGGAATTGGAGATTCTGGCTGAAAGAACAGAGGATTTGTGATCATAATCTGTATCAAGAAGAGACCATTCACCTGATGTGGTGTTCAGAGTGAAAAATGAGAGTCCGCGACTATCCTCTCTGCATTCCGGAGCAGTGGCGATAAGCGTAATGGGTATATCTGCCTCTGCACCTAAAGGATCTATCTGGTATATCCGGAGATACCCCTCTTTCTTAAAATTATTATCACCGGTAATATTCCTGATACATACAGATGAGACAGGGAGACCATGGGCATTTAAAAACGAAGTTCCTTCCTGGATATACAGTTCAAGGCCCCCCCCGTCTGCGGAAATATGGGTGGCAGATGCACGTCCGTTGTTATATGAGACAGGGAATTCCTCTGCACCTTCTCTGGTCTCACCAGATCCACTGTAGAGATGGCCGGTATCAGAACCGGTTGACCCGTCTGTACTTTCCGGTATAGTGAGACCGGCATCGTCCATGTAAGTGAGGAGTAATATGGCGTTTCTGTTCTCCATATAATCCCCGTCAGAACTCCCGGATGCATAACTGCTGATCTTTAAAAGATTAGCACCTGCTTTTAAGCTGTTCTCCACAGGTATATCTGCTATGCTGATTGCAGCTCCTCCACCCTGCAGGAGGTTGCACCACTCAGCGTCATTAAAAATAATCCTGTGCTCGTCGCCCCTGCTTCCGGTTGCAGCGGTGGCAGTAAGATACAGTCGGGCACCGGCAACCTTCTCTGGGGCAGTCACCCCAAAAAATTCAGCGCTGGTTGTTGCATCGTCTGTTGAAATTCCTGACGATGAACCGGCGAGGAGGGCATCGCATCCCTCGTATATCCAGTATGAGGAGAGAGGCAATGCAGGATCTTCGTACACTACAACAAGGAAGAGGCCGTATGCAGCAAACACTTCACCCGGCTGACCGCGATTTTTCACCCTGACAACGTATTCGCCCGGATCGTTTTCTCTGATTACAGGAGAATATGCAGTGGTTTTGACAATATAATCATATGCACCGTTGCCTTTCCGGTCAGAGTACTGATCAGCGGGAGAGAGAACTCTCCCTTCCCATGAGAGTTCGGTTTTTGGGTCAGTTCCCTCATTTTGTTTCTCATTGTGACTCCATGTGGTGTACAGGTACAGACGGGAATGATCCACTTTTGCACCAGGAGGAATAGTTACGGGGATTTTGTATTCCACCGAATCACCGGGTTCGATTAAGCCTGTATACAGACTGACGTTCCCAAAATAAATCCCGCCGTGGAGCGTGCCTGTCCGGTACAGTGAGAGTGACCTGCCATCATAGCCGTTCTCTGTACTCTCAGTTGTTTCATCCTCCTGGTCACCGGAATCTGCCTCAAGATAAAATTCAACAGTTACTGTCTCATCTTCTGAGACATCTACTGTCTTTGATGCAGGCGTCCATCCGGATTTTTTGAGATCAATGACGTGTTCACCGGCAATAATCCCGTCAAGGATATATGGTGTTTTTACAGACAGATTTTCCCCGTCAACTGTGACCCATGCCCCTGCGGGCTCAGATGAAATCTCAAGGGTGCCTGTCATGGGAATAAGATCAAAGTGTACTGATTCGGTTTCCCCGCTTTTCACATTTACAAAGGCGGATGAAGGGCTCTCGTAGTTCTCCATTTGTACAGAGATCTCATGATAACCCACAGGGACACCGTAAATGGTTGCGTTAGTCACTTTTCCGGTCTCTTCAAAGTCCCCGGAATTATCATTGTACAGAGAGATTGCAGCACCTGCCGGTTTCGAAGTCACAAGAATGTTTCCCACTTCCTCTGCCGGGCAGGTGAGAGTGAGCATCGCAAGTGGTATCTTGTAATATTCGTCACTTCTTTTGTATGTAAGAGAGCAGTCCCGGTCAGTTCTGATCAGAGATGAGACATCCCACTCATTTTTCCCGCCAAATGATGTGGTTGAACCGGAACCGGGGAGTGCTTCGAAAGCAAATTTGTAAATACCGTCGGTTGACGCCATGTAAATAGCAGAGAGGGTTGCCTGCTCATAATCGTCAGGCTTCTCTTCAGTGTCAAAATCAGTCTCCCCCACATAATTGTCATCATTATGTGTGTGGACATCGTGCCCCTGGTTTACCCAGTAATATATGGTGTCACTATCTCCATCCTCATAGGCAACTACGAGTGCAATAAGTTTGATCCGCCCGTCAAAAAAACCCGTATACCCCGGTTTCTTACCTGTGGATACAGTTGCTGCCGGATTTTGGCTTTTTATCATTGCAGTGACATCATACCACATCAGATAGTCGCTTGTAACGCGGTTGCAGTGATCATTAACTGTGACCCAGGCACTCCCGCCTGATGACGGGAAGACGTTTTCCACATCAAGGATCTCACTCCCGAGTGTCTTTTCATATGTCCCGTCGCCGTCTGAGTCAAATTTTACATCTGCTTTTCCCTGGTAGTTCTTCTCCATGTTCCCACAGTATACTGCAACATAGAGGCGTGCCCAGCTGATATCTGAATACTGCGGCAGGGAGAACGTTTTTGAGATCGTATTCGGCTGCCCGGGAACCTGCCCTGAGATCCCAAAATACGCATCTGAGTACAGACCACCTGAAACTGTGCCTGACTGAACTGTTGAGAGCGGCTGCCCGCCGACATAACTGTCTGCACTTACCGGTACCGCTGCAAGAGAGAGGACTGCAAGGGTTACAAATACAATAGAAATTATCTGTTTATACATTACGAAACGCCTCCACAGGGTTTAAGTGGGCTGCCCTGTATGCAGGGTATATGCCTGAGAGAAGCGAGAGCACAATGGCGATTACCATTCCGAGGAGAAGGAGAGAAGGGGTGACGAGTGTAATATCTGCCCCGGCAAAGAATGAGAAGCCCTCACCCAGATGAGAGATCACAAAGGTCTTTCCTATTGTGTTAATAGCTCCGGAAAAGAGAATCCCAAGCAGATCCCCGCAGATACCACCGATAAAACCGATGTACAGGCACTCAAAGAGAATTAAGGCCATAACATCCCGCTGCGATGCTCCCACCGCCATCGTGACACCGATCTCACGGGTGCGTTCAAAGACAGATATGACCATCGTATTGATGATCATAAGGACACCGACAATCAGCGATATGCCGGTAAAGAACGAAAGAACGAGGATGAGAATATCCATCAGTGAATTAATCGATTCTATCTCCTCAAACGCCCCGTGGACATCCAGACCGAGTGAACGGACCTCTTCTACGACGTAAAAAACGTTCTCAGGAGTATCAACTCTCAGGTAGACTGTGTCATATCCTGTCTCACCGCTACGGACTGACTGCACTGTCCCGGCATCCATAAAGACCATATCATCAAGGAGATCATCCCTCTCCATGAGAACGCCTGCGACTCTGAGTCTGGTCTCAGTATCATCCGGCATACCTGACTCGTCGTACTCCCTTACGAATCCCGAAAAGGAATCCCCCTGACGGATACCCTCAAAACGCCGGAGTTTATCTGCAATATCATATCCGAGCACTACTTCGCTGGTGCCTGTCCCGAATGGTCCGCCTGAATAGTAGGCAGGTGAAAAGACCCCTTCCATCTCAGCGGTGCTGATACCTGTTATGCCAAGGTAGGTCTGCTGACCGGTGGAATATGCATCCCTGACCACCCCCGCAGAGGCGCAGACGTGGGGGATCACCCCCAGAGCACGTGCCTTTGCACTGGTAAGCGGTATCTGTGTACCGTCCTGCATACCGGGTGTCACTTCAAGAAGTGTCAGATCAGACTGCTCTTCAATCATTGAGACTGACTGGGCCCGGATACCTTCACCAAGAGAGATTATTCCCACAACCGCCGCAACGCCGATTGCTATTCCCAATACTGTCAGTATGAATCTTGTGCGTTTCCGCATCACCTGACGGGCGGCAATTCTTGCAAATTCAACGTATTTTCCGATCATGCAACCACCTTCCCGTCCTTAATCTCAATGGTGCGGTTGGAATACCAGCTGAATTCCCGTTCATGGGTAACTACAATAAACGTCGTCTCATGTTCCCTGTTTATCTCCTGCATAAGTTTAAACACTTCATAGGATGTCTGCGAATCGAGGTTGCCGGTCGGTTCGTCAGCGAGGAGAAGGGGGGACCTGTTTACAAGTGCCCGGGCGACTGCAACCCGCTGCTGTTCACCGCCTGATAACTGGGGGGGAAAATGGCCGGCCCGGTCCTCAAGGCCGACAATGGCGAGCAGTTCTTCTGCACGTCTTCTCCGCTCATTCCGTGTGTGCCCGGTAAAGAGGAGCGGGTATTCGATATTTTCAGATGCTGTTAACAGAGGCATGAGATTGAACTGCTGAAATACAAAACCGAGAGAGTGCCTGCGGAAGTTCACAAGGGAGGCATTGTTATTATAGTCCACCTCCCTCCCTCCGATACGGACGGTTCCTGAAGTCGGGCTGTCAAGACACCCGACAATGTTTAACAGCGTGCTCTTTCCACTTCCGCTGCGTCCGATAACTGTTATGAACTCTCCTTCTTCAACAGCAATGTCAACGCCGTTTAATACAATAAGGTGATTTTCGTATGTCTTGCAGAGATTCTCTGCCTCCAGTATCAGTTTCATGTGGATCCCTCTTTTGTTTCAACCATGAGAACTGCATTTGTCAGAAGGAGGTAATCGCCACTGTCCCGGATTTCGGCATAGTTCCCGTCCGGGCGCAGATATGCCTTCACGTCACGTATGTCTGTGCCTATCTGGTGTATATCGTCAGAGACAAAAACATCGCTCCACTGCTTCCCGTTATAGCCGGGGAAGAGTGATCTGATGATCATTTCAATAAAAGATGGCAGGCTGTCTTTGCCGTTATGATTAAAAGAGAGCATGTTCTTCCCATCAATATCTGATCTCGTATAGCCACCCGAAGGTGCAACAAGGAAGAGGTCTGCACCTCTTACTGCACCGGTATTAATCCGGCCCGGAAAGGAGATGCGGGATGTTGCCATTTCAGGACTGATACCAAAACCTGCATAGAGCATGTCGCAGCCCTCGCTCACCCAGATCTGCCCTCTCTTCCCGGATTCGTCAGCATAGACTCCAAGGACACCTATGCCCTGTATTACAAAACCGGAGTTATTTGTCCCTGTGTTCTCAATCTGTACAGAAAAAAGGTTGTCACCGCTTTTTAAGTCCGCACCAGAACAGGCATCCATACCTGAGAAGAAATCATTTGATCCCCGGACCCCTTTGTTGTCCACGTACCTGTCTGCGCATGAGAGAGAGGACTGGTTTTTGCTATGACGGACAATCTGCATGGAGGGATAAACCGCCTTTTGGCCGCATTTGCTCCACGCCCAGTAGACATATACTCTTTCGTAGATTATTTCCGCCCCTGTGGGTAGAGACATGTCAAAAGTTGCGGTGTATCTGTCACCCGGTGTAAGCGGTCCGCTGTACGTGCTGTTTCCGGCTGAAAACAGGTAGCCGCCGGAGATATTTTCATGAAACACAGTCTCAGGCGGCCTGTCACCTGCATATGATGCAGAGACAGAGACCGGTGCTGCAAGAAAGAAGAGAATAAGGACTGCAGGGACTGCGGTAACTGAGAAGAGATTACGGGAAGTCATAGACCACCTCATGTACATTATTCTCTTTGGACTGTTCAGTCAGATCTCTGTTCCCGTCAGCGACAACTTTTACTGTGTGGGTGCCCGGGGTCGTAAAGAGGGGGATATTCAGATCAATAGTACTGCCTGCTGAAAGTCCGGATTCAACCTGCTTTACCGCTGTCTTCTCTCCGTCAAGCCAGACTGTGACAAAAAACGGCGGTGCATCGCTCCCTCCGGTGTTGGTGACTGAGAGCGGGAGGATGTATTCCACATATTCTCCGGACGCACCGGCCGGCTGGATTACCACCAGAGTGATGAGAAAGAGAGTGAAGAGAATAGCAGTAATTAAAAAGAGGTTTTTGCGGTCCTCTCTTCTGCGTGTGAAGATAAACGCACCCGCTATCCCGAAACCTGCAATAAGAGGGAACATGGGGGACTTTGCCGGAGCAGACGGGTTTTGGGTCTGTGTGTCTGAGGCACGATACGGGGCGTTGCTACTGACTTTTAAGTCAGGGAGTGTGCCAACGGTGACTGAAATCTCTTTCCTGTCATTTATACTATCCCTGTCTTTGGGCACGCTGACTGTGGCGGTAACGGTATGTGTCCCCGGTTTTGGGTTCCACTGTATACTGACATCAGAGATGCCATCAGGGTCAGTAACAAACTCCTTTCTCCCGATTTCCTCACCATTGTCAGTGAAGATCACACTGGGAGGTTTGGTGGTGATGTGAGATCCGTATGCATATATCCGGGCTGTGAGTGTGGCGGTCCTGTCAGTGTAGGCATTTTCAGCTGTGAGTTTTTCAATGGCATAATCGGGTTTAAGAGGCACTCCGTTCTTTTCCAGTGCAAGTACCGCGATACAGGGGTGGATATAGTCTTCGCCTTCTGTCTCCTGCCCGGATGTGGCGATCTTCCCGTCGCCGTTTAAGTCGCGGCCTCTTTCAAAGACGATTGTGTTTTTATTCCCTGAGAGAGAGGTCACATCAAAAATCTCAGCATCAACATACCGTGACCGGATGGGGGTTCTGGTTTCGGTTCCGGTTCCGGTGCTCCCTCCGGCATCAAAGGAGATTTCATTTCCAATTTCGGCTGTGCCTGGTACTGAGGGATCTTTCCCATTGAAGAGAATATAATCAGGCTGCCCGCTGTTTGTTGCAGTCAGCACTACCCCAAGCCAGGCCGATTCCAGACCTTTGAGGTTGGCATTTTCAAAGGTGCATGACGAGCTGTCTTTTTTTGTCGGGTTTGTCCCTGCCCAGCCCTCGCCATGGAGGTTCTCATTTCCTGCGGCAATCCAGTACTGGACGAGATGACCGTGATTTCCCGGGACCGCGGCAATGACTGTTATGGCATAGACCCGGCCGTCAAGTCGGTTTCCCTTTTCCCCGCGGCTTGTGGTAACTGTAATTTCATTGTCGCCTTTTGTGAGGAGAGTTGTGACATCATGTGAAACCCAATAGCTTCCGTGGCTGGATGCGTAGACATCAGGGTTGCAGTCGCCTTCACCCAAGAGATTAAACTTTTTAGGATTACCGCCGTTTATTGCAATTTCAACCCAGCCCGTGTATTTTTCAGTCCCTCCCCAGACACCGGTATAGACACAGGCAAAATCAGGTGCTGCCGGTAGTGTGATCGTATGTATAACAGGAGGTGCGGAAATCCCGTATGTGCCTGATATTATCAGGTCCCCTTCTATCTCACCAACTGCTCTGGTATCGAGCGGAATCCCTTCAAATTCATATAACGCTGATGCCGGCGATATGGTGAGAACTAATAATGATATGAAAGTTATGAAAAATATTAAAGTTGTGAAAGTTGTAAATTTTGTTTTGCTGAAAATATCCACATTCATCACATCCACTGTACAAAGTAATATTTTTTTTGATCTTATTATGAATTATGTAATTTGTTTTAGGTGGTTTTATTATTTGTAGTGGGGGAGTGGGGGGTTTTTTGTTTTGGTTTTGAGAAATGTGGGGGAAGACCTAATTTTTATTGCGATAATTTTACAAGTAGTACAAACAATATATACTCTCTGTTGTTAACGAACGTATTCATTATCTGAGTGATAGAATATGGAATGTACAAAATTAACAAATCCGCCACTAGTTGAAGCAATATTTGAAATTAAATGGGAGCTTCAGCAAAATTCAATAAATTTTCCACCAATAGAACCACATTATCAAATATTAATTGGTAGTTTATATGAGAAAATAAAAGATCAATATCCATTCCACGAACAATTATCCTCTGTAATGATGCCAAGTGACATGGCTGCATATGTTATTCAACACAGATTCAGAAAAAGTGAAAATCAATGGCCCCTAATACAATTAGGACCTGGCATATTAACATTAAATGAAACTGAAAGATATTCCTGGACAGACTTTTTTTCCAGAACAAAAGGTGTATTAGAAAAATTTTATGAATCATATCCTGAAACAGATAAAATTAAAATAAAAAATTTGAAATTACGTTATTTAGATGTGATAGATTTTGATTATAAGGATAATATCTTAGTATTCTTAGAGCAGAAGATGGGCATTCAATTAAATATGCCTGAAACTCTATTTGAGGATACAAATGTTCACAATTTGCCAATTGCTTTTGATATAAGGCTGACTTATCCAAATTGCGATCTGGGAAACGCAACAATTCGTTTAACCAGAGGCGAAAAAAATAAAAAAGAAGCCATTATCTTGGAAACAAATATTGAAACTGATGCTGCACATATCCCGGAAGACAGGGATCAAATCATCAGGTGGATTGATAAGTCTCATGTTTTATGCCGGCAATGGTTCCAAAAATTGTGTGAGGGAGAATTACTGGAGATGTTTAAATGACTAATATATCTTCACAGATAAAATCATACCCATTTCAGGATTTAAATTCACCTGTATTGAGGAAGTATTCTAATAATCAATATGATTTATCTGATAAAAGTAATTTTAAAGAAAATTCCTTTTTAAATAAAATCACTGATTTTATAGACTTTTTAGGACAGCATATATATAAATCTGATTATGATTACTCTTCTTTAGAGGATCATACTTCTTTTACGCTTCCAACAGATACAGCACTATATTCTCTGGATTGTTTAAGGTTGATTAACTATCCAAATCTTAAAGAAGTATCTAATTTTCTTTTTGAACATCAGGATATTATAGAGGTGACACAAACAGGATGCTCTTTAGCATATGAAAAATTTGGAAAGAATGGTAACTTGTCTTTAGAAGTATTTCATGATCCTAGTGATGATGACAAATACCTCACTTTGACTATCCAGCAAAAAGAATATCCTGATGATTTTATGAACCAGATAAAAGAGATCTCTAATTTATTTAGGGGCGAATTGGTTGACAAATCAGCATATTTTTTAATAACCACCGATTTTGAAATTGTCAATATGTGAAAATGTCATTCGATTGGTTTGATTATATTAACATTGCTGAAATATTACACTCTCAAGGGAAGGGGGGTGAATTTGAACAGGCATGTTTTAGGTGTGCAGTTAGTAGATCTTATTATGCGGCATTTATTTTTTCAAAAAAATACGCTGAAACTAAAGACCAGAATTTTGAAATTGATGGTGGTTCCAGTCATAAGCGTGTCATAGAATATTTCACAAAAAATAAAAATCCGCGATTACAAATTATTGGTGAGGATTTGAAGAATTTAAAAAAACAGAGAATTAATTCGGATTATAAGGATGAACCTAAATTTAATTCTTTAGCTGTTGAAAATTGGATAAAAACTTCAAAAAATATAATTGAGGATTTAAAATAAAGACTATTTTCCATTTTTCCGTTCTCTGATTTTCAACATCCTTTGTCACAGTACGCACAACAGTTGGAACAGCAGAGTTTTCATCTCCTTTCCCTGCTAATAATCTGATGACTTAATAGAA
>JAYEIC010000061.1:0-12674 GCA_034659935.1 Methanobacteriota archaeon | reverse complement strand
GAGGCGCCCTGCTGCGGACCGTGCATGGGAGGTGCATTCGGCCTGCTCGCACCCGGAGAGGTCTCATTGTCCACATCAAACAGAAACTTCCGCGGCAGACAGGGCAGCACAGAGGCAAAAGTATACCTCTCTTCCCCGGCAACCGCAGCGGCAAGTGCCATCAAAGGTGAAATTACAGACCCGAGGGGGGTGTAGAAAATGAGAGTCTGGAAATTCGGAAACGATATCGACACTGATGCAATCATACCAGGCAGGTTCCTGACCATCTATGACCCCAAAGAACTTGCAAAACACGCATTTGAGGGCACAAGAGACGAGTTTTCTAAAGAAGCACAGCCAGGTGACATAATAGTTGCAGGCACCAATTTCGGATGCGGTTCATCACGCGAACACGCACCTCTTGCTTTGAAAGGAGCAGGGATTAAAATGGTTGTCGCAGAATCATTTGCCCGCATCTTCTACAGGAACTCAGTTAATACAGGTGTCTTCCCGGTCATATGCCCGGAGGCGGACAAAATCACTGAAGATGATGAATTAACAGTGAACTTTGAGGAAGGATGGTTAGAGACAGAGAAAGATAGATATGATATTGAACCACTCCCCCCCTTCCTGAGAAAAATTATACAGGCAGGCGGTCTGGTTGAATATGCAAAAACAATAGAGGAAACGGAAATATGTACAAAGTAGCATCCATAGGCGGGGATGGTATCGGCCCCGAAATCTTAGATACAGGAAAACAGGTACTGGACGCAGCGAGTGAAAAATTCGGGTTTGATATTGAATGGAGAGATTTTGATATCGGTGCCGAACGGTACTTAAAAACAGGTGAACTCGTTACTGAGGATGAACTTTCTGAACTCAAAAACTACTCAGCCATATATTTCGGATCGATTGGCGACGACCGTGTAAAACCAGGCATTCTTGAAAAAGGAATTCTCCTTGCCTTAAGATTCCACTTTGACCAGTACATCAACTTAAGACCCATAAAAATGCTTGAAGGGACATGGACACCACTTGCAGATAAAACACCGGCAGACATAGACTTCACTGTTGTCAGGGAAAATTCCGAAGATTTCTACGTTGGAATTGGTTCAAGATTCACAGGCAGGGAATCAGTCGAACTTGAAATAACCCGTCAGTTATACTCGATCAAATTCGGCCTTGATGTCGAAAGTGACAGCGATGAGATCGCCTACCAGATTGGAGTAGTTTCCAGAGAAGGTTCAGAGAGAGTCATCCGCTACGCCTTTGACCTTGCCATGCAACGGAACAGACAGCTTACCTCAGTCGACAAGGCAAACGTACTCACTGACGTCTACGGCCTCTGGCGTGACGTCTTCACAGAGGTCGCGGCAGATTACCCGGAAGTAAAGACAGACTTTAACTTCGTAGATGCAATTACAATGTGGTTTGTTAAAAACCCTGAATGGTTTGACGTTGTTGTCACCCCGAATATGTTCGGTGACATCATCACTGATCTCGGCGCAATGATCCAGGGGGGCTTAGGCCTCGCACCGGGCGGGAACATAAACCCCGAGGGCATATCAATGTTCGAACCGATCCATGGATCGGCACCGAAATACAAGGGAATGAATGTGGCAAACCCGGTTGCAACCATATGGGCCGGGTCAATGCTTCTCGACAATCTGGGCGAACACGAAGCTGCAGCAGCAGTCCTTTCATCAATTGAACACTCAATTGCGAAAGGTGTAACCACAAAAGATATGGGTGGTTCTGCCGGCACATCAGATGTGGGCGACTGGATTGCAAAAGATATTTTAGCCAGATAAATTCACAAAAATATAAGCGGGGAGAGGCCCATGACTTTAGTCATCTGCTCATGAGCAGATGATTTAAGGTGGAATCCCCTGCTAAAATACAAAATCAAAAACCTCACTTTTTCAGACAAATGTCCGGATCTTCTGAAATACCAAAACAGTGTCAGGAGTTTTACACCTCTTCATCAAAGACCAGTCTGCAGACTCCCTCCGCGAGTAAAAATTACAGAAAACGTGCATGACCTCTCAAGGCCACGCACTGTTTGATAAAAGTGGCATCTGCCACTTTCATGACAGATGTGAGTTTCATTTTCAGGGTAAAATAATATAAGCAACCAGCACAACCTTTTATAATATGTCATTTGGAGGGGAATTCTTCAGAAAGAAAACTACCCGGATTTCCACAACAGATATAATAAAAATCTGGGTAATTGTGGCATTTGTTCTTTCAACCACCCTCCTGTTCATTTATGCATTTACCTCAGGGTCTTCTGACGTAAGTGAAAACCTCGTAAAACTAACCCCGCACCTATTCTACATCCCACTCATCCTGATGGCTCTGTGGTATCCGAATCATACACTCCAGTCTGCAATTATAATAATTTCCGCATTTACCATAGTAATGATTGTTTTTGTTATCACAGGAATCAGGATAGACTTTATCAGTACAGCTTTTACTGTAGCCATCTACCTGTGGGTTGTCGTAGTCATATCTGCGGTTTCAATATCTGCAGATAAAAAAAGTAAGGAATACACCAAACTTCTCGAGAATCAGCAATCTGAGATAGTAATCCCGGATGAATTCATTTCCGGGCAGATTGAAGAATTAAAATCAGAAGATAAAGAGATCAGGGAATCCGCGATAAAAACTCTTTTTACTATCGGTGATCGGGCAGTCGAACCACTCATTGATTCCCTGTATGACGAACTTTCGCAAGAAAGAAGCTGTGCCGCCCGTACTCTTGGAATGATTGGTGATGAGAGAGCAATTGAACACCTCATTGTTGCAATGAAAGATGATAATAAAAACGTACGGGAGACATCAGCACAGGCACTTGCAAAAATAGGAGAGCCTGCAGTTAAACCTCTCATTGAGAGGCTTACAGACAATAACCCTCAGATAAAGGCGGGTTCCGTTGTCGCACTCAGGATCACCGGCAACCGTGATGCAGTAATCCCGA
Source organism: Methanobacteriota archaeon (assembly GCA_034659935.1). Lineage (GTDB taxonomy): Archaea > Halobacteriota > Methanomicrobia > Methanomicrobiales > Methanomicrobiaceae > DAOVRB01. The sequence goes on along the minus strand of JAYEIC010000061.1, from coordinate 9,715 downwards.
TTTCTGCCCTTCTCAGTGACAACGATCTCCACGTCAGGCGTGAGGCCGCAAAGGCTCTCGGCAGAATCGGAAACAGTGAAATTGTACCTGCTTTAATAAAGGCACTCGACGATGACGATGCAGGTGTCAGACTGAGAGCAACAGGGGCGTTGGGACGGATAGAAGGAGAGAGAGCAACAGACTCTCTGAAAAATATACTAACAAACGATCCCGACCCCCGTGTCCGCAAACGTGCCGCAGAAGCACTCACAACAATCGGGACTCAAAAAGCCACTCTTGCCCTCAGGGCAGGACTCAGTGATGAAGACAAAAATGTACAGTGGGTTGTTAAAGAGGGACTACAATATATAATCAAACGCAAAACGTCTGGAAATATTTAGTTTTTTACTATAAAATTTGCATTCATATTTAATGAACGGTTGTGCAGATCGAAGATCAGCCGGGAGTTCCACCCGGACTATAATAATTCCATTTTTTCTCAGTTGCCCCTGTGAAGAGACCTGCCAGACAGGATTTTCCATGGGTATGGCAGAACAAAAAACAACAATGTCGCAAGAGATACCGGGATAAACAGCAGTTCAAGTGCAGGTTCCAGGCCAATCACATCTGCGAGATAACCGGTCAGCGCAATACCGAGTCCGCCTGCACCGACAGCAAGGCCAAGCATCAGACCTGAGACCATCCCCACATTGTCAGGCATCATCTCATGTGCCATAGCAAGTGTTACACTAAATGTTGACCAGAGTGCAAACCCAAACAGGATCAGAGCAATTACAGAGACAATACCCGTGGTAGTAAAGAACAGGTAAAAAAACGGCAAAGATATGATACAACCTGCCACTGTGTACTCCTTTCGCCCGTACATGTCTGACAGCGACCCGCCAATGACCTGCCCGATAACACCTGCAACCAACATTCCGGAAAGAATGATATTTGCTGTGATCAGATCAAACCCTTTTATGACGAGATATGTCGGGATAAATGCCATTGAACCAAACACCGCCCATGCTCTGAATGCAGATGCAGTAACTATCAATGACACCTCAAAGCCCGGCAGGAAGGATCTCTCCTCACGGATTTCTTTAGGGATATCCCTGTTTGCATTATAAATGCTGTTTCCAGGCGCAATCCTGTACAGGAACAGGGATACCAGCACAGCAGGAATCACCATAAGGCAAAGGCCGTGCAGACCTGCATTTTCTACAACTGCACCTGCAACAATAGGCCCGATAGCAAAACCAAGACTGCCACCAACAACAAAATACGAGGTCAGGCGACCGCGGTTTGCCCCTGCTGAAAGCCTGCTCACAATCCCGAGAGCAACCGGATGGAAGAGTGCAGGTCCAAGTGCCGCACAGGCCGCGAATAACAGCATCAGATAATAATTATTTAAAAAACCGATAAATGATATAAAAAAAGCAGATATCAGCACAGTGAAATATATCGGCACCGCCATCCCGTATTTATCATAGAACCAGCCGATAACAGGCTGGGTAACTGAGGACGTCAGGCTAAAAACTGTATATATGAGCCCTGCAAGAAAGAAGGGGTAGCCATTTTCAAGAATCAGAAGTGGCAGAATGGCAGGCAGAACAGGTGAATAAATATCTGTCACCAGATGAGCTGCTGAAAGCCCCAGTATGCCACGAATATTTTCATTTTCCATAGAGTTCACTTATTCACAGAGATACAGATTATTTCGACATTAATATCAACGCATTCCTTTGTATGGTGAGAAAAGGTGTGTTTTACAGGAAATTCGCAGGTGACCACCCATTCCACATGTGCCCGATCCTTTGTGTACGCCTCAACAAAAGCGAGGGAACCCGCATTGAAAATACCATACACCACTTCTGCACAGGAAAGGGCAGCATCGATAAAAGGCCGGTCTGCATATTTCTTTTGCGCACCAAACGGCGGGTTCATTACAACGGTGTCACATTTTGGCAGTTCTGTTACACTTATGTCACCAACAATAAACTCCACATCCACCCCGAGCAGACCGGCATTCTCCCCTGCAGTCAAAACCGCGTTTTCGTCAATGTCAATTGCAGTCACATGCCCGGCACCGAGAAGTGCCGCACCACAGGAGAGCACTCCTGCACCACACCCAAGGTCACAAACACGCCGCCCTTCAATATCACCGTTCATAAAAGCTGAGAAAAGCATGCGGGCCGCAACTGTTGCCGGTGTGACGTACTGTTCAAGAGAGACGTCTGGCTTCTCTATGCCGGAGAGTCGTTGCAGTTTAATCTCAAGATGGCGCAGTTTCATATCAGGGAATCTCGTCAATTATGTATTCATCCCACTCCCTCACACCGCATGCAATTTCAAATTCTGCAGGAGAGAGAAGAGGCACAGGGAACCTTACCTGATCATCATATGCAAGACGCGGGCATGCCGTATTCACGTAACAGTCAAAACCAAGGTTAATCAACGCCTCAGGAGTCACCTCCCTCATGGTGATGATAAATGCATTCTCAGAGAGACCGGCCAGATACGTTGCAAGCTCTGTCCTTTTCTGCCCGGACTTCAGACTCAGGATAATCCCGACACTTTCAGCCCCGCGGGCTTTTTCTATCTGTAAAAAACGCCTTCTTAAGAGACGGGAGGCAGATACCTCCTGTACCTCACCGCTATATGGATCAACTGCAATGACACGGGCACCAGTTGAAAGCTGAACGCCGATAGGATGAAACAGACCTGTTCCCACAAAGAGTATCTCATCTGCACCGGTTTTTTTTGCCTCCTCAAAAGAACAGCCAAGCACCTGACCTGGGAAGGGAGTTCTCCCGCCGCCGTCACCAACAAGGCATTCAATACCTTTTGACTCCAGAAATGCCCTCATTTCACTGACCTGGTGCACATGCTGTATCGTTGTAATAAGTCCTGTTTTCTTTCCGTTTAAGAAAGGCAGGGCTTTTTCAATCACATGTACATCAATCTCATAATGCACATATTCGTAACAGACTCCTGCACGTTCGTCCACAGGAGCATGCCCAAAATGGATCAGGAGATCAGCCATCTCCTTCGTATCAAGGCATAGATCACATGAACCATAGCAGGGATCTCCGTTGATTATAACAGAAAAACCGGCTTTTTTCAGGTCAGATGCAACTAAAAACGCCTTCCTCTTTAAACCTTCAGGGAACTGCAGGGCAACAGTCCGGGCACCGGATTCCTCTGCCCGCCTGATAATATCAGTAGCAGGTATTAAGGACATTAACCCCGGATTCCGTAACCTCAATCTCAATAAGGGACTTGTAAGGTCTGCCTATATCACATTCACCGCGTTTGATCACAACAAGAACGTCCCGGACCACTGCACCTTTCTGCTCAAGCCCGCTGAGAACAGCCTTCATTGTTCCGCCTGTACTTAACACATCATCGATAACCACCACACAGTCACTTTCTGTGATGCCGTTCATATACAGCTCGCCTTTGGAATAACCGGTCGTCTGGTGGAGCGCAATCTCTCCAGGCAGTCCATAGAAGCGTTTCCTGACAATTGTCAGTGGGATGTCAGTAATCAGAGAAAGGGCAACACCAATATGAATACCCATCGCCTCTGTAACTACAATTTTATTCACACCATCGAGATTCAGCACTTTTAACATCAGTGCTGCCACTTCCCGCAATAGTGCAGAATCTATAAGAGGAACACCATCACTAATCGGGTGGATAAAATAGTTATACTCGCCCCGTTTTACAATAGGACAGGTTTCGAATGATTTTATCAGTTTGTCAAACATTTACTTCACCAATCTCTGTTAAAAATCTCTCAATAATATCCCTCGTCACATGCGGCATGGGGACAATACGCATATGCCCGGCACGGGTCCGGGATATGACCCATCCGGGCAGGTTGATGTTACATTCAAATGTTGCAACATTTACATCAGGCTGAACAACAACAGGATATCCCAGTCTTTTCATACCTGAAATAAGTCTCTGTGTATTGGCCATACATTCTGATACAATTGAAGAGAAGCCTTCAGTTCCAAGGTATTCAATCACTGCAACGGCCGCTGCCACTGCGGCACCACAACGTGTCCCGTGTAATGTGTATTCGCGGTTTACTGTCAGATATGGCGTATCTACACCCAGTTCCCTGAACATATTCTCATCCTTAACAAGCAGACACCCGGACGGAATGGTCGACAGACCCATCTTGTGGGGATCAATTGAAATACTGGAAACACCGGGCAGTCTGAAATCAAATACAGGAGAATTGTCAATGAAAGGCAATACAAGCCCTCCAAACGCAGCATCCACATGAAGGTAAATATCCTTATCCTCCGCCAGATCAGAGAGATGACTTATAGGATCAACAACCCCGTACTCCGTGGTTCCTGCAATGCCCACAAGACAAATGGTATTTTTATCAGTTTTATCCTCAATCTGCCCGGAGTCCATCCTGTATCCCCCATCATAGGGAACTGTCCTCATCTCAAGTGAAAGTATGTCACATGCCTTCTCAAATGAAAAATGGGCAGATGCAGGCACCACAATATTCGGTGAAGACGTTTTTTTCAGGCTTTTTGCAATCCTCAGAACCTGAAGGTTGGATTCTGTCCCGCCTGAGGTGCCATAACCGCCTGCAGCCGGATGGTGCATGAGAGTCCCCAGTCTTTCCACGAGGAGGTTTTCAAGTGACATTGAACCAGGGAATAACCCCGGATCTCCCAGGTTTGATTCTATAAACAGGTTATGTGCCTTAACTGCAACAGGATGCGGCAGGGTGCACATAGAACTCAGCACTTTATGGTACCCGAGATCCCTTCCCTTTACAGAAGAAAGAAAAGAGAATAATTCCTCCTCAGAACACCCGTATTTACGCATTTTTACTTTCTCGCAGCGTCGAGAATTATCCTTTGTTCAGTGCGTGCAGCGGTCTCGCGGATCTTTGAAACGGCATCGATATTTGCTGAAACACTTGTAATGCCGGTCTCGACTAACCATTTGACCATCGAGGGATCAGAACCGGCCTGACCGCATATCGAACACTCAACACCCGCTTTGCGGCAGCAACCTATTGCATATTCAATTAACTTAAGAACTGCCGGGTGCTTTGGCATATACATCTCAGCTACGTTCTGATTGTTCCTGTCAACTGCAAGTGTGTACTGGATCAGATCATTTGTCCCGAAAGATGCAAAATTAATACCGACATCAATAAAGTCCTCAATTATAAGAGCACTACTCGGGACCTCAACCATGATACCAAGTGTAACATTATCGACATCAACACCAAGATCACTCATCATCTCTTTTGCAAGGATAAACTCATCCGGATGGCTGACAAGCGGGAACATAATTCCAAGGTTATCATAACCCTGGTCCCAGAGGCGTTTGAATGCCTCTACCTGCAGGCGGTACTGGTCAGGACTCTGGAGGTCACGGCGGATACCACGCCATCCCAGCATCGGGTTGTGCTCAACAGGTTCGTCCTCGCCACCCTGCATATTGCGGAACTCATCTGTCGGTGCATCAAGTGTGCGTACCCAGACAGGTTTTCCGGGGAATTCATCCATTACAGTCTTGATCCCTTTGTAGAGTTCAGTAATGAACTCCTCTTCCCTGTTATTCTCAATAAACCAGCCGGGAGTCTTTCCAAGACCCAGCATGAGGTGTTCAATCCTCAGAAGACCTACGCCGTCAGCACCTGTTGCAGCAGCACGTTTTGCAGCTTCAGGGAGTGAGACATTGACTTTGACACTGGTTGCCGTAATAACAGAAGCGGCGACAGGTGCAGTGGCTGTTGCAGTTTCCTGCTCCGGGTTTTCCACTACCCCTTCATAGACAAGACCTTTCTCCCCGTCCACTGAAACCATCTGTCCCGGTTTGAGTTCGCGGGTTGCCTTCTTTGTGCCGACAACCGCAGGAGTACCAAGTTCACGACTGATAATTGCCGCATGGCAGGTCATACCACCTTCATCAGTAATGATAGCAGAGACCTTTCGCATGGCAGGAACCATATCAGGGTTGGTCATCTTCGCAACGAGGATATCCCCGTCCTGTACTTTTCCAAGGTCTTTTGTCGTCCTGACAATCACAACACTGCCACTTGCCACACCCGGAGATGCACCCTGGCCTTCGAGAATAATTTTGCATTCTCCTTCCGGCTTTCCGGTATCCTTTATTTTGATCTTCTGGATTGTTGTGATTGGACGCGACTGGAGAATATATATTTCATTACCAACTATGCCCCACTCAAGATCCTGCGGGATATTATAATGAGTTTCGGAAATCTTCCCGAATTTTGCAAGCTTTGTGATCTCTTCATCTGAGAGAACCGGGATGTTCTGACGTTCATCCGGCACTTCAACCTCTTTTGTCCCCTGCTCACCGTCAGGCAGAATTTCTATATTTTTGTTCGCAATATGCCTGTCAATAATACGGCCTGAACGCTGGTCATATACATAGTTGTCCGGAGATACGGCACCTGAAACAACAGCTTCACCAAGACCCCATGACCCTTCGATAATAGTAGTGGGCTCACCTGTTACCGGGTGTGAGGAGAACATGACTCCCGCCTTCTCAGAATAAACCAGCTCCTGCACAACGACTGCAATATCAACACTGCGATCATCAAAACCCTGTTTGGCACGATAGTATATCGCGCGGGCACCATACAGGGATGCCCAGCACTTCCGGATTGCCTCTAACAGGGCGGTCTTCCCTTTGATATTCAGGTATGTCTCCTGCTGCCCTGCAAAACTGGCATCAGGGAGATCTTCCGCAGTTGCACTCGACCTGACAGCAACTACCAGATCATCGCCCATTTTATCATAGGAGAAGTTAACTTCATTTTTAAGATTTTCGGGGATATCTACGCTGAGTACAGTATTTATGGCATCCTGTGCTGCCGCTTCAAGAGTATCTGCATCATCAACATCAAGATCCTTTAACCTGTCAAAAACTGTGTCCCCGATCCCTGTTTCAACAAGGAAGCGTCGGAACGCCTGGGCTGTTACGACAAATGCTTTAGGTACCGGGAGACCAACTGAGGTCATTTCACCAAGAGATGCCCCTTTCCCTCCAACATATGGGATATCTTCCTTTTTGATCTCTGCCAGCCACATAATATTCGGCATTTCAGTCATGTTTCATCCACCTAAGATTGTGTAGTGTTTTCATTTCAGCACCTATTATGTTTGTTACTCATGCTACAGAACCCGTGTGACTGTGCAAAACATGAATAGATATCATGACCCATCTGATATGGGGATAATTAGTGAATTACAAAGTTCTTGTCAGTGATGTACTGGCAGAAGAAGGAATTGATATTCTTCGTGATTTTTGTGAAGTCGATGTAAATACCGGCCTTTCGGAAGACGAACTTGTAGAGATCATAGGCAGCTACGATGCACTTCTTGTAAGAAGCGGCACACAGGTGACTGCCCGGGTAATTGAAGCAGCAGACAGACTGAAGTTTATCGGCAGGGCAGGCGCAGGTGTGGATAATATTGACCTTGATGCAGCAACAAAACGCGGCGTTATTGTTGCAAATGCACCCTCAGGAAATACTCTTGCGGCATGTGAACATACACTTGCAATGATCTTCTCACTTGCACGCAATATCCCGCAGGCGAGTGCATCTGTAAATAAAGGTGAATGGAAACGTTCGCAGTTTATGGGTGTCGAACTGAATGATAAAGTTCTTGGAATTGTAGGTTTTGGTCGTATCGGGCAGGAAATTGCCAAACGTGCCAATGCACTCGAAATGAAGTGTGTGGCATATGACCCGTACATCAATCTGGATCGTGCAAAGGAACTCGGCGTTGAGGTCATGTCCTTAGAGGATCTCTTCCTGGTTTCAGATTTTATTACAGTACACACTCCGCTGATGAAAGAGACAAAGCACATGATCAATAAGGACTCTATAGCCACAATGAAAGACGGAGTCCGGATCATCAACTGTGCACGCGGCGGTATTATCGATGAGACAGCACTCTACGATGCAATAAAGAGCGGCAGGGTTGCAGGTGCCGCACTTGATGTATACGAGGAAGAACCTCCGACAGAGTCAGCAATCATAACACTAAATGAAGTCATCAATACTCCGCATCTCGGCGCGAGCACTGTTGAAGCACAGCAGAATGTAGCCGCTTCCGTTTCAAAACAGTGTATGGAGGTCCTGAAGGGAGGTGCCGCTAAGTTCGTGGTCAACGCACCGATGATTCCACCTGATCAGCAGGACAGGATTGAACCCTATGCAATTCTTGCACAGAAGATGGGCAAACTCTTAATTCAGCTGGTTGAAGGCCGTATTGAATCAATTGATATCGAATACGGAGGGAAGGCAGCAGACTTTGGCAGGCACCTGAAGTACATCACAATATTTGCACTCAAGGGCATTCTCGACCCAATCCTCCAGACACCTGTAAACATTGTAAATGCAGAGTTCATTGCAAAGGAACGCGGGATTCGGATCTCCGAGTCAATTACCGACAAGTCCAGAGGGTTTACGAATATATTTACTATAACAATTAAGACCGACAAAATGTCCGAGTCAGTAAGCGGCAATGTTGCAGGCCCGAATAAACTGCGCATTGTTGCACTCGGAGAATATATGACAGATATGACACCTGGCGGCGATGTAGTCATCTCACGTCACCGTGATGTGCCGGGCGTTATCGGAAAGTTTGCAACTATTATCGGTCGGCATAATGTGAATATTGCAGGCATGCAGGTCGGAAGAAACAAACCGGGTCAGGAAGCTATTATGGTACTCAATATAGACGCTGAAGTCCCCGCAGAGGCTATGGAGGAGATCCTTGAGATTGATGGCGTAACTACTGCGAAGTACGCCCGTATCTGAAGTGAAACTCTGTAGAGAGATAATCATAGATTCCCTCGATGATATCCCCTCCAGATCAAAGAAGGAACTTACCTATACCACAGATTTAAAACGGCAACCGGCCAGAATATTAATATAACCCCATCCGGAACAGGTTTGAGTCAGTTACCTGATCTCCGGTAAATTCAGCCGGATGGTCCTGAAGTCAGCCGCAAGCACCTCACGGAGTGCAGGCCGATATATTGTGGCTGCCGGGTGATAAACTGGAATTATGACCCGCTCGCCCTTTATCATCTGGATACGAAATACTTTGCCGTGCACCTCAGATATGGGGGCCGGGGCAATCCCATAGGATTCGAGCACCCAGCGCATCGCAAACCTCCCAAGAGGGACAATAACCTCAGGGCGAATAAGGGACAACTGCCTATCAAGGTAGGGTCTGCAGGCCTCAATTTCCTCCAGGTTCGGATCACGGTTTTTCGGCGGACGGCACTTGACGATATTGGTGATAAAGACATCGTCCCGGGCAACGCCAATCCCCTCAAGGAGGTCATCGAGGATGCTCCCCGCCCGACCCACAAAGGGGGTACCCTTTGTATCTTCGTTCCTTCCGGGCGCCTCACCAATGAACAGGATGTGGGCGGGGACGGGGCCCTCACCCGGGACAGCGTTGGTCCGCGTCTCAGCGAGGGGACAGCGTGTGCATCTGCGGACGGTCTCATCGATTACGGTGCGCTCGTGTTCAGTGTTCATTCCATATACTCCTGAAAAAGTAGTTGGCTTTCTAAAGTAAGAAGATCTGTGCTTTGCGGTAGTGGGATCAGGATGGCTGATCTAAGATCGTCTGCTTCACCCCCGCAGGATCTCCTTAATCTCGTTCACGTCCGCAACGCGGCCTGAGACCTTCAGTTC
>JAYEIC010000060.1:0-2599 GCA_034659935.1 Methanobacteriota archaeon | reverse complement strand
AGATTCAGGCTATTGCCGACAGGAACGCTGAAAAATTCGGCATTGACATTAAACTTAAAGAATAATTTCGCGTTCTCCCGGGGATTTCAGATTTCAGGGGAATCACAAAGACAAATTCTCTTTTTTTTAACTCGCAGGTGTGTAGGGGACAGAGCGGAAAGCCCCGCCTTCAGGCAAGGGTAGTTTACACGGGTAACTCCCATTGTCAGACACGGTAAACATCTGACTGAAATACAGGGATCATTCCATGAGAAAACCAGAGAGGCCAGAATTGTTGTTGAGGAGAATGGTATCAGCATTCCGGATGATATAGAAAAAAAAATATCAGACAAAACTGTACGCATTCATAAATGTTCCTCCACATCAATAATACCATGATGTTTCATGAGATAATCACGTATTTTGGCAGATTCAAGCCAGCCCAGATCCAGCCGGGTGATGATTTCATCGATCTCATGTATCTGCACAAGAATTTTCTCAGCTGTTTCCATTTCCTCAAAATCAACCAGTGCAGTAATCACCGCAAGTGGATTTCTGATCTGATCATTTAGTATGGAAAGCTGCGTCAGATTCGTCTCAATCTGTTTCAGTGCAACTTCCTCACGCCTGCGCGCTTCTCTCTCTTCGGTAATGTCACGGACAATTGAAAGTATATAATGGCGTCCCCTCATCTCAATCATACGGGCGTTCACATGCACAGGGAAAACAGAGCCATCTTTTCTGACATGCTCTGCATCATATGAACTCAGTCCGTCTGATTTAAATGCCTCCACACGTGCGGGGCCACCTTTTTGCACAGTCCGGGTGTTTATGTCTAAAACACGCATCTGCAGGAGTTCTTCACGGGTGTAGCCAAGACGGTTGCAGGCGATGTCATTCACCTCCACAAATTTGCCGTGTGTACTGTCTGACTGCACTTCATGGAAAAAGACCGCTTCATTTATATTGTTAAAGAGCTCACGGAACTTGCCTTCACTCTCTTTCAAAGCTTCTTCTGCCCGTTTCTTCTCTGTGAGATCACGGATGGATTCAATTGCCCCAATAATGTTCCCTTCTGTATCATAGAGAGATGAAGCAGTAAACCAGAGATATGCACCTTTTCCGTCTGCAAGGAGAGGAACATTGTTCTCAGCAATGAGCTTTTGTGCATCACGATAAAATACAGGGTATTTAATCTCTTTCTGAAGTGCTTCATTTAACACAAGGTCTATCAGGATCGGACGCCGTTTCCCGTAAAAAGGAAGTGCATACTCATAATCACTTTTATTCAGCATTTCTGAAGCAGGAATGCCTGTCATGTTTTCTATTGCCCTGTTCCATGTAATCACCCTGCCCTCCATATCAATAGCAAAGGTCGCGTCAGGCAGGAAATTGATTATATCTGACACCCGGTGGTGTGCAGAACGCAATTCCTCCACCACCCGTTTCAGTGCTGTGATATCCACTACAGTAGAAGCGATAGTATAATCAGGCATAACGCTTGCAGACAATATTATATCAAGTACGCTGCCATCTTTTGCAGTAAGCTGAACATGAAAATCAGGTAGAACACCTTTCATTCTACACTGGTTGAGAATTTCTTCTCTTTTACTCTTATCAGCTATAATTGTGTCAACTGAACTGCCCACAAGTTCTGTTTTCAGGTACCCTGTCATACTGGAAAATTTTGGATTTATATCGGTGACACTGAGATCGTCTGTTCTAAAAATGAAAGTACCTGCCTCAGAATTATCAAACAGGCTGAAATATCTCTTTTTTTCTTCTCTTATACGTATTGAGAATACTAAGACCACTGCTCCAATGAGAATAAAGACAATCCCCCGAATAATTGCATTAATCAATGTTGAAGGGACAAGGAGGTATACAAATATCAGGTATATCAATGTCAGTCCCACGGAAAACACAATTCCTTTTTGTAAATACCTGTATACGGCAAGGATTATCGGCAGATAATAAAGATGGGGGAACACGATGGTGATTCCACGGGACAGGCAGAGTATTGTGACAAAAACAGCCAGGACTGAGGAACAAAAAATAAGGGAGAGCCAAATCACATCATCCTTCTGAACATGGATATTTTCACTCATAAATCCACCTGTATATGTATCACACCTATAGAAACACCACATAGTATATAGATTTTTCCGTCTTTTGGCACTATCCACCATCATCTGTTTTGTTATTGATTTAGATTATTGATGGAAAATATACAACAAAAAAACCGGAAACAATGTTCTTTGACTTCACAGAGTTGCCCGGATGGAAAGAGACATACCTCTATAAACTGCCATTTGGTGAGATAGTCATAATTTTTGAGGATATAAGAGGCTGTTGCACGAATAAATTTTATTGGCTTATAAGGGCAATCAGTCATACTTTGGAAATACCTAACCCTAAATATGGGTTGTTTTGCAGTGTAATTGCCCTCATTGTCTACGGCAAACTGTTCATGCAACAGCCTCATAAGTGAACACATTCAGGTCCGGGATAAACTCAGAGAATCGCTCAGTGAGAAAGATTTTTTGTTGCACGAAATCCACCACCGCGTAAAAAATAACCTGCAGATCATCTCAGGCATTCTTCAGTTACAGAAATTTCG
>JAYEIC010000059.1:0-12791 GCA_034659935.1 Methanobacteriota archaeon | reverse complement strand
CGAAACTGACGACCTCTTCACAATCGCTGCCAGTGTTGGCGGGAACACAGATACGATAGGTTTTATCTGCGGGGCATGGGCGGGTGCCTGCTATGGGAGTACCGGGCTTCCGACAGACCTTCTTATTGACCTTGAAGACCGGATAAAAATTAAACAGTATGCAGGGACCCTTCATCGACGGTATGCCGGAAAGGATTAACCAAATAGAATAAAATAGTAGATCATGGATATTGCGATCATCGGGGCATCCGGTTTTACAGGGGGGGAACTGATCCGGCTTCTTCTCAGCCACTCATCGGCAGAGGTGGTCTGTGCGACTTCCCGAAAACTGGAAAATACACCCGTTACCTCTGTACACCCGAATCTCACCGGGTTTAGTTCACTTGAGTTTACAAATCCGGGTATTGATGATATTGATGCCGATTTTGCCTTTCTCGCGGTTCCGCACACCGCGGCAATGAATTATGCAGGCAGACTTGTCGACCGCGGGATAAAGACAGTGGACTTAAGTGCTGATTACCGACTGCCGCTTGATATTTATGAGTCGGTGTACGGTGTGACACACACTGATTATTTCAGGGCGCCGTATGGTCTCCCTGAACTCCACCGGAAAGAGATTTTAGCGGCCTCTTTTGTTGCAAACCCGGGTTGCTTCCCGACAGGTGCCACGCTTGCTGCCGCACCTCTGGCAGAGAGGGCACACACAATAATATATGATTCAAAGACGGGTGTCTCCGGCGCAGGAGTAAATCCGACAGAGACAAACAAGTACACAAATGTTGGCGACAATATGACAGCATATAAGCTGACGTCGCATCGCCATCTTGCTGAAATGAAACAGCAGGCAAATCATCTGGGTTCAAAGGCCTCCTGCTATTTCACCCCTCACCTGCTGCCTGTTAACCGGGGTATCCTGACAACAGCACACATACTCTTTGACGAACCGGTAAGTCAGGAAGAGGTGGACGTGCTGTACAATGAATTTTACAAAGATGAGCATTTTGTCCGCCTTCAGAAATCCTCTCTTGCCACAGTCAGAGGCAGCAATTTCTGCGATATTGCAGTTGAGAGTGAAGGAACGCGTGTGGTTGCCGTCTCTGCGATAGACAACCTTGTCAAAGGAGCAAGCGGCCAGGCAATCCAGAATATGAATATTATGTGTGGATTTAAAGAGAATGACGGGCTGGATGTTGTCCCGCTTTTCCCATAGGTGATTCTGATGAAAATTAAAGACGTAATGACCCCAAACCCGGTAACCATATCGGTGCATGACAAAGTAAGTGAGGCTGCAGCTATCCTGAGGAAAAACCGTATCGGAGGCCTGCCTGTGATGGACGGTGACCGGATTTGCGGGATTATCACTGAATCTGATATACTCTCACTTCTGGATACAGGTGAACTTAGTGATGATCTCTGGCTTCCCTCACCACTTGAGGTAATTGAAGTGCCTGTCAGGGAGTTCATCAACTGGGAGAAGACAAAAAGCGCACTCTCTGATATCGGGAACAAGGAAGTGTATGATGTGATGAGTGCAAATGTGGTCTCTATAGATGTGGACGCAAATATTGAGGAAGGCGCGTCACTTATGCTGAAGAATGGCATTGCGCGACTGCCTGTACTTGAAGAGAACAGGCTTGTGGGTATTGTAACACGCCTTGACCTTGTCAGGGGAATCGGTTCAGATGTTAATCCGGATAACTAAGAGGGTGAGTGTTAATTGAAGAGTATCTGTGCAGTTGAGGGCGTAACGGCTGTTGGTATTAAGGAGGGTAAATTCGGGCTTGCACTGATAAAGGCCAGCGGGACTGCGGCTTTTGTCGGGACAAATAATCTGGTCTGTGCACCGCCTGTTTTACTGATGAAAGAACAGTCTGAATCAGGTCTTATTGATGGCATTATCGTGAATTCAGGTTGTGCCAATGCATATACCGGGGAACAGGGTTTTTCTGATGCCATGAGGATGGCAGAGATTGGTGCCCCTGTGTTTAATACACTGCCAGAACGTGTGGGTGTCGCAAGCACCGGTGTTATCGGCAGGTATCTTGACCTTTCCCTTATTGAAGATCAGTGCAAAAGAATTGCAGGAGAACTCAAATCGAGCCCGGAAGCGGAAACTGCTGTTGCACGGGCGATTATGACCACTGATCTTGTCGAGAAGCACGCCCTTGTTGAGCGTGAGGGTTTTAAGATCGGTGGTATTGTAAAGGGCAGCGGGATGATCGCACCGAATATGGGGACCATGATCGGTTTTATCTACACTGATTGTGAACTGACGGCAGGAGAACTGAAAAGTGCCCTGCAGTCTGCGGTAAAGAGGAGTTTTAACAGGATCTGCGTGGACGGGGATACGAGCACCAATGACTGTATATTCCTGACTGCAACAGGTAAATGCGGAAGGGTGGATCTCTCTGAGTTTGAAGAGGCGCTCTCTGAGATCTGTATTCTGCTTGCAAAGCAGATCGCCCGTGATGGTGAGGGTGCGACAAAGCTGATTGAGATGAGGGTATCAGGCGCACCGGACGAGGATGGTGCTGAGAAGGTGGCAATGACGGTTATAGAATCCCCACTTGTAAAGACTGCGGTGTATGGCGAGGATCCAAACTGGGGTCGTGTGGTTGCTGCAGCAGGGCGTGCAGGTGTCATCTTTGATCCCTCTGCAATATCACTCTCTATCGGGGAGAATAATATGAAGACTCTGCTTGTTGATAAAGGCCGGATTGTGGCAGAAGAGAAAAGGGCGAAGGACGCGATGAAAGGTGCGACTGTTGTCTTTGAGCTGGATCTTGCCGCAGGTGACGGTGAAGCGGTTGCCTGGGGTTGTGATCTGACTGAGATGTATGTTGAGATAAACGGGAAGTACACTACATGAAACGTGAAACAGTTCTGATGGAAGCACTTCCATATATCCAGACGTTTCGTGGCAGGACAATTGTGGTGAAGATTGGTGGTCACGCGATGCTGGATGCGGATGTACTTGATACGGTAATCCAGGATGCGGTTCTCCTGCACTATGTCGGGATGAGGGTTGTCCTGGTCCATGGTGGCGGGCCTGAGATTACAGATAAGATGAAAGCGATGGGCAAGGAACCAAAATTTGTGGGCGGTCTTCGGATCACAGATACAGAGACTCTTGAGATTGCACAGATGGTCCTTGTAGGCAAGATTAACGACGGCATTGTATCTCTTATTGCGAAGTTTGGTGCCCTTGGGGTAGGTCTCTCGGGTAATGACGGTAAACTGCTCATCGCAAAAAAATTAAAACTCCAGAAGGTGATGGTGGATGATGAAGAGCGTGAGGTTGACCTCGGCCATGTGGGTGAGATAGAATGTGTCAATCCCGGAATCCTAACAGATCTTCTTGACAGGAATTACATTCCTGTTATCGCACCGATCGCAATCGACAGGAAAGGGGAGAGTCTGAATGTCAATGCAGACACCGCCGCAGGTGAGCTTGCAGTTGCTCTTGGCGCATATAAGTTTGTAAATCTCTCTGATATTGAAGGTGTGATGAATAAAGAGAGGACAAAGGTCTTTCGCCGTCTTAAACTGAGTGAGGCAAAAGAGCTTATTAAGGATGGTACGATTGAGGGTGGGATGATTCCCAAACTGGATTCATGTCTGTATGCACTGGAAAACGGTGTTGAAAATGCTCACATTATTAATGGAAACAGGGATCATACGCTCCT
Source organism: Methanobacteriota archaeon (assembly GCA_034659935.1). Classification (GTDB taxonomy): domain Archaea; phylum Halobacteriota; class Methanomicrobia; order Methanomicrobiales; family Methanomicrobiaceae; genus DAOVRB01. Next base: position 9,105 of record JAYEIC010000059.1, on the reverse strand, counting down.
TCTTGAGCTTTTTACAGATGCAGGGGTTGGTACTATAATAAGAGGGGATGAGTAGAGGGTGTGAGATTGGGGCTTTTTGGGGAAATAAACTCATTGTGTTGGGTTCAGAACGAAGAGATCTGGTAATTAACATCAGTTTTCTTTTTTTACTGAGGATACAGACTCCGGGTGAGTTCACAAAGAACGATCAGAACTCAGAAAATTCTTCTTTTGTAAGATTAGCCTGTTTTAGAATTGAGATAAGTGTTCCACGCGGTACAGGATTTTTATGAGGAACGATAACCAATAGCTTTTTCCCATCCACATTTATTTTGTAAAGTGCAATATGACTGCCTTTACCCTGATGAAGGGCAATTTCAAACCCGGATTTCTTTACTTTTCGTATAAAATCAGGGGAAGTTTTGTCATCCCTCTACCTCAATAACTGAAGTAAACTTATGCTGTGATGTTAATGCAGGTTCCAGATCGTCAATGATACCAAGGGCTCTTGCATTTTTCAGATAAAGCTCTATAGCCTCACGGATATTGTCCAGTGCTTCCTGAGGAGAATCACCGCAGCTGGCAACTTCCATCTCCTGACATCTGGATACATAAACTCCTTCTTCTTCCCATATTGAAACCGTGAGTCTCATTTTTGCCATATAATCTACCTGTTCACTATGCATAGTATTCATGCACATATCCTATTAAAAATCTGCTTTAGTATTATGATTCAGATAAATGGGTGATCTCCGGACTTTAATTCGAAGGGGTGAAGGGGTTGCTGCGGGGAATGAAACAGGATGCCTCGTTCTTTAGGGAGAAGTAGTTCACTTTACAATCATAACCGGGTATTTTGCATGATGAGTTGCCTTCTGGCTTACACATCCCGGAAACAAACCGATGGAGTGAATAGTTACAAATCATTTAAGGAAAAGATTGATGAACTGCTGTCAGAAGGCTATGATCCAGTCCTCGATGATGGTGTGGGGAAGAACATCGCCCCGCTACAGAAAAAGAAGATGATAACATATGAGGTACTCAATCCGGGACAACTGAAGAAGTACCTTAATGCAGACTGGTAGAAACTAAAAGTGAGTACGTATATAAACTATATTATTGGAGGTTGTTATGGACATCAATGCAAGCATTATAGATCAGAGAATTACCGGTATCGTTGAGGATCACTCTGAATGGCTGCCTGACTGTAAAGATCCTAATTATAAAAAATCGGCCGCATTTGTAATTTTATGCATGTCAACCTGCCTTGACATTCCTATGGAAGAAGCGGCTGAACTTTTAACTGATGGGGGAGATGATGCCGGAGTTGATGGTCTTCATATCGGGGAGGTTGATGACGGCGAATTTTTGGTCACGATATTTCAGGGAAAATACAAGATTAATAATCTGGAAGGAAATGCAAATTTTCCGGAAAACGGCGTTCAAAAAGCAGTCAATACAGTGCAGGTCCTCTTTGATCCTTATCGCAAAGTAAAATTAAATGATAAAATAGCTCCAAAAATCGAAGACATCCGCTCACTGATCCGGGATGTATACATCCCGAATGTGCGGGTAATTCTGTGCAATAACGGAGCCTCCTGGACAGACCAGGCAGGCGACTGGATAAAGGAAGCAAAAAAAGATTATGGTGACATGGTTGATTTTGTCCATTTCAATCATGACTCAATAGTAAATATTCTCCAGCGCAGTAAAAAGGTAGATGCCACCATAACGATGAACGGCCAGGCAATTGTAGAGGATATGAACTATATGCGGGTTCTTGTGGGACGTGTCCCGGTTCAGGAAATTCAGCGACTGTTCAATGATTACGGTGATAAACTACTGGAACGCAATATCCGCCGTTACCTTGGTCTTCACTCCAACCGGGTTAATACAGCCATTCATGAAACCCTCTGCAATGCAGATAAGTCTGACAAATTTTATTTCTACAATAACGGAATTACAGTTGTTTGTGACAAATTTGATTATAATGCATTCCAGAAATCCGATTATAAGGTCCAAATAAAAAATATGCAGGTAATTAACGGAGGGCAGACCTGTAAAACCATTCAGGAAACACTGAACAGCACATTACCTCATGGAGTTAGTGAATCCGCATATGTAATGATCAGGGTTTATCAACTGGCAGAAACACAAAAAGAATTTATCCAGGACATCACATACGCAACAAACAGTCAGAATCCGGTGGACCTTCGTGATCTGCACTCAAACGATGAAATCCAGAAACAGCTTGAGATCGGGATTGCTGACCTTAGATACACATACAAACGGCAGCGGGAAGAAGGCGGCGGAGGGTCCGGTATTATTACCAGTTCGATTGTGGCAGAATCTGTACTGGCAATCTGGAGAGAAAGACCACATCAGGCCAAATTTCGCCGGAAAGAACACTTTGGAAAGCTATACAATGATATTTTTAAAGATTTGAATGCTGCCCAGGCTTTGTTGGCAGTTCTGATCTTCAGAACCGCTGAAAATGAAAGAAAGCGGCCTACTGACTCAAATCCTCCTGAATTTCTCCCATATGCATCGCATTACATATCAATGCTGATTGGTCGTGCTCTGTTAGACGATCAGAGCATAAAATATAAGGATATATCTCACCGGAATTTTAAATCCCTGGTTCAGGCATTTGAAGCCGGGCAGGATAAATACCACAGAGACGCCATTGATAAAATAACTGAAGCATTGAAAAACTGTTATGGTGAAAGAGAGATTTCCCTACAGCAGTTGTCTGCTACATTCCGCCGTGGCGATCTCCTGGAAATGCTGGATGCTCAGAACCCGAAGTTGAATACAAGATAAACACAATTGCTTACTCCGGCAAAAGCACAAAGTAATTATACTGTGCTTTCAGGGTTTAGAAGTATGCAGATAATTATTCTGCGTCCATTTGTGGTTACAGATAAGAAATTATTATGATAGACCAGTGGTTTAAAAAAGATTTACAGGAAATTTTTGTGAAACACCCGGTTGCCGTCTTTATTGATGAGTCAGGCGATGCAGAATTCCTCCTGAAGACTGTTCAGAACGATTATACTATTTACTCCGCAGATTCAGAAATTGAAGAACTGCATGTAAAATACCTGATTGAAAAAGAACAGGCAGCACAGAAAAAATTCCTCATATATACACATACAAAAAGAGAGAATCTGATATTTATCCGTGAATACTGTGAAACAAACGGGTGCCTTGAGATTCGTTATCTGCAGAACTACATCAAAGAAAATGTTCACCAGACCTTAAACTTAAACATTAACTTCCCTGAACAGGAACTTATTGCGGCAGCTAAAGTCAGTGTCGGAAAAGACAAGGCATACTGGCTGAACCTCTGCAACCAGAGAACAACAGAGATATTTGACCTCAAAAGGGTCCTCCTGCCTTTCATCCACGATCCGGTAAATTATCCATCACAGAAATATGATGCCCAGGTCTGCGGGATTTTTTACCGGAATGTAAATGAACTCCTAAATCAGGACTACCTGCCCAAGCCTCCCGAAACACTGGCTGAAGAGGTCGTAAAATCAATGTTTGACGGTCTGATCTATAACACCTGTGATCAGGTTTTAGAAACCGTCTATCATGACTGGCTTGATTCTGTCAGTTACAGAAGTTCTTTTAAATGCACTTGCACATCGGGACTACCATGTCAGAGGGGCAAATATTCTGGTTGAAATCTTCTCAGACAGGGTTGAGATTACAAATCCGGGCGGCATGGTAAACGGACTTACTATAGAAGATCTCGGCAGGAAGAGTCTTTCACGAAATTCTCTTCTCTGCGGGCTTATGCAGAGAATTGAACTCATCGAAAAAGTCGGGTCAGGTATTGCAAGGATGAGGAATGCAATGAATGATTCCGGTCTTAATGGCCCGGATTTTGATATTAATGAGAACTGGTTTACAATTATATTTAAGAGACCGTCAGATGGTATCTCAAAGAGTGACCTTGAAACTGACCTTGAAACTGACCTTAAAGTATCAGATAAAATTATTGCAGCAATTATCCAAAAGCCTTCAATTACAGCAAAAGAGCTTGCAAAGGCCGTCGGGATCAGTGAAGGCGGTGTAAAATACCACCTTGCCGGCTTAAGGAAAAAAGGCATTCTTATCCGTGAAGGGCCGATAAAGGGAGGAAAATGGATCATTGAAGATGACGGGGACGGGGACAAATGATGACGGGCTGGATTTGCATGAGGATAATGAGGGAGACTGAAGAGATTTTTGAGGTTTGCAGATGGTGAGAGAAGGCTATAAGGAAACAGAGCTGGGGTTCATGTACATCCGGAAATACCCTGAATTTTCACTGGAAAACGATACTCGCACCAATGAGAATTCTGGATTACATAGTTGTGCATGAAATGGTTCATCTGGTTGAAAAAAATCACACGCCGGAATTCTGGGAGATAATAAAAGCCATATTGCCCGATTATGAAGAGAGAAAAGAATGGCTGAAAATTAATGGAAAATATCTGGATATCTGATTTTCATTTTACAATCAGAACCGGGCATTTTGCATTATGAGTTACTTTCTGACTTACACTTCCCAGAAATACACCTTTTATAGTACCAAGACCGCGACTGCCGATGACAATCAGGTCAGCTTTTTCCTTTTTTTCAATTTCAGTTATTTCAGCTGCGGGGTCACCTATTGCCACCTTTAACGTATATGACAGATCGTCCTTCTCAAAAATATCTATAGTATCCCTGATCTCGGATTTTGCGTCCTCTTCAAGAAGGGAATGTACATCAAAATTTGCCTTTGCCATTCTTGATTGTGAAGGGGGGTTATTTATGATATATGTCAGAATCACATGGGAGGATAATTCCCTGGCAAGGGCTGCCGTCTCATTGGCTGCACGTCTTGCATTTTCAGATCCGTCAGTTGCAAGCAGAATTTTTTTGTACATGATATTATTACTCCGTTAAAATCCCTTCTGGAAATCCGGGAAGCGATGATCTTTTTTTGACTTGCCTATAATCACAAAGTCTTTGATTTCATGACACTCCACGAACTAGCGATAGAGTTTTATTTGCCATGTATAAAGAAATAACGATCCGGCAAATTTATCCTGCTGAGGTGAGAAACGGCTCCGCTTTCATCCCCCGCCTAAGGACCGGAGTCTTCCCACTCTGTCTCTTTCACCCCCGCAGGATAAAATATATCTGCGGAAAATCTGCGAAATAACATTTCGGCATGGCGATAATTTTTTTTCCCTGCGGAATTATTAACTATGCAGATAGCAAATGATATTGACAGACAGGATAAACCATATCCAGAGAAATGTTTAAAAAACCCTGAGTTTTCTGGTAGAATTAAACAGGGATTAGGGTAATATAACTTTTTCAGATTAAAAATAGAATATCAGGGATAATCCTGTGAAAGAAGCAGATAATAAAGATTTTAATTTAAATAGGGGGACTTTTCCTGAACGCGCAAAAAATAAGAGATGAATGGTTCTCAAATATAAAGGGTGATGTACTTGCCGGAATTACCGTTGCACTTGCACTGATTCCTGAAGCAATTGCCTTCTCAATCATCGCCGGCGTTGATCCAATGGTCGGTCTCTATGCCTCATTCTGTATTGCAGTGGTAATATCTATTGCAGGTGGAAGACCTGGCATGATTTCGGCTGCGACAGGATCAATGGCACTGGTCATAATTGTTCTTGTACGGGATTTCGGGCTTGAATATCTCCTTGCAGCAACCATCCTGACCGGAATTATACAATTTGCCCTTGGTCTGTTAAAAGTGGGACGTTTTACTTCATTAATCCCGTATTCAGTAGTACTCGGCTTTGTAAACTCCCTTGCAATTCTTATATTTATCTCACAGATTCCGTTTTTAATTGATGTTCCACTTGCTGTTTATGCAATGACAGCAGCAACAATTGGAATTATCTATATTCTGCCCCGCTTTACAAGAGCAGTGCCGGCACCTCTTATTGCCATTGTTGTTATGACTGCAATTGCAATAGGGACGGGGTTAAGTGTCTTAACTGTAGGAGATTTAGGCACAATTACAAAAGCACTTCCTCTCTTTCATCTTCCGATGGTGCCGCTTTCCATTGAAACCCTGCTGATTATTCTTCCTTATTCTGCAACGCTTGTTATCATAGGTATTCTTGAATCACTTCTTACGGCATCAATTATTGATGAAATGACAGGTACCAGAAGTGATAAAGACAGGGAAGTTAAGGGGCAGGGTATTGCAAACTGCGTTGCAGGTTTTTTCGGAGGTATGGCAGGTTGTGCGATGATTGGGCAGTCTGTCATAAATGTGACTTCCGGAGGAAGGGGGAGGCTTTCTTCAATGACTGCCGGATTGTTCCTGATATTTCTGATAATTGTTCTTGGCGATCTTCTGGCACAGATTCCCATGGCGGCACTTGTTGGTGTTATGATAACTGTTGCAATCGGGACATTTGAATGGCAGTCAGTTAAGGATATTTTCAAAATACCAAAGAGTGATGCATTTATTATGCTTACAACAATTGCCATTGTTGTCTATACCCATGACCTTGCAATGGGTGTTTTAACCGGTGTTGTGCTTGCTGCCCTTGTAATGGTCTGGAAAATGTCAGCCATTTCAGTTTCAGGTAGTAACAGGGAAGACGGAGTTAAAGTTTATACAGTAAAAGGACAGTTGTTTTTCGGAACAATGGCAGCATTCATTGACCTTTTTGATTATACGGGTGATCCTGATAAAATTGAGATAGACTTTAGAAATTCCCATATCTGGGATCACTCTGCAGTTGAGGCAATTGCCAGGGTGATTGACAAATATCAGCAGGAAGATAAGTCGGTTTATGTTATCGGTCTTAATATTGAAAGCCAGGAGACGCTTGATAAGGGATTTTCCTGAAATGATCAGGGGATAAACATTTAAATCTCAGAGAAAAGATTTTAAGCTTCAGGAATTAATAAGTCACCCCGGGACTATTTAAAACAACAAATGAATAAATTCCGTCACAGGAAATATTTGCGAGTGTTGCATCATTATGGAAATTATATCGGTAATTTTTTTGTTCGCTGGAATTCTCGGCATAGCATTGATGTTGTTTATTCATACAAAAAAGTCTTCAAAAAGCATAACTCCTTTTATTCTGCTTCTTTTAGTGACATCATATTATTCAATAACATATGGAATAGAATTAACGCTTAATGATCCGGAATTGATATTATTAATGGCCAGAATTGAATACTTTGGGATTGTATTCATACCTCCTTTCTGGCTGATATTTGTCTTTAATTATACACACCGTGAAAATGAACTGACCCTGCCGGTTTATGCAGTATTTCTTCTGATTCCTGTAGTGATCTTAATTGCCATAAATTCCGGATATCTTATACCATTATTATATCAGTCCGTAGAATTTGTCAGTTCGGGAAATTTACTGCTGCTCTCTATTAATCCAGGTATTCTCTATCTGCTCAATATCTCATATGTTTTTATTGCCTCTATCGCCGGACTTTTAATTCTTGCAGATTTTATGCCTAAAAGACGTGGTATTGTCAGAAATCAGGTGATTATTATTATTATTTTTGGGTTTTTAATCCCATTCGTCGCGCATATTGCTTATATTTTCATTATTGGTCCGACATACCATATTGATATATTTCCTCTGGCTTTTTTATCAACTTTAATCATTATAATGTGGGCATTATTCCGTTACCGGTTATTTTCATTAATACCGATAGCGTATAGCTCGGTTTTCCATATGATACCTGCGGGTGTAATAATAATTGATAATTATGGTTCTGTTATTGATGCAAATACTGCGGCAGATGAAATTCTGAACTATAATATTCAGAATGACTCTGGAAAGGTTCTTTCTGACTACTCTGCCAACTGGCCCAAACTTGAGAGATATATAGATGGTTTGCTAAATGAGGATGCAACCGGACGGGAAGTCGATATAACTTTTCAGCATGAAGATTTACAGCAAATCTACAGTATTCAGACAACACCCCTTACAGACAGCCATGGGCATGCTGAAGGTGTAATTATTATTATCCAGGATGTTACCGGAAGCAGAAATGCAGAATCTGCTTTGCGCAGGAGTGAAGAAAGATTAAGAAATCTCTTTTTACAGTCGCCGGTAGCTTATCAGACATTAGATAAGGAGGGTGAAATATCTGAGATTAATCCTGAATGGAGCAATATGCTGGGGTATAACTGGAAAGATGTACTGAATAAATCATTTGCCTGTTTCTTATCTGAAAGGACACGCCCCAGATTCAGGGAAAATTTCAGAGCTTTTTTGAAAGAAGGCTCAATATATAAGGAATTTGAACTTGTTCATAAAAACGGGCAGTTTATCACAGTAATGCTCTCCGGACGTATTCAGCGTGATATTGATGGACATTTTGTATGGGCACACTGTATTCTGCATGATATTACTGAAAGGAAAAGGATGGAAGATTCATTATATCAGGCAAATAAAAAATTAAACCTTCTTTCAGGAATCACCCGCCATGATATTCTTAATCAGCTTACAATACTCAAAGGATATCAGGAACTGTCAAAAGAGCATCTGGCAGATACCGCTTATTCTGACCCGATATTTAGTAAATATTTAGAGAAAGAATCAGCTGCATCCGAAACTATCAGTCAGCAGATAAAATTTACAGGGGATTATCAGGATATCGGCATTCACTCCCCAAGATGGCAGAATGTTAAAACTACGTTTATTCATTCAATACAAAACCTAAACCCCGGCAATGTAAAGATTATTACAGATGTTTCCGGGATTGAAATTTATGCGGATCCTCTGTTGGAGAAGGTTTTTTACAACCTTGTTGAAAATGCTCTTAATTATGGGGAGAAATTAACGAAAATTACTCTTTCATCCGGGAAATGTGATGGTTTTCTGATTCTGGTTCTGGAGGATGACGGGATTGGTATCCCGGAAAACGAGAAGGAGAATATATTTAACCGGAAATATTTCCGGAATACAGGACTTGGAATGTTTTTGTCAAGGGATATATTGTCAATAACCAGGATTGAAATAAAAGAGACGGGCATTCCGGGTGAAGGCGCCAGATTTGAGATCACTGTTCCGACAGGAATGTACCGGGTATAAGGGTTGATTTACATCCTCTTGGCTG
>JAYEIC010000058.1:64376-82653 GCA_034659935.1 Methanobacteriota archaeon | reverse complement strand
TCAGGAGACCGGCGAAGAAGGGAAAGGCGCACGCTTCGAGATCACTGTACCGCCCGGCGGGTGGAGGCTGTCACATTCTGAAGAAATGTAAGTGAGGTGACGGAGTAGGTGGATGTCATAGGCCTCGATGGCTGTGGCTGAATCACTGAAGGTGGTGGAGGGTCGAACTCTGTAGGAGTTTGACTGAGCCAGCAGGGGGTGACAAAGGCTCCCTGCCACCCGGCTAATATCACCGCCGTCACCGCCCGGATGTGCCTATATGCAACCGGTACCATTTCCCACATTTATTACAGGTGAAGACCAATCTTCCTGTCAATACGAGCCGGAGAGATGAGACTAAACACAGGAACCCGTGAACGATTTGAATACAGCGGCATCTCCATTGCCGGTGTACGGGCGGTCAATGAGGATGCATGGTGCGCCGCCCCGGTGAATGAGGGGCTGCTGGTCTGTGCCGTTGCTGACGGGATAGGCGGCCATGAGGCAGGGGACGTGGCATCTGCCCTTGCTATTCGCATATTTGAGGAGACTGTACGGGAGGCGGAGATCGCCGCAGGCGATCATGAAACATCAGCAGAGGTACTCAGGAGAGGGCATACCCTCGCCCACGAGGCCATCCTGAAACAGGCTACCGGGAAGCGTTTCGGGATGGGGACAACGCTCGTCTCAGCCTGTTTTGAGGACGGGGAAGTAACCCTCTGCAATACAGGGGATTCCCGCTGTACTCTCATACGCAAAGGAACAGTCAAACCGCTGACAAAGGATCACTCCTTTGTGCAGGACCTGGTGGACAGGGGGGTTCTCACGCAGGAGGAAGCCGCCTCCCACCCGATGGGGAATATCATTACGCACTCGCTGGGGGCGGACTTCGCCGCCGACTGCGGGGCCCACCCCCTCTGTGACGGTGACACCCTTGTTATCTCCTCTGACGGCCTGCACGACTATACCTCACAGGAGACCATGATTGCGGCAGGAGGAGCGGTGACTGCAGACGAAGCGGCCCGGCTCCTCATGGAAGAGGCTGCCCGCACGTCGACTGACAATATTACCCTGATCATCGTCAGGGTGCACAGCGAAGCGATACACAATACGCCAGGAAGAGAGTGAGTAACATGACTGACCAGGAGAAATATACCAATACAAATACCATGGTGATGACCGAGAATCCGGATTACTATGAAGAACTCTCCAGATACTTAGACGTGCTCTCAAACCCCGTACGCCTGCGTATCCTTAAGATCATCGAGCACACTCCGACAGAAGCCCGCGAGATCGCGGCCGGGATCGGCACATCCTATGTAAATACCAAAAAACATCTTGAGAAGATGCTCACGGCAGGCATCATCACCAAGGAGGCGGGATTCGGCCGGGCCACCTCCCGCGGGTCGCTTCCCGTCTGGAAATACACCACCCGCCCCGGCGGCATTGAGGAGATCATCCGTAACCTTGGGTTCTTCTCAAACTTAGACATCCATATCGGGGGCAGCGAACTTACCGAAAAGGTCAGGGAAGCCCGCCAGATGGTATCACGTGAATACGCAGGGGAAACACCGGTCCTCTTCATCCTCGGTGGACCAGCGGACGGGCAGACCTTTCCTCTCACCGAAGACGTGACGCGAATCGGGCGGGAGGAGAAACATCCGGGAGTCAAAAAGACAGAGAAATCTCCATCAGCCATCCGGTATCTCCCACCGGGAACACTCACAGGCGATGCCGCCATCGTCGTCTCCCGTGAGTTTGACCTTGTCACCCGCATCTCCCGACCGCACGCCGAAATACACAAAAAGGTTGACGGATGGTATCTCACCGACCGGGGAAGCACCGGCGGAACATCCTTAAATGACAGCCCGTGCGATCCGAACCGGGAGATGCGGCTTATGGCGGGCGATATCATTGACCTTGCCCGCGGTCCCAGGGGGGTCAGGTTCCTCTTTGTCGTTGCTGAGGAACAGGACGCAGCAGACGAATAGAGAGAACTGGTGCATATGAAAAACCGAAGTGACGAACGATATAGTGGAAACCGGAAGAACAAAAGCAGCCGCCCCGTACGGCTGCCTGCCATCTTTCTGCTTTTCGCAGGAATACTCTGCATTACCGGCAGTGCCGCATCTTTGAGCGTCGGCAACGGCGGGTATACCACCATTTCAGGGGCACTCGCCGATGCAGTGCCGGGGGACACAATAACGGTGGAGAGTGGCACCTATTATGAATCTCTCATCATCAGCATTCCGGTGACGATTCAGGGTGTGGATACCGGTGGAGGACTGCCGGTCATCATGGCGACGGAGGGTGAGGCAGCCATCGTTCTGGAGGCAGGAAGGACCACCATAAAAGGACTGGTCATAACAGGTACGGTTCCGTGCAGTATCTTCGTGCATTCGGATAATAATGTGATCACCGGGACCACGGTTACTACCACCCTTTCCGGGACCGGCGTAGGCATCCGCATCTATGACGCCGACCGGACCCTCTTGACTGGAAACCATATCAAGGGGCAGCGAATCGGCATCCGGATCAGTGAATCAGACGGGACTGTGATCTGTTACAATGAGTTTGCCACCGTCGTTGATGCGGTCTCATCTTCTCCCGGGACGGCCTGGATATCCCCGGTGATCACCTACCAGTATGACGGCATCTTCTTCAATGGACAGGTCGGCAACAGCTGGAGCGGATATACAGGAACTGACAGAGACGGGAACGGAATCGGGGATGAGCCCTATGTCGTCCCCTCACTCTCTACTGCACAGTTCAGGGCGTGGGAAAATACAGCGGGACAGCACCCCTTCAACCGCAAGCCCTTTGACCTGGTGGGTGATCTCACCAGCGGTGTCACGGTTGAGGATGCTGCCCCCCTGGTCGCAGGAATTGATGCGTACACAGTCACCCTTCTCCCGGAGGTTCGCGGAGATGTTAACAGGCCGAAACCGGGGCCTGACGGGACGAATGGTCCCTTCACGTTCCCCCGGAAAGCTGAAAGGTTGATCTGGCCGGCCACCGCCTTTCTCGCATCCATTCTGGTCGCCGGAGGACTTACCTATGCCGACCGGCGCAGACGGCACCGCAGTGTTCTGGACCGCACCGGGTCCACCACCCTCATTCTGACGGCAGGGTACAGCATTCTTGCGGTGCTGTGCAGTTCCGCAATATTTGTGACAGGGTTCCAGGCCCTCGTAGTTCCAGGAGCGATACCGGGCATAAATCCACTCATCCTCGGGCAGGCATTTCTCTCAATGGTCGCAGTCTTCCTTGCCGCATCCACGGCAACTGAGAAGGCGCCCAGATATCTTCTCGTCGCCTACCTTCTTGCAGCAGGGATCGTGGCGGTGGCTTCAGGAGCCCTGATGCTGACCGGAAGGGGCGGCACAGGCCCTGGCATCTCCCTCAGCCTGGTGTTTGCCATCGCTGCCTTCGGGCTCGGGCTCTACCACCGCTCCCGCATTATTGCTCCAGCCATCTCCGGAGATATGGACGAGCAGACCCGTATCGTCCACGAGGGTAATCCGTTTGACGAGAGCCGGATCATGGACACGCAACTGCGTGATGTGTACTTCCCCGCCAGCCTTGCAGACCGGTACCGTGACGTGACATTCATCGGCAAGGGCGGGCTTGCACGGGTCTTTCGGGCAGTCAGGCGGGCAGACGGAGCAGTCGTCGCAGTCAAGGTCCCCATCAGTTTCGATGAGACGACGGGCCGTATCTTTTTAAGGGAGATGAAAATATGGGAAGGGCTTTCCCACCCGAACATTGTCCGCCTCTGTTCAGTTAATATCCTCCCTGTGCCCTACGTGGAGATGGAATATGTACCACGTTCCCTTGCAGGCGTCACACTGCCGCTTCCACCCGATGAGGCGGTGGCGGTTGTCACCGATATAGTCAGCGGCCTCGTTTATGCCCATGAGCACGGCATCATCCACCGTGACATCAAGCCGCACAACATCCTCCTTGCAGAGGACGGTACGGCTAAGATCACTGACTGGGGTCTTGGGACCGTGGTGGATGACCGGCACGAGTCCTCTATCGTGGGCTTTTCGATACAGTACGCAGCCCCTGAACAGATTGCACCCCGCCGCTTCGGGGATGCCGATACACGGACCGACATCTACCAGACAGGGGTCATCCTCTACGAGCTCCTGACCGGCCACCGGCCGTTTGATGACGGTGGACTGGGCGAGATGACAGACGCCATCCTCAGGGAGAACCCCGCACCCCCCTCGTCCATTATTCATGCGGCGGCACCATGGGACGGGATCGTGATGCGCTGCATTGCAAAGGAAAAGGAGGACCGCTACCCTTCTGCTGTGGCACTCGAAGAGGCGCTGCGCAGGGTTTCGGAGAATCGGTGAAACCTCCGGGTTTCATGATACCACCCCCCTCATATTCTTCATATATACCGATTTACGGAAGATGGTTTACTGCACCTATACAGAGGCAGAGACATGAACTATCGAATATTTATTGCACTTCTGGTCCTTACGGCACTCTGCGGCATTGCGGCCGCGGCGACTGATGCCGAATCAAACGCTGCATCGCAGATATCGGTAACAGGGATAACAAAATCCCCTGAGACACTGATGCCTGGCGACCAGGGATTTATCACCATTACGATCACGAATTCCGGCGACGAGAGTGCCTCTATTAACCGGGCGAAACTCTGCACCAACGACCTGACCGTCGTCAATGAGAATGCCTACGACGTCGTCGGCGACATCGGCGGGGGAAATTCAATGGAATTTACCTTCACGGTTAAGGCCGGGGCGGCCAGTGGGATCTTCTACCCGTCCTTCTACCTCGACTACACCAAGGCAGGGTCCCTGCGGTCCTCCATCCCGGTGATTGTGGATAATACCGGCCCGCAGGTTTCCCTCCTTGGAGTCCCCGAGACCTTTACCTGGGGAAAGACCGAGGATATCACCGTCCTCGTGGGCAATCCACGTGACAGTGAACTAAGTGCCATTACCATTACACCCGTCACCAACAACATAAAAAGCGACCAGACCGGCTATTTCATAGGTGACCTTGAACAGGACGAATCCACAGAAGTCACTTTTGCCATCACCCCGGAAGAAGAGGGTGATCTGACCTTTGCAATGAGCTATAGAAACGGCGTCAACGATCACAGCACCACCATCTCGATCCCGATGACGTTTGGCATGGACAAGACCGGCGCAGATCTCGTGGTAAACGAGATCTCGGCGAGTTCATCCGGTGCGACCTCCACGGTCTCAGGCGATGTGACAAACGCCGGCCTTGAGGAGGCGTTCTCTGTTATGGTAACAGTAGGAGAACCTGCCATCCCGACGAATCCGAACCCCGTCGCTGTGATCGGTGCCCTTGAACCGGACGACTTCTCCGGGTTTGAGGTGACCTATACGATGCAGAGTACCGGACAGGTGCCGGTGCTTGTCACCTACAAGGACAAGGACGGCAACATCTACGAGGAAGAGTTCTACGTCACTACCGGAATCGGCATGGAGGGTGCCGCAGCTTCAGACGACAGGAAATCCACCACTGCAGTAAAGTCCGCAGGCGGCAACCGTAACCCCATGGGATCCATGGGAAGCGGTTTTGCTCAGATGCCCCTCATACCCATCATCTTCGGGATACTCATCATCGCAGGCGGCCTGATCGCATGGAGAAAAGGCTACCTTGCACGGGCACGTGACACTATCCGGGCCCGCCTGCACAAAGAGAAGTGAGGAGAAGAACCACAATGGGCTCCACACCGGTTATTGCACTCGAGAACGTGCACAAGATCTACCCGCTCCCCTCCGGGGATGTCCACGCACTTGAGGGGGTCTCCCTGACGATAGAAGCAGGAGAATTCATCGCCATTATGGGGTCTTCCGGCTCAGGCAAATCGACTCTCCTGAACCAGATCGGCTGCCTTGATGTGCCGACCTCCGGTACTGTCTGTATTGAAGGACAGAACATAGGCAGGCTTAGTGACGAGGAACTGACCGCACTTCGCAGGGACTCGATAGGCTACATCTTCCAGAAATTCAACCTCATTCCCCTGCTGACGGCCTACGAGAATGTCGAGTACCCGTGGCTCCTCAGGCAACGCAGGTACGATGACACAGGACGGGTTCAGAGCCTGCTGGACCAGGTGGGTATCGACGCCACACTGGCCTCGCACCGCCCGGCGGAACTCTCCGGCGGGCAGCAGCAGCGGGTGGCAGTCGCACGGGCACTGATCAACGAACCGGCAATTCTGCTCTGTGACGAACCGACCGGCAACCTGGATTCGAAGACGAGCACGCAGATCATGGAGATGCTCGCAGATCTCAACCAGAAGGGACGAACCGTGATCATGGTCACCCACGATGCAGCGACCGCAGAGTACGCCCACCG
Organism: Methanobacteriota archaeon; assembly: GCA_034659935.1. Lineage (GTDB taxonomy): Archaea > Halobacteriota > Methanomicrobia > Methanomicrobiales > Methanomicrobiaceae > DAOVRB01. The sequence goes on along the minus strand of JAYEIC010000058.1, from coordinate 76,302 downwards.
TATGATTCTGATAGAGGACGGGAGGATTGCATGAAAAAACCCGACATCATCTTACAGCTCTCGCTACGGAGTGTGCGGCTGAATCTGCTAAGGTCAGTCCTTGCGGCCCTTGGCATCGTTATCGGCGTTGTTGCCATCGCGTCAATAGGAATTATCTCCGCCAATATGACCCTCTCGGTCGCAGAAGAGCTCTCGGCAACGGCGAACGTTCTCGTCGTCAAACCTGACACAGGCAGCGAAGACGGCAAATTTGGTCCGGGAAGTGAGAGCAGTGGTGACGAGGACGATTATCTGACCGATGACCAGTTTGACGATATCAGAAAAGCCGCGGACTCCTCGTATGTGTATTACCTCTACTCAGAAAGCGATGACATCGAGACGGGCTCCACCAGTGGCCGTGCGACCATCTACGCGATGGACGATGAGGCAATGAAGGAGATCCTCACCCTTACCGACGGAAGATTCCCGTCAACCACCTCACAGATCGTCGTCGGACCTGACCTCATTGAGCGCTACGGCATCGAAGTCGGGAGCAAGATCACCATAGGTGATGAGGACGATGAAGAGGGAGAAACAACCGTCAGGGTAACGGGCATCCTGGAAGAACGTGGCATGTCAATGGACATCAATTCAGACAATGCAGTCATCACGACGGAGAAGTTCTTCACTAGGAGATACGGCGGCGAGGACGAGTATGCTCAGGTCAATGTTGTTGTCGATGACATCGATGATATTGACGCGATAACAGAGAGCATCGATAAGTCGCTGAACAGAAAAGACGACGAGATACAAATACAGGACAGCAGCAGGATGCTTGATACAATCTCCTCGACTTTAGGCACGCTCACCAGCTTTGCCCTTGCCATTGCGGCCATCTCCCTTCTGGTGGCAGCAATCTCCATCTTCAATGTGATGATGATGTCAGTCACCGAACGGATACGGGAGATCGGCATCCTGCGCAGTATCGGGACGCAAAAAAACGAGATATTACGGATGTTTGTTTACGAGGCGGCCATCATCGGCGTCGTAGGTGCGGGCATCGGAGGAGTCCTTTCATTTGCCATCGGATATGTGGTCGTCTTTGGGATGCTCGGTACAACAGAGTACTTCTTCGCATGGGGAAGCTTCGCAAACACCCTCATAGGAATGATCATTGGTGCCGTCATCTGCGTCATATCGGGAGTGTACCCGGCATGGAAGGCATCTAACCTCGACCCGATTGAGGCCCTCAGGGCCGAATAAGATTCACAGGACCTCTCTGCAACCTCACGGTTGCATCCTGACATCACCCCTGTTTTATGCATTTATACCCCTCCGTGTGAACCTTATAAACAGAGGGTCGGGGAGATATGCCAATGCCTGCCCGGATCCGACGATACAAGGAGATGAATAATGAATGAAGAGTAGAAAATTTATACTTGCACTGACCGGCCTTGCCGTTCTCTGTGTCTGTGCAGCCATGGCAACATCGCTTGCCACGGGCGACGGAACAGGACGCGGAGGCATGATAAAAGACAGCAAATACCAGGACGGAGCATGGGATGACAGTCAGAATATCACCGGAGGCAGGGGCACAGCGACAAAGAATGACGACAAATCAACCGCTGCTAAGAATCCCGCAGGAAGTGATTCAGACAGTCAGAATATCACCGGAGGCAGGGGCACAACGACAAAGAATGACGACAAATCAACCGCTGCTAAGAATCCCGCAGGAAGTGATTCACAGTCGACACCAGCACCATTCTTCGTTGTAATTCCGGCAGCATGCATCGGACTGATTCTTCATCTGAATAAGAAGAAGTGATTTCCAATATAAACTGTATTTCTCTTTTTTTGCATATTATCGCAAACACAGATATATCCACAGTTCCTAAATAAAAGGACAAACAGGGCATCTGTATTGCAGATGATATGATTGTCATAGGACCACGGTTTCCGGTTGTCCTGTTTTGATTCAAAAATTATTGAGGAGAAAAATTGTGTGTTGTGAAGTTTTTACTCTGCTGCTGTGAATGACAGTATGATCCCCTATGAAAAGTCCTGCACTGTTAAGTGATCTCCCTGACGAATTGAAATCCTCAAGACCGAATAAGATTCCCGGGACCACTGTGCAACCTCACGGTTGCATCCTGACATCTCCATTATTTTATGCATTTATGCCCCTCTGCGTGAACCTTATGAACAGAGGCCCGGGGAGGTGTTCCACTGTCTGTCCGGACCCGACGATACAAGGAGATGAGTAATAAATGAAGAGCAGAAAATTTGTGCTTGCACTGACCGGCCTTGCCATGCTCTGTGTCTGCGCCGCCATGGCAACACCGCTTGCCATGGGCGACGGAACGGGACACAGAAGCATGATAAAGGACTGCGAATGCCCGGACGGAGCATGCGACGGCAGCAGGATACACTTCGCACTCCAGAAGATGCAGGAGAAAGGAATCGATACCACAGAACTCGAGACAGCTCTGGAGAATGGTGACAGAAAGGCAGCCCACGCCTTCATGCAGGAGAACAGGCCGGAAGGCGCACCCATGAACGGCGAACACATCCACATGATAATCCAGCGGATGCAGGAGAACGGAATCGATACCACAGAACTCGAGACAGCACTGGAGAATGGTGACATGAAAGCAGTCAGAGCATTCTTACAGGAGAACAGGCCGGCAGGCGTCGGCACCTGCCAGCATGGCGTCACTCCGACCGGGTAAAATTAAGCAGGATCGTAGAAAATTCAATCTGCACCATATGCACCTTTTTTTCAAAAATACTGGATTTATTACTTCAAAATTTTTCGAAGTCAAAGCTTTGTTTATGTATTTAAAATTACCATTATAGTATATGGTAAAGAAGAACAATCAGAAAACAGGCATACCATTACTGTTTGGAACAGCTATTGTTCTTGCAGTATGCCTTATCTGTGCCGGATGCATTTCCGCACCCCCTGACACAGATGGTAACAACCAGAATGAATCGATTAACGAAACAACAGAAGTGCCGACACTGCCGACACTGCCGACACTGTCAGGAACAGAATGGCAGCTGATATCATATGACAACGGGACTAAAGAGATGGTTTCTGTTATAAAAGGCACGGAAATTACACTGGAATTCGATCAGGATGGCCGTATTACAGGCTCTGCCGGCATTAACAGATATTTTGCCCCCTACGAAATCAATGATGATAAACTCTCTTTCGGATTAATCGGGAGCACATTGATGGCAGGCCCGGGACCTGTTATGAATCAGGAGAGCACATACTTAAAACTGCTCAACTCAACCGCCTCATTCGGTGCTAAAGAAGAAGAAAAACTGACATTTTTCGATCCAGACGGAAAGGCTATTTTAGTCTTTGAAAAGGCACAGCCACCAGCCCAAAAACCACTGGCCGGAACCAAATGGGTGCTTAATTCGTACAATGACGGCAATGAAGCAATCGTTTCCGTTATCGCAGGAACCGAAATCAACCTGACCTTTAATGAGGAAGGTGGAATCTCCGGCTCCGCAGGGTGTAACAGTTACTTCTCTTCCTACGAAACCGATGGCGATACACTCTCTTTTGGATTAATCGGGTCAACAAAGATGTTCTGCAATGAACCAAATGGAATCATGGAACAGGAAGGTACATACTTAAAGCTACTGGAATCCGCAGCAGGCTGCCGGATTGAAGGAGACCACTTAACAATACAGGACTCCTCAGATAAGACCATACTGACTTTCATAGCAGAGGAGTAAAAATCTTACCTATCACATAAAAGAGATACTCCTCTCAATATTTTTTGATACCTAATCAGAACAACCGGAAACCAGAATTTGCATAACAACCACTACATCTGCAATGGAGTTCTCCTTTTTTGTATTCGGATTATTCGGATTATTCTGATTTTGTAACTGGAAAGGCTCGACCTGTGAGCGGCCGGACGGTAGAACAAATTCCGGGCTCAAGAAGTGGATGCGTAACCTGAAGGTATGGCAGAGCGTGAAGACAGGCAGGGAGATGAGGAGTCAACGGGGTCAGCGCCGGTGTGTCCGGGCGGGCGCAGGGGGGTTGGTGGCTTCAAAAAGGGATTATGCTCTATTCAGAGCAAATTCTACCGCTGCCTGCGCGTGTATAGTCATGGTGTCAAAAACCGGCACGTTTACATCCTCCTGTTTAATCAACAATGGAATTTCAGTGCATCCTAAAATGACTCCTTCTGCACCCTCTTCAACAAGATTATCAATTATTTTTATAAATTTCTCTTTTGAATTCTCATTTATTTTCCCGGCACATAATTCATCAAATATCACCAGATTAATGAATTCACGATCTGTTTCATTGGGAACAATTACCTTAAGCCCGTATTTTGTTTCCAGCCGATCCCTGTAAAAAGCTTCCTCCATGGTGTATTTTGTGCCCAGCAGCCCGACAGTTTTAATTCCACTTTTATTTATTTTTTCACCGGTTGCGTCAGCACTGTGGAGCACAGGGATGTCAACATTTGCTTCAATGTCTCCGGCAGTCGAGTGCATCGTATTGGAGCATATTACAATGAAATCCGCACCTCCTTTTTCAAGTCCCTGTGCGGCATCAATCATTGTTTTTCGAAGGGCTTCCCAATCCCCCTCTTTTGCCAGCCTTTCCTCTTTTGAAAATTCCCCAAATTCAAGAGAATACATCAGGATCTTTGCGGAATGAAATCCACCAAGTTCCTCTTTGACCATCTCGTTCATTAATCTGTAATATTCGAGAGATGACATCCAACTTATCCCCCCGATGAGGCCGATTGTTTTCATTTGTGTTTCTTCTTAGCTAAAGCTAACCGCGTCTGCATCTGAACTGCTTTGGTTGTGGGCATCAGATCTCCCATGTCCGCAGGAACGGAGCCAACACAACCGCTGATTGCAATGGCCATTAAACAGATAGCCAACAGGAAGAACAGTCCAAATCGTGTTTTCATATTTTTAAATAATGTTTTGACATTTATAGTAGTTTTGGATAAACCTCTCATTCTTCAGTCGCTGTACAGCCTGTCAGATCCCGGAGCCGGAGCAGGAAACATAACCGGGTTGTTCAGGGCATTAACCAGATCCTGACGTGTATCATATTTGCAGGCATTGGAATGTACGAAAAAAAGATATAAAACCATCAATCCCTCTCCCCATTCTTATCCAGCCCCGCAAGCTTCAGTGCATACTTCCGGGCCGTAAAACTGGCAGATTCAAGCCGTTCTGATAGATTTTTTCCGCCAAGTTTAAACGGAGATTCACCAAGCTGCTTTAGAGCAGGGACAGAACTATCATTAAAGTGAAATTCAAACGAATCGAGATCTGAACCCGCCTTCCAGAAATTCCGGATATATTCTTCCTGTGACGGAGTCTTTAAATCCGTCTTTTCAGAACCGGGCACTTCAACTGTATTCACAGCCGCGGTCTCAGCAGGTTCATCCGCAACAAAAGCTCTGCCCCGTCTTTTCCTCAGTTCTTCAAGCACTTCTTCACGTTCCATGCCGCGAAGGCCAAAGAGCAGAAACGGATTGTCATCAAACCATTCTGCAAGGATATAATAGACCGCAGCAATATGCTTACACGGATTTTCCCAGTCCGGACAGGAGCAGTGTGTGATAATATCCTTACGGGATTTTGGGAAGAGTGAGAGACCCGCAGACTTAAACACACCTTCAAGTTCATCCGGCATATCTCCTGACAGAAGTCTGGCTGCAATGATCGCCTGCCCTGCCATTCCGTCAATCGCCTTCTCCCAGTCTTCTGAACTATACTCCTCAAAAGTGATGGTCACAGTATAGGGGCGTGACCTCGAACCTCTTACTTGTGCCTCCACAATGCCCGGATAATATTGAATCAGACTCACTTTCCCGGTTCTGGCATAGCTTTTGCCACGGGTAAGCCGGGAAGAAACACTGATCCGTTCAAGTGCCCGGATAAACTCCTTTGACCACCAGGTTTCACCAACTGCACCACGCCTGCTTTTCAGAACCGGATTTGTTTTTCCGTAAATAACTTTTGGGAGGACCGGATTATTATTTTTTGCAGCCATTAATACTCTCCAAACGCATCATCACTCAAAGAGACCAGTTCCCTCAGTTTATCAGTAGAAAGGCCGGTGAGCCAGTCCTCGCCCGAACCGACAATCTGCTCGGCAAGCTTTCTTTTTTCTTCAAGCATAATGTCAATCTGCTCCTCAAGCGTACCCGCAGAGATCATAAGATGAACCTGCACGTTCCTTGTCTGCCCAATCCTGTATGCCCGGTCAGTTGCCTGATCCTCAACCGCCGGATTCCACCACCGATCCACATGAAACACATGACTTGCAGATGTCAGGTTCAGGCCCACACCCCCGGTTTTCAGAGAAATAACAAATATACGCGGCCCGTTCTCTGACTGGAACAATTCAACTATTTCATCACGTTTCTTTCGCCGGGTTTTCCCGTGCAGAAGAAGGACTTCCTCTGAAAACCGATCCTGCAACAGAGCCTGGAGCTGCACGGCAAACGTGGCATACTGTGTAAACACAATTGCCCGGTCCCCGCTTTCGATCACCTCATCCATCATCTCAAAGAGGCGCACCAGTTTACCTGATCTCCGGGGATCAACACTCCCATCGGCCGTGAGAAGAACCGGATGATTGCAGATCTGCTTCAGCTTCGTAAGGGTGGATAATATAATCCCCTTTCTCTGAATACCCTCGCTCTCTTCAACCGCCATGAGCATCCCGTCAACTGTTGCCTGATACAGTGTCGCCTGTTCGTTTGTCAGTGTGACAAAAACCTTCTGCTCAATCTTGTCGGGCAGATCTTTTATGATAGAGCGGTCGCTTTTAAGTCTCCGCATGACAAACGGACCGACCATCCTTCGCAGCTGAAGGGCCTTTTCGCTATCATGGTAACGCTCTACAGGGACTGCAAATTCCTTATAAAAACGGTTGTTCGAACCGAGATAACCCCTGTTTAAGAAATCCATGATTGACCACAGTTCTGTAAGCCGATTCTCAACCGGTGTGCCAGTCAGTGCAATCCTTCTTGCGGCTTTGATTTTTCGAATGGCAAGAGACTGTTTTGTCAGGTGGTTTTTGATATTCTGTGCCTCGTCAAGAAGAATACATGCCCAGCTGACCTGACTGATACTATCCAAATCCCGGTGAGAGAGATTGTATGTCGTAATGATCACATCATGTCCGGCCACCATCTCTGAAAACTGTTCCCCGGTGGAGCGATCAGTGCCGTGGTGGACATAGACAGAAACTTCCGGTGCGAATCGGGCAAATTCGCGTTTCCAGTTTCCTATTATAGACATAGGGCAGATAACAAGGACGGGGGTTGCAGGAATTTTTGAATATTTCATCTCTGAAAGGAGGTATGCAATAAACTGCGGAGTTTTGCCAAGCCCCATATCGTCTGCAAGGCATGCCCCCATGCCGTGTTGTGTGAGAAAAGAGAGCCAGGATACACCCCGCCGCTGATAAGGACGGAGTTTTCCGTTGAATGTTTTAGGTATAGTGACTGGTTTTGCTTTCTTTTCTCCCCGGATGTTTGCAAGCATCTCACCCACCAGTCCGCCCGGAGATGAGATTTCGATCTCAAAATCCTTTTCATAGAGCCGGGAGGTTTCAAGTTTAAACAGATCAGCTGTTTCAATGCTGCCTCCACTGTATTTTTTCTCAAATGCACGCAGGGTCCGCTTAATTTCTTCGGAATCGAAGGCAACCCACTTTCCTTTCACATTAACAAGTGATCTCTTAAGATCGGCAAGCTGCATGAATTCCTCAGGAGAGAACGTCTCTTCACCAATTGCGATAGTATAATCAAATTCCAGCAGGTTTTCAAAAGAGAAGTATCCCGGACTTTCTTTTGTTTCAGAGGGTTTCAGATCGATTTTCAGGACAGGCCGAACCTTTTTCTCTTTCCACCATGGCGGGAGAAGGACAATAAACCCTGACTGCTGTAGCACCGGGGCTGCTTCGCTCAGGAATTGATAGACTTTCTCCTGTTCAATCTCAAGCGATGCAGGGCATGCGGTTTTGAGGCCTTCTGAAAGAGGAGGATATATTCTTACGGCACGCCCCATGTCAGCTAAGAATTCCTCTTCAGGGTGGTCAAATCTGTTCATCAGGTATGCATGCTGTTTTGTCTTTTCCCCCCAGATTTCCTCTGCGGGAATCAGGAGAGAAGGATCGTCACGTCCCTGAATGTGGAATGTTATCTCCCATTTTTTATTTTCACTGTCCTCATCCGGCTCTTCGAGGCGGAAACAGGTTTTAAATTCCCCTATACTGATCTCTTTTGAACCACCCAAAAGCCATTGGTCCATTTTTGCAGTGAATTTATCTGAAAAATCAGATGATTCCTCTTTAGAGAACGCTGTATCAGAACCGGTTAATTTCAGGAAAAAGTCCAGTTCTTCGGGTTCGGATTTCTGAATTTTTTTGGTTATTTTAAACGGGACCGGCATTTCAGAGAACGCGTCTGCAATCAGCCGGGACGTCATGTCCGATACAAAACACTCCTGGATTTCATGAGACACAAATTTGTTTCCGGGACCTGAGTTTTTGATATACCCGTTTGCGCAGGATTTGCATACATTTGGCATGGAACCAGCCAGGGATTCGGATCTTTTCTGGTCGTCATCACTGATGAAAGGCTTCCATATTACCCTTTTATCTGCTCCTGTACCTGAAAATCCGGGAATGAAACATTCGTGTGCGACAAGTTCGATGGAAAATCCTATTGCAAAAAGCCAGTATCTGAGTGAATCGCCAACCCTTACACCCGAAGAAAATAGCTCAAAGAGATGGGTGTAAAGTATGGCCAGTGAGGAGAGATCACATGATATTGTATTGTATTCCCATGGCAGGAGATGTTTGGGTTCTTGATGGACTCCAAAAGCTCTCATTGAGGAGAGATATGAGGGCACGGGTTTTGTGGATTCTGAAGGAAAAAGTGCTGCCCGCGTACTTTTTTTCCACTCGATTTCACAGCCGCCTGCAATTCCGTTGAGAAGATCTATCAGTTCTTCGGCAGGAACCGAATTAGGATGTGGATATATACGGGGGGTTTTCGGTTTCCTGCCCCGTTTTTTAGGAATCCCTTCTGAATGGTTATCTGATTCACCAAAAAAGAAGAAACTGTCCGGAGTGTCGGGGTCATAAAAACCATGTATTAATACAGTTTTCATTCTGGATTTCTCACCGTTTAACAGAACTCATTATAAAATCGGTGTCTGGGAAATATTATAGTTGTCTTTTACATGCAATTTGTGCAAATGATAATTGACATATTTATATTAAAATTCACAATCAGGGACCGGAACGTCGCCTTTCTCCAGAAAGGAACTGTCCCGTGGCACCAAACCCCTTGGCAGAGCCTCACAGCCTGCAATGTGCTGACCAGTTAATCCTGTAGGTAGAAACGGTACGACTGAATAATAGCGGAGATGTGCAGCGGCGATCCTCTGCATGAACATCTTCCAGAGTGACACAAGCCACCACAAAACCGGAAAAACTATTTCAGGCTATATGTCAATCTCAAACTAATGATGGATGGTAATGTATTAATAGTGGATGATGAACCCGATCTTCTGGAACTAACAAAGATATATCTTGAAAAGACCGGAGATTTCACTGTTGATATTGCTGAATCTGCGCGCGAAGCTCTGGAAAAAATGCAGACCACCACTTATGACGCCGTCGTCTCTGATTACGAGATGCCGGAGATGAACGGTATTGAGTTTTTAAAGACTGTCCGTGGCAGCGGTTCGGATATGCCGTTTATCATCTTCACCGGGAAGGGCAGGGAGGATGTAGTCATTGAGGCGATAAACGAGGGGGCCAATTTCTATCTCCAGAAAGGCGGACAGCCAAAGGCGCAGTTCGCTGAGCTGTCACACAAGATCAGGCAGGCTACATCACATAAGCAGGCACAATAGGCATTGCAAAAAGAAGTTCCAATCTGGCTCATTCTTTAGGGGTAAAACTTCTCAGTCTCCACATGGATGACCAGAATAAAGTAAAGGCAATCTCTGACGCCCTGAACAAATCCTTTTACCATCATGGATATCCGGTCGGACGAGCTGAAGCAATAAAAATTGGTCTGCCTGTTAACGAAGATCCTAATGATGACGTTGAGGGTTTGATATGGTCTGTATGGAAAGATATTGAAGATGAGATGTCCTGTAAAGAGCCATTTAATCCGTATGAGATTGTGATGAATGATCCTTCCTTATCTGCGCATCTTGCTCCCGTTCAACAACTAGAACTGCCTGCAAATCTCCCCCCCCAACTGCTAAGCCAAATCTGCCAGCAACATTTTCAGCAGTTAAATATCACACCTCTTCCTCCCATAAAATATGAGATGTTCCAGGCAACTTTAGAAAGTACTCGTATTCGGAGTGAATATCGTTCAGTTCGTCTCATCAATGGGGTGCGTATGCCCGATCTGAACATTAATATAAACGTAGCTCCTATCTCTCAAGGCTGGAAAACTATCGTAAATAAATAAGGAGGTTATGAACATGCATTCAAGAATAATTAATTCAGATAATGAAGGCGGGATGATGAAATCACTTGGTCCATACCGTTTCACTGATTCAGATAATTCTGCATCTCTCTCCGCAAACTCGGAGACATTCGAACCCGTTAGGTCATTTACGGTTGGAAATCCAATTTCACCAACTCAAGCTGATGATTATATGCTCTCTAAAGAACGAGAGGGTCTGTCGACAATTGAAAAAGCAGCTCTCGAACTTTCGATGAATAGACATAGGCGAGCCTATAACCTTCTGGCATCTGACTAATCATCCAAATTTCCACTATTTTGAATTAGCCAGTCTTCTACTTCTTCTACCACATACGAATTCTTTGCAATCTCACGCACGAATCTGTAAATTGCCTCATCTTCAGCAGTGATTATCATATTTTCAGGACTAAGTATCAAAATATTATCAGCTACTGCAAGCGCTGTTCTCTTATTTCCCTGATAAAACGGATGACGTGTCGCAATTCCATGAAGCATCCATGCTGCTCTTTTATGTGGATTCTAAAGATTATTCCCGTAATAAACAAGATTTTCAAGTGTTCCGGGAGTGAGAATCAGACCGGCCATTCCCTGGTCTTCCTGCTGAACACTTTGAAGAATAAGCCAGCTCTGAATTTCAATAATCTTCTGAACGGTGAGGGAATACATGCGTGATACTATTTATCCATTATTTTGAGTATAGATAATAAATGGCATTTAGCTGATTAAAGGCTGGATTTTGGTAAAGGTAGATTAATATTACTTATAGTAATATTAATTATTATCAGTCATTCATCCGCGGTATCATGGCTGGCAGGAGCATGCCACTATGGCTGACTTTGTCCAGACCACCAACCCCTTCGGCTGTACCTCATACACCGAGAAAAGGGTGGCCGTCGATCCGGTGGCCCGTTCCCAGGAGCCGTATGATGCCAAGATCGTATATGAAAACCTCAAAACCGACACCGTCGGCGACGTCTCTGTGCAGGTTGCCTCTGTCGCCGCGCCTTCGGAGAGGCTGCAGGTATTGTCATGGCTGATACTTACCTCGCCGCCGCTATCGGGGGCACCGCGTCACGCAACACGGCAAAAGATACCTCCTACTGCAAGCTGAAGTGTCATGATGCAAATGGCGAGATTTCTCCATTGGTCACTTTGCCAGTTTCTTCACTGAAGAGCAAGAAGAACGGGTGAATATCGGGTTTTTTGGAGAACAAAAGTCTTGTAGACTTTGAATGTGTTAGAGGTACAAAAGGTTAAAAATCAGTACATGGAACTTTTTTGGAGCCTAATTTAGGTTAAAATTGAAAAATATGCGGGGGGAGGGATTCGAACCCACGGACGACTGCTCGACTGGATCTTAAGTCCAGCGCCTTTGGCCAAGCTCGGCAACCCCCGCCAAAAAATTGTATTATTACATT
>JAYEIC010000058.1:25869-64276 GCA_034659935.1 Methanobacteriota archaeon | reverse complement strand
TAGGTTAAAATTGAAAAATATGCGGGGGGAGGGATTCGAACCCACGGACGACTGCTCGACTGGATCTTAAGTCCAGCGCCTTTGGCCAAGCTCGGCAACCCCCGCCAAAAAATTGTATTATTACATTAATGCCCTGAGGGAAAAAACATGATGGTTTGATCTCAGGATTTCCCCTCATTATTACTGATTTTATTATAGGCACAATTGCACAACTACACCACGATCATATACGCAACAATCGAGAATATAAACGCAAGCATAGTAATTGCAACACCCAGAGGTGCAATAAAGACAAGCATCGCGTTAACAGTACTCGCAAGCTGGGAAATGCTCTGTGAACCAAAGACAACAATCCCCTCACACCATGCGGTAGTACCCCCGACCTCAGCGGGTGAGCAGTCATCAAGAGCGGAATTAACAGCCTCCTCAACATACGGGTATAACTCCTCAAAAGAAACGCGGTATCCGATAGGATTCCTCCCGCTCAGCGTGTTTACAACGTGTGAATCGGTTGTCATAACCTCGCATTCGTCCACCTGCAGACCCGCATGCACAGCCGCATCTGTATTCACATCCACGCCACCATCCACATCCGTGTCCACGTCCACATCCATGTCCACGTCGTCCACATCTTTGTCCACGAACTCAGCCGCAAGCAGACGCTCACGTATCTGCTCCCGGACGCCAGCCTCCATATTATTACCGTCAAAGAGAACATACGCAGTGTTCTGCCCGTCTGCACAGACCACAAGCGCCTGAATGCCAAGGTCACCAAAACCCTGCTCCCTTGTGAATGGAACCGCCACGTGAGATGCACCGACCGAGAAAGGATACTCTTCTCCGCCAGACCCGCACTCATCCGCACGCTCAGGCCCTCGCTCGCCCTCGCCCTCGCCCTCGCCCTCATGCTCACGCTCATCCCTGCACTCACCCTTGTACTCATCCCTGCACCCGGACTCACCCTCTGTCGCCATCTCACATGCCCGCATATATTCAAGGGCAATGTAAGACGCGGGCATCACCGGGCCTGTCACATCCACCATCGCATTATGGCCGTCAACAAATGCCACATTTTCAAACCGCGAATGACCCTCGGACATAATAGCAAGACCTATAGTATAATCGAGATCCTCCGTCTTCTCCGGGGCACGGGTGCTCACCATCAGAATGGAATCTCCAAACCGCTGGGCAAGAATCTGCACAGAACCGTATGAATAACGCCGGGAACGGCCGGCAGTCTGCCCAAACCGGAGATCCTCACGTGAATCCCGGACCACACTGACAATCTTTTCAACCTCACTCTCAGAAACAAGATTAAAATCATGCGTGGCACACCCATGAGGCACAAACGTATCCTTCCCAAGAGAGTCATGCAACACACGGGGCAGATTTCCGCCACCAATCTCACCCATAGGTCCCGGGTGAACATTCGGAACAGTAAATATCACTTCATTCTTCGGGTCATTCTTCACTTCATCTGTCTGCTCATGCTCACCCTTCTGTTTCCCCTCCCCCTCACGCCTGAAGAAAAGAGTCACCTGCGGAACATACACCTCCCCCCCTATCTCACGGAAATATTCCTCAAGTGCTTTAGAACCGTCAGTATTGTGTGCAATAAATGCATTTATAAAATTCAGGGCACTGATATTGAAATTCCGCTTAAGCGGCCTTTCAACAAGCCAGAGGAAGAGAATCACACCTGCACCAAAGAGCAGATGCAGGGATCCTGCAAATAACAGAAATACCTGCCCAAAGAAGAAAAATCCGGCCACCATACATGCACCGCTCTGGACAATCGCCGGAACAAGCATATGGGATATCCGGTAATCGGCAATCGCAACCAGCACCAGCAGCCGGATTGCAAATATGAATCCCAGCGATACCGCATAAAGAATCCAGAGACTTCCCTCAAAAAAGAGAAAACCCGGAAACAGACTGATAATAATACAAAAGACAGTGCATGCCATCGCAAGCAGGGCAGACCGATTCCATGTGATCACTTTCCCGGATAACTCAACAAGTGGCTTTGTAATAAGAAATGCGATAACACCAGGTATGACATACCCAAACATCCCGAAATACTGGATTTCATGGCCCCTGACAATACATGCAATGTCAAGAATGATTCCGAGAAACAGAATAATACCAAGTGAACGACGCCACGAAGGAGCGCTGAAAATATATTTGGTAAGCCCTTCCAGTTTTGCATCACCAGAGTCCGGCATCAGTGAAAGCCTCCTAAAACAAGAGAAAAACGACTGCCTTCGGTCACTCTCACTGTTTCTGAGGTTTCATACTCAATAGGAGTCCCAAAGAAAGGTGCATTCAGCGTAAGAGTCTCATACTCCCCACCCTCACCTGCGAGATGGATATGCGTCTTTTTAGCAACAGACTTAAGCCTTCTTATCAGGTCATCATCAAAATGTGCTCCCAGAAATGTCTCATCAAGTCCGTTTGCGGCGCATACGACAATTATCGCATCCATCCTCTCTGCAACCTCAGAGATCAGTTCAGAAGAGTCCATATGCCAGAGCGGGGTAAAAGTCTTAATCCCAAGTCTTCCGGCAATGGCTTCAATCCTCTCTTTCTGATAAGACGATTCAACAGCACCGGAAATAACTCCCTCAATCTCAAGCGCTGAAAGACCGAGTTCGAGATCAGTTAACTCTTCCTCCTTACGGCCGGGAGTACATATCTCCACATACTCAATTCCAGCATGCTCAGCCATCACCTTAACAGCATCAAGATTCGCAGAGTGAAACATATACGAATCAGGGTTTTTGGGCCTCACCACAACAAGATAACGGACCTCAAGACCGACATCTATCGCTTTCTGTGTTGCAAGAACCGAATCCTTCCCTCCCGAAATAAGTGACGCCCAGACCATACAAATACCTGTTAAATTACCTGCTAAACTACCTGTAAAAGTACGTGTTAAAATACCTGTTAACTATTAAAGAACACCAAAATACTCAGAATATCTCGCATTCATACGTTCCCAGTCAGCCAGATTTGTCTGGCACCCGACCTTTTCAACTACAAATGATGCGGCAACAGTGCCGACTTTGCAGCATGTCAGAGGGACATACCCGCGCCGGTACGCAGACAAAAAACCGGCACGGTAGGCATCACCTGCACCTGTCGGATCAGCAAGCGGCACATTAATTGCAGGAATCCTGTGAAGATCCCCGCCACAAAAAAGCACACTCCCGTCACCCGACATGGTAAAAACCGCCAGTGGGACCATCTCAACCAGATCATCCTTTCTGATGCCCATCATGGCACACATATCCCGGACTTCGTGCTGGTTTGCAAACAAAACATCAATGTTACCAAGAATGGACTCCAGCTGCTCTTTTGAATAACGGAGCAGATCCTGCCCGGGATCAAATGATGCAAAATCACTTTTTTCTGCAACATGGACATTGAACTCCGGGTCTGCAGTTGCCATATGCACAAAATCCAGTGCAGGTGCTTCTAAATTAGAGAACTCAGATGATGCTCCCCACTCAAAGAAAGTGATCTGATCACCCGACTCATCATTATACAGATAACAGGATGCAGTCCTTGCATTGTCAACAACAAAAAAACGCTTCTTCACAGAGAGTTCGTCAAGCCAGAGATCATAGTCACTGCCGGCAAAATCATCACCCACAGCACTGACAAGTTCGGCTTCTTCACCGAGAGTAGCGATACCTGCCGCAATGTTGGCAGCACCGCCACCATAGTAAATTTTATGATCAAGAATAAAAGTGGAGTGGTGCTTCTCCGGCAGGTTTCCGACCAGAAAAATATGGTCAGTTGCCGTGTGACCCAGAACGGAAATCATTACTTAATCTCCGAAATTTCAAGAATCTTCAGCGGGATGGTACGAAGTGCCTTTCCAATAACAGACTTCGCAATCCTGGAAGCATGTTCCTCAGACTCCGCCTTAAAGACCTTCATCTCAAGAGTCAGCCCCACTAAAGCCATATTTGCGACCATCAGGGCGTTATTTAATTCATTTTCACAGAAAGGACAGCTGACCTGTCCAATCTCAATCTCAACAAATTTTGCCGATGGATTAAGAAGCTTACCCGCTTCACTGATGGCAACACCAATACCATCATCAAGCGACTTTACATCCTTTACAACCCATGCGGATTCAACAGATACCAGATAATCAGTCATAATAATACTACCATGTTTCTTCGTGAATATGTTCTGAAACAGGCATCCTCTCACTCCTGTATGAAGGAAGGTGCCCATACCCTATAGCAAGAAGTGCCACAGGTCTTGCATGCACAGGCAGACTTAAAATTTCAGTCACAGCCTCCTCATCAAACGCACCTGTCCAGCAGGATGAAATGTTCTTTGAATGCGCCGCAAGCATCATATATGTACAGGCGATGGTTGCATCCTGTATCGCGTACATAATACCCCTCTCACCATACTGCGACATAGAACGTACATAATTCGCAGATACGGCAAGGATAACCGGAGCATCCATAATATGCTCCTGTCTAAAGGCAGCGTCAGATAAATCCTCACGGAGACCCTGCTCACTGACAATAACCACATCCCACGACTGACGGTTACCTGCACTTGGCGCAGTACCCGCACAGTCCATGATATACATGAGATCATCAGGATCAATCTCCCTGTCACTGAATTCACGGACAGAAGATCTGCTCAACAGAAAATTCTGGAAATCAGATGAATTCATGGTCACTCAGATACTGCCAGGACTCCTGTGCAGGAGTTATTGCAGCGCTCATTGCTTTACTGATCTTAAGCAATGCTTTCTCAAATTCTTCAGTCTCAATTAAAGAGACAGCCCCGCCAAGATGGTCACTCGCAATCTGAAAATCAGCCACAGATGTCATCCTGTGTGCAATATCAAGTTCAGAACGGAAAGACTCAATCAAAGACAGAAGCATTTTTTTTGCACCGGTTTTTTCTGATCCCTTAAAGTCAGAGACCATAGTCACCATATTTGATGCAATTATCAGTTCAGATTTGGAACGTTCTGCAAAATGATAGCGTTCCACCGCTTCCTTGGAATTCATTCACTTAAACCTACTTAATTCTCTCATATAAAAGGATAGGAAAAGAACGCCCGCACAAAGAATTCTGCCTGGCGCCCTGATATTATATAATTCTCACTTCTTACCTTTTATGGATGTGACAGAGCGCTTGATTCGCCTGCGCACACGCGGATCAACCTGTGTGCCGCGACCGCCACGACCACCGCGACGACCACCGCGACGACCACCGCGGCTGTCATCCTGCATCTTCTGCAGTGCTTTTTTTTGATTGATACCAGACTTAAACCTCTGGTTAGGACCCGGTTTCTTATATGTCCCTTCTTTCTGTGGAACAAGCCTTATCTGGCCTGAAACATTTTTTATCTGGGTCCATGTTGTTGTTCCTGTTTTGCCCATTTCAACTCCCAATAAGTTTACGCAGATATACAGATAAAAGTAACCATACCAGTGAAGATTTACCCGTCAATATGTTTCCGGAGTTCCTCTTTTAACAGATCACTGATCACTTTGCCGTCAGCCCTGCCACGTACTTCCTTCATTACGACACCCATAATGGGACCCGCTGCACGCATACCCTGATTTGCGACGAAATCAGCGCGTTCTTCCAGGACATTTCTGATGATTTCAGTTAATTCATCCTCTGATATGGACGGTGCAATCTTCTCAACCGCTTCATGCACCCCTGCACCACCTGCAACAGCACAAAAAACGTCAGGTATCGCCTCCTTTGCAACCTCCCCTCCCTCAACAAGATGAAGTACCTCTATAATTGCATTATCTGTGAGTTCCCCCACAGGCACACCATCGCGCCTGAGTTCACGCAGTGTTGAGAGAAGTGTTCTTGCTGCAAGATTTGGTTTTATTCCCCCGGAAACTGCCCTCTCAAACAACTGCAGCCGTACAGAGTACGCCATCTGTTTTGAAAGAGCAGCATCAAGTTTAAAATCACGAATAAAACGTTCTGTCTTTGCAGTTATCAGTTCAGGAACTTCCAGTGAATCCCAGAATTCTTCTGTAACAGGTACAGGGAAGACATCCGTTTCAGGATACATACGTGCGGCACCCGGAAGCGGGCGCATATAAGCGGTGCTCCCTTCTTCAAGCATCTTGCGCGTCTCTTCAGGAACACATTTCAGAGCCAGTTCAGCACGGTAAATCACCTGCATGACTGCACAGGCAGCTTTCTTCTTTGTGTCAGCAACGAGAACAACACAGTCTTCTGGTGCCGCTTTTACATAATTGCGGAGTGCCAACACCTCATTCTCAGTCACACCATATGCAGGCAGTTCATCTGTATGAAAGATACCACCCACACCGCACTTTTTGGCATAATCCGCCATCTCACTTCCAAGCCTGCGCCCGGGCTGAATCTCGCGTCCCACAAGCCCGTCAAAGCTGCAGAGCCGCACAGCGAGGATACACTTTGCCTTTTTGAGGATGGACGAACCGGTTGAAGAGAAAAGAGAGGTCACATCAACCGTTTCTGTATCAACAAAAGCCCCACGATCAATTAACTCTTTGCGGATACCCAGAAGCATCACCTGACGCTGCACCTCACGCCGCACCACCTCATCAATGAGACGGAGATCCTGCACGCCCTTAATCTCCACACGGGCACCTTCACGTATGGAGACATTCACGTCCTGCCTGATTGTGCCAAGTCCGCGCTTTACGCGACCTGTTGAACGCAGGATCATGCCAATATAAGCAGCCACCTCCTTCACATCTTCAGGAGTCCTCATATCAGGAGCAGTTGTGATCTCAGCGAGAGGTATCCCAAGACGGTCAAGGGAGAACGTATCCCCTTCCACACGCTGTGCCGCTTCCTCTTCAAGACAGAATGACTCAATACGTGCACCACACGGAAGCAAGCCGTTTAATGCCACAAGGGCTGTGCGCTGGAAACCGCTTGTATTAGAACCATCGATTACGAGTTTCCTCATTATATGCACCTGCTCAACCGGACTCATATCCATCATCTTCGCAAGTGTAAGTGACAACTCAAGCGCTTCGGAATTTAAGAGAGCGGGCGGTTCCTCATCATTTTCGACAAGACAGGTCGTATCATACGTATAATACGTAAACGCCCGCTTAAGCTTCATCTCCTCTTTTGCAGCACGATCTATCTCACCCATCTCACTCACAGTCGCATGGAGATAACGGAAGAACCCGCCCTCCCTCTCCTCCACATCACGGAGCACTGTCGGACAGTGGCAGAAAAGTTTCTCCTTTGTGTCAAGCTGCTGGTGGATCTCAATACCGGCTTTCAGACCGAGATTTTCATAATCAAAGTCCATGTCTGGTACACCTCCCCATCTCACCGCAGAGCTCAGTCTGCATAAGAGACTTTACCATCTCCGGATCTTTTTCCTGCCCGAGCACCCACATCAGCTTCACAAGCGCCACCTCTGGCAGCATATCTTCACCCTCAATAACACCAATATTAAGGAGGTCACGTCCCGTGTCATAGACACGATCACAGACACGGCCATTGAGACACTGTGAAGTCATAACAATCTCAGTCCCGTCATCAATCAGTGACTTAAGTTCACCCACACACCCACCTGAGACATGCCCCAGCCCGGTACCGGACAATACAAGCCCCGCATACCCGCTGTACGCAGATATCATATCAGGCGACATGCCAGGATAGAAAGTCAGCAGACCAACACGCTCCTCAAGTGTATTATTAAGCTCAGCTTCACAGCTCCCTCTCTTCACAGCATCAGGAGTCAGTGTCACTTCAAGCGACGGGTAGTCCACTCTGCCGATGGGCGGCAGACCGATACTCCGGAATGCATCCCGGCGCGAGGTGTGCATCTTTCGCACCCGGGTCCCGCGGTGAATGGCACAGTAGTCATCATTTGTGGTGCCATGCATCACAACCGCCACTTCACCCAGATCACTTCCCGCAGCAGCGGCACTGCAAAGACCGTTCATCACATTATCACTGCTCGGCCTGTCAGCAGAACGCTGCGACCCCACAAAAACAACAGGGACAGGTGTTTTTAACATGAAACTGACAGCCGCTGAAGAATACGACATCGTATCTGTCCCGTGCGTCACAATCACACCTGAAACGCCGTTATTTATCTCTTTATAGATTTTACCTACAAGTTCACACCACATTGCAGGCGTCATATTCTCAGAAAGGATATTTGCAAGAACATGTGACCTGAACCTGCCAATATCTGAGAGACCCGGAATTGCACGCATGATATCATCCGCATTAAACTGGCTCGTTACAGCCCCGGTCCGGTAGTCAATCCTGCTTGCAATCGTCCCCCCTGTTGAAATAATTGAAAATTCAGGGAGACTGCGATCCTCTTCAATGGATACAGGACTCACTGCCGCAGCAGACACTACCTCAACAGAAGTCAGCGCAGTCTCACCCACACCAATATTATATCCATTATCCAGCTTCACAACAGCACTGCCGTTGCGCTCTGTAATGTATGTGCCAACCATTTCTGTCCCTGCATAAAAAAAGGACACCCGATCCCCCGGTTTTATATTCGCTGTTATAATATCAACTCCCCTGCCTTTTTGATCATCTTTTCCTCAGCCAGATTAATTCTCTCTGATACATCGCAAACCCATGCAATATCATCAGAGAGAATATCGGTTTTTTCAGATAGCAGTGCCTCTGACGCTTCCGGTGCAGGACCCCCGGTGGCAGTTCTCACTGTTATGGAAAAATCCACATCCAGTGCATGAAGAACACTCTCCTCAGTGAGCCCGCATTCAATAAGAGAGATACCCCCCATCTCCTGGGCCGCAGTCTCAAGAGTCTCAAGGTCAAGTTTCCCGTTTCTCACGGCACGCCCGACAATCCCGTGTGCAAAACGGAAAGGCAGACCATAGTCTCTTACCATCACATCAGCAAGTTCCGTTGCAGTGGCAAAGCCTGAATCAGCCTCACTGCGCATACGCTCAACATTAAACACTGCAGTCTCAACCATCCCTGCAAGCAGACGGATACAGATCCCCGTTTCAGAAACTGCCGTCCAGAGGTGCGGCGTTAATTCCTGCAGATCCCGATTGTAACTCATAGGAAGACCTTTGACAATCATAAGAGCAGCATGTAAGGCTCCGGTCACAGTACCCGCCTTGCCACGCATAATCTCTGCAGTGTCGGGGTTCTTCTTTTGCGGCATTATTGAACTTGTCGAACAGTAGGCATCATTAAGATCAACAAATGTCACGAAGCCGGAACTCCATACCACAAGCTCCTCACAGAGCCTGCTCACAGTTGACATAATAAGGGTACAGTCAGATATTACCTCAAGTGCAAAATCACGTGCTGAAACTGCATCCATTGAGTTCTTCACCGGACCGTCAAACCCGAGGAGATCTGCAGTATATTCACGATCAATCGGATACCCAGTGGATGCAAACGCCGCAGCACCGAGCGGGCAGAGATTTACACGTGCATAAGTGTCCCGGAAACGATCAAAGTCACGTGAAAATGCCTGTTCATAACTGAGCATATAATGCGCCAGTGTTGTTGGTTGTGCATGCTGAAGATGGGTGAAACCCGGCATAACACTCTGAGTATGAACCGATGCCAGATCTAAAAGTACATGCCTGAGTGAATTTATCTCTGACATCCGGGAGAGCATCTCACGCCTGAGAGATAACCTGATACAGGTGGCAACCTCGTCATTTCTCGACCGCCCCATGTGAAGCCGCCCGCCGAAATCCATCCCTACACTGTCAATAAGATGTGCCTCAATTCCGGCATGAATATCCTCATAACGGTCATCATACACAGATTCAGGCAGACCTTTGTCCACCATCTCAAGGAGTGCCTTTGTCACTGCCACTGCAGCCTCCCTGTCAATGATCTCCTGCTTCTCCAGCATAAGGAGGTGTGCAATATCAACTATAAGATCAGCCCTGCCAATCCACCTGTCAGCATCCATGGACGACAGAAAATCCATAACCTCCTGTGGACGTTCGCCACCAAGCCGTCCTTTTCTGAGGGGGTCTCCTTTCATACTTTTTTCCAACTCCTGATTATAGAAAGGAACTGAAAAGGGATTAATATCACTCATCATTCTTCACTGAAAAGAAAGGAAAGAATGAGAAACCTGATCTGCAATCACCAGAAAAAGATCAGATCTGACAGGCTCATATAGGGAATCACAGACAACCACCAGAAATAGTATGGCTTATTGTCACAACCACACATAAAAACATACCATTAAAGCCCAATAATAATTGATAGAATCCAATAGCATATATATTGAGTTACACGAAGATGTGTACAACTCTAAACTTGTTTGAAGAGGGATTAAAGATGAAAAAAAATACAGGAATAATAGCAACTGTTGCCCTGCTTATGGCACTCGCACTCATATGCGGATGCACAGGGACAACAGACCAGACCCCCACCGTAAAACCGGTTAAAGAACTCAGCTTCGGATACCAGCCAAGTACCCACCAGATTGCGTACATGACCGCAATGGAAAAGGGATGGTGGCAGACAGATCTTGCACCGTATGGTGTTGAGTCAGTAAAGGAATTCCAGTTCCCGACAGGCGCACCGGAGATGCAGGCTATGCTTGGAGGCGAAATTAACGTTGCATACGTAGGCGCAGCGCCGGTCATCACAGCACTGTCAACCGGTCTTGATGCAAAGATCGTAGCCGGCGTCCAGACACAGGGTTCAGACCTCGTGCTCAGGACAGAGATCCCATATGAAAGCCCTGCAGACTTAAAAGGACTCACTCTTGCAACATTCCCGCCGGGCACTATCCAGGACACACTTCTCCGCAACTGGCTCAGTGAAAATGGCCTTGACCCGGATAACGATGTGGACATACGCCCGATGGGACCTGGTGACGCAATTACTGCAATTACCGCAGCACAGGTAGACGGTGTATTCCTCCCGCACCCGGCACCGACAATCATTGAAGTAGAAGGCAACGGCCGATCTGTTGTGGCATCAGGAGAGATGGAAAAGAACCACGCATGCTGTGTGCTGGTAGTCACAGGCGACCTTATCCGTAACCACCCCGACCTCGTTGAAGAGATTATCAAAATCCACATTAACGCAACTGAGTACAACATTGCACACCCTGATGAAGCAGCAGAGATCTTCTCAGTAAAAACAAAGTGGGACGTGGAAACAGTGAAGAAATCAATAAATGAATGGGACGGTTCATGGATGTCTGACCCTTCACTCATCACTGACTCTGTTGTTGACTATACAACCATCCAGTCAGAACTGGGCTATATCAACAAGCCGATGACCAGAGATGAAATCTTTGATACATCATTCTATGAGAAGGTCACCGCCTGATCAAAACCCCCACTTTTTTTATTATCATCAGACTATCATATAGGTAAACAGGGAACAGACATTATACAGGGAGAGAACATTTCCCGGACTGCCACCCCCACATATCATAAAATATACTCAAAACCAAATTTCAGGAAATGTTTGATCTGCTATGTAAATCACGTCGTGATTTACCATGAAAATGAAACTCACATTTTCAGCAAACAATCCCTGACGCCTCAGCGTCATGGACGTGTCCCATAATATTGCAGTGTAACCCTGCCGACAGGAAAATATGAATATGAGTCATAAAAAAAGAACGCTTACAAAAAAGATCCTTCTGCCAGCTGCATCAATCATAACAGCCATAATCATATGGGAACTGATCGCCAGATTTGTTGTTGTCAATAAATTCAAACTGCCAGGTTTTGTTGACGTAGTCGTTGCATGTAATGGTCTCCTGTTCGGCAAAGGAGGTACACTCATTCCTGACACAGGAGTCAGCCTGCTTCACTTTGCAATAGGAATAGGGGCTGCCATATTAATCGGCATACCCACCGGTGTTGCAATGGGGTGGTTTCGGGAGATAGATTCTGCAATAAACCCGATAATCGAAATTCTCCGACCAATCCCTCCTCTTGCGTGGATACCATTTGCAATCATCTGGTTCGGACTCACCGACATATCAGCAGGATTTATTATTTTTATCGGTGCAGTATTTCCCATCCTTATAAGCACCTATACAGGATTCAGAAACGTCCCAAAGGTGTTTATCGAAGCAGGGAAAGTACTCGGCTGTACAAGCAGTGCCAGTCTCATCCGTTATATTGCATTCCCGTCTGCAATCCCTTCAATCATAGCAGGGATCAGGATATCCATGGGAGTCGGATGGATGTGCCTTGTCGGTGCTGAAATATTCGGAGCAGGTAGTGGAAAACTGGGTCTGGGAAAGAACCTCTGGACGTACTACAACCTGCACCAGATGCCAAATGTAGTCGTCTACATGCTCGTACTGGGTTTAATCGGCCTGGTCATCGACATGATCTTCCGCTATTATGTAAGCAGGCGGATGTACAGATGGGAAGAACAGGAGGTGCGTTAGATTGGGTAAAGTTGCTATTGAAGATGTAAACAGGGTGTTTGAACGTGAAGACACAGAACCTACAGTCGCTCTGGAAAATATCAATATTGAGATTAAAGAGAAAGAATTCATCTGTCTTGTCGGACCTTCCGGGTGCGGAAAAACCACCCTTCTCCGCATCATTGCAGGTCTTGATCAGGCATCATCCGGTGCTGTCATACTCAATAATGATGTAATTACCGCTCCCAGTCCCAAACACGGCATGGTATTTCAGGAGTATTCGCTCTTTCCCTGGAGAACTGTATCAGAGAACATAACATTCGGCCCTGAAATGCAGGACATTCCAAAAGATGAGCAAAAAAAAGTGGCTGATTATTACCTTAAAATAGTTGGTCTCGAACAATTCAGAAACGCATACCCGCATGAACTCTCAGGAGGTATGCGACAGCGCGTGGCAATTGCAAGGGCACTTGCAAATGATCCAACAGTTCTCCTGATGGATGAACCCTTTGGCGCCCTTGATGCACAGACCAGAAATGTCATGCAGAAAGAACTGCTTGAGATATGGGAAAAAACACAAAAAACCATCATCTTTGTCACACACAGTGTGGATGAAGCAGTATACCTTGCAGACAGGATAATTGTAATGACGCCCAGCCCGGGGAGGGTTACAGAGGACATCAGGGTTGAAATGAAACGTCCGAGAGACAGAACAAACACAGAATTTGCAGAGTTGAGACGTCACGTTCTCAGACTCATGCAATAATTCATGTAATCGCAGCCAACGATATGATAGTTGTATTGTTGAGACGCCACGTCCTCAGCCTTCATGCAATAATACAGCATTCACCAGCAAGCTTTATCAGGATACAAACCCTTTTTTTAAAGCACGCTTAGCTAAAATAGGAGTTCACATTATGGTTCGAAAACCCGCAAAAATGTACAAAGCAATCTCTAAGAAAGCATATACAAGACGTAAATACATGGGCGGTGTGCCCGGCAGCAAGATTGTCCAGTTCGACATGGGTAACCTGAAGCAGGATTTCCCCATCGAGATCTCACTCACCGTCAATGAAGCCTGCCAGATTCAGAATAAAGCACTCGAAGCAGCACGTGTTAACATCAACAGGAAACTCTTAAAAGAGGTAGGGAGGATGAATTATCACCTTAAACTGCGTACATATCCCCACCAGGTGCTCAGAGAGAATAAACAGGCAACCGGCGCAGGTGCAGACCGTGTATCTGAAGGTATGCGTTCTGCATTCGGAAAGGCTGTAGGTACAGCAGCACGCGTCTCGGAAAATCAGAAGGTTTTCACAGTGTATACAACCGAGAATTATATAGAAAAGGCAAAAAACGCAGTATCTCACGGTGGTTACAAACTTCCTTCACCGACACGTGTCATCATTGAGAAGAAAATAACCTCAGTCTGATACCTTTTTTTATTTTCCATCCGGATTTTACGGATACCATATAACCACATATTACAGATCTTATTCAGTCACAAATCAATACAAAAACAGTGGGAGAGTCCTGACCCTCACATTCGCATACCACAGATCTTATTCAGTCACAAATCAATACTCATAGTCTGATGGCAGACCCCTCAGAGATCAGACTTAAATCAGCACTGGCAGACGCCACTGCATCAGCATTACGTGATGCGGAAATATATCTCCCGAAAGATATCATTTCTGCCCTGAAAAAGGCCCGTAATTCTGAGACAAACAGTGTTGCAATCTCAGAACTTGACAATATCCTTACAAATATTACAATAGCAGAGGAACTGGAGGTGCCGGTGTGTCAGGATACAGGTGTACCTGTAATCTACGTAACACTTCCACCAGAGGTCCCCCTCACACAGACAATATATGATGGCATCACTGACGGTGTCATCCGTGCCACGCCGGAAATTCCGCTCAGGCCGAATGTAGTAGACCCTCTGCTCCGCACAAATACAGGGACAAACACAGGCCCGGGGATGCCTGCGATCCATATCACACCGGGAGACAAGTTCACAATCACAGTACTTCCAAAAGGAGCCGGTTCGGAGAATGTCTCACGAATTGCCATGCTGCTTCCTTCAGAGACAGATAACATAAAAGAATTCGTTGTCGAAACCATGCTCGCTGCAGGCGGAAAGCCATGCCCGCCTGTTATTCTGGGCGTGGGGATCGGCAGCACATTTGACGGTGTCTGTGCCCTTGCAAAAGAAGCCCTCTTATCCCCCATAGATAATATGACAGAATACGAGCAGGAGATCTGCGATGCGGTCAACGAACTGGGCATAGGGCCGATGGGACTTGGCGGGAAGACAACAGCACTTGCCGTAAAAGTAAAACAGGCAGGTTGCCACACCGCATCACTGCCGGTTGCAGTAAACGTCCAGTGCTGGGTCTGCAGGAGAAAAACAGTAGAGGTGAATTATCCATGAAAAACATTTCAACCCCGCTTGGAGATGAGGTGCTGGACCTGAAAGCAGGGGACCAGATCACACTCTCAGGTATAATATATACTGCAAGGGACGAGGCACATCTGCACATGCAGACAGAAGGCATACCCTTTAACCCGAAAGGGGCGGCAATATACCACTGCGGCCCTGTCATTCAGGACGACCGGATTATTGCAGCAGGACCCACCACTTCAGCCAGGATGAATAATATTTCAGGATTCCTCATTGAAAGCGGAGTTCGGGTCATCATAGGTAAAGGTGGCATGGGTGGGCTGTTTGCAGAACAACTGAAAGGAAAAGCAGTATATCTTGCCTTCACCGGAGGTTGTGCGGCACTTGCTGCATCACGGATGAAACTAAAAGGAGTGTACTTCAGAGAACTTGGAATGGCTGAAGCGGTATGGGTAATCGAAGTGGACCGACTCCCCCTGACAGTTGGTATGGACGCACACGGCAAAGACCTGTTTTCAGAAGTAAAAGAAAAGGCAGCAGAAAAATTTAAGGCTAAATTCTGACCACCGAGGGTGAAATTACAACCATAAGAGAACTCAGGACAGTTTTTAGTATTTACAAACACATATAATAGACAGGACGTGCCGGATGAAACTAATTATCGATGAAGACCGCTGCAAGGGATGCAACATCTGTACAACGGTCTGCCCCTACAATATATTTCAGGAAGGGAATCATCTGAACAGGCGTGGAATTGTCATCCCTGTCCTGGACAGGCCGGAGAGATGTACCAATTGCAGACTGCAGAAGCTGTACGGCAGACAACTCTGCGGAGTCTGCCAGCTGATCTGCCCGGATCAGGCAATTAGCTGGGTAGATGAAGAACCCTATGAAACACATAAAGTGGTGATCGGGTTTTGAGCAGAATTGAATTCATGCAGGGAAATATCGCCTGCAGTGAGGGAGCACTTGCAGCCGGGTGTACATTTTTTGGCGGATACCCAATTACACCATCAACAGAGATCGCTGAAGAGATGGCAAGAAGAATGGCCAGAATGGGGCTGACTTTTATTCAGATGGAAGATGAGATTGCCAGCATATCTTCTATTATCGGTGCATCATGGGCAGGTGCACGATCAATGACAGCAACCAGTGGTCCGGGTCTCTCACTGATGTTAGAAAGCATCGGATATGCTGTAATAACCGAAACCCCATGTGTAATTGTAGATATCCAGCGTGGAGGGCCATCAACAGGCCAGCCGACAATGGCAGCGCAGGGTGACATGTTACAGTGCCGCTTCGGGTCACACGGAGACTACAGTATCATTGCTCTTGTCCCGTCAAGTGTACAGGAGATGTTTGACCTCACAGTAAAGGCGTTTGACCTTGCAGACAGATTCAGGGTGCCGGTCTTTATCATGTCAGACGAGGCCATCGGACACATGCGCGAGAAGATCGTAATCCCTGATGAAGTGAAGATTGTTCCGAGACGCCCCCTTAACAGAGGAGAACTGCCGTTTAAAGGGAGAGAGGACGGAGTTCCCGGATTTCCTGAATTTGGAAAGGGTTACAGTGTACATGTGACAGGGCTTACACATGACGAACGCGGCTACCCCGATACCAACAACCCGGAATTACATTCAGATCTCGTACACCGCCTGGTAAATAAGGTAGAGTCTAAAAGACATGAAATTGCAGACTATGATGTAACAAATACAGATGCCAAAAATGTATTCATCACATACGGGCCCACAAACAGGACAGTAAAACAGATCATCCATAACCACCCGGAGATAAAAATAGGGCACTTAAACCTGCGTATTGTATGGCCCTTCCCTGAAGATACGCTGAAGGAATTCCCAAATGCAGAGAGATTCTTAGTCCCTGAAATGAATCTGGGACAGATTGCACGTGAAATTGAACGGCACACTGACAGGGAAGTCATATCACTGCCAAAACTCGGTGGAGAGATTCACACACCTGACGAACTCACAAAAGCACTGGAGGAATGCAGATGAGTGAATATAAGTCATGGTTCAGAGAAGACCGCCTCCCACACATCTACTGTCCAGGTTGCGGAAACGGCACGGTGATCAACTGCACAATTGACGCGATTAAGAACCTCGGGTGGGAAATCGACGGGACCACATTCATCTCTGGCATCGGTTGTTCATCACGTGCACCGGGATACATCAGCACAGACTCGCTTCACACCACACACGGGCGTCCTCTCCCGTTTGCAACCGGAGTAAAACTAACAAAACCGGAACAGAATGTTGTGGTCTTTACAGGTGACGGGGATCTCTCGGCAATTGGCGGGAACCACTTCATCCATGCCTGCCGGAGAAATATCAATATAACTGTAATCTGTATGAACAATATGATATATGGCATGACAGGCGGCCAGGGAAGTCCGTGCACCCCGGTGGGTGCCATATCCACAACAACACCATACGGTGCCGCAGAACCTGTCTTTGACCTCGCAGAACTGGCAGCAACCGCAGGTGCAAACTACTCGGCACGCTGGACTTCATACCATGTAAAGGAGCTTACAAAAGCGATCCGGACCGGCATGGAGATAGAGGGATTTTCATTCATAGAATCAATCACACAGTGCCCCACTTCCTATGGCAGACGGAACAGACTCCGCACAGTCTCAGCCATGATTGACTTCATGCGCACACATGCCATCCTGATTGAAAAGAAAAAGCGTATGGAAGCAGAGGGAAAACCAGTCCCGGATGACTATTTCACGGTGGGAGATATTGTGAAAAGATACAGGCCTGCAATGGGGGTATCAAAATGAGACACGAAGTCATGTTCTCTGGTTTCGGAGGACAGGGAGTCATCCTCTCTGCAGTCATTCTCGGGAAAGCCGCAGCAATCTTTGACAACAAATATGCTGTCCAGACACAGACCTACGGACCTGAGGCGAGGGGTGGTGCTTCCATGAGTGCGATCGTCATTGATGATGAGCCAATCCTCTACCCGGAAGTCACTGTACCTGACATTTATGTAATTATGTCACAGCAGGGCTATGATAAATACGGAGCAGATGCAGAGAAAAACGCCATAATGCTCATTGATTCAGACCTAGTTCATTCAAAACCGGAATGCAGGTATGTTGAGATTCCTGCCACAAAGACTGCAAAAGAAGAGTTGGGCAGGGTCATTGTTGCAAATATTGTCATGCTTGGAGCACTGGTGACTGCAACAGGCATAATCAGTAAAGAAGCGATGGAAAACGCTGTGCTTAACAGTGTACCAAAAGGTACTGAAGAACTTAACACAAACGCCCTCAGGAGTGGTTTTAAATTGGGGGCTATCAGAGGAAAAAACCCATGAAACTACTTGAATATGAGGCAAAAGAAATTTTTCAGGAATTTGGAATTCCGGTGCCAAAGGGCATAGTTATAAAAAACGCTGGTGAACTGAAGGGAAAGCTCAGTGAAATCGGTACAGAGGTCGTTGTAAAAGCGCAGATTGATGTGGGAGGCCGTGGCAAGGCAGGCGGTATAATAATCACAGACGCAGACAACGCAATAAAAAGCGCTGCAAAACTATTTTCCACACAGATTAAGGGAGTCACAGTCGAAAAAATACTTGTTGAAGAGAAACTCCCGATAACTCACGAATATTATGTGAGTATAACAATCGACCGCTCACGTAAAGAGCCGATGATACTCTTTGCCGACGCGGGCGGTGTGGATATTGAACAGGCTGCAACAGAAGAACAGGATGCCATCAGGAAAGTTTCAGTTACACCACTCCTTACAGATATCCCGCCGTTCATGATGAGACAACTCCTCAGAGATGCACCAAAAGAACTGGGAGAGATTATAAACAGACTGTATCACGCCTTCTGCAAAAAGGATGCACTTCTTGCAGAAATAAACCCGCTTGTCTCAACAAAAAAAGGGGTGTATGCCGCTGATGCAAAACTTATCATCGATGACAACGCCCTTGCAAGACAGGGAATTACAGTAAACCGTGACCTGACAGAGAGGGAACGCGAAGCTGAAATACACGGTTTTTCCTACGTTGAACTGGACGGTACAATCGGAGTGATAGGAAACGGTGCCGGCCTTACCATGTCCACACTGGACTTAATCGGGCACTATAACGGAAAGGCTGCGAATTTCCTTGATGTCGGTGGCGGTGCGGATCAGGAGAGAGTGACACTCGCAGTGAAACTGGTTGCAGGTATGCCTTCAGTAAAAGTAATAGTAGTAAACCTCCTTGGAGGCATAACACGGTGCGATGAAGTCGCACAGGGTATCATCAACGCAGGTATCAACCAGCCGGTGATTGTCCGCCTTGCAGGTACAAATGAAACTGAGGGGAAAGAACTGTTAAACAAACACGGGTACAGGATGCCTGATACCATGGAAGAAGCAGTCCGTGACGCAGTGGAGGCGGCACAATGATCTACGGAGACAAAAATACAGGCGTCATCGTTCAGGGCGCAACCGGAAAACAGGGAGCATTCCACATCAGCCTGATGAACGAATATGCACAGGAAGTCGGAGGCCGCGGTGTTGTTGCGGGTGTAACACCCGGAAAGGGCGGCCGGGAAATCCACGGAGTTCCGGTGTACAATACAGTAAAAGAGGCACTTACCAGCCATGATGCCAGCACAAGTGTACTCTTTGTACCTGGCGGTGCAGCATGCGATTCTGTTATGGAAGCGGCAAATGCAGGTATTGAACTTGTAGTGGCAATTACCGAGCATATCCCGGTACACGACACCTTAAAAGCAGTCTCTTATGCAAAACTTGAGGGGTGCAGTGTAATCGGTCCCAACTGTCCGGGGATACTTTCACCAGGTGAACTCAAACTGGGAATTATGCCTCCGCATCTGGCGCTGCGTGGAAATGTGGGCGTAATTTCAAGGAGCGGGACACTCACATATGAAGTCATAAGTGAACTTACGCGGGCAGGAATCGGACAGAGCACAGTTGTTGGTATAGGAGGAGATCCGGTTATCGGTGAGACCTTCGCAGACGTGCTGCAGAGATTTGAGACAGACCCGCAGACAGATGCAGTTGTCCTCATAGGCGAAGTGGGAGGGAACCTCGAAGAAGAAGGTGCCTTATCAACAGACCTTCCGATCGTATCTTATATCGCCGGAATCTCCGCACCACCTGAAAAGAGGATGGGGCATGCCGGTGCGATTGTTGAGGGCGGAGAGGGTGATGCAAAGTCCAAGATTAGCCGGCTAAAGAAAATGGGTGTTCCTGTCGCGGGAAAACCATCAGAAATCCCTCTTATGATAAAGGAGTTTTTGTAAGTGACAGACAACGTGATGATGGAGACAGCAAGAGGACTCGCAAAAAAAACCAGTGCCAGAGCCATCGTCTCGTTTCTTAAACCATTCGAATTTAAGTCAGAGATCCCGGTCATCTGGGTGGAAGACCTGCAGCTTGATGTGTTAAAAGACCTCACCATGCACGACATTCTTGAGATATCCAAACGACACCTCCATGACGCCGCAGTGCAGATTTATCTCTCACAGAACTTTGAGGAAGGAAAGGTTATCGGTGTATTCCCATATGCCATTCTCATCTATGATATCCAGGAAGGTCAGAACTTCATTAGTGTACGGGAGTTTGACAGTATCGTCCCAAGGGAAGTGATGACAGCAGTTCTTACCATTGCTATGGATATCGCAGTTGAGGGCCGTGAAGGCAGAAACGTAGGCACAGCATTCATCATCGGTGATAAAGATAAGATCTTTGAACATTCACATCAGGCAATCATCAATCCCTACCGCGGACAGGACATTGAAGACTGTGATATCAGGCAAAAAGACAACTGGGAGAGTGTAAAAGAATTTGCCCAGCTCGATGGTGTCTTTGTTGTCTCTCCAAAAGGTATCATTCTTGCTGCCGGCCGGTATCTTAATGTAAATTCAGCCATGATCAGTCTTCAGGGCGGTCTGGGCGGCAGGCACCGGGCAACCGCGGCACTCACAAGGGATATCCCTGTTATTGGTGTAACGGTCTCGGAAAGCGGAGGAATGATCAGGGTATTTTGTGACGGCAGGTGCAAACTTATGATCAGGGCTGATCTCAGGATTCGTAAGGAGTAATAATAATAATAATAATAATCTTTTTTTGATACAGATAATTTCTATAAAAAGGTTTATTTCAGAACACCATTTCGCCAGAAAAACGGTTTTTCGTAGGGTCGCTCATATTTTTCGAACACACCCGGGTAGAGTTTCGGATAATTTGCGGATTCAAGGGGAATATTGAACATAAGAAGCTCAGGATATTCATCGGCGCATTCTTCCTCGTATTCATCCTCGCCCCATTCTTCCAGCCCGATGACGATGAAGACAGGGATCTTCTGTTCCCTGGCGAATTTTCTGTACCTCTCCAGTTGTTTCGGATTGGACCACTCAAGCATATCCTCCGAATTCAGTAAAGACCGGAGTCCGGTCGGTATGGCTCCACCGCCTGCATGCAAACTCATTTTTCACTCCCCACAAGTCCAAATCCGTGTAATTCGGTGTGAATCTGTGTCTGGAAAAATAAGAACCACCCCCCCATTTTCACCAATCTGCAAGCGAGAGAGCGGAGGGACGCCGGTAGATTGAAGGAACTAAAAGAGGCTGGAATCATTTTTAACTTGCAGCTATCTGAACATATCCTGCAGATCGAACGCGATATATCCCTGTTCTCGTAGCTCTGCCTTATTTTCGATTTTTTTTGCGACCAATCCGAAGTATTCCGAGCGCTCGTGTTTGTGCCATTTGACAGCGATTGACTTTTCTTTAAGGTCAGTTAATATTCTATCAGCATCTTTTCTTTTCAGCTCGCTCCACTTACATTCACAGAAAAGAATCATTTTGGTGTCCTCATTCAATGTCACTATGTCGATCTCCTGTTCCTTGTACCACCACCTGCCAATATCTGTAAACTCAAAAGGCAGATATTGCAGGTTGCCGGTTAGATATTCAATGGCTATTCCTTCAAAAGAATGGCCCATGTACCTGTTAAAATCAGACTTGATCTTTGAAAGCACGTATTTACTGTTGCCACTTTCAAGATGTCTCAGATTTGGGAACGCATATCTGTACCAGAATTTAAAGAAATTGTCTTTTATAAAATATCTCCCTTTCTTTGACCGGACAGTTTCGGTCACTGGAATTTCCCTCACAACCAGATCCAGCCGTTCCAGTGTCTCCAAATATGCAGACAGGGATGATTTACTGATGCCCGTCTGTGTCATTATCTCACTGAATTTTGTTTTGCCCAGGGATATGGCTTTTAAAATGGATGAATACACTTTTGGTTCTCTTAACTCTTCTTTTAACAAAAAATCGGTTTCTTCGAACAGGAATTCACCTTTTGATAGTATCTTATCATTGACATTGTCCCAGAAGTCCTTTGACGGATCGAATTGCAAAAGATAGGCAGGAACTCCACCAAGGCATGAGTATGTGTATAATTGCTCTTGCTGCGTATAATTGGGATAGAATTCACGATTATGCGTAAATTCCAACGGGGTGATCCTCCATTGCCCGGTTCTTCTTCCATACAGTGGCGACTTTGCACTCAATACCTCAGATTCCATCAGGCTCACCGATGAGCCGAGGAGGACCAGCATAATATCGGTCTTGTTAAGGTACAGGTCCCACCCCCTCTGGAAGATCGAAGTCATAGCCCTGTTGGATTCGAGAAGATATGGGAATTCATCGATTACCAGTACCAATCGTTCCTTTATTCCGGAAAGATACCGGAATATATTTTCCCAGTTCTTCTCAAATCTCAATAACGTCTCATCCTGAAAATATTCATATAAAGCATCAAAAAAGTTATCGATATTGTCCTTCTCATTTGATCTCGTTGACAGGAAATATATACTCGGCTTTGGTTTTGAGAACTGCAGTACAGTTTCCGTTTTACCAGTACGCCGCCTTCCATAGAGTATTATCAGCTGAGCGCCAGATTCCTTATATTTGCGCTCAAGAAAACTGAGTTCCTGAATACGGTTTACAAATTTCATAATTACGATTATTATAATCGAAATTATGATTTATAAATATGGTAGTTAACAACATCATTTTGAAACGCCCCGGCCGCCCCGGCCGTTCCACCCCGCAATGAAATTGCGAGGCATCCCGATCAGTTGAACTTACCTTTTCTTTCACGCATCTTTTTAGTAACCGATATTTTTAGTAACCGATCTATTGACCCCCTCCAATTATCGAATAAAGAAATTCTTAAGTTAGCAGATAATAAATTAAATATTAGTAATATCAGGAGTTCGTGAATATCTATGCCAAGAAATATTTCAATAGAATCTTTAAGCCAACTGCCTATTGAAAAACAACAGATTGAACTTGCGGAGCGTAAGTGTATCGGCCACCCGGACAGTATCGCTGACGGTATCGCCGAGGCGATCAGCAGGGCACTTTCAAAAACATATCTGGAAGAATACGGAGTAATTCTCCACCACAATACAGATCAGGGCGAAATTGTCGCAGGAGAATCACTTCCTGAATTTGGTGGAGGAATCATAACAAGACCGATATATGTACTCCTTACAGGACGTGCTACAAAAACCTTTGACGGCACTACAATCCCTACCGATTCAATTGCCCTCGAAGCAGCACGCAATTACCTGAGAAACACACTCAGGTACCTCGACATGGAACATGACGTTATTGTTGACTGCAGAATGGGAGTCGGGTCAACAGACTTAAGAGATGTCTTTTCAGCATCAGGCAGTAATCCTGTACCACATGCAAATGACACATCCTTTGGCATTGGTCATGCTCCGTTTAGTGACCTTGAAAATATCATCCTCGCAGTCAGCGATTATATTGACAATATAATCAGGCCTAAAAATCCGGTTGTCGGAACTGACATCAAAATCATGGGTCTTCGGAAGGGAGATGAAATCACGCTGACATTGTGCGTGGCAATGATCGACCGTTTCTGTGCAGACCTTTCAGAGTATATAGATGCAGTTGAGATGGTCCGTGAAGAGGTTCGCACCGTTGCACAGAAGTACACATCCAGAAAAGTAAATGTTGAAATTAACACAGGAGATAACTACAACAAAGAGAGTCTCTTCCTGACAGTAACAGGGACATCTGCAGAGATGGGTGATGACGGGTCCGTCGGACGCGGCAACCGTGCAAACGGGCTGATTACACCACACAGGCCGATGAGTATGGAAGCAACAAGCGGAAAGAATCCGATAAACCACATCGGAAAGATCTACAACCTCCTCTCAACAGAACTCGCTCAACAGTGCGTAAAGGAAGTAGACGAAGTTGATGACCTCTACGTCCGCCTGCTCTCACAGATCGGAAAACCGATCGACCAGCCGCTGGTGGCAAGTGTCCAGTATATACCACAGGAGGGTGCAGATACTGCCGCTATTGAGAAAGAAGTGTATGCCATCATTAACGATGGTCTCGCAGATATCAGAAGTATCACTGAGAAGGTAATCAAAGGTGACGTCAACACATTCTGACCCCAAAACAATCAGACTCGCAATCCCTAACAAAGGCAGAATTTCCGGCCCTATAACTGAACTTATCGAGAAAAGCGGTCTGCACATCATTAACGGTGGCGAAAGACAACTAATCGCAAAGACCTGTGATCCCCATGTCGGGGTGATCTATGCCCGCCCTATAGACATTCCGGCTTATGTGGCAAGTGGCGCTGCGGATCTCGGTATTACCGGTAAAGACATGGTAATGGAAAGGAATTCTGATGTGGAAGAACTCCTTGACCTGAAAATGGGTCGTGCAACCCTTGTTCTGGCAGTCCCGGAAAATTCAGGTATTGAAAGTGCAAAGCAACTTGAAGGGAAAAAAATTGCTACAGAGTTCCCTGGAATTTCAGGAAAATATTTTGCAGAGGCAGGCATCAGTGTCACGATTGTACCTGTTGGCGGAGCCTGTGAAGCAACACCTCATCTCGGAATATCAGATGCCATAATCGACCTTTCAAGCTCAGGGACAACCTTAAAGACAAACAGACTTGTAGTGATCGATGAAATTCTCCACTCAGGCACCATACTGATTGCAAACAAAGAGTCATGCAGGCAGAAAAAGGAAAAAATTGAGGAACTCCACCTTGCATTTGAGAGTGTTCTTAAGGCGCAGGGGCAGTGCTATCTTATGATGAATGTGAGAAAAGACGCACTTGATGAAGTCAGGTTAGTGCTGCCCGGCCTCTCGGGTCCCACAATAATGGACATTGCATCAGATGAGAACCTTGTTGCTGTGCATGCCGTAGTCGCAGAAGAGCGGGTATATCAGCTGATAAACCTCCTGAAGCGTGCCGGTGCAAAGGACATTTTAGTTATGTCAGTTGAAAGAATGATTCGGTGATTGCGTATGGATATTTATCCTGCAGTTGACATTCTTGACGGAAAATGTGTTCAGCTTGTACAGGGCAGGCGTGAGAACAGGAGAGAATATGGCAGCCCCGTAGCACAGGCAGAGAGATGGCTTGAGATGGGAGCAGAGGCACTCCATATAATCAATCTTGACGGTGCATTCGGTCAGTCCCGGAAAAATGCAGAGATTATCAGAGAAATTGTTAGTGAAACCGATGTAACAATTCAGCTTGGTGGTGGAATCCGCAGTACTGATGATGCTGCAGGATGGCTGAAAACCGGAGTTGAGCGGGTAATATTAGGTACTCTTGCCATTCAAAAACCAGAAAGCATAGAAATCATCTCAGGGGAGTTTGGAAGTGAAGCTGTTATGACAGGTGTGGATGCAAAAGACGGACAGGTTGTTATCAGGGGCTGGGAAGAGCCCGCAGGAGATTATATAACCTGGGCACAGAAATTTGAAACACTGGGAGCCGGGTCACTCCTGTACACCAACGTTGACGTGGAAGGACTTGAAGAGGGAATAAACCCGTTACCGGTGAAACACCTGGTAAACAGCACAGGTCTTCCTGTTGTTGCAGCAGGTGGCATCAGCAGCGTCTCTGACATCATTACACTGAAGGCGATGGGTGTATCGGGGGTAGTATTGGGTTCAGCTCTTTACAGCGGAAAAATCGACTTTATGGAGGCACTGGAGGCAGCAGAGATATGAGAACAAGTACGGTTCACAGAAAAACAAAAGAGACAGACATTAAAATTAAACTCAACCTTGATGGCACAGGGTCCGTTTTCACAGATACAGAGATCGGTTTTCTTGATCACATGCTCAACGCATTTGGCAGGCATGGCGGCTTTGACCTTAACATAGTTGCCAGAGGCGACCTTAACGTCGATTCCCACCACACAGTTGAAGACACGGGCATTGTCATGGGTCAGGCAATAAAAGAGGCCATTGGAGACGGACGCGGGATTACAAGGTTTGCCAGCATATCTGTTCCCATGGACGAGGCTATTGCAACTGCAACAATAGACTGCGGAGGAAGAGGTTACCTTGTGTATAAGGGTGATTTTTCAGACAATCCGCTGGGTACCATCCCGGGTGACATGTTTGAGCACTTTTTCTTCAGCCTTTGTATAAACGCAGGAATTACCGGGCACCTCTCCTTTTCAGGCAGAAACGACCACCACAAGTGTGAAGCTCTCTTTAAGGCATTTGGAATTGCACTCAATAAAGCTACAAAAAAAGACCCGGATAAAACAGAAATTCCAAGCACAAAAGGCGTGCTCTGAATTTTATTACTTTTTTTTACAGGAAAATGAGATTATGCGGATTTTACCGCCATGTCAACATCTTCTTTCTTGATTGTCTTTCTTCCGGCATGAGTTGCAAACTTGGTTGCTTCTTTTGTAAGATCAGAGATATATGCTTCTGCTGCCTCAACAATTGTCTGGGCTGCATCGCTTCCAACTCTCTCTGCACCGTGTTTCTTAGCAATACGTACGACTGCTGCAATAGGTAAATCATTTGCCATATTCAATTCCACCTCAAAAATAAGTGTATCAGTATGCATAAAAACATTTCGGGAAAATAACGCCAAATCATGAAAAATAACCATTATGGGGGTTCAATTACGTGTAATTCCCCACAACATACAATTCAGGTTTATTTTACCCAAAATCAGATGATCTGAGAGTATTTCAGGAAAAACCAGAATATTTGCCCTTAATCTGATCGTACCAGAGATGCTGCGAGCAAAATTGCATTGGAATAATCTGATGAACCGCGCGAAGTATCCACAAATATTTTAGCGATATTTAATACAGGTGCACCCCTTGCAAACCCCCCTCCCAGAAGCGATAGTGTACGAAAAATAATATTACCTGTTATCCCGTCAGGTGCGATAATTATCCCATGATCCAACACCGCATCCTCAATCAGAATTTCCATGTGATCAGCACCAGTCAGTCTTGCAACCAGTTCTGCATCCGCAAGGCTGCGGTCAACAGCGGGATGCCGCCCAACATCACCCAGTCGCCCACCTGAAAGGACTGCAACCCGATCATTCAGTCCAAAATTCCCTGCTATGCCACGGGCATCTTTAATGAAGCTGACTTTTTCATCCACAGTCCAGCCTTCGTCAACGCCAACAGGTGCCAGCAGAAACTGTTTCCCCTCTGCTGTTTCCAGAAGGGCAATCCTTTCAAGGTGGCTGACACCCATGGATTTTTTCAACAGGCCGAGCGTTGAACCTGCAGGGAGTGTCCCTCTCACCGCAGCATCAATTTCACCGGCAGCAAGAGCATCTGTCAATGCCTCTTCGGGGTGTTCGCTCACAACCAGCATCTCATCAGAGATGGCAAAAGACTGCGCGATATGAGATTGTAATGAAACTGATTGTGACGGGTCAGATTGTGATGAAATTAACTCTGACAGAGAAGACTGCGATGTAAAATACTTCACATCAATATCACCGGATACACATTTTGCACTGGCAATTACCTTTGCCGATTCTGTTCCCATACCTATGCCAACAATTACCATAACCAGTTACTCCATTTTATCAGACAATTCTGTTATTCTCTTTTAATCAGACATACCGGTTTTTCATGTTCAGTCAGACAAATCCATTATGCTCATTCAGTCAAACAATCCCATAATCCCCACTTCTTCAAGGTTAAAGACCAAAGACTGATTATCTTCATAATCTACTTTAAGGTGCCTGCTGTTATCCACATATCCTATATCAGCAGCACTTATACCCACATCCGCAAAGAGCCGGCAGACCTCACCCACATTTTCTTCCTTAACTGTCAGAATAAAACCCATGCCCGGGTACATCCGTACCCAGTGTTCAAATGTTATTCCATGTTTACCAAGGTCAGGACGCGGAATCCTGTCAAGTTCAAGTACTGCGCCTTTTTCACTGACCTCAAGCAGCATGCCAAGCGTACCAATGACACCCGGATTGCTGATATCCTTGCCTGCAGTGACCAGTTTTCTCCTCCCCAGTGTCTGCATCACCCCAATCTGCGCCCTGACTTCTTTATCAGTGCGGAGAGTTACAGAATCCCAGTTAAATACACATGAGGGATGTACTCTGCCCTCAAGATCAAGAGCCACAACAACATGATCTCCCGCAGAGGCGGTGTGGGAAAATATCGCTTCATCTATTTTTACTATACCCATTATCGCAACATCTATCGCGCTGAAATCAGAATCTGGATGGAGATGCCCGCCGACAATCGGGACTAAGAATTTCTTTGATGCATCAGCCATTCCACGCACTACTTCATGGCAGATCTTCTCATTCTGGATTGAAAGAATGTCCACCATTGCAAGGGGTTTTCCACCCATTGCCGCAATATCATGGACATTAACAAGAACTGCACAGAATCCTGCCCAGTACGGATCTGCCTCCATAAGTTTGCTCCAGATCCCATCCGCAGCAAATAAAAGACCGTCATCATTATTTTTAATGAGCGCAGCATCCTCCCCAAAAGATGCAATAACTTCAGGATCATCAATCCACAGTGAATTAATAAGCTCCCCGATTGCATGCTTCCGCGTTACACCGGCATATTCTCTGACGGCTTTTGCGATAGTTTCCGTAGAACAGCTGTTTACCACAATCACACCAACTTATATTTCACTTTAGGCTTTTTTACTATAAATGATATTATTTTTTCGGGTGTGAGAGAGCCCGGATAATTACCACTGTCTTTTTCAAAAATCCTGACATATTGTTACACATATGGACTGGGTGGAGAAATACAGACCACACCAACTGCAGGACCTTGTAGGCAACGGGCCGGCTATACGCCAGATTGCCGGGTGGGCACGCACCTGGACCAGAGATTCACCGCCACTTTTATTATACGGGAAACCCGGAACAGGGAAAACTTCCGCCGCACATGCACTTGCCAGTGATATGAAATGGGAAGCGATTGAACTTAACGCAAGTGACCATCGGACAAAAGATGTAATCGAAAAGATTGCAGGAACAAGCAGCACCACAGCAAGTCTGACAGGTGCATCCAGAAAACTGATTATTATTGACGAAGCCGACAATCTGCACGGTACCGCAGACCGCGGTGGTGCAAAGGCAATTATTGAGATTATAAAGCATACCCGGCAGCCGATTGTCATCATTGCAAACGACATGTACGGAATTGCAAAGGAATTAAAATCTCAGTGTGATGCCGTCCTGTTTAAGGCACTCCAGGCGCGTTCAATTGCACCAAGACTGAAGTACATCTGCGCAGCAGAAGGTGTCGTCTGTGATGAGAGCGCAACACATATGATTGCCGAAAGCGCAGCAGGAGACCTCAGGGCAGCAATAAACATGCTGTATGCCGCTGCAATCGGCAGGGAAGAAATTAACAGTTCAGATATCAGTACAAACAGGAAAGACAACAGGGCGACAATATTTGAGCTGATTGGTTCAGTATTCAGAGGAAAAAGTGATGAATTACTCATGAGTCTCTCATATGAGATTTCAGACACACCTGATACTATAGAACAATGGTTAGAGATCAACATTGGTCAGATGCCCGGAATTAAAGAACAGGCAAAAGCCCATCAGCATATCGCTGAGGCAGACGAATATGTCGGATATACATACAAACGGCAATATTATACATTATGGCGCTACGCAACTGCACTGATGATCATAGGGACTGCAGATGCAGCAGGCGGGAGAGGTCTTTTAACCCGTGTCATGCCACCCGCACGATGGAGAAAGATGGCAGGCGCCAGACGCAAAAAAGCTATCCGCAACAGTACCATGAAAAAACTATCAGAATACTCACACATACCACGGGGCACCCTGAGAGATGATTTCCTGACACCAATCAGTCTGATGGTTGAGAACCACCCGGAGACATTTGTCAGAGATCTCAACCTTGACAAAGACGAACTCGACTTCTTTTTGCATGACAAAACCCGCTCAGCAAAGATAATAAAAGAAATTTCAAAGAAGAAAAAAGAAGCTGAAAAAAAGAGTATAAAGAAAAAAGAAACCAGGAAAAGTAACATACAGAAGAGCGGATCTGAAAATAATGATAATAATAATAAAAAGAGAGATCTCACAGGAGATATAGCACCAAAAACCGGATACACTGAAAATAAAGAAGAAGTGACAGAACCGCCTGATAATGAAAAACCGGTCCTTCAGCCAAGAGGAGACCACAAACAGTCAACACTCTTTGACGGGTTTTGATAGGTATAGTGGCAGTGGCGAAGGTTTCTTTTTGAACTGACAGTTAAACGCAATTCCACGTTCACACCGCTCTGCCACCTTCTCCCCGCGGGTTAAAGGCGGGTGTGGTAATAGTGCAGTATTACACCACAATCCACAATCCTCCCGCCATCGCCGTATATCTCATTCCCCAGATGGTATACAAGCAGATCACAATTTATCTTTTTAGCAAGGTCAATTGCGGGTGGCACCATCTCAGGCCCCGGACGGATGGCATAGAGGAGATCAGCTCCCATGTACAGTCCGGTCTCCGGTTCAAATATATCGTCTACAGCAAAAGGGACAGGAGGATTATTAGTCTTCTGTACAACATCTGTGCCAAGCACTTTCAGCCCGGCTTTTAAAAGGCAGGAAGCAACCTCAAAATTGTTGCCTATACCTATTTCAACAACATTTTGATATTTTTTTGATATATAATTGAAGATGCACTCTTCAATATGCTTATACCCGCCCATCACATATATTATGATGAATGAGTATCCTTATTTTTTGGGATCGGGACG
Source organism: Methanobacteriota archaeon (assembly GCA_034659935.1). Lineage (GTDB taxonomy): Archaea > Halobacteriota > Methanomicrobia > Methanomicrobiales > Methanomicrobiaceae > DAOVRB01. The sequence continues at coordinate 33,352 of JAYEIC010000058.1, read as the reverse complement.
CGCCGGAAGGACTACAGTATCCGGTCAAACGTATTATTTCCCACATACTGGAGATGCCTGTTGAAATCAGTGATAATCCGATAATGCTTCGGGGATATGACAGAGCCAGAAACCAGAATAATGCAAGTAAAATCCTCACTGATATCCAGGATATCTATACAAGAAGGTACGGGTGCGGGGACACTATCCTCATTGTCACGCCAAAAGACCTCTATATACCCGGGCGTGATTTCGTATTCGGACTCGCACGTCCAAATATCAACGCTGCACTAATATCAACCGCACGACTTGGGAACAGTTATTACGGCCGTTCTGAGAGAGATGACGATCTCATTGACAGAATTGTAAAAGAGGGGGCACACGAAATCTGTCATCTCATGGGCCTTGATCACTGTCAAAACCCTGAGTGTATTATGTTCTGCCCCCAGACACTCGATGAACTCGACAGAAAGAAAAAGATGCTCTGTCAGAACTGCCAGCAGAAACTCAATGAATGCAGGGCCGAAATAATCTGAATCAGCATAGATCACACCCTACACTCTTTTTACTCTCACCAACAAAATCAGGCAGGATATTTTGAATTTCAACTGATAATTACAATAAAAGTCCGGAAGAGAGATCAAGCAGATCAATAAACTTCCGTGCAGGCCCGGTTTTGTATAATGGTTCTGCCCACAGCATAACAAGAGCAGCAGTCAGGTTAAGACCTGCCCCCTTCAGGCCATTATAGTTCACCAATGTCCTCATTCCACAGTTTAGGATGCAGCCTGATGAATTCAGCCATCATCTCTATGCACTCTGAAAGACGAAGGTCAACAACTTCTACCCCTTTTGACTCAAGAAAACTCTGTGCACCCTCAAAATTTACTGATTCCCCGGCAACTACTTTTTTTATGCCAAACTGGACAACAGCACCGGCACAGAGGTAGCAGGGCATAAGTGTTGAGTAAAGGGTGGTGCCACGATAACTCCCAATGCGCCCTGCATTTCTCAGGCAGTCAATTTCGGCATGAATAATCGGATCATCATACTGTACTCTCCTGTTATGTCCCCTGCCGATAATTTCACCGTCTTTGACAAGGATCGACCCGATTGGAATCCCACCTTCAGAGAGGCCGGTTTTTGCTTCAGCAATGGCAGCTTTCATGAATTCATCCAAAGATATCACTCTCTGAAGATTATATCAGCAGGTCCTGAAATAATGGTACCTGTTACAGCAACCAGGGTGCCATCAATTAACTATATATGGACTTTCCAGTGTACAAATATATACAGTGACGACAACAGACATACAATCAACAAACACCCATAGAGACATGCTCATAACCAGCCCTTTTAAGTCTGCCGTGAGGCCGGGTCTGAGAGGACAGGACCCGATTCCACCTCACAGAGGTAGCATATGAAATCCAGAGATATTGCAATTGTAGGAATTCTTCTTGCTATAGGTGCGATACTCAGGTACCTGTCAAATATCATACCAGGGGCAATTGTGGCAAATCCGGTAATCGCACTCTACTGTCTGGCTATAATCTTAATCGCCCCTAAAATCAGGGATGCACTGGGGATTGGAATTGTTGCAGGCATAATGTCCGCATTAATCAGTCATTCCATATTTCCACCGGCAAATTTAATCAGTGAACCCATAGGTGCACTGGTGTGCCTGTTAGTATACACCACTATCAAAAAGAAACTGACCCTGGCTCCGGGAATTGCAACATTCATCGCAACCCTGGCAAGCGGTTTTTCATTCCTTGCAATCTGTATTGTCGTATTGCTGTCATCCATCATTTCCGCACCGGGTGAATCATTCACAATTACTGCATTTATCTTTGCAGTCTCACCAATTGTAGTACTAACAGCAGTTGCAAACGGTGTGATTACACAGATACTCTACCTCCCGTCAGCACGTATCCTGATGATGGGCCAGTCAGGTCATGAAGAAAAAAATGCAGGGAAGGAAGAGTTTTCTAACACGCAAAACGGCACAGTAATCTCATTTAATAATTTCTCATACACATATCCGCAGGGCAACTCAAAGTCACTCACAGATATAACAACAGAAATAAAAAAAGGAGAATTTGTACTGGTTAATGGTCCAACTGGTGCAGGCAAGACTACATTCTGTCTTGCTACTTCAGGCATTCTTCATCATGAATATGAAGGAAAAACAACCGGTTCCATAACTCTCCTCGGACAGGATGTCTGCAAATATCATGACATGGGGGACATCGGCAGGCACGTGGGCGTTGTTTTTGATGACGCAGATGCACAGCTCATCTTTACAACAGTTGAAGAGGAGATTCTCTCAGGACTGGAAAACCGTGGATTTGAACGCAAAGAAGTAAAAAAACGCCTGAATGAAGTAATGGACCTCACTGATACAGGAATAATCAGATACAGGGCACCGCACACACTCTCAGGCGGACAGAAACAAAGGGTGGCAATTGCAGCCACAATCGCCGCAGGTACAGACTGCCTCATTCTGGACGAGGCAACCGCTGAACTTGATACGGATGCAACAGCGATGATAATCCGGATTCTAAAAAGACTCAAAGATGAGGGGAAAACAATTATTGTAGTTGAACAAAAATTCGATGAACTCATCCATCTGGCTGACAGTGTAATTACGCTTGAAAATGGCAGACTATTATCAAAGGTCAGTGCCACAGGGATTTGGCTACCTGAGGAGAAAGAAGTGAAAAAAGAGGACCCGGCATCAGCTATTATACTGCAGAGTGCTAAAACAGAGGGACCTGTTCCGGAAAAACCAATTATTACCATTGAAAATCTTGTTCACGAATATAATGGAGAAGCGGCTTTAAGCGACATAAATCTTGTAATCAACAGAGGCGAACTTGTTGCAATTATTGGTGAAAACGGATCAGGTAAGACCACACTTGCCAGGCACTTAAATGGTCTTCTGCTCCCAACCAGAGGTAAGGTTACTGTAGCGGGTCTGGACACATCACAGGTTTCTGTTACAGAGCTTGCAAAAGTGGCAGGTCTTATATTCCAGAATCCTGACACAATGCTTTTTGAAGATACAGTTGAAAAAGAGATACTTTTTGGTCTGAAAAACATCGGTGCAGAAGAGACTGACAAAAAGATACAATCAGTGCTAAATGAGGCAGGTCTTGAAGAAAGCAGGCAGAGGTTCCCCCGGTCAATGAGCAGGGGAGAACGCCAGCGCCTGGCAATTGCCTGCGTAACTGTGATGCAACCGGATATTATCATTCTCGATGAACCCACTACCGGGCTTGATGAGGCTGAGGCAACACGTACCATGGAGATTATCAGACATCTGCATGAAGAGGGGCATACCATCATCATGATCAGCCATGATATGAAGATCGTCCGCGGGCAGGCAGAGCGGATTATTTCCATGGAAGACGGCAGGATAGTATCCGATACGATAACAGGGAATTACAAACCTGCATGTAATGCGTTCGCGGAGGTGGCATAAATGGCTGAAATTATGCAGTATATACGAAAGGACGGGATATTCCACCGGCTCTCAGCACTGACAAAAATTGTGTTGCTCGTGCTTGTGGTGGCAATGAGCATTCTTACAACTGAGCCGGCGGTTCTCGCAGGGATTGTAATTGTGCTCTTCGTGCTCTCAGTGGCAGGCAATCTGTACAGGGAACTCATAGAACAGATTCCCATGCTCATATTCCTGAGTGCCGGGTTACTGCTGCTTACGGTCTGTACCATGCAAAGCGGAGAGAGCCTTGCTTATCTGATACCTCCTATGGTACCGTTTATTGGAGGGAGCCTGCCTGTAACATCAGGTGCACTTACATTTGCAGGAGTACTCTCTTTGCGGTTTTTTGCCATGCTCTTTGTATTCCAGCTTGTAATCATTTCCACGCAACCGCGTGACCTTGTACATGCACTCCAAAAGATAAGACTCCCTGTGGATTACTCACTCATGCTCCTTATTGCACTCAGGTTCATACCGGCCCTTCAGCTTGAGGGCAAAAGGATACAGGAGGCACAACTGGCACGTGCATATAACCCGGGCAGAGGCTTTATAGGCAAGATTAAGGGCCTGTCGCCTATTGCAATCCCACTTGTATCAAACTCCCTCGGGAAGGCAAACGTACTTGGGCTGACAATTGATTTGAGAGGACTAAGAACTCATCCGGGAACACCGATGACTGAGAAATATATAAACGTTGCAGACATCGCTGCATTATGCCTCATGGCATTCAGTTTAGCTGGATTCTCTGCATTTGTACTGCTATAACCATTCATTTAACATGAAACCGACAATTGCCACTTTCCGCAAACAGTGCGTGAACGCTTACGCGTCATGCACGTTTTTTGCAATAACAGAGACCTCTGGCAATAACAAACCCATTTTAACAACAACAAACTTACTTTAACGATTACTTTGAAATAACAGATACAGAGATGGAAAAGAAAAGTTGGGCAACAGTTTTTATCCTTTTTGTTCTGGTAGTCCTCAGTATAATAATAACGTCATCTATCGGACCGACAAATGTCTCACTCACAGATCTCTTCAGTAACCCGACAGCATATATGATAGTCTTTGATGTCAGGCTGCCAAGAGTCATCTGTGCCCTGTTCGTAGGTGCAGGTCTTGCCGTAGCCGGCACTGCCATGCAGGGACTGTTCAAAAATTCAATGGCCGACCCGTATATCATCGGCACATCGTCAGGAGGAGCACTCGGTGCATCCCTGGCTATTGTGCTTCTGGGGGGTCTGGGGTTGCCCATATTCGCATTTATCGGAGCAACGGGTGCTACGTTTGTAGTATACGCCCTCTCAAAACACCAGGGGAGAGCACCTGTGGAAACCCTGCTTCTATCCGGTATCGCACTTTCCATGTTCCTCTCAGCCATACTCTCATTTATCATGTCAACTGCAGGAAAAAGCCTGCACCAGATTATGTTCTGGCTGATGGGCGGTTTCTGGAATGTCTCATGGACAAGTGTCGGGATTGCCATTTTAATACCAATAGGAAGTTTTCTGATGCTCATATATGCACGGGACTTAAACATCCTCTCTCTTGGTGAGGAAGATGCAGTTCACCTTGGTATAAATGTGGAACAACTGAAAAAAAGACTTCTTTTTCTGAGTTCTTTCATTACAGGGATAGCTGTTTCAATCTCCGGGTGCATCGGATTTATCGGGCTTATCACTCCGCATATTATGCGCCTTATCGTTGGACCGGACCACAGGATACTGTTGCCGTCTGCAATGATGGCAGGTGCAATATTCCTGATGTGGGCTGACACCATTGCACGTAGTTTTGCAAATGAAGTCCCCGTCGGTGTCATTACATCCTTTGTCGGAGCGCCGTTCTTTATCTACCTGTTAAGGAGGAGAATGAAGACATGATCCGTGTAAAAGACCTGGATGTGGATTACGGCGACGTTAATGTGCTTAAAAAGATTATTCTTGATGTAAACAAAGGCGAATTCTTTGGCATTGTCGGACCAAACGGTTCAGGAAAGACAACACTTCTCAAATCCTTAAGCAGGATCCTGACACCTTCAGGAGGTGTAATATATCTTGGGGATCGTGAACTCTCAACATTCTCATACCGGGAACTGGCACAAGAGATAGGTGTAGTCCCACAGGAGACTGCTATTAACTTTGACTATACAGTCAGGGATATTATTATGATGGGCCGTCATCCGCATCAGAACAGATTTTCATCAGACCAAAAAGAAGATTTCGATATTGTTGACCATGCAATGGAACTGACAAATACCAGCGAGTTCAGAGATCGTTCCATAAATGAGATCAGCGGTGGAGAGCGTCAGCGTGTCATTATCGCCCGGGCGCTGGCCCAGCAGCCAGAAGTACTTCTTCTTGATGAGGCAACCTCTCACCTTGATATCAGTCATCAGACTGAAATCCTCAATATAATCCGACACCTGGAAGGTGAAGTTACCATTGTCGCTGTCTTCCATGACCTGAATCTTGCAGCATATTACTGTGATCGGTTAATCCTCATGAACGAAGGAGAGATCCATGCCATTGGAACTCCAAATGTAGTCTTTACAAGGATCAATATAAAAAATGTATTTAATATCAACGTTATTGTAACAACCAACAGCCTGACAGGAAAACCTACAATTATCCCGCTGATGGATGAAGACTACAAAGTCCCGGATAACCCGGATGCGGATGGAACAAAACCAAATATCCATATAATCTGCGGTGGCGGGACAGGTACCGGGATTATGTACCTTCTGAAGAACAAAGGGTTTTTGGTTACAGCAGGTGTGCTTTCAGTAAACGACACGGACTATGAAACTGCAATGTTACTGGATATCCCGGTCGTTTCTGAACCGCCATTTTCTTCAGTCACCAGTCCTTCTTTAGACAGACTTAAAGAATGTCTGAAAAACGCTGACTATGTCATTGTAACAGCCATGCCTTTCAGTGACGGGAATGTGGGAAATATACAGGTGCTCAGAAATTTTGTTTCAAAACCAATCTGCCTGTTTAAAGGCCCGGAGAAGAACCTCTCTGAACTCGATTTTACAGGCGGAAAAGCAACATCAATCCTAAAAGAACTGGAATTAACCGGAGCGGAAGTTGTTCACAACCATAAAGACATCTTCAGGATGTTGTCCAATGCAAAAAGTGAATCAAATTTGTAGTTCACACTCTTTTCAGCTTTTCACTCAATTCATACATACAATACGCTTCATATAGTCCGCTCAGTTCACCAGGAAACAAATACTGATTATTCACAACTCCCCGGACAGGCAGATCAGTAAAAGAACCATATTTTAATATATGTAGCCAACAAAGTAAATTAAATTTAATTAGATCAACAAAAGATATACTGTTGATACAATCAGTGTCAGCTGAGGAATTTTCATGGAAAAAACAAGATTATTTACAGCATGTATTATTATTTTTGCAATGCTTATGGTAGGTCCTGCTGCGGCAGATGGCAATTTCAGCTGGGACGGAGACGTAAACCTGACAGAAGGAACAACATTCACATTCTCACCCACAAACAATCCGTCTGCAGAATACGAAATTAACTCGACAACAGATCTGGGGGCAATAAGGGCGGCAGCAGATAAAGGCGGGTTTGAATTCTACACAGACGATGCATGGTATTCGACATATGGTACATTCTCTCTGACAGGGATAGAAGGAATAAACCACACAGCAGACTGGTCATACTACTGGAGTATATACATTAACGGAGCAGAGGCGCCGACAGGTCTTAGCGGAAACAACCTAAACGACGGAGATCTCTTACAGTTCTGCTATGGTTATTCTAACTGGACAACAGGGGTGTCGCCAACACCGGATAACTTCGAGAATATTGTAAATATAACTGTAAATGTCCGGGATGACTTCAGCTGGGACGGAGACGTAAACCTGACAGAAGGAACAACATTCACATTCTCACCCACAAACAATCCGTCTGCAGAATACGAAATTAACTCGACAACAGATCTGGGGGCAATAAGGGCGGCAGCAG
>JAYEIC010000058.1:0-25769 GCA_034659935.1 Methanobacteriota archaeon | reverse complement strand
CGCCGACAGGTCTTAGCGGAAACAACCTAAACGACGGAGATCTCTTACAGTTCTGCTATGGTTATTCTAACTGGACAACAGGGGTGTCGCCAACACCGGATAACTTCGAGAATATTGTAAATATAACCGTCAACATCTCCGGTGAACCAGGACCAGGACCGGGACCTGTTCCTCCGGGACCCGGACCATCTACTGCAAATATGCGATGGAATACTACATTATCAGGTGATGTTTCAACACCTCCGGTAGTTTCAGATGGTAAGATCTTCGTATCAACATGGTGGGAGACTGTAAAAGTACCTGAATATTACTTATATTGTATCAATTCAGGCGATGGAACAATACTCTGGTCTAATTCACTGGCAGATAATGTTGGATCTTATCTTGCATCTGCAGCTCTGGGTGAAGACAAAGTATTTGTCAGAGGTACAGATGGCGTCCTGTATGCAATATATACAGATAACGGAACAACAGCCTGGACACAGACAATTGATAACTCTCCTTTATGGTGGAGTGAAGCAACCTCCTCACCTGTAGTATATGAAGATCACCTCTTCATAATGTCACAAAAAACAGGAATACTGCGTGACTTTGATTTCAACGGAAATGAAAAGAGAAATTTTGACACAAATGGTTGTTTACATTACAGAAGCTCTCCTGTAATATCCGATGGCAGTATCTATACTGCGGGTAATAATTCAGCGGAACTGTTCTGCATTGATTTCGAAACATTTGAACAATCGTGGAAGTTTACAAGTCCTGAAAGTATTGTATCTTCACCTGTTATCGGAACAGATGAAATATACATTACAACTGCATCAAAACTATATGCAATCAATAAACTTACAGGACTTGAAGAATGGAATACGACAATTAATTCCCGTGATGGTGTAGGAACACCGTCATTATCAGACGGATACTTATATGTCGGTGAAAATGATGGTCTCTCCAGATATAATGCAGCAGATGGAACTAAATTATGGACTTATGCCTCAGCAAGTGTGACAGTATCACCTGAGGCAGCAAATGGCACAGTCTATTTTGCTACAAATGAGAAGTCAGGAAAAGTAATTGCATTATATTCTGATAATAGCACATTAATGTGGCAGTATGAACAGACCGGACCTGCATCAGGATACGATGCAGGATTCTGGGGTTCTTCACCATATACAAAGGATGGGATGCTCTTTATTGGAGGATCTTATTACAACACACTCTATTGTTTTGGTCCTGATCTGAGCGTTGGAGTACCTGTGCTTCATGCATCTCCTCAGGGTGCAGTCACACCCGCAACCGTGGAATTCAGTGCTTCAGGCGGGCAGCATGGCAAACAGTACACCCTTGATTTTGGCGATGGATCAGCCCCGCATACTTCAGGTACAGTAGCAGGTGTTGCAACATCACATACATACACAAATCCCGCGGAATATACTGCAACACTTGCTGTTTCAAATGATGCAGATACACGGCAGACATCGCTCACCATAACCGTACTTGAAGCACCAGGTAATATTACAGCAGACGAAACAATTTCAGCAAATGTCGGAGGTACAAACGTAACAACCACAGACGATGGGAAACAGAGAATCAGAATCAATACCAGTGAAGTGCAGGGTAATATAACATCAGACGGAAATACCACAACTATTGATAAACCAGACGGGACAACTCTCACAATTGTAACTGACAATACCACATCTTCCGGAGGAGTAATATCAGGAGATGTATCATCCGTAGTAATTACATCGCCAACTATTACAGGTGGAGAAATCAGCACTGATGTTGGTAATGCATCTGTTGATCTCTCCTTTACAATGAGTGATTACCAGGATAACAGTTCAGTTCAGACTGAAATTTCAGCCAATGTTACAGATGATGCAAGGAATGCATTTACTGTTGCATGCACAGACTCCGGAGAATCTATCTCTCTAAAAGAGATTGCATATACTGTTTACTTTACAAAGTCAGGATTTACAAATGAATCAAAAATATCAGCTGTTCAGCTGAATTTCACAGTAAAAACTTCATGGATCACCAGTATTGGCGGTATTGGCAATGTAAAAATTATCCGGTGGAAGGATGACGGAACAAAGTTAGTACTTACACCGGTTTCATCTGTAGAATCCGGAGATTATACCATACTTACTATAAAAACTGATGGATTCTCAGTATATGGCATAGTTTCTGTCCAGCATACCCCATCGGGCGGTGGTGGCGGATCTGATGATTCGATTACGTATACACCAGTTACTCTTTCAGGCGGAACATTCAATGTAACTGCCGAAAATTCCGGAAAAACTTACATTGTTAACAGAAATACAGCTTTGGGCATACTTGATCAATCAGGTACCAGTTATAGCATCAGTGATTCGTACTATCTGGAATATGGCTCTCTCTTCCTCACATCTGTCAAAGGAATTCCAAATGAAGGACTTTCAGGCTGGGTATATCAGGTCAACGGCATCACACCAGGGACCGGAACAAATAATTATGCACTAAATGCCGGGGATAAAGTAGTCTATTACTGGAGTGACTCAATGGATGCAAGTCCTGAATCCTCCAGTAATATAATTGCCTTAAGAGCAGTAATTACAGGTAATTCAGATGCTTCATCAGGTACTGATAATAACACAGTAATAAATCCGGAAACAGGAGAAACTGATATAATCGAAACCCACGTACTCTCCATTCCAAAAGGCGCTTCAATTACCCTTTCAGAATATGGAGAATCTTTCACAATTGACCTGAACGTGGCAAAAGCCGCAGGTGAATCCGTTAAAATGGATGGTAATGATGTCGTAATCAAAAGACATGACATAGAACTAAGAGTTCACCTCAAAGACTTTACAGACAAAAAGAGTGTCATTTCAGGCATAATTGACTATATATATCTCAAAACAGGCACCATCTCAAATGAGATCCCCGATATAGGCACAATTTCCGCTTCATTTGATGCACGTCTCAATTCATTCCCGGTAGATGCTGAAATAAAGACTACTATTCAGAGCATACTTCCGGAAAATATACAGGATGCATTCCTGCTCACCAGCCCAAAAGACGGTTACCATATCAGTAACATTGCCTATGCCATGACTATCAAGACCGGTCACTTAAAGGACGGGACAGATATCGGAACTGCTACAATCCGTATGTCAACAGACCCTGCCTGGGTGAAAGAAAACGGCGGAGAGCAGGGAATTGTCATTATGCACAGAATGGATGACGGGACAGTAGAGGCTCTTGAGACAGCATATACAGGCACCGACAGTACAGGAAACATGGTCTTTGAAGCAGTCTCGCCAAAAGGTCTCTCCACATTTGCGATTGTTGCAATAACAGAAGGGCAGATCAGATCAGCAGATCAGACTAAAATTAATACATCAGGTACAGATAATATTCCTGAGACAGGACCAGTACAAAGCGGTCTTCCTGTGAGCCTTATAGTAGTCGCTGTTATTGCAGCTATGTTCATAGGCGGATCTATATTCAGGAGAAAAATGAATGAAAAATAAACTGAAAATAATAACAACTCTCTTTATCCTTTTTTTTGTAATTTCCGGTGTCTCTGCAGAGACATCTGCATACCCATCAGGGAGTGATGACAGAGAGATCACTTCTGCACTTGATTTCTTAAAAACCTGTCAGTATGATGACGGCGGGTTTGGTGAAAAAGGCAGAGGGTCTAACCCAGGCACTTCCACATGGGTAATTTTAGCTATTGCAGCTGCAGGGGAAAACCCAAAAGACTGGGTTGTTAACGGCACCTCAGCAATGGATTACCTAAATAGCCTGACTGAAGAGACCCTTGCCATTGACGGAACTTCAGAGACTGCAAAGATGATTCTAACCGTTGTTGCAGTCGGAAAAGATCCCCGTAACTTTGAAGGCACAGACTTTGTCAGTCTTCTTAAAAAAAAGGAAAAACCAGACGGACAGTATAGTGATTTTATATATACCACAAACTGGGCCATCATCGCAATGTCAGCAGCAGGAGAAGATACTAAAAAATCTGTAGAGTGGCTAAAGACACAACAGAACGAAGATGGTGGCTTTGGGTGGATGCCCGGGGCAGAGAGTGATTCTGATGATACGGCTTCAGCACTGGAAGCGCTCATTGCAGGCGGTGAACCAGCCGACTCACCGATAGTCAGAAAAACTCTCAGTTACCTGCATAATGCTCAGATGAATGACGGTGGTTTTAGCTATGGTGGTTCTTCCGGTTCAAATGCCGCTTCGGCCGCATGGGTAATACAGGCAATCACTGCAGCCGGAGAAAATCCAGCTAAATGGACAAAAAACGGGATAAATGTAGTCAGCCAGATGCTCTCATACCAGCAGCCGGCAGGCCATTTCATGTGGACTGACATGCTCACAGATAACCCGTGCAGAATGACCGCCAGTGCAATTCCGGCACTACTGGGAAGACCATACCCTATTATTCCCGGACAGGACTCCCCAATTGTTTCATCCCGGGCATCTGATACAGAAACTCTTCCATCCACAGTAACTGTCACACCAGTTCAGACAGAGACACCAGATGAAAGCATTCCGGCAGAGACAGAAACAGACCGGACTGAGACCACCATAACAGTTGTTGATGACTTTGGCTATAAAACAACAATTCATGAAATACCTCAGAGGATCATCTCCCTTGCACCGTCAAACACGGAAATCCTGTTTGCGCTTGATCTGGGTGACAAAGTTGTCGGGGTCACAGATTACTGCAACTACCCGGCAGAGGCAGAGAAGATCAACAAGGTGGGCGGTTATAGCACAGTAAATACTGAGAAAGTCATTGCTGCCAGTCCGGACCTCATCATCGCAAGTTTTGGAAATACCGAAGAAGCCGCTACACAGCTTCGTAAAATGGGATTTACAGTCATTGCACTCAACCCGGAGACCTTCCATGATGTAATTGAGAATATAAGACTTGTCGGGAGAGCCACAGGCACAGAAACCAGAGCCAGTGAAGTGGCCGATGGTATGCAGGAACAGATTAATGCAATAACTGAAAAATCAGCAGAGGTAAAAAACAGACCATCTGTTGCCCACATTGTCTGGTATGATCCGATCTGGGTGAGCGGCAACCATACATTTCAGAATGAGATGTTTGAGATGGCAGGCGGAGAGAATGCGTTTCCTGAAGTTAATGGCTGGGAGATTGTAAGCCTTGAAAAATTCATCACTAAAGATCCGGATATTCTGATCGTAAATACAGGAAGCGGTATGGGAGAGAGCGGAAAGGATATTATCTATGAACATATCATAAACGAAGCCCGTTTCCAGAACTTAGAAGCTGTAAAAAACAAACGTGTATATCTTGTTGATTCAGATATAATCGACCGCGGAGGGCCCCGTCTGATAGATGCACTTGAGATCACCGCGTCTTATATACACCCGGAAATCTACAACAGTCCGGCACAGGAAAAAACAACAGTTCCTGCAATGAGTTCCCCGGGATTTGGTCTTGTTACATTTGTTGCACTTGTTAGTCTCATAATCGGAATATGTCTCGTTGATCCCACTCAGTTAAAGTTAAGGAGAAGATAATTTTGGAAAAACAGTTCAGGAGAATAGCAGTCACTCTCCTGATAATTCTCTCATTTTTAATCTCCCCTGTCTTTGCAGGGGAATATAGTGGAACAGAACTCTGGAAAAAAAACTGCGGATATACAATTTCCGCAGTTGGCATAACACCTGATGGCAATTATATCGGCAGCGCCGGACAGGATTCTGTCTCACTCTATGATAAGAACGGGGAAAAACTCTGGGACTATCCGGTTGGTACCAGATATGGCATTTCACTTCAGAACAGAGATCCTCTGGGTCCTCTGATTGCCGTGAGCGGAGACGCACTCAGGATACTTGATGTTAATGGCAAAGTTGTCCGGAAGCAGGACAGGAGATACTATGTCTATGATGTTGTGTTTTCCAGAGACGGCAATGAAGTCATTGCCGCCTATGATGACAATACAATCTGCTATTACAACATCTCAGATGTTGCCACAAAGAGTACCGGCACTGCTAAAGGATCATCATCCAGTTCAGATGAAGATAAAGATGGAGATGGAGATGGTGACAGAAATATCTCATGGAGTTCAGACGTAGGCGAGGACCTCTCCTGTATTGCATGGACACAGGATAAATCCTACATTGCAGGTGCCACCCTTACCGGAAACATTTACCTCTTTGACTCAGATGGAAAACAGATCTGGAAATTCCACCTGCCCGGTGAACATATAAATGACATTTCTGTTTCAGATGATGGAAATCTTATTGCCACAGGATCAAATGAAGGATTGCTCCGTGTATTCAACAGAAACGGAAAGCAGTTATGGAAATATCAGACTGGAAGAGTTAAAGGCATTTCAGTATCTGCGGATGGCTCTTTAATTGCTTCAGGAGGAGACAGCCTTTACCTGTTTGAAAGAGGTGGAGAGGTATTATGGGAGCATAAAACAGGAAAAACAGTAAGTGCAGTCTCACTCTCACAAAATGGTTCCCTGATTGCTGCCTGTGATGAGAGATCATTATACCTCTTTTCTCTCTCAGACAAATCAGTTAATGGGGGAACGGTCACCGAAACGAATACAGAGACTATCACCAAAACGGGCACTGAGACAGAGACTGATTCTGATTCTCAGAACATAAAATCCACAGAGAATCAACAACCCGTTGCAGAACAAAGCGGGAGTCCGTCAGTTGCATATATTTCCCTGTTAATTGTGTGCATGATACCGGTTATTCAGAAATCAGGGCAGAAATAATCATTCTAAAGAGAATACCTCTTTTTTTATCTCTGGATTTAGCTACACACTACAGTTCAGAATATCTCTTTTCCTCAAAAATATTCCAGAACTCTCAATTCCGGGCAGCATTATCTGGCATGGAAAAAAAATCCTTCAGACGCAGATACATTCGCCGTTCACTGGCGCGTATGTCACGAATACGCTGAAGCATTTCATCAAAGTAATCAGGAACGGCGGATCCCTTCACCTGCGTCATCCTTATTTATTCTGCATGCGTTTAGTTTTATTCTGCAATTGATCTGCATTTATTTAGCCCTATTCTACATTTGTCAAGAAATACTCCTGGATTTATTCTGCAATAGTCCAGTTTTATTCTGCAATAGTCCAGTTTTATTCTGCATCTCTGTTGCTTACGCACATTAAGGTACGATAATGCGACCAGTTAAGATTAGGACAAAAAAACCTTCTGCCGAAATCCCAACCTGTTGGGCAGGGACTTCAGGCACAGTCAATTTCTCACCCTCCGGGCAAAGCTTTGTATCAATTTCAGATTATCTACCCCCCCAGGGAGAGTTTTGTTTCAAATATCAATGAGGAGCGGTTTAGTAATATTGGTAAAATAAGAGGCAACTATTTTTTCTACTCTCTAAAAAATGGAAATGAAACTTAAAATTAAAATGAAACTTAAAATTAAAATGAAACTGAAATTGAGATTAAAATAAAACTCCTAAAAGAATAGAGAGACAAAAGTATTTAGAAAGCGACACTCTAATTCAGATTTTCAATCGCGACATCAATAATCCGGCCGAGTTCATCACGGCCCCACTTCTCAGAACTCACAACAAGATCGTAAACTGAGAGATCACTGATATCAATTTCATAGTATCCGGCATACCGTCCTGCCTCACATTCATCGCGCTCGGCCGTCAAATCTGCCGCAACAGCCGGACTAAGACCTTCACGCTCTGCAATACGTAACGCCCTGCACTCAATAGATGCAGAGACCCAGATCTTCAGATCGGCATTGTCAATCATATGACCGG
Source organism: Methanobacteriota archaeon (assembly GCA_034659935.1). Taxonomy (GTDB): domain Archaea; phylum Halobacteriota; class Methanomicrobia; order Methanomicrobiales; family Methanomicrobiaceae; genus DAOVRB01. Next base: position 17,977 of record JAYEIC010000058.1, on the reverse strand, counting down.
CAAGCCTGCCCTCAATCACAATATTATCTTTAAACTCACCGATCTCTTTTTGCCGTTCGTCAATCAGTCTGTCAACAGAGGGATCCTCTTCAGCAAGCCGCCCGAAATCTGCAAGATCCATCCCCTTCTCAGCAGCCATTGTGCGAAATACCTCTCCAGCCGAGATCAGAGTAAAACCATGTTTCAAAATAAGATATTCAGAGAGTGACGTAGTGCCACTCCCCGGGGGTCCGCTGACCGTTACCCTCAAAATCAGATGCCTCCGATGTTTAAAGTTTTCCTGATTACCTGACTCAGTGTCAGTGAACAGATCATATACCAGAGAATCCACGCAGGCAGGAAGAATGCAGGCTGATCCAGTCCGAGTGAACCAAGATATGGGAATACAATCTCCGGCATGATAAATGCTTTATCTGTCATAACAGTTCCAATTACAGGCTCTGTAACAACAGTTCCGACAAGAGTCTGCATAAATTCAATCCTTGTCAGAAGCCAGAGGAAGATGGGAATTGTAATGATCATGATCCATGCCATCGGCTTGAACTGTTCCTGCGACATCGCAAGCTGATCCTGCATCATCTTATCCCGCTTTTCAGTGAGTTTTTTCAGTTTATTCTCATCACCGGAAAGCTGTGCTTCACGAAATACAGCCTGAAACTCTTTCATTTTCTTCTGGCTTTCCTGTATCTTATCGTAATCAATTGTATATTTCTGGAGAAGAGAAGAATAACAACCGGTTACTGCAGCAAGTACCAGAATAACCATAATCCATGAAAAACCCAGAGCAGAGAACAGCGGGCTAAGGATAACATCTGCTGCACTTCCTATCCCATTCCTGAGAAAAGGCACACTGTATACCACCATCGCAAGAACCATAATAATGAGGAAAGAGAAAGTTCCGCCGCCTTTAGCCAAACCAACTCACCTCAGTAAATCTACCATATCTGCAATGGCATTCTCAAGCAGAAAATCAGAATTCATAATAATTTTAACTGTGCAGCCAGTTACCATCGCATATGATGCTGCCATAAAACGGTTGAACTGCTGGTGTGACTCTATACCAGAAAAACCTTCCATATCACGTATACGTGAATCATCTGAAAGACGTCTGTTAAGAATCTGATCAGAATCTGTTTCAACAAGTACAACAATATCAGGTTTCAGTTCTTCAAGCACCCAGAGAGGGAGACCTGCAAGGAAACCTTTTGGAGTATTTACCGTGCAGTGCGTGTCAATAATAACATTGCTCTTTATTTCTGCAATAGACCTTGCTGCTGACTTCTGGAGGTCACGCTGTACATTCTGATCCAGTTTTCGCATCGCATCGCGATCATCTGCAAGACCTTTTTTTAAGGCAGCATCAAACATACAGGAACCAAAATTAACAGACCTGTACTCCACACCCTCATTTTTCAGGGCTTCTAAAGCCCCATTGATAACAGTTGTCTTCCCGACACCGGGAACACCAGTAATTACAACCTTTTTACTCAAGACTCTTTCACTCCTTTCCAAAGAAACCACGCATGAAGGGATACATCTCCATAATCTGCTCACTTGCAACCTCTTCATAGAGACGGTATACGATACTTACCGTAAGCAGAAGACCAGTACCACCTACTGCACCAATTACACCAAAGTAGTTGGCAATCACACTGAGAAGACCAATGAAGATACCGCCGATCACTGTAACTCTCGGAATATACCGCTCAAGGTACTTCACAAGCACAGCTTCACTTCGCCTGAATCCCGGGATATGCATACCACTCCCCTGGATCTGACGTGCGACGTGAGATGAATCGAGACCTGCAGTCTTCACCCAGAAGAGAGCAAAGATTGCACCACCGACCACCATTACAATGACATCAATCCCCATCCGTAACAGAACCTCCCATACGGGATGACCCAGATCATGTATCCACCACATCCAGTCATGTGGACTGTTGATGGGAGCAATGTAATACATAATGCCATTCACAGGCGTCTGGCCATCATACTGACCAAGGATTGTAATGCCGATATTGTTTAAGAAAACCCCCAGCATCTGGAAGTTTGCCTGCAGAACACGAACCAGAATCATAGGAAGAACACTTGCGTAAATCAGTTTTACAGGGAACCGACCGCGTGCTCCACGCACAGCTGAATGTGCAAGAGGAATTTCAACACGTGTGGATTCCACATAAACGATAAGCAAAAATATTCCTATAGTCGTTACAAAAGCCAGCAGATCTGTTCCAAAATACTCAAGGAAATTGGCACCATCGGCAAGCACAGCAAAGATACGCGGGAAGAAACCAATCGGGTAAGGGTCACTGACCGGAGCCCAGTTGAAAAAACCATTGACAAGACCCTGCGATACTCCGGCAACAATGAAAAGACCTACACCTGACCCTACACCCCATTTGGTGACTACCTCATCCATCAGGAATATCAGTACACCACCAATACAGAGCTGCAGGAAAATCAGGAAAGATACAATAAATGTACTCCCACCAAAGAATGACATTGCAATTGTGGGATCCGGACTTAAGAAACCTCCGACAACATTCGGAGCTGCTTCAAGAACAATCATGACAAAGATCATCAGTTTCTGAAGACCCATGTACATAACCTGACCCCGGGTATCGCTGGTATCAATTCCAAGAAGGTCAGCACCGTTTAAAAGCTGAAGCACAATAGATGCAGTGACAATCGGCCCGATACCAAGGTGCACAATAGATCCGCTTGCACCGGCAAGAAGAGCACGATAAAATCCAAATATATCCTGAGACGCGGGATCCAGCCCGAATACAGGAATATTTGTCAATACAAAATACAGTAATAAAACAGCTGCTGTCCACAATAACTTATCTTTAAAGTGGACGTGCCCTTCAGGACTCCTTACCGCAGGCATAGCCGCAAGCAGAGGTTCTAATCGATCCAGCATCGCTCCCATTCGTTCACCAAAAAAAATGTTCAGACGATCAGTGCCTGACCGCCCATCTCCTCAAGTTTTGCTTTTGCATTTTCTGAAAAAGCTTTTGCAGAGATGTTCATTATCTTAGTAATCTTTCCGCCTCCAAGTATTTTATCAATACCGATTTGACCTGCGTCAATGATTACAACATCTCCTTCCATCGTAGCATTGCCACTGGCAATTAGTGCATCAACCATCTGGTCGATGTCCCCTACATCCAGCACATTTGCATTATATGGATTTTTAGCGTGGAAACCGTGTTTCCCGTTGTTAACCTCACCTGCAAGGAGGAAGTGGGAAAAGCGGTGGTCCCTGTGACCTGCACGCCCTTTTCCACCCCGGTTACCTGCACCACGCCGGTTTTTATGAGTACCGCCACCACATGTGCGGGAACCGCGGTACTTTGATCTCTTATTCACTGGCATTGAATTCACCGCATCCTGTACAAAAGATCATTAATCTTACTTCCATAGTTCCCAAGAGCACCGCCCTGCTGGAAAGTGCGCTTGATTGACTTGTATCCCTTTCTCGGCGGATGGAGACGTAATACCGGCTTTAAACCAGGTATATCAGACACCTGTGCCACACCCGCACACAGAGCCTTTGCAAAAGCATTGATGTCAGCAAAGTTTGTATTTTCCTTCACATATTCATCAGTGAGTTTTTGGTTTGCAGTAAGGCGTCCACGTGTATTGAGAACAATTCCAAGTGCATCTGCGTCAACTTCACCATAGGCAACGTAGTCTTTTACCTTTCTTATCATACCAAGATAGGCAGGAGTGTCAGGCACAAGAACACAATGATTAACATGATGCAGGCGGAGCATTTTTAATGTATCTTTGATCTCCCTGTTGGTATTTACAACACCACGGACCTGAACAACGACGTACATTACTGTGAGCCTCCTGTTCTGACAAGACTTGCATTCTTAAGTGCATCAAAAGTTGCCTTTGCAAAGTTGATGGTCGTACGGGTCTGCCCGCCTGAAGATGACCATACATCTTTGATACCTGCAAGCTGAAGCACTTTCTTCCCGATGTCACTGGTTACAAGGCCAATGCCCTGTGGTGCGGGAAGGAGCGTGATCTTGACACTGCCTGCCTTTCCTTCAATACGGACCGGGATTGAATGACCTTCTCCACAGCCGCATTCCCAGGAACCACAGCCACGGGGGACTTTGATAACATTGAGCTTTGCATTTACAATTGCCTTTTTAATCCCATTTCCGACCTGGACATCCTTTGCCTGACCATAGCCGATATATCCATTCCTGTTGCCTATAACAACAACACAACGGAACTTAACACGACGACCACTGTCAGTCATCCTCTGTACCATGTTGATGTCAAGCACTTCGTCGTCAAGGTCAGGGAAGAAGTAATCGACAATTCCAGGCTCTTTTATGACCCTTCCACTCTCAAGAATATCGTCAAAGCTTGCAATCTCACCTGCAATAACCTCTTTCCCGAGACCTGTGAGAGGAATCCATTCTTCCTGCTCGTACGCCATATTACTCCAACTCCTTCTTTATTGCTTCAGCAACCGCGTCCACATTTAAAACGAGGTCACCAGCTCTGTCCGGGGCATATTCTGCGATATGTACACCGCGTACCCGGTCATCATCAGGGAGAATCTTCTCTCCGCAGGGGACATTAAGTCCGCCATTTACAGCACCCTTAAGGGCCGCAAAGACACGGGCTCCAACACTTGAACGGTTTAAACCTATGTCAAGGATTGCTCCTTCATACCCTGCGTCAAGTGCCTTCTTTGCAAAGAGCATACCAGTGAGGTATGCTGCAGGGGTGTTTGCACCTGCTCCCTTGTATCCATAGCCTGCAAGTTCACTGGAATATGCTGCAACAAGTGTCCTGTCGCCTTCCAGACCTGCTTCTACCAGCTGTACAATGATCTGGCGGTTCGTCTTACGTACCACCATACGTGGCTTTTCAGAGAGAAGAAGTTTCAGACGTTTGTAGTAATCCGTCCTGCCCTCTCTTCTTCTCCGAAAGGGGACAAAATATCTGGGTCCCGATGCCATTTCAGTTCATCCTCCCTGAAATTAATTCCATTTGTGCCTTCATGTGGGCAACACTGCGGAACTGGCCACCGGCAGATTTCCTGTACATTACACGGTACAGATGACTGTCGATAGTACCATCTCCACGCATTTCGCGGAGACTGCTCCGGATTGCCCGAATCTTTCTCATCCACATTTTTTTACCGGGGCGGCGTGCACCTGCTGCACCCTTTCTCCTTCCGGCACCTTTCCGATGACCATAGGATCGCTTTTTAGTAAGAGCTCTGGCCCTTCCACGGCTGCCACCCTTTATAGGTCTGGCCATGATTGCACCGTCTTCGATGAGTTCCCGGATATCATCACGGGAAATTGCATCTTCTATATCACTCTCTCTTTCAGCATCCAGCCAGACACGGTTGGCACCGCATTTCAGAACAGCACCTGCCATACGCTTCTGGTTTTTAAGGTCACTCATCGTCGGTCACCTCTTCCGGTTCTTCTTCCACAGGAGCAGTGAGATCCTTTGCGTTTAACACTTTAAGGCCAAATTCAATAGCCTTGTCCTGAATTACCGCACGCTTTCTGTTTCCTACCGTGCCTGCAATCCTTATCGCATGGGTTTCTGAATTTACACCCTCAATATCTGCGACATTATAGACCAGTACTTCTTCGTATCCGCTGGGGTGAAATCCCCTGACTGCTACAGGTCCGCCAAATCCCGACCTGGGGTGACAACCCTTTCCGCGGTACTGCCTTCTCTGCTTGCTCTGAAGACCACGCGGGCGTCTCCAGGTATCCTCAAGCTTCTTTTTTCTGGACAAACCCTGACGCTTAAAGGTTGCCCTCTTCTTATTGCGTGCCTGGATTAATCGTACTTTTTCGTCAGCCATATTACATCACGCCTTTTTTACGATATATATACCATCCTGGAAGACACGCCGATCACGATTTTTGACCTTTGTAGCGCACTCAATCCTGGCAGCAGTTGTACCTACTGCCTCTTTGTCAATACCTGAAACTATAACTTCGTCACCTTCAGGTTTTACATCAACACCATCAATGATATATGCAATTCTGGATTGCTTCTCACCAAGGAAATTAACAATCTCAAGGGAATCATTTTTGAGTTTAAGCTGGATCGGGAAGTGATTGTAGACCACTTTCATCTGGTAGACATACCCGTCTGTAACACCTGTACACATGTTTCTTACATGTGATGCATATGTACCGACCATTGCGAAAATTGACTTCCTTGAGGAATCAGATGAAACAACAAATTCATTGTTATTACATTTCAGGTTGATATTAGTGTACTTCATATCACGGCTCAGGGTGCCTTTCGGACCTGTAACCCGAAGTGTCGTACCATCCAGTTCTGCTGTGACATCGTCTGGTATCAGGACTATTTTCTCAACTGCCATTTACCACACCTCAATATACATATCCCAGAAGCTCTCCACCGATACCCAGTTTCCTGGCTGTTTCATGTGAAATAACTCCTTTTGATGTTGATATTATGAGAATACCAAAGTTCTTTGCAGGCAGATACTGTGTTTCCCATACCTCCAGTTCAGCGAACTTTACAGAGAACCTCGGTGTGATTACACCACACTTGTTAATCCTTCCGTTAAGGTAAATCTTAAACTGTCCGCCACGGCCATCATCAATGAGCTCAAAGTCACCGACATAGCCATCTTCTTTCATTATGCTGAGCATTGAACCAAGAAGCCTGCTTGCCGGTTCAACAATACAATCAGTCTTTCCGACATCAGAAGCATTTTTTATGGTGCTCATTGCATCAGCAATTGGATTTAATCGTGTCATTTTTAAACACCTCAGTTCATCTTCTTAAAACCAATACTGGTTGCATTTTCACGGAAACACTGGCGGCAGAGCATAATATTATGTCTCCGCACAAGTCCCTGTTTACGTCCGCACATGAGGCATTCGTTTGCACCACGACCAAATTTTTTGACAGGTACATTAGAATCTGTTGATTTTTCTTTTGACATTACTGCACCTCCACATTATATTGTTCTGTCAGAAATTTAATCGCGTCTTCACGGGTCACTCTCTGTTTGTTAGGGAGTTTCCTGCGCTGGGTGGTTCTGCGTGCGATACGGATGCCTCTGCGTTCAAGAATGACATTTACATCCATTCCATAGATACCGATCATCGGATCGTAACTCTGACTGGGGAAATCAGTGTGCTCTTCAATACCAAAAGATATGTTGCCAGAATTGTCAAACTGGCTATCGAATAATTTCTTTTCGACAATATCAAGCGCAGTCACAAAGAATTCCTCAGCTGCCTTACCTCTTAAGTAAACCTTACATCCAAGCGGCTGTCCCTTGCGGACACCAAAAGCAGGTTGTGTACGCTTTGCAATGGTGCGGACAGACTGCTGACCGGAGATCTCCTTCATGATGGTCTCAGCTTTAACAAGCTTTTCTCCAGCCTCGCCAACTGCCATGTGGATAACTACCTTGTCAATATAGGGTTTCTGCATCGGGTTCACTGGTCAATCCCCCAGTCACTTACTACTGACTCTTCACGGCCCACCATAAAGACATAGTCCTCAATAGTATCAAATTTCAGGGAAGTGCCTGCTTCTTCAAGGGTTACCCTGTTTGCAACACTACCCGGAACAGTCGTAATCTCTGTAAGTTTTCCTATCTTACCTGAGTGACGTCCGCCGATGATCATAGCGACATTGCCCTCGGCATATGGGAAGTGGTCAACAACATTGAATCTGTCTTCGCCCTCAATTGTAAGAACAAGTGAATCCTTTGGTTTGTAGTCCCCTTCAGTAATGATATTTGCACCGTACCGGAGATTCAGCTGAATTTTTCCGCCCTTAACAATGGTCTTGTCTGCAATCTTGCAGAGGCGGGTCTTTGAAGCATCTTCTGTGATCTCAACAGAGTTATAGTCACCTCTCTTGTTCCTGAGAATGCGGTAATATTTGCCCATCTTCGGGATGGAAATTATATCAAACACACCAATACCAAGCTTCGGGTCTGTGCACGGTCTGCCATTAACAATGACAAAACGGTCGTTTAAGATCTTTTTGACCTCTTTTCCATTGAGTGCAAAACCCATGTGATCTCTAAGCCAGACAACCATAGGCATGGCATGATTGTTGTGCGGACCGGGGGCTGTCTTGGTTATAAATACATTTGTTTTCTTTGCGATACGCCATCCATTAGGTGTAGTCAGCCTTTTTATATGGTTTGACATTAGTTCTTCGCCTCCAGTCTCTCCTCACGGAGCCTGTCTTTCAGGTTTAGTTTTACAATAAAAACATTGGATGGATCTACCGGGCGGGGCACTTCAGTACCGTCTGCCTTTGTCAGTGAAACACCATGAACAAGAATTGAACCCCTGCCTGTGTCAACACCGTCAACAACACCCTCTTCACCAGAGAAATCACCGGTAACTACTTTTACAGTATCTCCAACAACAACACGTGCACTGCGCCTGTCATACTTCTCTTTTAATTCTTTTGAAAGAGAAGCGTTTAGGAACTTTCCACGTGCGTGAATAGGTGCATTATAGCGGGCTTTCCGCTGTTTCCCTGGCTGCTTACTTGCAATTCTTACCATTCAGATTACACCTCACACGATGATTGTCGCCATTGAACCGATCTTTGGGAAACGCTCAGCGACTTCACGGGCTACAGCGCCTTTAATCTCAGTACCCTTTGGTTCACCACGCTCATTTGTGATGACCATCGCATTGTCCTCAAATGAAAGACGAAGTCCGTTGATCCTTTTGATCTCTTTTTTCTGCCTGATTATGACCGCCCTTTCAAGTTTGCGGCGCATATCAGGAGTTCCTTTCTTGACTGAGACAGTTGCCATATCACCAAGACCGAGCTTTGGCTGACGTCTCCTGACACCATGATACAGATCTACAGACACAACCTGTACAATACGGGCACCGGTGTTGTCAGAGCAGACCATTCTTGAGCCAGTACACAGAGCCCTTGGAATTTTTGACTGTTTTGCTTTCATTATTCAGCCACCTCCACAACAACAAATTTCTTTGTCTTACTCAGTGGCCTGCACTCGGCGATCCGTACGGTGTCACCGACTGTGGCACTGATACAGGGCGGGTTGTGTGCGTGAATCTTTGAACTGCGTTTTTCATAACGCTTGTATTTCTTTACATATTGCAGATAATCTCTTGCAATGACAACAGATCCCTGCATACGGTCACTCACGACCTTACCGGTGATCACCTGGCCGCGCACCGGCAAAGTGCCATGAAATGGACAATTCACGTCATCGCATTCCTTTTCAGGAACAGAGACGTTTAATCCTGTGTTTTTAGCCATATTTACCTCAAATTTTTGTTTCGCATGCTGATTCGATTTTCAGGCCGCATGACCAGCACCGACCCATCAACCCTCACCAGGGTATCATCGGGAAGGCGCAGGTCAAAAGCTGCATATTTCTTCTGGATCTTTTTTACCCCGCAGATTGTATCAATCACAAGCATATTTCTGGACTCACCAATAATAAGTCCGGAAATGCCCGTCTGGGCAGGATTCAAAGACCGGGAAACCCGGACTTTTAGCCCTGTTAATTCATGACGGACTACATTCTGCGGTGTAATCAAATCAGGCACTCCGATGGTTCTGCTCCGTTTTAATACGGGCAATTGTACGTCTTAGTTCACGGATGTGTCCTGGATTTTCAGGTGCACCACCGGCACTTACAGTGCCGTAGTGCTGGACAAGTTCAAGTTTAAACTTTGCAAGTTGTTCCTGAAGTTCCACATCACTCAACTGAGCTATCTCTTTTGCACGGAATATCGCCATATCAGAAATCCTCATCTTTTGGAATATCTTCTGTTGCTTCAAGCTCAGCATCAATCTCCTCACCAAGAACTTCAGGTGAGAAACCCTCTTCCTCCTCAGTCACAACTTCTGCAACAGGTTCCGGTTCCGGTTCTGGTTCGGGGTCAAACACTTCAAAGTAGTCAGGCAGCTTTGCGTCAGGTGGAACAATTTTTACCTGAACACCGATAGTACCAAGTTTCTTGACAGCTACGGCAAAACCATGTTCAACGATAGTTTCACTCGGTTCACCTGCGTGTTTGATATAACCCTGAGTAAACTTCTGCACACGTGAACGTGCACCTGTAACCTTGCCTGAGAGAACTACCTGACAGCCAAGTGCACCGGATTCCATCACTCGACGGAGTACACTGCTGCCAGCCTTTCTGAAGTACCAGCCACGTTCCAGTGAATTTGCAAGCCGTTCTGCCATGATCTGTGCATTGAAAGAGGGGTTTGCAACCTGCTGAACCTCAATCTGTGGTGAATTTATACTATATTTATCTGCAAGATCGGCTGTAAGCTGACGAACAACTTTTCCGCCCTTTCCAATAACAATACCAGGCTTCTCAGCGAAAATGGTAATCTGTGTCCCCATAGGGTTACGCTGGATCTCCATACCGCCGTAACCTGCCCTTTTGAGTTCTTTTGTCAGGAAATTGTCAACACGGGCCTGTCGAACACCATCTTCTATGAACTTTTTCTCAACTGCCATTATTACACCTCTCTGACGAGAACTTCAATGTTCACGCTTTCAGCCAGTTTCTCTGTTGCCCTTCCCATGGCACGCGGGAATATGCCTTTTGCACTGCGTCCCCTGTTTGCAGACACATGGACTATCTTAAGATTGTCGAGATCAAGACCACTGTACTCTGCATTTTTCTCAACAGACTTTAACAGAGTGATATATCTGCCTGAAGCCTTCACAGGATATCTGCCGGCATCCCATCCGACAAGCCCTTTTTTATGAGCGACATCTCTGTTGAAGCGTTTGAACGGAATTGCTTTTTTCAGTGCAATTACATCTTCAAGATAGGAAATTGCCTCCCCTGTTGTCATGCCTCTGATGAAATTTGCAATTTCAATGGCATGTTTGGGTGATATAGGAAGTTCGTTGGCCTTTGCACAGGCAACGGTCTCTTCCTCATTTTTAAGTGAATACTTTGTCCTTGCCATCATAATCACTTCAGAGGTACAAATTTACTGGATCTTGTTGCACCGATACCGGCACTTCCGTGAGAAACTCTGTGACGGGTAGGAGAAAATTCACCAAGGTAATGGAATACAGCTTCCGGCTGGAGTTCCACTTTAACAAAATTCTTCCCATTGTAGATTTCTATAGTCTTTCCGATCATCTCAGGCAGAATAATCAGATCGCGGACATGTGTCCTGATACGTTCATTCTCTGCTCTGAATCCTGCGTACACTGTCTCATATCTCTGAGCCAGTCCCCGATTGAACTTTCTGCGTGCCCTTGCCGGCATAATAGGCAGGAGTTCACTCAGGCCCATCTTTTGAAGTTCCTCTATTTTATAGCCGTGGTAGGTGAATTCTTCTTTCCGCCTCGGCAACCTTCTCTGTGTCTTTTTTGCCATTGTAAACCCCTCACTTCCTTACGCCAGTCCTCTTGGCAGCGATATGTCCAACCTTACGTCCTGGTGATGCGCCACGTGAAACAGTCTTTGGACGACCAACATGCTGGTGTCCGCCGCCACCGTACGGGTGGTCACAGACGTTCATACATACACCTTTGGTACGCGGCCATTTCTGAGCCTGCGATTTCATCTTGTGGAATTTCTTACCCGCTTTCACAAACGGTTTCTCGCTACGGCCTCCACCAGCCACAATACCTACTGTTGCCCGGCATGCAGCGTTGAACCACTTGTGCTGACCGCTTGGCATCTTAATACCAACCCGGTCCTCGGACTTGCCGATTACCTGTGCCTGCACACCGCTTGAACGGACGAACTTGCCGCCGTCATTGGGGCGTGCCTCAATGTTGCATATATATGCACCAACTGGGATATCTTTGAGTAAAAGCGTGTTGCCGTTCTTTACCTGAGCTTCTGCACCCCATGCAACATCATCGTCAATGCCGATACCCTCGGTAACAAGCATGAAGATCTTCTGCCCGTTCTCAAGCTGCACCTTTGCAATGGGTGCGTGTCTTGCAGGATCATGTTCAATGTCAATAACACAACCTCTTACAGTTGAATTCACATTGTTCGGGTGTTTCAGTTCTGCCTTATATTTATGTGAAGGAGCCCTGTATGTCGGTCCGCCGGCACCACGATTCTGTGATATAATACGTTTTCCCATATTCTTTCACCACCTACATTATTCCAAGCCGGCTGAGAATTTCTTCCCCTGCCTTTTCATCAGCAAAACAGACAATGGCTTTCTTTTTCCCTTTCATTGTCATCATGGTGCGAACCTGGGTCACTTCCTTGTCAAACATTTTAGTTATAGCATCTGCTATATCCTGCTTTGTTGCCTGCCTGTCCACCAGAAAGTGAAGTTTTCCCTCGTTCTCAAGCAACATAGTTGCTTTTTCAGTGACATACGGATGTTTCAGAACCATTTTACATCTCCTTTAATTTATTCAGAGCTGATTCAGTCCAGACTGTCAGCCTTCCTGCCTGTGTCCCGGGTGCGAGAAGTTCAGCATTCAGCTGGTCAACGGAGACTACGTCAGCACCTGCAAGGTTGAAAGCTGCACGCAGAGGTGTTTCACCAGTAACTACAAGAAGACTCTTGCGCTGCTTGTAACGGCGACCACGCATCTTTCCGCGACCGGCACGGACTTTTCTGCTGTTTGCTGAGCGTTCTACATCATCATAGACATTGACTGCCCTGAGTGCTGCAATAACTTCCTTTGTTGTGGTAAGTTCTTCAAATGCATTCTCAAAGATTACAGGGACTTCACCCTCAAACAGGTGTCCGCGTGCTGCAACCAGTTCAGTATTGGTGGTTGCCGCAATTGCAGAGCAAATCGCCTTTCGGTTCTCCTGTTTGTTAATTTTTCTTACAAGGATCTTCTCAACCTTTGGAGGATGTGCTGCACGTCCGCCTACTGCCTGTGGAATACGTGCCACTCTGGAACCGTTTTTAATACGCGGGACCTGTGCAACACCACGCCCGCTCCCCCAGGAAGCTGCTGATGTGCGGAGACCTGCATACGGATGTACTCCATGAGGCTGGTAGCGTGTACTCTGGAGTGCTATAACGGCCTTCTTAATGAGGTCAGGACGATATTCTTCACTGAATACAGCGGGAAGTTCAATATCTCCTGCAACACTGCCATCTGTTGTTCTAATCTGTGATTTCATCCTGGATCACCCCTGTTTACTCATTGTACTCACATACTGAACTGCGGGCACTCTTTCAACATGTGCACGCGGACGCATTGCCGGTCTGATCCTGATGAGACGTTTTACAGGTCCCGGAACCGAGCCCTTGATTGCAATGTATTTGTTCCTGATAAGACCATAGTTAAGGAAACCACCATCAGGGTTTACCTCAGAAGCATCTTCACCAAGTTTCAGAATGCGCTTGTTGAATTCAGTCCTCTGCTGGTATCCCGTCTGACCTGTCTGCGGAACCTGCCACCGAACGTGGTGCGGGCTCCACGGACCAAGGTTTCCGATATGGCGCTTCTTGCCACCACGGGCATGCTTGTGTTTACGTGTCTGGATACCCCAGCGTTTAACAGGACCCTGTGTTCCCTTTCCTGTGGTAATTGCCGTTACATCAATATACTGACCGGAGTCAACAACGCTTGTGACGTCAATGTCTGTATTATACAGGGAAACCACATAGTCAAGACGCTCTTCCATGCTGCCGCCTGCTACCCGGGTCTCCATGATCTCAGAGACCTTTTTAGGGACACCGGTGACTAACGTTGGCCGGGTCTGCATGATTGCAAAGACATCAACAACTTTCCCTGCGGCAATTGCCTCACGGATCTTTGTCATTGATTCCTCTGAATCCTCACCCCATGCCTCAGACTTTGCATGCTTTCCGTACGTATCCTGCGTGTATGCGCGAACACCAACAACCTTCATAGGAGGGATTTCAAGAATTGTGACAGGCACAGAGATATCCTTCCCTTCTGTCGGACTGTTCTTGTGATCGTCCACCATAATCAGATGTGTCATACCCACTTTGTAACCTGCAAATCCCTGTAGCACAGGTTCCCCTTCGTACGCAGGCCAGGAGCTATACTTTGGCACCTGACTCTTTGCACGTGTTCTGGGACTGTACGCAAGTGATCCCCTACGTGGTCTGGAAATTTCTCCCATTTTTTATTCCATCCTTTTTCTACTTAAACAGGCAGAAAAGCCCTGCGGGCTTTAATACCAGCTTTAATGCAAAACACTGCATAACGTGTAATTTCAGACGGACGGACATTCAACCAGGGCATTCCTGCCCGGGCACGCCGCTACCGGCATTTTTTGCATCGACAGAACCGTGAATGAGTTATATTCAGCCTTCTGAACTGAATGGACGACTGAGTTTGATAAAACGAAACGATCACTACCACAGATAACTGTTATCTGTTATACTGTGAATAGCTAAAACGCTCATAATGCCACAATGGCATTAACCTATCTCCACAAATTGATCCTGATATTAACACGCTTTCTGCAAGGCATTTTTCTGCCATCAGAAAGGGGCTCGTGGTATCACGTCCACCCCATGCGGTTACATCAGATCCTACGTCTGTCAGCCAGTTGTGCCTGAACACAACTTCTCTCGGAACTACACCCCCCGTAGGAGGGCGCCTTCACCAGGAAATGGGAATTTTGCCATAAGAACGGTTTAAAACAGAGAAATGTATCTCTGAAACCACCTGACCGGCATTGAAATCCTCATAACGGTTTCCTATTAGTTCTACTGAATCGGATATAAACTTTTGTCTAAAAATAGTGGCTGAGCAACCGGAGTCTGGGTCAGAGCGTTGTACGGAGTGCATAGGTGGTGCATGGGGCGATTGGTGTACCCTGCAGAGCACTACCAAAATCTGCACTTCACGCCGGCGGATCGACAGCAGATACAGATCTACACCCCCGGATGGATGAGAGACAGCGGGGGGGATAAAGCACCCGCACCTCAGTACCCAAAACGCCTCTCATACTGTTTGTGTGAGAACCACTCCACAATAAGACAGAGATCTTCACCCTCCATCACCACAAGCGAATAGACAAGGCGCCAGCCATGCGGCAAATCATATTTCCAGAGGTTATCAACACCATATCTCTTCAGATATACCTTCGGAATGAGAGAATGACGAATCTGCTTTCCGGCAGAAGGATTTTCTGAAATAATCTGAAACGATTTATAGAGAACAACCCGGAGATCTCTTTCCGCTATGGTTCCCCTGCCAAGTCGTTCATACTCTCTCTGGAGGGCACGCTCAACAAAATAGACTTTCCGGCTCATATGATGCGGAGATCATCACGATTACGATATTTCTTCACGAGTTCAGGGTTATAAATCCAGCACACATGCCCATCAGAATCTAAGGCAATCTTCCGCGAATCTCTGAAGTACGTAAATATTTCATGAAACGTCTGATAATCAAGAGTTTTTGTGAGTTGCTTCCATATGTCATCCTTTGTAAACTCTCCTCCATGTGCCCGTATGAAATTTTCAATATGGAGGAGAGCATCATACCTCACATACCCCGGGGTCTCTGTCTGCATTATTCAATCACTACTACCCCGAAAATGATATAATTTTCCCATCAGAGGCTCTTATCCCCCCTCGCTCAGGTGAAACAATGAGAATACTCTATCATATCCCGGAATTACAGGGGGCAATGCGAGACTGGGATCTGGATCTCAAACAGGTTTACGCAATCCTGCAGCAGGGCCTTGTCACTCTCAAGGTATTCTCTGCTGCTCTGCAGAACAGATACGTGATAGTAGTTCCACCAGTTTGCAGGGTGCACCTGATCTTCCCCTCCGGTTAATAAATATCCCCTGAGTTAATGCTTCGATCCGAGCCTGTCCATCCAGTGCTGCTCTGCCAGGACAGTAATTATCATCAACCGGATTATCCCCACCACACTCCCCTGACAGTAACTCAGAAACGTGCACTTAGCATGAAAGTGGCAATTGCCACTTTCAGCAAACAGTGCCTGACCGCTTACGCGTCATGCACGTTTTCACAGAATCTCAGGTCAACATCATCACAACAACTAAGAAAACAGAGACAAATTCAGACAACAAGCTAAAGCTAAAGCTATTGCCATGCCAATTGACAGGTTTTCACAGATTATCCATCAAATATAATCGCAGAACACGTCCACATTATCTATTTTAAGCTGAGCATGAGCCAGGATAAGAATCTGATATGAAACAAAACCTGCGTGGGTGTACATTTTTTACTCTCTTTTTGTACTGTGAAATTCCGCGTCCGGCCTTAATGTATGGCTATATACAGACAATTGTTAGGCTCACCTAAAAAATCAAACATTCTTAGGGCACAATAGATTACACCCTAATGTCCTATGTTAGATCAGAGGTTGACAGGAAAACCAGTCAATCCAATCCAACCAAAAAACGGAGAAATTTCAGGAAGTTCAGAAAGCTGGTTCAGAAAGGATAAGACACCTGCATTTAATGTAAAATGCGGCATCTGTTCCTCTCATCTGAGAGCACTTCAAACTCCACTGAACGCCTGATCAAACAGTGTCTGGTGCTCTCCTGGCATCATGCATGATTTCTCCAGAGAGGTGAGACAATTAGCAACAACGTATCAATCAGAGGAAGGAAGAGATCTGATGGAATCCCATCTGGTCTCAGAGAGATTCTGGAACAAAAGCCAGAGAATGGCAGACACGTAGAGAAAAACTGAATACAAAAAAACCTGAAGGAGGCTGATAGTAGACTAACTGAAACCACAGCACACAAATCCTGTATTAGCAGTCAGGATACTGCAATAACAGAGATGGGGGAGGTAATCCATGTTTTACTTCGAACAAGTCATTCATGTTAAACATTCATGTTAAGGAAGTCACACGCCAAAACAAGGATACAATAACATTTTTCGCACCAAACCCCTTTATGAAAAAAATGTAATCATAACTTAATCCACCAGTGATCTGGCAACCCGGTGAATCTGGTAATTGGATATTAAGTACACACTCTTAAACGCATACACACGTACTCAAATACACACATACACACAATTTCTCTACAACATTCAGACACCACAAACACACAGACTTTCCTTTGTTTTTTCCTGTCAGTTATCACTTACTATAGAGAGTATGATCACCATAATGATCAGAGAATTAACATGTATTCAAAAGCGGAGATATATAGTCAAAAACCAGACTTCCGGAGATGTCTGGTTCTGTGAGAAATTATAGATTAGATATGGGTCCACTACTCTCAGAGTGTCCGGACCTGGTGCCGGAAGCCTGTACTTCATGCATATTTTTTTCAGAAATCAGGAGAAGAACTGATGATATCAGCTGCCAGTTCTGTCATCTTTGCCAGTCATCTTTGCCGGTTCTATCATCTTTGCCGGTTCTGCCAGAGATATCTGGTGATTTTTACATACAATATGCATTAATCTACTGTTTTTAGATCCGGAACAACCACCTGTTACTCTGTCACCACACCCCGATCGCAGCAACCATCATTATCTGAATCTACCCATAATGAACATCCCGCTGATCCACAACAATTATTTCCAAACGGACATGTACCTGCAACCGAAGAAGATTTCTCCTCTGAATCATTATTTTCCTCTATTACAGGAGAATCTGTCAGATTGTACTGTTCCACCTCCTGTGTCTTTAACACCAGTTCATCCCAGGTATTTTCAGAATTGTCTTCAGATACACAGCCTGCAAAACTGCTAAACAGCCCAATCAGGCAGATTATTTGAATGAATTTGAGATAGTTTTGTTCTTTCAGATATATCACCTTACATTATTGTACAGACATATTTGTCTTCTGTAATATCCCAGTCATACCCCCTGTCAGGCACAACCTTTTCATGATTCTCTTATAAGTAACCAGAGAGCGGGACTATCAAAGAGAGATCAATGATACCGTTATCTTCACAACATCTGCCCAAAAAATCTACTTTTGAATCTTGTACCCGACTGTACCTGTACCTGTACCTGTACCCGACTGTACCTGTACCT
>JAYEIC010000057.1:0-13156 GCA_034659935.1 Methanobacteriota archaeon | reverse complement strand
AGCAGACCCTGTCAAATGCAAAGGATCTCCGTGACCAGAACCAGTACATACAGGCACGTATCCAGGCAGACAGTGCAAAAATCAAAGGTGATGAAGCATATGCCCAGGCATCAAAATTACGCAAAGATATAGGCGAAGGATTTAGTCTTGGTAATATCGGTTTCTATCTGATGATTGTAGTAGTCCTTGTAATTATAGGCGGGGTGGGACTTTTCTTCTATCGCAGATACAGCTCATGGGATGAATTGGGATAATTTTGGGAAGGATACTGTATGCATGTAGTGAGACATAACCAATGTTAAACACCTGTGAGGTGCAAAAAGGCTACAGGCAACAATAATCATTATCCAATATTTTTATTTTTATTTATAAAACTACAAATCTTTTTTTCTTTTAACTCTTCTCCTTTTTTCTGATCTCAGTTTTTATGGTTCTTCTCCGGTTATACCAATAGGTGATATCATCCGGATTGCCAGCCCACCATTTCAAATTTTGTTAAAATACCTGTACTTATCACATTTACATTCATAAATAGTTCATACAGAGGAGAAGAGAATTACAAGATGTTTCAAAAAATACTTTATCCCACAGATTTTTCTGATTGTTCAGAACTGGCACTAAAATATATCACCAAGCTCAAAACAGCCGGAACAGAAGAAATAATAGTGATGCATGTTCTGGACATACGTGAAATTACAACTATAGCAACCGGTGTCATCTGGTTCGGAAAGTCAGAGACTGATTACCAACATGAGACTGAGATGATAATGAAAAAAAAGCTGAGAGCAAACTTAAAAAAATTTCATCTTTCCTCCAAAACGAAGGGTTCAGGGTTAGTACAGAAATCACTACAGGCATCCCCTCTACTGAGATCACTTCACTTGCCAGGACCAGAGACGTCTCTCTAATCATAATTGGAAGTCATGGGAAAAGTCATATCAGTGGGATGCTGATGGGTTCAGTATCAGAGAGAGTAACAAGAGAAGCAACCACGCCTGTACTGATTATAAAACCAGGAGATATCACAGAAATATCATCCAGAGAGAATGATTGCATAACACAAACAGATACAAATGAATCTACCCGGAGAGGTTAACAATGGAAATGGAGCTAATCTATATTATTATCCTCCTCCTTACAGGCATAGGTGTCGGTTTTGCCGGCGGACTGCTTGGAATTGGAGGCTGTTTCATCATGACCCCTGTACAGTACTGGATACTGACAGCCATGGGTATTGAACCGGGAATGGCAATTCTTATTGCATTTGGTACAAATCTTGCTGTAGTCTTACCTACTGCAGTCAGCAGTACCTATGGTCACAACAAGAAAGGTCTGGTAATATGGAATGTGGCCATTGGACTTGGCTTATCAGGTCTTGCAGGAGCAGTAATTGGTGCTTACATTGCAACATATATAGCTTCCCTCGGGTATGGAAAGGCACTACAAATATTATTTGGTCTGATTATCATCGCAAGTGCAGTGCGCATGCTTACTGCAAAACCAATAAAAACAGAGCAGGACATTGTTGATACACCAGCCATATTAATTGCATGGGGTCTGCCATTAGGCATCTTATGCGGAATAATAGGAATCGGTGGCGGAGTAGTCCTCATACCTGTAATGGTACTGGCACTCCACCTAAAGATGCACCAGGCGATCGGAACTTCCACAACAATGATGATATTCACTGCAACAGGGGGAGTTATCTCATATATTATCAATGGTCTGGGGGTTGCAGGTCTGCCTCCATATTCACTGGGATATGTAAATATTCTGCAGTGGACTCTTCTTGCCGGAACCAGTGTTCCAATAGCTCAGCTTGGGGTTAAAGCTGCCCATAAACTGCCTGCAAAAGAACTCAAATATATATTCATTGCAGTGATGATCTATATGGGTCTTAAAATGGTTGGTGTATTCAGCTGGCTCAACCTGCCCTTATAGGGCATATGAATAAATTATATAACCATCATTAGTAGCTAATTTATTAATGGTTAGTTTATTGCTGGCTCGTTTACTGTTCTTAGATTCCGCACGTCTCCAGATCAACATAATATTTTTCACATTCTGGTCCCAACAAACGACATATTTTCCATAATTCATCCTTCATCATGACGACTTTCTTCAAAACTGTGTTTTCAGTTACAAGTATAATCTCTCTGACCCGCCAAAATCTGAAGAAAATCCACTTCATTGTCGGCAGCTGTGTTGGCTTTTTTTTCTGATTTAATACCGTCTGATTTGCATCTTTCAGTCTCTTTCGTATCCTGAATTCAGCTACAGCATAGACAAAAAGACAGAGAACCATGATCATTGCAGGGGCTTCAATGCGCTCTGGTTTCTTCAGGAACACCTCAGACACAAGAAAGGACTTATCTTTCAAAAAGCGAAAGCCGCGTTCAACCTGAATCTGGTTCTTGTAGTTTGCCAGAAGGGTATCCGGGTCAATAGACGTATCATTTGTTGCAAGCACAAAACGACCTGATTTGTTCATTTCCTTTTCACGCTGCTCTGCGATTTCCTCGATCGAGGCTTTGATGAAATAGACCGGGATTAGTACTTCATCTTTCTTGGGTCTGCCCCGTTTTCCATCTTTCCGCTTCTTTTTGCAAATCGTAGTGCAACCCGTGAACTGATACATCGGCTTTTTCTGGATCCACTTTTCAGCAGCTTTAAGGGCTTTATCTTCAGATGTAAATTCATTTGACATAAGCTTTTTTAGCTTAAAACGAGCCTTATTCAGTTTATTTTTCAGTTCCTCTGCCTTTTTTTTCTGACTTAACTTTAGTCTTTCAAAAGACTGATACACCACCCATTGCTGACTGATATCACCATACTTACTCTCCGTGACGTAGTGTGCATATCGCTCATCGATGCATGGCGTCATAGAGAGATTGGACATGCACAGGGTTTGTGTCTCAGTTATTGTATTTGATGCGCGGCTGATCCAGAAACTATAGTCAGAGATTTCCTGGATGTTTGCCTCTGTGTAAAGTGCAGAATCAGCTAAATAGTATATCTTGTCTTCAAATTTCAGATTTTTCTGAATTTCACCGATCATTTTTACAATGCTTTTCTTGTCCTGCGTATTTCCCGAAAAACTCTTCAGGAAAACAGGAATGCCCATCTGGTTTGTTGCCATGCCCAGCACAAATCGGTTGAGTTCCCATCTCCCATCCTTAGGGTAGCCCTTGGTACAAACGGAGCGTGACCCTGAGAAGTCATGCATGTTTTCATACCAAACGCACATGATGGCTTGGCCCATCACACAAAAAGCCATAAAAATCTCATATTTATTCCAGCCAAGCCCGATTTGATGCCAGATTAGGCTGACTCGTTTGTCATCTGGATTTTGATTTATATATCAAATTAAAAAATCTCATTTTTGCCAGATCTTATATAGTCATATTATTCCTGACAAAAACATCCCAGTTAATACTGCCCACTTTACCGTCACGGAATATATAATACGGGAGCAGGCGATCCATATTGTCATATGCCGAGAACCAGTAACTGAGTTTGTACTCCTGTTTTTCATAACCTTTCAGGGAAGGATAGCTTTCTTCGTCATGCAAAATTACGAGATCATATTCAGAGGACTCAAATGTATCTTCGTCATGCTCTGAAGTAATATAAGAT
The DNA here is from genome assembly GCA_034659935.1 of Methanobacteriota archaeon. Taxonomy (GTDB): domain Archaea; phylum Halobacteriota; class Methanomicrobia; order Methanomicrobiales; family Methanomicrobiaceae; genus DAOVRB01. The sequence goes on along the minus strand of JAYEIC010000057.1, from coordinate 9,520 downwards.
ATCTTAGAATCCAGACCACCCCGGTAATACCATGGCAGAGGCCAGTAATGTGACGTTGGAATCGCCACCTTATCTGATGCATCAATCATTTCCATGACAATACGTACATCTTCGGAATTCTGGACCTGAACAATCGGCTCGCTAATATCAGCGGGCGTAAATGCAACATGTAATGTCATTACAATGAGAAATACTGACATAATTACAGCAACAACTGCTTTCCTGTCAGTCATCCTGTATACAGCGACAAAGATCATCGGAAGTAACTGGTGAAGAATCAGCCATGGCACCTTCTCACCGATATATGCATAAACAGCAAATGAGATAACCATCCAGTATATACAAAACCGCATGAACTCTTTCTTTTTGTCAGTTCCTGATATCCACGAGAACCCCGATAAAGATGCCAGCCTGGCTGCTCCGGCATCCTTTAACTGATCTATACTAATCCTGACAATTGAATGGAAGTCTTTTGCGACTTCCCGTGTCCTCTGTCCCCACGGGAATCTTATCTTCTTTCCATCCATAATGAACTGCCCTGTTGCAAATACCGCAAGCAGGAGTATTGGGAGTTCATAAAGGATACAGAAGAGAATATAAAAATACGGCGGCCCACCGAGACGCTCCTGTCTGTGCATAGACGTCCAGTGTTCAATCGCCTTAATCCAGCCGTCAGCAAGAACTTCTGGATGATTCCCAAACGATGAATATAATACTGCCATAATCCCCACAACGACAATAGTTGCAAGGATGAAATCACGTTTCCAGTGAATTGGCAACTGGATTTTACCCTTCCAGACAAGATACACCAGAAATGAACCAAAAATCAGAATAACGACTGGCATATTTTCTTTTGAAGACATACCAAGGCCAGTTGCAACCGCACCAACCAGCAGATGTCTGAATTTCCCATACTCAAGATAGTACAGCAGTGCAACCAGCAACAGAAGTGTAAAAAATATAATGAATATATCATTTCTCAGGAAACGTGAGAAATACACCATCTCCGGAGAGATTGCAATAAACAAGGCTGCAATAAGCGTCTGTTTTTTATCAAGATAACCCAGCCGGTAAATCAGAAATACCAGAGGTATTAACAGCACACCAAGGATTGACGGGACTATCCGCCCTACCAGATCCGAGTCCCCGAATACCGAGAACATCCCTGTAGTCACATAATAGAGCAACGGACCATGGAACATAGGGTCGTATTGGTACACCCCTTCTGTAAGCAGTCTGAAAGAGAACCAGGCATGCACCGCTTCATCATGATGAAATAACTTCAGGTCTAGATTATACAGCCTGACAAACAGTGATACCAGTAAAATAATTAAGAACAGCCTCTCAAAAGTGAGGTTTTCTCTTAATTTTGAGAAAAAATCAGCGGCTTTCACGCCGCACCTTCAGTTTTTAAGAATAATCTCAATGCCAATATCCTTTGGCACCTGGATTCTCATCAACTGTCTGAGAGCACGCTCATCTGCATCAAGATCAATTAATCTCTTGTGGATGCGCATCTGCCAACGGTCCCAGGAAGCAGTTCCTTCTCCATCCGGACTCTTACGGATAGGTACAACCATCTTTTTGGTTGGTAAAGGAACCGGGCCTGCCAGGTTTACGCCTGTACGCTCGGCAATTTCCTTTATACGATCACAAACCCCTTCAATTTTTCCGAAATCGGTTCCTGATAAGCGTATCCTGGCTTTTTGCATTTTAAATCACCTAAAAATATATTTGAGAAATTATCTCATCTGTTTTGGAGTAATATCTATACACATTCCGGCTGCAATGGTTGATCCCATATCACGGATTGCAAACCTGCCGAGCTGTGGGATTTCCTTGATCTTCTCAATAACCATCGGCTGAACAGGTCTGAGCTTCACAATTGCAGCATCTCCGGTCTTAAGGAAGGTTGGGTTCTCCTCTTTTACCTGGCCGGTACGTGGGTCAAGCTTCTTCTGGAGTTCAACGAATGTACAGGCAACCTGTGCAGTGTGGCAGTGGAACACAGGCGTGTAACCGACTGTCAGTGCACTTGGGTGGTGAAGAACCACAATCTGTGCGGTGAATTCCTCTGCCACAGTTGGTGGATCCCCTGCAGGACCACACACATCACCACGGCGGATATCATTCTTGCCGATACCACGTACGTTGAAGCCAACGTTATCGCCAGGCTTTGCCTCAGGCTGTTCTTCGTGGTGCATCTCAATGGATTTAACCTCACCCTCTTTGTTTGCAGGCATGAATGAAACTTTCATTCCCTTCTTCATGATACCTGTTTCAATACGGCCGACAGGCACGGTACCAATACCGGAAATAGAGTATACATCCTGAATTGGAAGACGGAACGGAAGGCGTGTCGGGAGTTCAGGTGCAACGAGTGTGTCAAGTGCCTGAAGAACTGTTAAACCTTTGTACCATGGAGTGTTCTCACTCTTGGCTGCAATATTATCACCTGCAAAAGCACTCATAGGGATGAAGTGAATATCAGCTGGTTTGTAACCGACAATCTTAATGAGATCGCTGACCTCTTTTACAACTTCATTGTAGCGCTCCTCAGAGTATTTAACCATGTCCATCTTGTTGATACCGATGATGAGCTGGTTAACACCAAGTGTACGTAAAAGGAACACATGCTCCTTAGTCTGCTCCATTGCGCCGTCAGGTGCAGCAACAACAAGAAGTGCTGCATCTGCCTGTGATGCACCGGTGATCATGTTCTTGACAAAGTCACGGTGCCCGGGGCAGTCTACAATTGTAAAGTAAAATTTCGGGGTGTCAAAACGCTTGTGTGCAATATCAATTGTAATACCACGCTCACGCTCTTCCTTCAGGTTATCCATAACCCATGCAAACTCAAAGGAGCCTTTACCCTTAGATTCTGCTTCTTTACGGTAGTTCTCGATGATGTGCGGTGGCACTGCACCTGTCTCAAACAGTAAACGACCGACAGTCGTTGACTTCCCGTGGTCGATGTGCCCAACCACGGCCATATTCATATGTGACTTTTCTGCTGCCATAATCCAAAACCTCGATATTTATTAAAGGGACGGTCGCAAACGCCCAATCGTTTTGATATGAGTATTATACATTGGGAAACAATCTATATAAAACATTTCTCTGGCTAATGGAAAGCGTAAAATTTGTTGGTTTGAATCCAATCGACACCCTCATAACTTATTGGTGTTTATCTATCAAAACGATGAAGTCACTACTTTTTAACCGGAATGAAACAGGACAGAAAGTCACAGTCAGATGCGCAGATGGTGAAGTGTCCGTATACAGCAAATGTGCGTACTGTAAGCACTGTCAGGGCGTTTTGGTAGGGAAACGTGTTATCCCCACCCCGCAAAAAGAAAAAATTGAAGGTGTGAGAAGAGGAGTCGCGTCTGATGAAGACCTGATGAATGCAGCTATGATGTTCAACACGCTCATCCGCGACGGCAGCGCAATAATCTGCGATGATGAAAAGGATTCCGGTTTCACTTCATTATACCAGTACTAACACACCAATATTTCCTGGTTTTTTCATTTTAACTATTATTTCTCTGGTTTCTCTGAATTGATCCCTTCAAGAATTTCTTTTTTAAACTTTTCAAAATGCAGGTCATCAAGCTGGTCAGAGAGCAGTCTGCCACTCCATGCACGTCTGTATATCCAGTATACAAGTTTCTCAATAACAGCCAACACTTCATTCTCAGAACCGACTTCCACAAGCTCACGACCAAGCTGAGGGTGACGCCCACGCCGCCCTCCGACAGTTATTAAGTAGTGTAAATTTTCAGAGAGTATGATATCATACGGGCACGACTGGATGCAGATCCCACACTGGACACACTTATTATTATCAATTACACAAGCCCCGTCTTTAAGGATAATTGCAGATTCACTGCAATATTCAACACATGTGCCACAACCGGTACAGAGACCGGGAATCCGTACAGGATTAATCCTGCCAATTATCCCTATTTCATTAAGAATAGGACTTGTACAGGCATAGGGGCAGGCAGATACGGATATCCGCAACTTAACAGGCATTATTTTCCCAAACAACGCACTATCAAGACGTTTTGCAAGACCAATAGAATCGATATTCGCGTATTTGCACCTCTCAGTGCCCGGGCAGGCAACAATATTTACAATTTCGTCACGTTCTGAACCTATCGGAGTCCCGTTTTTCTCCAGATCCTTTGATATCTCCTCAATAACTCTCTGATCAACATGTGGTATCTCAACAGTCTGGCGTGTGGTCAGATGAACCTCACCGGTTCCGTATTTTTCAGCAATTTCAGCAAGACCACGCATTTTTTCGCACGAAAGTACACCTGCAGGCATACGTGTCCTGACAGTACAATAATCAGAATCACGCTCGGTAATTACGCCTCCTTTCATGTGGACGCCATAATTATGAATCATTGTATACCATTTCCGTTGTCAGGCAATAATTATATTCACTAAAAACGTGGACGACCCGCGTTGTGCCAGGCTCTATTTAATGACAAGTCACGAAGTAATTTGCACGGTAAATCTGTTTCAAAGCACAAATGAAAGGACGATTATCACTACCGCCCGGGTCACCTCATTTGTAGCACCAACGACATCACCGTTGATACCGCCAAAGAGACGATGCGCATTGACATACATCAGAAGCACCATCCCCAGTGCCACAATGAATGCAATAGCAATTGCAGATGGTGATACAGGCAGAAGAAAGAGCGGCAGACAGAGGAGAAGTGATACCGCAGGGAACCATGGTTTTACAAAACCATGCATATACGCGTACATACCTTCTTTAAACGGCCTGCCTGTTGTAATAACAAAAGACATCGCCATTTTTGCAAGCACTTCCGAGACCAGTATGGCAACAGGTATTGACGCAACAGAGAGGAGACCTGAAAAAGAGAGGATGAGAACAAGCGTCCCCGCCGCAACCGCTCCCGCACCGGTCTGGCGATCAGTAAGGGCAGCTATCCTCTTTTCCCGGCTCCCATGGGCCATCATACCATCGCCAAGATCAAGCAGACCGTCAAAGTGGTTGCATCCTGATAATATCAGCACCAGAAAAAGGGCAACTGCTGCAGTTACAGGTACAGAAGGCATATAGAGAACTGCAAGCGCGGTAATACCGCCAACTACATAACCTGCAACAGGGAGCAGATAGGTGCGTTTCGCAAATAGATCATAATCTGAAGGTTTCCCAAGGGGAAGCACCGTGCAGAACTGTAGCATCGCAATTATTGACCTGATAAAATTCATTACAATATCAAATAAATTTGTGTTAGCGTATATTCAATTTTGTTATTGACATCGGTTCCCACATCGGTTATTATATCAGTTCTCATAAATAATTCCTGGTGAAAAACCGAAAAAAATAATCCGGCAATAATTCTAAGATTGCCACAATTCCGGCAGAAAATAACAGGGAGCAGAAAAAACAATGAAAATACTTCACACCTCGGACTGGCATATAGGGCATAATCTCTATGGCAGGAGCAGATATGAGGAATTTGAAGCCTTTTTTGACTGGCTTATCAAATGTATAAATGAGGAGGGAATAGAAGCCATCATAGTTTCAGGGGATATCTTTGACACAACAAACCCTTCCAACCGCTCGCTTGGCATATACTATAATTTTCTCCGGAAACTCTCAGAAACCTGCTGCAGTTACGCAATAATCACTGGCGGGAATCACGACTCGCCGTCACTTCTGGACGCGCCAGGAGAAATCCTCAGATGCATGAATCTGTATGTCTTTGGTGCGGTTACCGGGAATATATCTGATCATATAATCGTCTTAAACAATAGTAAGGGTATTCCCGCCGCAGTTGTGTGTGCAGTGCCATACCTCAGGGATAGGGATATCAGAAGATACAAACCTGGACAGAATATTGAGGAGAAGGGCATTGAGCTTATGAATGCAATGGGCAGGTACTATCAGGACATTGCCGGAGAGGCGGAAAAAATCGTACAGGATTCCGGATATGACCTTCCTGTAATCGCAACCGGGCATCTCTTCGCTGCCGGAGGAATGACTGCTGAAGGTGATGGGGTGCGTGATCTCTATGTCGGAAAATTATCTGCATTCAGCCCTTCAGGTTTTCCTGAGTTCTTTGATTATGTGGCCCTCGGCCACCTCCATATGCCGCAGAAGTCCGGAAGCGAATATATCAGGTACAGCGGGGCGCCTCTGCCACTCGGATTTGGAGAAGCAAAACGGAAAAAAATTGTCATCAGGGCTGATTTTTCATCAGGAAAAACACCCGTACTCAAAGAGATCCCTGTCCCGTGCTTTATGCCACTGATTACACTTCAGGGCAACATCGGTGAGATAACAGAGGGGCTGAGAGAACTTTTGTCTTCCGGTGAAAAATGCTGTGTGGAAATAATCTATGAAGGCAGGGCCGCCGCAGCTGAGGTGAACAGGCGCGTTACTGAGATGGTAAAGGACTCCTCTGTGGAAATACTCCGGATTAAGAATATGAGGGTTGTCATAGAGTCTGAGGAATCGTATGAATCCGGAATAACACTTGAGGACCTTGATGTAAATGAGGTGCTGAGACGTTGTCTTGCCATAAACGACGTGCCTGAAGAGGATTATAAGGAGCTCTCTGATGCCTACAGTGAGATACTTGAGGAGATTTATGAAGGAGATCATCAGGCGGAGTAGGTAACTATCATGAAAATCCTGAAATTACGATTCAAAAACTTAAATTCACTCTACGGGAAATGGGAAATTGATTTTACGGGGTCGGATTATGAATCTGGAGGTATATTTGCAATAACAGGCCCTACGGGGTCAGGGAAGAGTACAATACTGGATGCGATATCTCTTGCCCTTTACGGAGAAACCCCCCGACTTGGAAAGATCACTCAGTCAACAAATGAGTTGATGTCAAGGCTTTCATCCGACTGTTTTGCCGAGGTGGAGTTTGAGTCGGCAAAGGGGTATTTCTGCTGTAGTTTTTCCCAGAGGAAAGCAGGTAATAATCCCGGCGGAAAACTTCAGGGGCCAAAGCATGAGATCTCAGATATCAGGACAGGGAAGATAATCGAGGACAGAAAGAAATACGTCCCTTCTGTTGTTGAAGAGAAGACAGGGATGGATTATGACCGCTTCAAGCGCTCTATTATGCTTGCACAGGGAGACTTTTCGGTTTTCTTAAACTCCCGCCCTGCGGAACGGGCACCCGTCCTTGAGCAGATCACAGGGACGGGAATATACTCAGAAATTTCTGTCAGAGTATATGAGAGAAAGAAAAAAGAAGAGAATCTTCTTGACAGTATGCGGGAGTCACTAAATTCGATAAACGTGCTGTCAGAAGAGGAGGAGAGTGACCTGAAGCAGAGGCTGAATTCACTGAATCAGGAAAGTGCCTTTGTAAAGGAAAAGATTGGTGAGACGGACAGTTTCATCCGGTGGGTTGAGAATATCTCCCGCATTGAGGATGATATTGGCAGGTTAGATAAAGAGAAGAGCAGGATTGTGATTCTAAAGGATAACTCCGCTAATGATCTCAAAAAGCTTGCACTCTTCAGAAAAGCATCGGATTACCGGCATATATATGATAATCTCCACCGGGACAGGGAAAGACAGTCTAAAGAAAAAAAGGCTTTGGCTGAGATAAATGCCGTTTTGCCGGGCTTAAAAGAGGAATTTAACAGGGCAACACTGGACTATGAGGATGCACTTAAAGAGAGTGGAGATGCATCCCGCAATTTTAATGAAAGCCTTGAGATTATCAACAGAGCACGCAAATCTGATATCATCATTGACGGGCACCTTGGGAATATATCATCTGCAAGTGGTGAATTTGACGGGCTAAGAAAGAAAGAAGAGGATTATAAGGCAAAAATCTCCTGCATATCTGAAAATATTTCATTTCTTGAATCTGAGGCGGAAAAACTCTCGGGTTATCTCTCTGAAAACACAGGGGTGAAAAATCTCAGGGGAGATATTGCACTGATAGAAGAAAAGGCAAAGAAATATTCAGAATATCTTAAAGAGGAGACTTCTCTTGAGGTTGATCTGAATAAATCCCATAAAGAGATTTCCAAAAGAAAAGTGGTGCTTGCCGGCAGAAAAGAACTCCTTGCAAAGACAAATGGCAGACTTTCCAGATGCAGGGAGAGATATGACGGGATTAAAGAGAAGATCAAACTTCTTCTTGGAGACCGGGAAATTAACCGGTTATATGAACTTGACAGGGAATATTCTGAACTGTCTTCGCACCTGAAAAATGCTCTCCGTTATTTTGAAGAGGTGGAGTCTGCTGAAGAGACAATCTCACTTCTTGCCGAAGAGAGCAGGAAGGACAGAGACCGGATAATTGCCCTTGATGGAAAGCTTTCAGTTTTATCCGGAAGAATAAGTGAAAAAACTGACTATGTCGGGATTTTAGAGGAGAATTCTGCACTTGCATCAAAGATTAAAAGCCTTGACGATGAGAGAAAACGGCTTGTTAACGGTGAACCCTGTCCTCTCTGCGGTTCGCCTGAGCACCCATATGCCTCAGACATTCCCGTTTTTGATGAGACAAAATCGAAGATAAAGAGAGAAAAGTCTCTTCTTGAAGATTTATCCTCTGAACTATCGAAGGCAGATTCTAATATTGCGGTCCTTGAATCAAAGATTCAGGGTAATAAAAAGACGTCTGATGAGCTATTATCAAAGAGGGATTCACTTAAAGAGGATCTTGATGAGTGCCTGGATAATGCCAAAATGAGTTCTGAAGGCAGAGGTAAAGATGAGATCCTGAAGAAAAATGAGATTTCAGAAGGGGAACTCTCAAAGATTCGCTCGGTCATCAGGGATTATGAACCTCTCAGTAAAGAGCTTCCTGAGGCTGAAAAGTCGCTTTCAGTTCTTGAGGATGAGTTGAGGTCTGTTGAGAAGGAAATTACTGATGCTAAATATTCATTAAAAGAGGGTGAAACTGTGGAAGAGAGAATTTCCGGAGTTCTCTTAAATACCAGAGAGGAGTCCGGCAGGTTAAGGATTTTGCTTGAGAATGAATTCTCCAAATACGCTTCGTCTCTTTCTCCTCCTGAAAAAATCGGGCAGATCCCTGTTGTATTGAAGGAAATCCTCTCCGCCTACAATAAAAAAGAAGAAGAGCATGAGGATGTCAGGGAGAAATTTACCCTCTGTGAATCTGACAGGGTGAAATTCTCTGCACTTCTTGCTGAAGCTGAAAAAAGCAGCCTGAATAAATCCGGTGAAATTGAGTTCCTTGAATCCAGGTTAAAAATCCTTAAAGAGGAGAGATTTGGGCTTTTCGGTGATAAAAACCCTGATGAGGAGGAAAAATGGCTTAAAAATCTCGCTGAGAAAGCAGAGGCTGTCCTTTTGGAGAAACGTGAAAAGAGGGAAAGCCTCTCTTCTAAAGCAATAAGACTTGAGAGCGAAAAAAAGAACCATGAAAAGGCATTGTCGGACCTGAACTACGATATAACTACTTCGAATAAGAAGTTCCTGTCCGGAATTTACGGTGCGGGATTTGGGTCTGAAAGCGATTTTGAA
>JAYEIC010000056.1:0-40599 GCA_034659935.1 Methanobacteriota archaeon | reverse complement strand
TTTAATAAGAACTCAAAATATTATTTGGCAATTTGCATCTTTAGAACTAACAAAAATGAAATTTTGTTCCAGAGATGTTCATAAATTTTGAAAAATCACTGAAAAATCCGACTGTGCCCTTCCACATCGGATGTCATTATATGGCTGCAAGTGACAGGGAAGAAAAAATTAACATGCGAAAAAAATATGACGGCAAAGTCATGAAGGCAGAAAAGGCTTTCAGGTCAAAAGCCGACGCTCAAACATATGAACGCAGAGAGAAGCGAAGCCATGCAACAAAAATAGTCCCAATACCTCTTAAAAATGGTCAAAGGGGATATGCTGTATTTCTTGGAAAAAAATAGATCCGTTCAGACTTAAACATGGAACATAATAATACCAAAATAATCAGGCTAATGAAAATAATTACAAAATAATCGGACTGCCCAAATTTCCTTCCCTGTCTATCCCCATTTATCCGAAATTACCAATATAAGTATGTTAATTTGCTAACCAGATATGGTGAGTCTCTTCACCCAAAAAGAACTAATTTGACAGGCTCATACATAAAAAATACAGCACTCTATATGGACCTGTAATACAGAAGTCTATATGAACTGAATCTCCTGATCTACTAATCTACTGTAATTTCATAGTGGTGAATATTAATGGAACTAAAAAAGGTATTAATCGCGTTTGCAACACGTTATGGTTCAACGCAAGAAGTGGCTGAATTTATTGCAGACAAAATTAAAGAGATAGAAATTGAAGCGGAGATCTCCAATGTCACAGACATCAGCAGCCTTGAAGGGTACGATGCTGTGATTATCGGGAGCCCGATATACATGGGGAAGTGGTTAAAAGAAGGAGTACACTTTGTACAGCAATTTAGTGAATCCCTTAACCGGGTTCCGGTTGCCATCTTCTCTGTAGGCGTTACCCTGAAAGACAAGAACGAAAAAAACATCAAAATAGCAGAAAAATCATTCGATGCCCTGCTCCCATACACAAACCCTGTAATGACCGGGCTGTTTGCAAGTAAAATTGATAAAAGCAATATGAATTTTGTAGACAAACAGATCTTAAAAATCGTTAAGCCGGAAGAGGGAGATTTCCGCAACTTTGATGAAATTTCACTATGGACCGATAATCTGATAGAAACTTTCAGAAAAGGTGTATGAAAGCCCTCCGGGCTTAATACTGTTTAGTGGGAAAAAACTTACCCAAACTAAAGACTTCGTGGTTTTACACTATGCCTCCTATATTCCCGGAAATTCATAACGAGACAGATCCAAAATGGTTGAATTTCGACTAAAAATATAAATGCGCTAAATTTCATTGATTGATAAAATTGCGTTCGTTAGGTATCAAGTGCAACACATAACGAGCACATGTATTTTCAGAATACATAGAAAATGCCAACGAAATTTCAATCAAACGGATATAATTGCTCTTTTTCCTCACCATGGTTATGTGTCGCCGGGAATGCAGGATGCCTATAAGGGCCTGAAGCGAAACTACCACCCACGTTTTCATACGAATTCATGTACTGAAAACAAAACCTAACTGACATTCTTCTTATTCTTTAACCGATTGAAAAATATCACTGAAAATAAAATCAGAGATAATCATTCAGAACTGGAGCAGGCGCAGGTCGATGAGTCCTTTTGTCCATTCGCGGACAATATCCGGGTTGCGGTAATCCCCGGGACTGATCCCATCAATTTTCATCGCTGCCTTTTCCATGAACGAAAGGTTCTCTGAAGGTACTTTTCCGGCAAACAGACCGATTTCATGCAGTGTAACATACGGCCGGAGAACGTCAACAGCTGCAAAGGCCTTTTTCCGCTTACCTTCATCAATATCCACGAGAGTATAACCCGCAATGAAGAAAAGCACAGGTCTTTCATGCAACATATTCTGATGCTTTTTTACAAATTCCACAATATCGGGGAGCAGTTTACCCATGTACAGCGGGCTTCCGATAATTACTGCACTGTATTTGGTAACAGCAAAAACTTCACAAACCGATCTGACTTCAACTACTTTACCCTCATCACGTAAAAAATTGCCAATTAATTCCGCAGTTTCAGCAGTTGAACCATATTTTGTTGCATAAGTGACGAGAATTAACTCTTCCATCTAAATACCTCTATTCCCGGAAATATTCCCGCGCAGGAAATCCAGGCACTTCTATTGCCCGCTCTTGTCAGAAATATATTGCCTGACAAGGTCTGTCATCTGCTTATTTCAAATTTTGAGTTGAGAGATCATATATTTGTTGTGATTTAACATAGGAAACGAAAGAATCACTTTTTTCATTCAGCCCTGTAATCAGAGCTTTCATATCTGTTTTTTTGGTTATTATCTCTGGTATAGACACCCAGAGATTCATTGCCTCCAGTACATACCCACCTGTTACATACCAAAATCAAACAACGTTGTCCGTGCAGGATCAACATCGGTCCAGTGTATACCTATCGCTTCAATAATACGTGATATAGGTAATTTAATGCTTTTCTCCATCATGACCTCCCAATCCACCTCAAATTCCGGAGGTACCTGATCAGCGTATTCAAAGCAGATCACATCAGTTTTCGGGTATTTTGCTGTCACATTTTTGATATAAATGCGTTTAGGCTTACTCCCACGTTTAAAGTCCGTGCCAAGGTATTTATTTGAGTATATCGCTCCCCGTACATGGGCGTCTTTGATCTCATAACTCTCAAGAGCTTTCCCGATACCTCCGGGAATACCCACATCGTCAGGTGAATATTCCCCGCGCCTGTATTTTCTGATAATTACACCCAGATACGACTTCAGTTCAGGTAAATCAGCACCCTGCAGAACCAGTTCCATTACATGCTGCTGGACTTCCTTTGTTATATGCGGGGAATCACTACGGCGCAGTTCAAACCCAACAATATCAACCTGGTCAACATCCTTCCCTTCCTTCCAGACAAGGTGACCTGCATACCTCTTCTTCTTCCCGGCCTGAAAGAAACGACGGTAGACTTTCTCAAACTTAATTGAGAAATAGTGCTCTCTGGCACCAAGTACATCCAGTGCAAACTTCGAATAACTCTCATTCAGTTCTTCTTCAATTTCCCGTGCCACACAGATGGTTTTATCCAGATCCAGAACCGGGAGCTGTACCATACATGAATCCGTATCTCCGTACAGGACAGTATAACCCATATCAGTAATCACACTGCGTGTATGTGCAATAATTGCCCGGCCTACAGATGTCACAGCAGAACCGATTTCACGGTCATAAAGACGGAAACGTGCATAACCGGAAACACCATAATAGGTGTTCATTATCACCTTCAGTACATTCTGCTGCAGATCATAGAGAACATATTCAGGAGAACCATATGGATATTTATCCCTGAGAGCCTTCTTCTCGTCCCGCTCCACAAGGAGTTCACTTATTATATTCCTCGTCAGCCCGTCAGGCTTTTTTCTGAACCGAATGCCGTTTGGCGCCCTGAGTTCACCATTCTGATCTTTGGTCTCAGGTGAGGCGTTCAGTGTCATCATACACATAGGATATAAGGATTTTAAGTCCAGTACCACTACATTCTCTTTCACTCCACGTGAGGGATCAAAAACAGTGGCGCCCTCAAATTCCTCAGCGGCGGCATAGCCCTTAGACGGGAGAGCATACCTGCCAAATGCCTTTCTAAGCACAAAAATATCAATTACGTTCGAGGAATTCAGAGTTCTGTCAAGCGGACAGCCGACATAACGCGCAATTTCGCGATAAAACTCAATTATATTATTTTTCCTGTTAATTCCTACGCAGAGTTCAACATCCTTATAATTGTATTCAACAAGTTTCTGAGGTTCATTCCTCCACAGGTCACATATCGTGCCTGTGTACCTGACTTTTCCTTCTCCAAGTTCGTCTTCTGCAACCGCGTCTAACCTGTATGATTCTTTTCGGGCTCCCTGCATTTTTTTATATCCGGTGAGCAGGTCAAACAAAGCTCTGCCCCGAAGGGCATTCCTTCCAAAAACACCAGAGATGCGGGAAAGGGAATCGGGCGGAATACCGAGCACTTCCATACGCCTGAGGATATACGGGATGTCAAATTCAACAAAATTCCAGCCGGATAATACGTCAGGGTCTTTTTCACGGATATAACTAACAAGTCCATTCAGGAGAGATGATTCACTCGGGTACATATGCACCAGGTGTTTTTCAGACACAGGGGATATGACCGCCTCTGCTGATGCATCCTGCCAGAAAAATGTCGTATACTCATCATCAAACGAATCCCAGCAGGTGATACAGTTAATCTTATCCCGCCCTGCATCAGGAAAACCTCTCTCATCCTCGCACTCGATATCCATCATACAGATTCTTGCCGGGGCCTGTACCTCTGCGGGTTTTACATCACTGTAATCACAGAATATATCAGGTATGAGAGCTCCTCCGGTAAGACCCATATCAATCATAAAGCGGGTTGCAAACGGAATATCGGCTTCATAATGCCTAAACTGGTTACGCACATCACGCACATCGCCCGGGCGGAAAGTGTAGATACGCCGCAACTCGTCACCCTGAATTGAACGGTACACACTCCCTGTTTCCACCTCAGCTATCTGTGGGGGCAGTTTTTTTAGTGAATCTGCCTCCTTAACAGGAACATAAAAATACGGCCGGAATCCGGTTACCTGTATTTGCGAGGCAAGCCCTGATCCATCCCTTCCGAATATATGAATTACCGGACCTGCAGGGCCGTTTGAATATTCCACCTGGTTGATAGCCAGGCGGAGTTTACTATCATCTTTCATCTGTTCTCCTGCACAGGTCTGTCAGGAACGCAGCAGATTCCTGAAACTTTTTCTCTTCCCACTCGCCCAGTTCCCATTCGAAAATTTTTGAGATTCCCGCCCTGCCAATCCTTGCAGGGACTCCGATAGAACAATCTTTTACGCCATATTCCCCTTCCAGTACACAGGAACATGGGATTATTCTGCGTTCGTCATTCAGAACTGCTCTGATTAAATCTATGATATTTTGCGCAGGACCGAAAACAGTACCTCCTTTCCCTTTAATTACCTGCATGCTGGCAGACTTCATCTGAGACAATATTTCATCCCTTTTCTCAGACTGAACTTCAAAAGGAAATTTTGAGAACAGTGGCACCTGATGCTCCCCGTGTTCTCCAATTACCCATGCATCGCCGGAAATACCATGATCATCCATAAAACAGCTATATCGGGCACTATCAAGCTGACCACCGAAACCTATGCATCTTTCACGTGGAATACCTGATTTTTTCCAGAGATAATAGTTGTTCGCATCCATCGGGTTTGTCACAGTAATCAGTATTCCGTCATAATTTTTCAGATACTCTGCTGCCATATCGGAGACAGGTTTGTTTGCCTCCAGCAGATCTGCTCTTGTCTTAATATCAGGAGTCCTTGGGAAACCTGCAGTAAATAAAAAAATATCCCCATTTGCGAGGTCTGCCGGATCAGTTGAGAGATTAACATCAAGACCTGTATGCTTCAGGTCAAGCGCCTGGGCATGCAGCAGTGGGGAATCTGTATCATAGATATTCAGTTCATCAACAAGCCCCATTGCAGCGGCAAGGAAAGCTACCTCACCACCAACTTTACCCACTCCCATCACTGACAGACTACTCATCTGTTATCCTGCAAAGGTCTGTCAGGAACGCAGCAGATTCCTGAAACTTTTTCTCTTCCCATTCGTCCAGTTCCCATTCGAATATTTTTGATATTCCCTCCCTGCCAATTCTTGCAGGGACTCCGATGGAACAATCTTTTACGCCGTATTCCCCTTCCAGCACACAGGAACACGGGATTATTTTGCGTTCGTCATTCAGAACTGCTCTGATTAAATCTATGATATTTAGCGCAGGCCCGAAAACAGTACTTCCTTTCCCCTGAATTACCTGTACACTGGCAGACCTCATCTGAGACAATATTTCATCCCTTTTTTCAGACTGAACTTCAAAGGCGAGTTTTGAGAACAGTGGCACCTGATGCTCCCCGTGTTCTCCAATTACCCATGCATCGCCGGAAATACCATGATCATCCATAAAACATCTATATCGGGCACTATCAAGCTGACCACCAGAACCTATGCACCTGTCACGTGGGAGACCTGATTTTTTCCAGAGATAATAGTTGTTCGCATCCATCGGATTTGTCACAGTAATTACTATTCCGTCATAATTTTTCAGATACTCTGCTGCCATATCAGAGACTGGTTTGTTTGCCTCCAGCAGATCTGCTCTTGTCTTAATATCAGGCGTCCTTGGGGAACCTGCAGCAAATAAAAAAATATCCCCGTTTGCGAGGTCTGCCGGATCAGTTGACAGATTAACATCAAGACCTGTATGCTTCAGGTCAAGCGCCTGGGCATGCAGCAGAGGGGAATATGTATCATATATATTAAGTTCATCAACAAGCCCCATTGCAGCGGCGAGGAAAGCTACCTCACCACCAACTTTACCCACTCCCATCACTGACAGACTACTCATATATTATCAGAATAAGGTATGCTAATAATAATTAATAACTACAATTCTTTTGCAATGGTGACAATAATCCCGGGAAATGTTGACATAGGCGGAGTTACACTGAAAAATCACTTAATCCTTGCCGCAGGGGTGCTGGGTACTACCGGTGCATCTCTTGGCCGCATATTAAACAGCGGCGCGGGAGGAGTGGTAACCAAATCAATAGGTCCATACCCGAAAGAAGGGCATAAAGGACCATGTGTCGCCGTTCTGGATGGCGCTGTTATGAATGCGATGGGGCTTCCCAATCCGTCAAAGGAATTTATACAGGAACTTGACGTTGTTAAGGACGAACCTGTGATTGTCAGTATTTTCGGAGGAAATCCTGACGAGTTTGCAGAGGTGGCATCCTGGTTTTCAGACAGGGCAAAAGGTATTGAACTGAATGTCAGCTGCCCGCACGCTGAAGGGTATGGTGCGGCACTCGGTGCCGACCCTGAACTCGTGGAGGAGTGCACACGAGCAGTTTCACGACTGGGAGTGCCTACATGGGTTAAACTGACACCAAATGTAACAGACATAAGCGAATGTGGTGCTGCTGCCGAGCGCGGCGGTGCAAGTGCAATTGTTGCAATAAACACAGTCAGAGCAATGAGGATTTCAACAGCACACAGGATGCCGGCACTCGGTCACGGTTCAGGCGGCCTTTCAGGACCTGCGATATTTCCAATTGCAGTGAAATGTGTGTATGACCTCTATGAGAGCTGCAGAATTCCGGTTATCGGATGCGGGGGTATTTCAAATGCCGATAATGTTATCGAGATGATGATGGCGGGCGCCAGTGCGGTTGAAATTGGAAGTGCGGTACTGGACAGCGCGGATATATTCAGACAGATTGCAGGAGAACTATATCTGCCGGATGGGTGCAGGGCAGAAGAGATAGTGGGGTGTGCACATGTATGAAATCCCGTCAGTTCCGGTAACAATCATCAGGATAAAACAGGAAACACCCACAATAAAGACATTTGAATTTTCAGAATCTTTCGATTCCGGCGCAGGACATTTCTGTATGGTCTGGATACCAGGTGTGGATGAAATTCCCATGGCACTTTCATCACAAAATTCCATTACTGTGCAGAAAGTGGGTGAGGCTACAGAGGCCCTGTTTTCGCTTAAAGAAGGAGATAAAATCGGGATTAAGGGTCCGTTGGGCAACGGTTTCACAACCCCCGGACGGACACTTGTGATTGCCGGAGGCATCGGTGCCGCCCCGCTCCGCCCTCTCGCAAAAACAGGACAGGCTGACACGTTTCTGCTTGGTGCAAGGACTGCAGATGAACTGGTTTTTGTTTCTGAACTTGAAACCCTCACTGATGACCTCAGGATCGCAACCGATGACGGTACACGCGGTTACCATGGTTTTGTAACCGATCTTACGAATGGTCTGAATCTGGCATCATATGATCATATCTGCGTCTGCGGTCCGGAAATCATGATGAAAAACGTACTCAGGATTCTTACAGAACAGGGTCTTGCAAAAAAAACACAGATTAGCCTTGTCAGGTACATGAAATGCGGAGTCGGGCTCTGCGGATCCTGCTGCATTGACCCGGAAGGTCTCTGCGTCTGCAAAGATGGTCCGGTCTTCACCGGGGATGTACTGCTTAACAGTGAATTCGGAGAGTATGCACGGGATGCGTGCGGGCGGCGCCGGAAGATCTGAGCCTGTCCTTCCAGTGCGGGTCTGGCAGGACAGTAATTATCAGCAACCGGATAATCTCCATCAGACTCCTCCGGCACTACTCAGAAACGCGCAGTTCGCATGAAAGTGGCAATTGCCTCTTTTATCAAACAGTCACCGACAGAACGTGAGTCATACACGTTTTCACAGAATCTCAGGTCAACATTATCATCAGAACAACAGAGAAAAAAGACACAAAATCAAACTTCTGCCTCCTTTTTTCACCTGTGGTACCGTTCACCTCTCGTAATCCTGCAGGCCCGATATACCTGCTCCAGAACAAGAAGACGGACAAACTGGTGCGGGAAAGTAAGTGTGGACATACTCCAGCAGAAAGAAGCACGGCTACGGAGTTCTTCGGATACACCAAGGCTCCCCCCGATAACAAAAGTGATCCGGCTTTTACCTGAAATTACAAGGGAATTAAGTTCATCTGCAAGTTCTTCTGAAGAAAGCATCTTTCCTGAGAGATCAAGGAGGATTACATATTCCTGATCCCTGATGAACTTCAGCACCTTCTTTCCCTCTTTATCAAGTATACGAACTATATCAGATGCTGAAGGGTTTGCGGGCAACGCTTCATCAGGAACTTCCACCATATCAAGCTTAACGTAACCGGACAGGCGCTTCTTATATTCAGTCACCCCGTCTGCAAGATACTTCTCCTTTAATTTCCCAACTGAAACAACCCTGATTGTCGTTACCACAATAGCACCCCCTGTATATTATGTGTCTTAAAACCAGACAAATACCTGATGAATCACATTATAATCATCTGGTATGTGTAATAACATCAGGTATATACCCTATACCTGACTCTGCTCTCTCTAAAACCACGATTCAGTCATGGCAGATCCCGTTAATCTCATCCAGATCTTCCATTTTATTAATATTTACAAATGTCTCCAGTTCCGGGTCAATAGAACGGATATGACCCACATCAAGGTAAGTCGAATTGAGATTCCTTACCATATCCCTGAGTGAAAGGGAATTATGGCTTTCAAGATACGAACACAGTGCAGTTTTTCTGTAAACAGCGTGCAGCGGTTCAAGCATATCCGGGTTCCATGCAGGGATTACAGCATCATAATCATCAATTGACTGAAACAGCATCTCAACCACACCGGCGTTGACACATGGCATATCACAGGCGACAACAAACACATACTCACATTCAGCCGCCATAATACCCGCATGCAGACCACCGATAGGGCCAAGACCCTCCCTGATGTCATGAATCACTTTTACGCTCTCCAGAGTGGAGAATCGATTGCACTGCCCGGGATCTTTTGCAACAATAATGATCTCACTTACAACACCATCCAGCGTGGAAATCAGCCTTTCAATGAAAGTTTCACCTTTGTAATTAAAGAAATACTTCTCTCTTCCACCGGCACGTCTTGCTTCACCCCCTACAAGAACAATCGCCGAACGCGACATATTAACTCCGGTATTCATTTTCAGTATTCCTGATTATTTCATTTTAGATGATGATTATTTCATTTCAGGCAATGATTCCCGAAACCTGATAAGGTCACATAATGTCCGGTTGACTGGCGTGAGAATATTATGTTCCGATCCTATTGAGACAACCGATCCATTGATGAAATCAATTTCGGTTCTGCGCCCGAGTTTAAGATCCTGATACATAGAAGAGTGGTGAAGAGCGGTAGACGGCACCTGCACATCATGCAGAAATGTAAGATATTCATCCGGAGAGTCCCACTGAAGTCTGATTCCTTCACTCCCTGCAACAAGGAACACTTCATGCACAACATCTTCAATAATATGCCATGCATACTGGTTGACCAGTTCACCATACGAAACACCCATTATGGCACCCAGAGGGTTTAATGCACAGTTATAGAGGGTCTTGCCCCAGATATCACCCCTGATGTTTTCTGTTTCAGAAACATTCAGTCCTGCCTCCTTAAACAGATCTACAAGAACCCTGACATTGTGATCCAGTCCACCAGGAAAACGTCCAAGTTTTACAGGACCTGCCTCGACCGAAACATTCACCCTTGCATCCCCGCGCCACTCAAAACCGGTGATGATAATCCCTCCGATGACACGACTCGTATATTCGGAAATTATCTCCTCATTACCGATACCGTTCTGAAGACTGAGGACTTCAGTATCTGCAATTACATCCTGAAACTTTTCACAGATTTGCTTTGTATCAGTGGATTTGGATGTGATGATAACATAATCATATCTTTCACCCACAGGGATTCCATCAGAACAACTAAAACCAAATGTCTCCTCCCCCCAGATACCCGTGAGGATAAAGCCACGTTTGTTAATTGCATTGACATGCTTCACTCTGCTTACTGCATGCACATCACATAGCTGTGAAAGTTTTGCTGCTATTGTCAGACCAACTGCTCCCGCACCAAGTACCGCAACTTTCATAATTCACCTGAAATCGATAATAATTGTATATGTTAATTCCCGCTCTTATTGGCATTTTCCATTGTAAGTAACAGCCTCTTTATCTCAATCTCAGGCGTAAAACCGCCTATGCCGGATTTAGAGACAACCCTGTGACACGGGATAATTATCGGAGTAGGGTTTCTCTTCATCGCATTTCCTACCATACGGGGACTTGTACCGGTCAAATCTGCAATATCACCATATGTTGCAGTCTGCCCGTACGGGATTTTCAGAACTTCCCTGTAAATCTCTGCAAAAGGAGAGTCATCTTCTGTACCCGTCGAATTTAAGCGCCCGAAATTTACAGGCTTTCCGGAAAAGTACAGGCGGAATTCAGGAGGTACATCTCCACCCTCACCGGTTTTTGAAAATAAAACACGGTATACCGTATCCCCGGACCACGTTACATGTACACGCCAGAGCCCAAAACGACAGACACCTCTTTTCATCGCCATTTTCGAACCGAACTTTTGAAAGTGGTTATATTACATTCTTTCATCTCAGCCTGCATCCAGGGTGGGAGGCCTTCCCATACCCGTTTTTCAATGAACCTTGTGTCCCCCAGAAGCAGAATTCCATGATCTTCTGGTGTCCGGATCACCCTTCCAAGCGCCTGAACTGCCTTATTGATGGCAGGGAGTGTATAGGATATGAACTCACCTTCCGCACCGAACTTCTTCTTAAAATAGTCAATAACCATCTTGCGAACGTCATTAAACGGAGCAAGCGGAAAACCGATAACAAAAGCACCGTTTAAAAGCTCGCCACGATAGTCAAGGCCTTCACTCCACTTCCCTCCACAGACACCAAACAATATGCCTGATTTCCCCCTGTCAGGAAGAGAAAGAAATTTTTTCAGTGCTTTATTGGACTCAGCAGACACCTGTGACTCGATAAAGACCTCTTTACCATTCAGTTTTGAGGAGAGGTCTGCCGTATATGTATTCATCAGATCATATGACGGGAAATATACAGCGAGATTCCCCTTAACCTCCCCAAATTCACGGATATACTCCTTTATCCGGTGTGTATTATCTGGGTCCCTCCGCCGGCTGTATGCAGATGTAATATCTCCTGCACAGCAGACAAGGCGGTTCTTTTTAGGGAACGAATTGGGAAGAGATAGTGTTTTCACAGCCATATCCTCAAAATAAAAACGCCTGTAACTATCAATAGGTGAAAGTGAACCGCTAATTAACACACATGCACCATGGGAACCTGTAATCTCTCTTAATGTGGAAGACGGATCGATGTTCCTGACTTCGAGTGACATCTCCATCTCCTCCTTCCTGTAGATTGAGAGGTAGGCATTATCTTTGAGAGACAGAAACATCCTGTAAAAGAACTCTGTCAGGCGCTCAACGGCACTCTCTCTATAATCTCCCTTTTCCAGTTTATGCTCTCTTAAAGCCTCGTCAATCCTGAGAAGATCATCAACGATCTCCTCCGGTTTTGTGTATAACGAACCCGTGAGAATATATTTCATGAACATGTGCGGGTCAAACCAGTCTTCGGTTTTGAATGAGCGTTTTAAGGAATCCATGAACCTTGTAATCTGTGGTACCACATTCATGATCGCTTCAACACCTTTTATCCGGTTCCGCAGATTACCCAGTTCATTCTGTACCTGTTCAAGGTTCTGTTCGCTCAAGACTATACTCTGTATGCTCTGAACTGTATCCCCACAGTTGTGTGCCTCATCAATTAAAAGCAGTGTATTCTCCGCCTCAATACCGAGTGACTGATACATCTGCTCCCGGATATTCTCATTAAAAAGGTGATGGAAATTAACGAGGATAACGTCCGCATCACGCGCAGCATGCATCATTATTTCATATGGACATATTTCATCACTGAACTCATAGAGTTTCTCTGGCGAAACAAGCCGCTTTAATGCCTGTTCACTCTTTGCTCTGAGGAATGAAGAGGGTATCATCTTCAGGCCGTCACCACCCTCAGTAAACACACGTGATCTGATAAAATACGGACAGATTAACGGGTGTTCAGGATCCTGCATCCTGATCTGTTCCCTGATAAATGTGTCACGGGCAGGGATGAGCGCTCCTTTTTGCGCACGTTCACGAAGGAGAGATGACGAAAAAGCTTTCAGGCCCTCACACAATCGGTGGGTGTCACCAATACCGCTCATCGGGCACATTTTTCGTTTCCCAACAAGGTATGCAACCTTAAGCCGCCTCTTCTTCTTCCTGACGAGTTCAAGTTCCCTGATAAATGTATTTAACTGGCTTACAGTCCTCACTGCAACAATAATTTTTCTGCCGTTTGCCTCTGCCAGAAGAGCAGATACAACACTTGACTTCCCGCTCCCGGTAGGTGCATCTATCATAGCAACACCACCGTTCTTTGCGCATTCGGCAGCAAGACTCAGCATATCTTTCTGATGGGGTCTGTAACTATCGTAAGGGAACCACTCGTCAAGGTTATCCATTACATATATGTTAGTGGCGTGGTATTTTGATATATTGGATTCAGCCGGATACCGGAAGGGTGATTTAGGTCTGGCAAAGAGCTCAAATATTACACTCCCCTCACTAAACTCATTTTACTACAAACATCCTAAATAATAATCATTATGGCAATCCACCCCATAGATTTCCGATATGGTACACCTGAAATGCGTAGTGTGTGGAACGAGGAAAATCGTTTTGCATCAGTTGTTGCTGCAGAAGTCGCCCTTGCAAATGCTGAAGCCGCATATGGGCTGATTCCTGAGACAGCAGCAGAAGAGATCACTCTGCATGCAGGAGAGGCATCTCTTGCCCGGGCAAAAGAGATTGAAGACGAGATCAACCATGACATGATGGCGATTGTAAAAGCTGTCACAGAAGTCTGTGGAAAAGCAGGGCGCTGGATACACTACGGTGCCACCTCCAACGATATTCTCGATACTGCAACAGGACTACAGATAAAAGACAGTCTGGATTTAATTGAGATTAAATTAAAACAGCTCCTTGCAATCCTCCTGAAAAGAAGTGATGAAACAAAGACACTGGTCTGTTCAGGAAGGACACACGGGCAGATAGGAGTGCCCACCACATACGGCCTCCGTTTTGCCATCTGGGCAAGTGAAGTTGCAAGACACATTGAGAGGCTGACCCAGATGAGACCACGTGTGACAGTAGGTCAGATGACAGGCGCTGTTGGAACACAGGCATCCTTAGGAGAGCTGGGTCATCAGGTCATGGAAACAATGATGGAAATTCTTGAACTTTCACCGGTTGATGTTTCCAACCAGCTCATCCAGCGCGACCGGTACGCAGAATATTTCATGTTCCTTGCAAATGTCGCAACCACGCTTGACAAGATAGGCATAGAGATACGTTCCATGCAAAGGACTGAAATCGGCGAGATGGAAGAGGCATTCGGCTCAAAACAGGTTGGTTCATCCACAATGCCGCACAAAAGAAACCCAATCAAATCCGAGCAGGTCTGTGGTCTTGCACGTATCGTGCGTGCCATGGTTGAACCGGCACTCCAGAACAATACCCTCTGGGATGAACGGGATCTCACAAACTCCTCATGCGAACGTGTCACTTTCCCTGAGGCATCCATCCTCACCGACCACATACTCAGTGTAATGACAAAGGTGATTGAAGGGGTACGTATCCGTCCTGAGAATGTAAGAAGGAACTTAATGATGCTCCACGGCGTTAATATGGCCGAGTCTGTCATGATTGAACTGACAAAAACCGGTATGGACCGTCAGGATGCACATGAAACCGTACGGGTGGCCAGTATGAAGGCACTTGAAGAAAACAGACCTCTTTCTGAAGTGATTTCAGAGTATCCCCGCGTGACAGCGCTCTGCACAAAAGAGAGAATCGAAGAACTGCTTGAGCCTGACAATTATACGGGAACCGCTGTCTGGCAGGTTGAGATGCTAATCAGGAAACTGACACCGGTTACAGAATAAAACCGAAAAGCAAAGTTCAGGGAATGTCTGGTTTTCTCCTTATACGGACTGTGCCGGGTGCCCACACAAATTTCCCCCAGGCACAACCTGAATTACTTTTTTCGCTCTCAAAAGCTCCATTTCCCATTATTAGCTACACTATTATATTATCCATTATTAGTTACACCATTAGTACAGACAATAAGTACAGACAATATTAATGCAGACAGAAATGCGGTACTACAAAAATGAAATCAGATTTTTATATCAGGGGATGGGCCGAAAGTAGTGGAATCCGCCTGTCAGACGATAAAATAATTGAGATGTTGAATAACGCACCCGGACTGCTCAGTCAGTGTACAGGAGAATTCTATATCAGATGGAACAATTGCTCTGCACGTGACCACTTCGGCATTATACCGGGTCCGTCTCCGCCGGGCACAATCGTATGCGATGGTAAAAAATCAGCTTCCATTGACCCAAAACTTCCTCCAGTGGAAGTAGGGAGAGCGATAGAGACAGCAGTTGCCCTGAGGCGGGACGAGGGAATTGTCGCTCTTTCAGGAGGGGTAGATTCGGCCCTCATTGCCGCACTTGCAGGACGTGAATGTGTGTCTGTAGGTCTGGAAGGGAGTCATGACCTGAGACGTGCACGCCTTGTTGCGGATGAACTGGGACTGCCTCTTGAATGTGTAACGGTCAGGGAAGAAGATATAAAAGAGGCACTCAGGCAGGTATTACGGGTCATCCCCAGAAAAACACCTGTGGACGCATCTATTGCAACCACCCTGTACTTTGTTGCAGAATGGGCAGGAGAACACGGATACGAACGTATCCTTGCAGGATGTGGTGCAGATGAACTATTCGGTGGTTATGCTAGGTATCTTAAATCAGAGAATCTGGAAGAAGAACTAAAAACAGATTTCAAAGGTCTGCAGATACAGTCAAAACGTGACCAGAGCGTTGCAGCACTTCACAATACGTACTTCTCAATGCCCTATATGGACATACGTGTTGTGCGCGCTGCACAGGCAATCCCTGCCTGCGACAAAGTGGGTGAAGGCATAAGAAAACGCCCTTTAAGAGAGGTTGCAAAACGCCATATCCCCCATGAAGTTGCATATTACGAGAAAAAAGCCATGCAATACGGCAGTGGCATCTGGAAAGCTATACAAAGACTGTCACGTCAAAACGGTTATAAAAAATCAGTACAAGGGTACTTAAGTCAGTTTAACAGGGTCAAATAAATGATATCTGAAAAGGAAGTTGAAAGTATCTCAGGACTTGCGGACATTACAATACCTAAAACAGAACTTGGAGAATTTACATCCAGATTCAATAATATCCTTGAGTATTTTGACATACTTGACAAAGTAGAAGCAGAAGGTGAAAGCGAATCTGACCTGTACAATATTCTCCGCGAAGACGAAATCACCCCTTCACTTTCACAGGAGGAAACACTCAAAAACGCCGGTGAAAAAGAAGATGAATATATCAGGGCTCCAAAGGTGATGTAGTTGCAGGGCATATATAATTTGAACAAAGAAGACAAAAACAACGCATTTCTCACCACTGTTAAATCCGCACATTACGGCGATGGCAAATTAAACGGTATCCCGGTTGCAGTAAAGGATAATATATCCACAAAAGGGATTGAAACAACATGCGGTTCAAAGATTCTTGAGGGTTATATTCCGCCATATGATGCACATGTCATCAGCCTTATCAAAAAAGAAGGGGCCGCAATAGTCGGTAAGACCAACATGGACGAGTTCGGCATGGGTACGACTACAGAAAACAGTGCATATGGTCCGACTACAAACCCGGTTGACCCGACACGCGTACCAGGCGGTTCATCCGGGGGCAGTGCTGCAGCAGTCGCCTCAGGCATGGTCCCAATGGCACTTGGAACTGACACAGGAGGTTCCATCCGCTGCCCTGCATCATTCTGTGGTATTGTCGGCCTTAAACCCACATACGGCAGAGTATCCAGGTACGGACTCATCGCCTATTCGAACTCACTGGAACAGATCGGCCCAATGGCAAAAACAGTAGGTGAAATTTCCACACTAATGGAAGTCATCTCTGTTCACGACCCGCGCGACACAACATCATACAATAAACCATATACCCACACACCATCTGCCGATATTTCCGGAACAAAAGTGGGTGTCCCTCTGGAATATTTTGGTAAGGGGGTTAATGAAGGTGTTTCTGAGAAGGTCAGAGATGCAATATCAACTCTAAAAGAACTGGGTGCGGAAATTGTCGAATGCAGTATTCCCAGCATGAAATATGCCCTTGCCACTTATTATGTCATATGCACAAGCGAGGCATCCTCAAACCTGTCCCGTTTTGATGGCGTCAGGTACGGTCCGTCTGTTACTTCAAAGCAGCAGTGGCACGATGAATTCCGCAACTACCGTGGCGAAAAGTTTGGAAGTGAAGTACAGAGACGCATAATGCTCGGCACGTTTGCATTGTCCGCCGGATATTATGGTAAATACTATGCAAAGGCACAGGCAGCACGGGAAAATGTGCGCCGTGATTTCAGACGGGTCTTTGAAACAGTTGATATCATTGCCGGACCCACCATGCCCGATGTGGCATATAAACTGGAAGAGAAGGAAAATCCGTTATCCATGTACCTGACCGATATACTGACAGTGCCGGCAAACCTTGCAGGTCTGCCGGCAATCTCAGTGCCATGCGGAAAAACAGATGGTATGCCGGTCGGCCTGCAGATCATGGGCAGACACTTCGAGGACGAGAGAGTTGTTGATGTTGCATTTGCATATGAGCAGGAGGTGGTCTGAATGAGCGACCCTAAAGTGATAATCGGTCTTGAAATCCACTGCCAGCTCAATACAAAGTCAAAACTCTTCTGCGGGTGCTCAACCGATTATCAGGATGATGAACCAAACACACACGTCTGCCCGATATGCTTAGGTCTTCCCGGTGCACTCCCGCGTCTCAACAAAAAGGCAGTAGAATACGCACTTAAGGTCTCAAAAGCCTTAAACCTAAAAGTACCTGATCTCTGTGAATTCTCCCGTAAGAATTACTTCTACCCTGACCTCCCAAAAGGTTACCAGATCACCATGTACGACAAACCTATTGCCGAAGATGGATACCTGATGACAGATGATGATGAGGGAAATGAAAAGAGAGTCAGGATAACAAGAATACACCTTGAGGAAGACCCAGGCCGTCTGGTTCACATGAGCGGCCGTGACCGTGCAGGTTACTCACTTGTCGATTATAACAGGAGTTCTATCCCGTTAATCGAAATTGTGACAGAACCCGACCTTCGTTCTCCAAAAGAGGCACGTCGTTTCCTTAACAAACTGAGAGCCACACTTGAATACCTTGATGTATTTGACGGTGAACGCGAAGGTTCCATCCGTGTGGACGCCAATATTTCACTCGAAGGCCACAAAAGAGTGGAGTGCAAAAACATATCATCGTACAAAGGTGTTGAAAAAGCACTCACTTTCGAAATTGCAAGGCAGAAAAACCTGATCAGAAGAGGCCAGGAAATTGTTCAGGAAACAAGGCACTTCGTGGAAGGTCGCGGAATTACCACCTCCTCAAGAAGCAAAGAAAAAGAAAGTGACTACCGTTACTTCCCCGAACCTGATCTCCGCCCGCTCCGTGTCAAAAGCTGGATGGATAAAATCGAACTGCCCGAACTCCCTGACGCCCGCCGTGAACGGTTTGTGGAACAATATGGTATTTCACTCAACCACGCCCGCACACTGACAGGAGATATCAGAGTAGCTAACTTCTACGAGAAAATAGCAAACAGTGAACCTGTTCTTGCCGCAACCTGGGTGGCGGACACACTTCTGGGTGAACTCAATTATCGCAACATGAAAATTGATCGCGTGCCTGACGGGAATTTCAGCGACCTTATCGTGCTCTTAAATGACGGTGAAATCACCGACCGTGTTGGAGTGGACGTACTCCGCATCATACTTGACCAGTTAAATGAAAAAGAAGAATGCGAGATGCCTTCAGATATTGTCACACGCCTTGGACTTGGAATAGCAAAAGGTGACGAGTTTGGTGACATCATTGCAAAAATAGTTGACAGTAACCCAAAACCTGTCAGTGATTACCTGAGCGGCAAAGAAGGCGCCTTAAACTTCCTTGTAGGGCAGGTCATGAAGGAGACAAGAGGACGGGCCGACCCGAAAGTACTCAATGTAACTATCAGGGAGTATATCGAAAAAAAGGAGGCATAACCCATGCATCTCATCATAACGGAGAAAAACATAGCTGCAAACCGTATATCAGCAATTCTTGCAGGAAAAAATAAAGTGACACAGGGCAAAGACAACGGAGTCAGGACATACCGTTTTGATGATGTCATTGCATTAGGTCTCCGTGGACATGTTGTTGAGATCGATTTCGAGCCGGGTTATTCCAACTGGCGCAGTGAGACAAACACGCCGCGTACCCTCATTGATGCAGGGATCATCAAAAACCCCACTGAGAAAAAAATAGTAAATCTCATAAAAAAACTCACAAAAAAAGCAGACCTTGTTACAATTGCCACTGATTACGACCGCGAAGGGGAACTGATTGGCAAGGAGGTATACGAGATAGTCCGGAATGTAAGCAAAGACGTACAGATAAACAGGACACGTTTCAGTGCAATTACACCTCCAGAAATTTTAGATGCATTTGCAAATCCCTCACAGATTGATTTTGACCTTGCCGCGGCAGGAGAGGCAAGACAAATTATTGACCTGATCTGGGGTGCTTCACTCACCCGGTTCATCAGTATCGCGGCAAAACGCGGCGGTTCGAACATCCTCAGTGTAGGACGTGTTCAGAGTCCCACTCTTGCAATGATCGTAGATCGGGAGAAGGAAATAGAAGCGTTCATTCCGGAACCCTACTGGATGCTCTCCGTTGATACAGAAAAATCCGGACAGGCGATAGAAGCGAGGTACACCAACGGTAAGTTTTGGGAGTATACTCTGGCAAAGGAGGCAGAACAGAGGACACAGGAGCCCCTGGAAGTCATAGAAATAAAAGAAGGGACGAAAAATGACCGGGCACCGACACCATTTGACACCACCGGGTTTATCGTAGCGGCCGCCCGCTTGAACCTCAGTGCGGCAAATGCAATGCGTATTGCAGAAGAACTCTACATGAACGGTCAGATCTCATACCCGCGTACGGACAATACAATATATCCCGCATCTCTTGACTTAAAGGAGATACTGCAGAAACTTCTGACATCTCCATTCAAACGTGAAGTGCAATGGGTACAGACTCACCAGAGGACAGAACCTACACGCGGCAAAAAATCCAGCACCGACCACCCCCCAATCCATCCGACCGGAGTGGCAAAGAAAGAAGAGATGGATGAACAGCACTGGAAAGTGTATGAACTTGTTGTCAGGCGTTTCCTTGCCACCCTCTCCCCTGACGCAAAATGGAAGACTGTCAAATGTATGCTTGATGCATCAGGAGAATCCTACACCGCCACAGGTTCACGGCTGGCAGAAGAAGGCTACCGTCATGTATACACCTACGGTGGAGCAAAGGACAACATCCTTCCTGAACTCTCAGTTGGAGAAAAACTTCAGATAAATTCAGTAAATCTTGAAGAAAAGGCAACACAGCCCCCACCGAGGTACTCACAAAGCAAACTCATACAGGAGATGGAAGAACTGGGTCTGGGAACAAAGAGTACCAGGCATGAAGTTATAGGAAAACTCGTTTCACGCAGATATATTAAAGACACGCCACTAAAACCCACTCTTGTCGGGATGGCAGTTATTGAATCTCTTGAATCCCACGCAGAACTTATTACAAAACCCGACATGACACAGACACTTGAGTCGTACATGAACGAGATCAAATCCTCAATTCTCTCCAGAGATAGTGTGGTTGATGAATCCAGAAAGATGCTCCATCAGGTCTTTAACGAACTTGAGGCAAATGAAGTGCTCATAGGCGAAGAAATTATGGAACGGACAGACGAGGAGAGAATTTTGGGCAAATGCCCCGTCTGCGGCCACAACTTAAGGATCATGCGCACAAAAGGCATGTCACAGTTCATCGGGTGCAGCGGTTACCCGGAATGTTCATTCAATCTCGGCCTTCCGTCAGCACAATGGGGAACAGCCATACGTGATGAGAGGGTTTGTGACATCCACGGGTTAAACTTCATTAAACTGATCAGGAAGGGAGCCCGTCCATGGGATATCGGCTGTCCCCTATGCAATCACATAAACTCAAATCTTGATGCGCTCAATATGATGCCCTCCATGAGCAGTGAACTTATCGGGAGAATGCACAGAAACCACATTTATTCTGTTTATGAAATTGCAAACGCCCCGATACAGGAAATTTCCGTAAAACTGGGGAAAAATGAGGCTGAGATGAATAAACTGAAACAGGAAGCCGAATCAGTCCTCAAAATTCTCAGGAAACGCTCAGAACTCAAAAAATTTGTGAGGAAACTTATCCCGCCAAGGCGTGGGAGGAGCCATGCAAAAGTATTAAATGCAATGTTTTCTGCAGGTATTAATGAAATCGGAGACCTCGCAAATTCAGAGATTCCATCTCTTATCAGAATGAATCTGGGTGAACAGGAAGCAGAAGACCTCTTATCAGAGGCACGGATTCTTCACAATACAACCCTGTTAAAAGAACTGGGAATCCCGGCAATCAGCCTGAAAAAATACATTGCGGCAGAATTTGTAACACCAAAGGACTTCTCTGATATCCATCCCGCCTATCTGAGTATTAAAACAGGTATCAATGTTGAGACAGTGCAGAAACATGTCGAAAAAGTGTGTGCAGGGCTAGGTGTCGCATCACCGGCAAAGGTGAGCAAAAAAGCACTTGAAAGCGGCAGAAAGGAATTGCTTGCAATTCCGGAATTAGGAGAAGCAATGCTTGAGAAACTCTACATAGCAGGCATAATAAATTCCGGATCACTTAAGAATTCTGATCCTGTAAAACTCTCAAAACAATGTGGAATTCCTAAAAATAAATTAGAGAAATTTATTTCAGCGGCATAACAAAATAACAAAACAGGACAGAGGTTCTTTAATGTATACTGAATGGAAAAACTGGACACACATAACAAAACTTGACCCTGATAAGTCACTCCCACATGAATTTGTTGAGGATATTGTCACCAGCGGTACAGATGCACTAATGCTCTCAGGGACACTCAATGTTACACAGGAAAACTTAGGTGTTCTTCTAAAACAGGTGAAATCATACGACCTTCCGATGGTTGTCGAACCTGCAGACCCAAGTGGCGTTTTATTCGACGGAGTGCAGGGACTCTTTGTGCCAAGTGTCATAAATTCACCAGATGTGCGCTGGATTGTAGGCAAACACAAATACTGGGTGAAAAATAATCCGGACATTAAATGGGATATGGTTGTTCCCGAAGCCTACATCGTCTTAAACCCGGAATCATCAGTAGGAAAAGTCACAAACGCCATCTGCGATATCACTGCGAAAGATGTGTACGCATTCGCTTCAGTTGCCGATCATTATTTTCACTTCCCGATCGTCTACATTGAATATTCCGGCACATACGGTGACCCGAAAGTCGTACAGGCAGCATCAGAAGCGGTTGAGGATGCGCGCCTCTTCTATGGCGGTGGGATTAATTCTGCAGAACGTGCTGCAGAGATGGGAAAATATGCTGATACAATTGTCGTTGGCAACGCGGTCTATGACGAAGGTGTGAAAGCTCTCAAAGCAACAGTACGTGCTGTAAAATAATGCCGGAAATTGAGTTTGTATTATGTGAACCTCTGTACGAGGGGAATATCGGGTTCGCCG
Organism: Methanobacteriota archaeon; assembly: GCA_034659935.1. GTDB lineage: Archaea > Halobacteriota > Methanomicrobia > Methanomicrobiales > Methanomicrobiaceae > DAOVRB01. The sequence goes on along the minus strand of JAYEIC010000056.1, from coordinate 18,203 downwards.
CAAGAGTGATCAAAAACTTTGGTTTTGAGCGCATGGTGCTCATTAACCCGCCGGAAACCGGTGACGAAGCAATTGCCCGCTCATCCCATGCAAGGGACATTCTGGAAAATGCAGAGCGGTGCACGTTTGACGAAGTCATTGAGCATAGCAATCTCCTTGTCGCAACAACAGGCGAACTCTCAAAAACAATTTCAACTGCCATGAGGATGCCATACTATTCCCCTTCTGAACTGCGCGGAATGTTAGACGGGATAGAAGGACGTATCTCAATTATTTTTGGCAGGGAAAACTGGGGCCTTTCAAACGAAGAGGTGAAAAAATGCGATATTATCTGCACGATACCTACTTCACCGGTATATCCTATTGTAAATATCTCTCATGCAATCGGGATTGTCGCCTACGAACTCGCCCATTTAACACGTCGTGAATACCCGCATGCCACAAGAACTGAGATGGATTCCCTGTACTCTCATTTTAATGATTTCCTTGACAGAATCGACCACCAGGATTTCAAAAGGGAGAACACCATGATTATGCTGCGCAGGATATTCGGGCGTACAAGACTGACACCCAGAGAGGTAACCACCATGCACGGTCTTCTCAGGCGGACTGAATGGCACCTTAATAATAAGAAGTAAAGCCCCCAATAATAGATATAGATATAATGATTCTCGTTGACTGGCAGATCAAAGACCACATAGAGAGGGGTTTTATAAAGATTGACCCGTATGACCCGAAATTTGTCCAGCCGAATTCGCTTGATATAAGGCTGGGTGACCATTTTGTCTGGTATGAAGAAGGAACTATGGTGATAGATCCGTACGAACAGAGCACTATCACATCACAGGTCAGTGAAAAACACGCCGAATACATTGACATCCCTCCGGGAATGTTCCTCCTTGCCGAAACCTTTGAGCAGATTGAACTACCAGACAATATTGTAGCAACAATTGAGGGTAAAAGCAGTATCGCAAGGCTGGGTATTGCACTTCATCAGACAGGTGGGTGGATAGACGCAGGTTTCCGTGGGACGATCACGCTTGAGATCAGCAACGCCAATCAGCGCCCGGTCAGGCTCTATGCGGAAATGCCAATAGGACAGCTTGTATTCTACACAACAGAGCGTGCAGAATTCCCGTATGGTTCAAAAGGAGATGCAAAATATCTTGACCAGAAGCAGGCAACCCTCTCACGTTACCACAGAAACCCGAAAATGAACGGGAACCAGAAATGATTGTAATCCGGTTTGATCATTTTAATTTTAATACTAAAAAAACCAAAATTTATCCACGTTCGGAGATAAAATATGCGACTTCTGTTAATTCACTCAGATAAAATTGAATATATTGCACGAAAAAAAACACCCGTTGCTGAGGAAAGTGTTGTGATTGAGGACTCCCTTGAGGAGGCACTGACTATATTCTGTGCTGTTGAATCAGTCGACGAAAATGACCCTGCTTTTGTAATTGGAAAAGCGACAACGGAGATTATTGAAACTGCAAAGAAACTGGGCACTACAAACATCATGCTCTACCCCTATGCACACCTTTCAAGTGATCTCTCTTCCCCAAAAATCGCCATTGAAATATTAAAAGGCATTGCAGAGAAGTGCTCGGAAGATGAGACACTCACTGTCAGGCGTGCACCCTTTGGCTGGTATAAGGCTTTCAGTCTTTCCTGCAAGGGGCACCCGCTCTCTGAACTCTCACGCACAATAGTCCCGGGAGAGGGTGAAAAACCGGAGAAAAAAGTAGTTGAACATGAATTTTTTGTTCTTACACCAGAGGGCAAGTGCAGGGACTACAAAGAATATGCCGATGACAGCATATTTGGGAAACTTGTCAAAAAAGAGACAGGCATGGGAGTTGAATCCGGTACCGAGCCTCTTCATGTGGAACTCATGCGCTCAAAAGAACTCGTAGACTACGAGCCTCTCTCTGATATCGGCCACCACAGGTGGATGCCACGCGGAAAGATTGTGCGTGACCTTCTCTCAGACTATGTGCTGGGACTTGTCCTTGATTATGGCGGAATGCCTGTCGAGACACCTGTCATGTACGATCTGGGTGACAATGCAATCAACGAACATGCAGCAAAGTTCGGCGAGAGGCAATACCGTTTCAAGAGCGGAAACCGCAACATGATGCTCAGGTTTGCTGCCTGTTTCGGTATGTTCTCCATCATGCACGACATGCACATCTCACCAAACACCCTCCCCATGAAGATGTATGAATTATCCACCTACTCGTTCCGTCATGAACAGAAGGGGGAATGCATCGGTCTCAGGAGACTTCGTGCATTCACAATGCCTGACATGCACACACTCTGCCTTGATATGAAACAGACTCTCCAGTGCTTTGAAGAACAGATGATGATGGGCTGGCAGACAGGTAAAGACCTTGAGACACCACTTGCAGGGGTAGTCAGATGCACACAGGATTTCTATAAAGAAAACGAAGCATGGGTCAGGCACATCGTTGCGATATCCGGCACACCAATGCTTATTGAGCTTCTTTCAGACCGTGTGCACTACTGGATTGCCAAGGTTGATCTGGCTGCAGTTGACGCTCAGGGCAGGCCTATCGAGAACCCGACGGTTCAGATCGATGTCGAGAGTGCAGACCGCTTTGATATCAAATATCACATGGACGGTGAAACAGTTCACCCACCAATCATTCACTGCTCACCAACCGGGAGTATTGAAAGAGTGATCTGCGCATTGCTTGAGAACACAGCTTCACAGACAGTGCCTCAGCTTCCTGCATGGCTTTCCCCGACACAGGTACGCCTTGTGCCTGTTGCCGAACGCCACACTGAATTTGCCGGAGATGTCTGCACAAAGATGAATGCTGCGGGTGTCCGGACCGATATGGACGACCGCGAGGAAACGGTAGGTAAGAAAGTCCGTGAAGCCGGTATGGACTGGGTGCCGTTTGTGGCAGTCATCGGTGACAGGGAAGTTGAAACAAAAAAACTTACTGTCACAATCAGAAAACTTTCAGAACCAAAGAAACCATATAAGGAAGAGATGGATGCGGATGCACTCATCACAATGGTAAAAGAAGAAACTGCAGGCAAACCATCAAGGGCGCTTTATACACAACGCAGACTCTCGATGAAACCACGGTTTATCTGAACCAAAAATCTTTTTTCTGCCTGAGTATTTATACCGGATATTATCGGAGAGTCCTTATGAAAACGTGGATGACTCGCGTTGTGTCACACACTCTTTGCTGAAAGTGGCAATTAGCCACTTTAATGCTAAATAAGATTCCCATTTCCATTAGTCGGTGCCTGAAGCGAACCTGTTATGCACATTTGTTATGGAAAGTCTGGCCGTATCTTCAGGCGCTTTGTAGTCGAAAACCAACCTTCCAGGAATGTTTGGTTTTCTTCTTATAGTGCCAGACGTTCGCCACATAATCCAAAAAAACACAGGCAGGCAGATACAGACGATAAACCACCAAAAAGAGAGAGAGAGAGAGACTTGGGACTTCGTGTTGTTATTCGGGTTTATTCCACATTTCACTCATTTATCTTTCTTTTCTCCCTCTCCTCTCTCAGATTTATGAATCCCATAGTGTCTGATTAAGAACTCACGCACTTTTTCCGAACTGAGCCAGCCGGAATCAAGCGCTGCGATGATTAAATCAATCTTTTTCGCTTCAGTCAGGATACTTTCACCAAACCTGCCTCCTTCGAGTTCACTCAGGGCAACAATTACCGAAAGATGGTTTCTGATGCTGTCATTTAAGCCGGCAAATTTATCCATATTCTCTTCTATCTGTTCGATAGACCGCCTGACCTCCATCTCCATCTCTTTTTGAAGAGTAATGTCCTCTCCTGAACAGAGGACTCCTGTAATATTCCCGTCTCTGTCCCGAATAAAACTATTAAACCACCTGATTGTCTTCAGACCACCCTTTGAATCCAGTATTTCAAGTTGATAAATATCTATGAGAGAGAACTCACCGGATATTATCCTGTCAAAGAAAGCACGTTTCTCTTCCTTCTCATTCTCAATCAGGCCAATGTCAAATATGTTCTTTCCAAGCATCTCTTCTTCACTGCGCAAAAAGATCTCACAACCTTTGTGGTTTATCATGGTGACTTCACCGGCGGGGTTGAGAACCATAAAGATAACTGCTGCAGTGTCTAAGTATTGCTGTGCCCTGTCACGTTCAACCTTTAATTCAGCCTCATTTGCTGAGAGTTTATCAATGGTTTCTTTCAGGGTCAGAACCATTCCATTTATACTTCTTTCAAGGATACCCAGTTCGATTGTATCCATATGACGGACACTGTGATCAAGATCCCCGCGGGCAATCCTGTCCACATCATCTACAATATCACGAATGGGTTTTGTCAGGTTTCTGGTTACAATAACAGCAATGAATGAACCAAGAAGAAGTATGATAAGGACAATTGAAAGATGGAATAACACGATATCCTCGAGTGATTCACGGACAAGTGAATTATTGTATGTAAATTCAACAATCAGACTCATATCCGATCCATAGGTCTCATCCATCAGGTCGACAAAGACATACTTCACTGTCTGATCAGAGAGGGGATGGTATGTTTCCATACCTGTACGGGTGGCAAGTATTTTGTCAAGTACTGAATCAAGTTCTTCATCAGGGACAAAACTCTTATTTCCTGCAAGTTTTTTTGCAGTCGTGAAAATCCTGACATCTTCAAGAGCAGGGTTTAAAGGTTTTATTTTGGAAATCTGATCTGAGTATTTCAGCGCTGAGCGCTCATCCTTAAACATATCCTCCACAAGGCTGAGTTCAAGAATATATTTGTGGTCAGGAGTCGGCATGTACGCATATTTAAACAATTTCCCTGAATTCAGACCAGCAACAATCCGGTCAGGGAAAAATCCATCCTGGTGTCTGATTATTGTGAGATACTCATAAAAGTAAGGGATCTCTTTAAAGTCCATCCCCAGATCAGGGATACATGTTGTATACTCTATTACCCCCTCTTCATTAATGATATAGAGATCAACCGATCTGCCAAAACTCTTTTTCAGACCATCAAGATCCATTGCAGAGGGGTTACGACCACTTTTCTCATACTCTGCCATAAAGTCATCAAAAAAGTGTTCAAAGTCACTGTTTAGTGTGCTGTCATACAGTTTCAGACTTTTATCGACATTCTCAATCGTGTTTATTATGTTACATTCAGTCTGGGCCTGAAGCCTCTGTGTATTATCAGTAAATTTCTCTTCTGTATGAATGTAACTGACAGCAACAACAGTAAGGGAAACAAACAATATAAGGATGAAGACAGATGCCAGCAGGAGATGATAGTATGAATACTTTTTTTTCCCACCTGTGCGTCTAAAAGTCATTTTGATCCCCATGATGGCAAAAAAGCCATCTTAATCATCAGACAGTTATGTCACCCATAATAGAATAAGAAAGTATTTATTCTGTCAGGAAAGCTAAAAATACCAGTAGAACTAATATTTTGGTTCTGAAATTCAAAAATAAGAGAATAAATGAGAAACAGGCCATTCATCTTTATAAATCGTAACTATTCAGGTGGGGCTATAAACGGCACAGTCGGATTTTTCAAAATTTATGACTTTCTTTGAAACAAAAATTCATTTTTGTTAGTTCTAAATATGGAAATGACTGAAAAATCCGACTGTACAGTACTTCCTGCAGAAAACTGCTGACGCAGATGTATTGTATGTTATGATCAAAAAACAGAGTGATTTTCTTCGCTCACAGCTGTTTACGCACCTGTAAGCAAGCCAAGGTCCGGATTTGAACCGGAGTGTAGTCGCTCTGCAGGCGACCGCGTGACCGCTCTGCCACCTTGGCACATGTTGCCTAATAAAGTAGGTAATACTCACATAAAACATCTGTGTTTTTATCTGAAAATCTTCTAAAAAAAGCGTGCATGACGCGTAAGCGTTCAGGCACTGTCTGATAAAAATCCTGATTTTCATGGTAATGATTATGCATTTTTTAAATAGCATACGTAAGTCCCATTATAATTACAACCCTTTCAATAATCTTTAAGTATACAATAATAGAAGGATGTGTATGGCTATGAATAATAATGATATCATTATACCACTGGATGTTCCAGAAGAGGCAAAAGTAACATATATCCAGAATTATCGGATGATTACTCATGACAGTGACAGACTGATGCTCTTTGCAGGTGACCAGAAATTTGAACACATGAACGATGATTTCTCGGGAGAAGGTATCCATCAGGATGATGCAGATCCTGAGCACCTGTTTAGAATTGCAAATAAAAGCCGGATTGGCGTTTTTGCAACTCAGTTAGGTCTTATTGTCCGCTATGGTATGGACTATCCTGAAATACCCTATCTTGTGAAACTTAATTCAAAAACACATCTTGTAAAAACAGCACAGAAAGACCCGGTTAGCCCGCAACTCTATTCAGTCGAACAGGTAGTTAATCTCCGGAACTCAAGCGGACTTAAAATAGCCTGTGTGGGATACACCATCTACCTGGGCAGCGAGTACGAAGCAGAGATGGTAACTGAAGCGGCACAGATCATTTATGAAGCACATCAGCACGGCATTCTTACTGTCCTCTGGATATATCCACGGGGAAAGGCAGTCAGTGATGAAAAGAATCCACACTTGGTGGCAGGCGCAACCGGCGTTGCGGCAACACTTGGCAGTGACTTTGTCAAGGTCAACGCTCCAAAAAAAGAAGGGGTTTCCCCGGCAGAGCTCCTTAAAGAGGCTTCCATATCTGCAGGAAGAACAAAAGTAATCTGTGCCGGGGGTTCAAATGTCTTAGCAGATGAATTCCTGCAACATCTGTACGATCAAATCCACAGAGGCGGGGCATCGGGTAATGCAACCGGCAGGAACATACACCAGAAATCTCTTGACGAGGCCATAAGAATGTGTAATGCAATTTCAGCAATAACCATTGATAATGAAGATGTAAAAACCGCTATAAAAATTCATAATGGAGAATTGGCTAATTGACTCTTTAGAAGCAGTTAATTAATCACAGTCAGATGGAATGTACCAGAGAACCAGCCTGGCATTCCGCGTGACTCTGTAAAAGTCGGCTAATATAAGTCGCAATAATTAATATAATATGTTGATTTATGGGCTGGATATAACTGGTTTGTTTACTCAGAAAGACCTGATTTGAGAGATTCTCTCGATTCAATATTTTTCGGTTCTTCTCCTGATTTTTGAAAACAGGGTATTTTACAGAGATATATTAATTGGAAAATATTATCCTCGTGGGATAAAATTATGCCTGCACCTTTCATTAAACAGTGTCTGACACTTCGTGAGTCATGCACATTTTTCTACAAATAAGGATGTGGACATTTCATCGCATAAACTGTTTTCCAAGTTCACATCCTTTAGAATATGCTTCTTCCATAACTTCAGGTCGTGTGGAAATGTCTTTGATCTCATCCATATTATTCTGCAGGACTTCTGCCCAGTACGGACTGTCAATAATTTCACAGAAAGCATGTACTGTGAGTTTTACCCCGTCAAAATCATTGGGTATATTCATGCCACCTATTGAGATTAACAGTGTTCTTCTTCTCTTCCTTTGACTGTCATTAATAAAGGAACTCTGGCGCCAGTATTTTGCCATATAAAAAACCTGAAAACGGTCCATAAACGATTTTAAAGCACCTGGAATTCCCATTGTCATAACCGGAGTGGCAATGATCAAACCATCCATATCTTTGAATTTCTCGTAAAATGGAACTATATCATCTTTTATTGCACAGGTCTCGTTTTCTATGCAATGAAATATCTCCATGCATGGCCGAAAGTTAAGATGTGGTACAACCACTTTTTCAACAATGCAGCCTGCATCTTCTGCTCCTTTTATCGCCTGATCTAACAGTGTCGCTGTGTTTCCATTGATTCGTGGACTCCCTAATAATGCAATTATTTTAGGTTTCATACTCATCTGTTATGACTTTGCAATTACTTATGAAACTTCCTTTCTCACATATAATACTGCCTCAGGCAATCACAAAAGTAAGGTGGGGATGGACAGGATTTTTCATAAGTTATGCATATTTAGCGTGAAAATGCGACACGATTCGCGTTTAGTATGAAAGTGGCAATTGCCACTTTAATCAAACAATGCCTGACACTTCACGTGTCATTTTAGTTTCACTCAAAAAGCATTGCTACTGCGCGAAATCAGATCACCATATATATCACATTTTTAATCCATCTGATAATGACCACAACATTTATTACTTTTAACGCTAACACAGTTTTTGATAAAAATCATGTCGGAAGAACCAAAGAAAGTAAAAGCCGGTGAGACCGTAGGGCCAGGAAAATATGTATGTATTGACTGTGGTCTTGAATTTGTGGTTACAGAATCAAGTAAAGACCTGAGGAAGTGTCCAACCTGTGCATGTGAAACATATAATTGCTTACCAATGACACATATCAGGCCAGACATTAAAACACCTGAAGATGTTCGACACCCGCCAAAACGTTAAACCGGAAATTAATCCTGATGTATTGTTAGAAGAGAGCAAATTTAAGTGATTATATGGAATTTTATGAACTTTTAAAAGATATAAGGTGATTTTAATATGACGAATGTTTTGGAAGAAGGCGAGATCTTTGAATGTGAGATCTGTGGAAATGTTATTGAAGTAATAGAAGTAGGTGGCGGAGAACTTGTCTGCTGTGGTGAACCAATGGTACTAAAGAAGGGATAAATTATGGTTGAAATAGAAGAGCTTGAAGAAAATATCGGCAAAGTGCCTGAAATTTTCAAAGAGATTGCCAAAACTGACCCGGAACTACATGAGAAAGTTCTTGGACTGGATCTGATGATATGGAAAGACGGAGCGCTTTCACGTCAGACAAAAAAAATCATTGCAATTGCCATTGCAGCAGCACTACGCGATGAACATGTTTTAGATGCACAGATGGCAGGCGCAAAAAAACTTGGAATTAAAAAAGAAGAAATCGAAGAAGGCCTGCGTGTCGCATTCCTTCTTGCAGGCATGCCTGCTTATGTTTCCGGTAAAAGTAAACTTGAGGAAATGATGGGATAATCCTGTATCAGGTTGACCTGTGAGCGATCCGGGGGGAAGAAATTCCCCCTGAAACTTCTCACAAAGGATGCTAAAATCAGCCGCCCATTCTTTTTTACTGTCAGGATATATCCCCTGACGCGGCAGAATCATGAAGCTCCCTGTTCATTCCTGAAAGTCTAAGAAATTTTCCGCTACAGTTTAACGATCCTGATCTCCTGTTTGGCCTGATTATTAGAGAATTGGAGGGATAGATCGTATATGAACAGGCGTCTGCAATCTGGGGCAGCGGGTTTTTGGCCCGGCTGAGTCATGATTTAATGACGGAATTTCCTGAGATGAAAGGATTTTCTGAGACGAATCTGAATTATATTCGCCGGTGGTATCTGTTCTATGCCAAAGAGCTTTCTAATTGTGCCACAGGCTGTGGCACTATTGCAGCACAGGATCTGCCACAAACAGGAAGTGATCTAAAAGGGGCACAGGCTGTGCCACTTTTAACACAAATTCCCTGGGGACATAACAGGGTAATAATTTCTAAGTGCAATAATGTAAAAGAAGCCTTATTCTACGTTAAAAAGACAATCGAAAACAACTGGAGCAGGAACGTTTTAACCCATCAGATTGAAGGCAGTCTCTATAACCGCGAAGGAAAAGCGATTACCAACTTCTCTTTAACCCTGCCTGCCCCACAATCTGATCTGGCACAACAATTAATCAAAGATCCATACAAGTTTGATTTTCTTTCACTCTCACCGGAATACACTGAGAGAGAATTAGAGTGAGGACTGACTGAACATATAACCCGGTTTCTGTTAGAGCCTGGTTCAGATTTTGCATATGTTGGAAAACAGAAGATGTTACAGGTCGGAGACAGGGAGTTTTTTTTATTGACCTGCTCTTTTACCATACTCATCTGCACTGCTATGTGGTAATCGAGTTAAAGACCGGACCTTTTGAGCCGGAGTATGCAGGTAAGCTTAATTTTTATTTGAGAGCAGTGGACGGACAGTTAAAGACAGACAGGGATGAGCCGACAGTCGGTATTCTGCTTTGTAAGAGTCATGACGATTTGGTTGTCGAGTATGCTTTGAGTGATATCAGAAAGCCCATCGGGGTTTCTGAGTATGAACTGTTCAGTTCTCTGCCTGACGATTTGAAGGACAGTTTCCCAACAGTTGAACAGCTTGAGGAAGAGCTGAGGAGCCTGGATCAATGAAAGAGGGTTGGGTTGTAAAGGAATTGGGAGATTTTTGTAAAATTAGCACTGGGAAATCAAATACTATTGATGTTAGTGATGGTGGTGAATATGCATTCTTTGATAGATCAAAGAAAATAAAAAGAAGCTCAAAATATCTGTTTGATTGTGATGCTATTTTCATGCGGCCGCCGTACCTCTATAAAATACTTTGAGGCAGGTAAGGAGTTTAAGGTAAGATCGCTAAGCCGTTGGAGGGATTTGAACCCCCGACCTGCTGATTACGAATCAGCCGCTATACCTCTAAGCCACAACGGCAAAAAAAGCACTGTTATTCTCGTGCTATTCTAGTGCTCTAAACTATTAACACTCAAAAAATATTAAAGTTAATGTCTGGCTGACATTCTGCGTTGTTTTTTTTATCTTCTGTAATTGGTCTGGTTAGTCTGGTTAATCTAATTGTAACCACGGATTGTTACGTTATCCTCTTCTGATTGCTTATCTTTCTCTATCTTAATCTCACCAAACTTAGTTTCATAGCCCTTCACTGAGTTCAGAAGTATCTGCGCGAAGTTTTTTGCATGTTTTGGGCTTATAGAGACAATCGCCTTTGCACGTGCCTGATTTGTTGCCGGGATTTCGTGCAGGAAAACAAATGTGAATTCATCATCCTTGTATGCTACCTGTATCCTGTTGCTGTATACCGGATCAAGATCCTGAGGCAGGTTCACTGAAATCTCACGTTTTTTCATACAATACCTTTATTTGTCTTCCAAAATAAGGCTTTTTAGAGTCCGGAATTTTTGAGGAAAAATGAAACCTGTAAGCATATCCGCTGTAGTTGCCTGTCACACCTGCCCGCTCCGGTATTATCTGGAAAGGGAAATGGACAGAACAGAGTCTGTTCGATATACGATCTCAAAACAGCTCTCATATCACCTTGGGAGGGAGATACACCCCAGAGAGGTATGGGAAGAGGTGCTGCTTGTAAGTCCTGATAGTGATCCTGAAACTGAAAAAATGACATTGGACTGGGCAGAAATATGCATGAACCAAAAATGGAAAAGAGCCATTGAAACTGATGTAAAAGTAACCTCCAAAAAGCTGGGCATATATGGTGTTGTGGATCGGATACTGGATGAAGAACCATACTTTGCTATTGTCAGGTCAAGTGAAGCCCCTGAGGCAGGTGTGTACGGAACTGACAGGATCAGGATTGCGTGCTATACAGTTTGTGTCACAGAGTCGCTGGACCTCAAACCAGTTGGTGGTCTTGTGGAATATGTGGCATCCGGAGTTTCACGCCTTTGCATACCACAACCGCGGGACAGACGGGCTGCACTTCGTGCAATCAAAATCGCACACAAAATCGTAAACGGTTTTGTCCCTTCGAAATCAAAGGATGCCCCCTGTGAAAACTGCTATCTTAAAGAATACTGTGGTGACGGTGCAAAAAAACTGTCTGATATGATGTGATGAATGGTGTGACGAATGATGTGACGAATGATGTGGTGACTCACATGACTGGAATTATGAGTTTTCGGTCTGCTGGTTTGTTGGACTTTCGGTCTGTTGGACTTTCGGTCTGTTTTTCCCGTAAAAAACCACTGGATCCCTGACACTGGATCCCCGACAAATCAGATTAGTTCTCTTCTATGAGTGTCTTTGAAACAATATACTCACCCTTTGCTTCTCTTGTCGTGCCAATAATCAGCCACTGTTCATCACCGTGCTGTTCAAGCACCCCTGATGCCTCAATAACCTCACCCCTCATTGCCTGCCCGGAATATGTGTGAGTGAATGAGAGCACCTTTGTAACGTCCCTGTGGTCGACTGAATAAATGGCCGGACTGTCAAAGATAAGTGAGGCATTTGTAACAGTTGTTTCTATGGTTTTTCTGCCTAATACTTCACCCCGCCCGAATGGGATGGTCTTTTGTTGATCGTAAGAGCGGGTATAAAGGAGATCAAAATATGTTCCTGCTATTTCCCCCCGGTTCCATTTTCTCTTCTCGTGGAGGACAAATGTTTCATATGATATTTCAGGAATCCGTTTATTATAGACTTTTTGCCACATATCTTCTGAAAGTGCAGAGACCCTGCCCTCTTTAACCGCTTTTATCAGATTTTTCTGTGCTGTAAACCAGTAATCTCCGTAGACCACCATGTCGATATCTGATGTTTCGTTCTCAAGATTGCAGAGAAGAGAACCGGTGCATCCTATCTGATTTTTCGGGACAGCAAAAATTTCAAGAAGACTGCGCACACGCGCATCCCTCGCGGCGATATCGCCTATGAGCATATCAGGTTTCATTACACGCCTGATGTCCGATACCGGCACACGGTGAACAACATCAAGATATTCCGGCTTGTGTACTCTTATGTATTCAAACGCTTCTTCAAAGTCGTATTTTCTATACCTGGTATTATCAGGACCAGTACGCTCTCCGTTTTCATCAGGGACATACCTCAGGATACACCCTGCTTTTTCATCATTATCATAGTTTGAAACGGCATAGATACAACCGTCACAATCTTCAATAAAGTCACGCAGGCGAATTGGATTCATTAGAATCAGTCCATTTTCGAGAGGAATTGTCCGATTTCTTCAACCCGGGCCCCTGCTCTTAATATCTGCCTGTGTACCAGGTCAACTACAGTGCTTGGTGTACCGGAAAGCGTGCCGCCATCGACAAACAGGTCATATGTAACAGTTACCTGATCAAACCGGACCGGTGGCTCTCTGCCGGATATATTTGCACTTGTGGATGTTATCGGCATGTCAAATTCTTTGATAATTGCCTGGGCGATTTCATGATCCGGCATCCTGACCCCGATAAGACCTGTCCCGCCTGTCAGGACCTCTGGCAGGCAGGATGTGGAAGGGAGAACTACTGTCACAGGACCCGGCAGGAATTTTTTGACAAACTTCTCTTCCTCTTCACCAACCCGTGCAACTACATTTAACATCTCAATATCTGAGACTGCCACTGACATCGGTTTTGAAAGCAGCCTTTGTTTTACTTCATAAACACGGTGGATGGCATGTTCGGATAGTGCATCTGCACCGAGACCGTATACTGTTTCTGTAGGGTAGACGATGATCCCATCGCGGTGAAGAACTGATGCGGCTTCCTGTATTTTATCCATTAGAATTCTTTTCCTCTTATTTTGTTTATATCAAATAACGCTTTAGAACTGACGTGCATCACTGCAAACACTCCTGCCTGGAGTGGATCTGTTACGACAAGGTCGACATGTTCGGGCACACTCCCTGCCATTTTTAGTGATATTACAGGGATGCCTGAGGCGCGAACACGGTCAACTGCTCCAGAGATCTTCCCCCCCATCAGCGATCCTGCAAGAACAAGGATCGATGCCCTGGGGAGTCTGCATACGGCATCAACTGCTGTTGTAAGATCGTCTTCTCCAACAAGAGGGATGGTATCTATTGAAATCCGCTCCCCTCTGATGTTATGACGGTCTGCTTCGTTCACTGCACCCATTGCCACCTGTGCTACCTGTACACCGCCCCCAAGGATTATTACCCGTTGCCCGAAAATACGAGAGAAAGGGTCATAAGTGGTGACATCGTGGACTTCAGGTACAGTGATCAGATCTGCAATGAGTTCTCCGAGATCGTCAGTATCTTCAAATTCAAAGTAAAGGTATGATTTTCCCTTTTCCGGCCCGTTCTGGAGTATTGACTGTTGTGTCATGAGAATATTTGCACTATGATTAACCATGATGATCGCAATATCCCGAAGCACCCCCTGGCGGTTTTCCGTGATTATACTGATGGCATAAAGTCTGGATGACGTCATACTTTTCAGAATGAAATTTGTTTTTATGGGTAATTATATGTTATTGATTTTGCGGGAAATAGCAGGTATTAACTCTAATTTCACTCTGGGAATCACTTCGTGTATTGGCAGAAGACCAGTCGGTTTGACAGATTCACAACTATCAGCCGGCAGAGACAGCTATTTTATAAATGATTTCAGCTCAGAACAGAATACTAACCCAAATGCCTTTAACATCGCCGGTTTCATCATAAGACGCTTTACAAGTTCACCAGGTTTGTCCATATCACCATATCTGACAATTGTTTCAATCATTTCAGGTTCGTTCAAAACCTGGCATAATGAATGAATCTGCTTATCAGAAATGTGCTGACGCATCCTGAATAGTTTAAGCCCGAGTGAAAGTTCACGCCCAAAATCTTCCTGCCATATTTTTTCATACTCAGAAAGTGCTTTGTCATCAAATCTCCCCTGTTTACAGCATTCAACAGCAACTACCGCTGCATGTCTTGCAGACCTGACTCCTGTATATATACCACCGCCGGATGTCGGTTTTGCAAAACCTGCTGCATCCCCGACAAAGAAAGTTCTGTTACCATATGTCTTAGGCATAACGCCCAGAGGGACTGTTCCTGTTACAAGATTCATACATTGTGAGCTGAAATTCTTCATGAATTTATTAAAATACTGATTCACATCCCCCGTCCCGCAGATCCCGATTCTTGCGGTGCCGGATTCTGATGGAATAACCCATCCAAAAAAATCAGGTGATGCATATGGATGTAATTCAACATAACGCCCGTCCATTTGTAGGGGAATATCTGCCTGAATACCTGACAGATAAACAGGAGATCTCTTCATGCCATATATACGGGACAACAGACTCCGCGGCCCGTCCGCAGCGATAATAAGTTTAAAAGGGATGCGCTCCCGTCCATTCACTCCTTTTACAAGCAGCTCGCGGCCATCGATATCATATACCGAGCTCTTAACCTGGATATCAGCACCGGCACGTACTGCATTCTCTGCCATCTCAAAGTCCAGTCTGCCCCGATCTACCACATATGCCTTTGTAACGCCGGCATCAAATAACAGTTCACACCCGGTTCCTGAAACCATGCGTGCACCACAAACCTCACGTATAACAGATTTCTTTGAAACATTACATTCGGCAAATGCATTTGTACTGATGAGACCCGCACACTGGACTGGATATCCAATAGTAGCATGTTCCTCTATTAAGAGTGTTTTTAAACCATTTTTTGCACAAACCTGCGCAGCGGCACTACCACAGGGTCCGGTACCAATGACAACAACATCATACATTGTTCAGTAGACATTGGATGGACCACCATAAAAATGATAATAACAAAATACAGAGAAACCCGGTGTTTCTTTTCACCTGCCTGACAGATGTCCCACCACATCAGCCATACAATTATCTCCGGGCAGCATGGTTATTTGATATCTGAATCACTATTATTATACAGAAATGACAACTGAACCCGAATTTAAGTGGAAACAGTGCCTCATAATAAGAAATGATATTAAAATGAGTTGCGGGAAAAAATGTGCACAGCTGGCCCACGCCGCAGTCGGAGCGTATGAACATGCCGACAAAACGACCCGTAAAAAATGGTATAATGAAGGGATGAAAAAAGTGGCCATAAAAGCAGACAGTCTTCGTGAACTCTATGAAATAAAAACACTTGCTGAAAACGCCGGCATTTCAACCTCCCTTGTTACCGACGCCGGAATGACAGAAATTGCACCCGGGACTGTTACAGCTCTGGGGTTAGGCCCTGCAAAATCAGAAGAACTTGACAGAATAACAGGGGATCTCCGGTTATTATGATGAAAAGTATTTATCCTGTTGAACAGGAACTGGGATTACGATACTATGCCAGCGACACTCCCGGAATAGATGGAACATTAAGATCAGTTCCAAAAGATTTCCTAGTAGATGAAATCCCCATTCATCAAATCCATGGAGACGGAGACTATCTAATCTGTAAACTCACGAAGAAAAACTGGGAACTTCACCGTGCAGTTAAGGAGATTTCAAAAGTACTTGGAATCAGTCACCAGCGTATCGGATGGGGAGGAACCAAAGATAAGCGTGCAGTTACCACACAATGGATCTCATTCTACAGAATAGAACCTGAGCAGATTGAAAGAATCAATATGAAAGATATCACACTGGATGTCATTGGCATCTCCAGGACGCCACTTTCACTGGGAGATTTGAAAGGAAACATTTTTTCAGTCAATATCAGGGACTGTAAAACAGATTCCCTGCAGGAAAATGTAGAAAATACCATTGCTTCAACCAGGCAGGGCATGCCAAATTATTATGGTATTCAGCGATTCGGAGTTATCAGACCAGTTACGCACCTTGTCGGAATTGAAATGCTGAAAGGCAACTATGAAGAAGCAGTAAAATGCTATGCCGGATATGCATGTGAAGGCGAACCTGAAGAAACCTACAATGCCAGAAAAGATTACTATGATACCGGCGATGTTAAAGAAGCGCTTCACAATCTACCGGTTCATTTAAGATATGAGCGTTCAATGCTCCACCACCTCGTAAATAAACCAGACGACTATAAAGGTGCACTCATGAATATCCCTCCAAAATTACTCTCAATGTTTGTAAGTGCCTATCAGTCCCACCTCTTCAATCTGGCATTAAGCATGAGAATGAAAAATGACATCCCGTTAACAGAACCGGTTCCCGGGGACAGGCTCCTCTTTGAAAACGGCAAAGAAGACATTGTCACGGAAAAGAACAGTAAAATTGCAGCAGTGCACATAAAACGCGGCAAATGTGCCATTGCAATATATATGCCGGGATCACTGGATTATTCACAATATGGCCCTATGGACACATGCATAAATGAACTCCTTTGTGAATCCGGCATCACAAAAGAAGGATTTAAAACCGTCTCTGAAATCACAAAGTCACGATTCAACGGCGCGCTGAGAAAAATATCGGTGAGTACAGATATAGATTATAACATTGTTGACAATATGGTATCTCTAAAGTTTCCCCTGCCACCAGGACACTATGCCACAACTGTATGCAGGGAATTTATGAAAGCAGATCCCTTAAAAATGATATAAGCAGGAGGCACTATCTGATTTCCCAGTGATTTTGATTTTAAATCAGGAATTAATGGTGCTTAAAAAATTTCATGTGACTTCTGGTCACACATCTAAAACATGAAAATCTGTGTGTTTTCTGCCCGCAAAAGAAATAAGTATCTTACTCAGATTGCAGATTTACGTACTAATACGGGCATTTAACCCAAATCACAAATTTTCATACCAAACTTAAATTCCTTCAGTGAACCATGGTAGACCCGTCATAATCAGGATTAAACCTAAATCCAGGTCAAGTCATTTTTTGGATAAACACTGATTTTTCCGACAGTGCCGTTCAGAGAGGATGCAGTTATTCATGAATTCATGATGAGGGAACCTCAGAAGGAATCAATTACCGCGTAAATAAAATGTGGAAAGAAGGCGGAGACATTCATCAACCGATTGAAAAGAAACTGCAATTTCTGTATGACCATGGCAGAAAAGATCAGGTTGGAAAGTATTTGAGAAACATCAATTGTCTGGATGAAGATTTCCAGAGCAAATACAAAAACAGGAGTCAGTGTGAGCGGAAACACAAACACATCAGGAATACAGTGAAGTTTGATATCTGTGGCCTTCTGCACACCAGTAAGGAAATGTACACCTACGCGAGTTTCATTTCATATCAGATCCTTATCCTGACTCATGCTCAGCTTAAAATCGAGAATGTGGACGTATTCTGCGATTATATTTGATATGGGATCGGTGAAAACCGGCTGTTTAATAGAGCGGTAGCTTTAGTTTTTTTGTCTGATTTTGTATGCTGTTCCTGGTTATTGTGATGCTATATGACAGAGAGGCCGTTATACTGCGCCTTTTTGAGTGTTGCTGGGAGAGTATAACAGGGATGATCCCGTTGCTGATAATTACTGTCCTGACAGATCGGCACTGGATGGACAGGCTCGATCCTACAGGCAACAAAAAGGGGATATGTTATTCTGTATTGGGATAATTTTCTATTATATGTATGTGAACGCCCGCGGTGAGTTATGAATGAGTGAAATGTCTTATG
>JAYEIC010000055.1:0-13191 GCA_034659935.1 Methanobacteriota archaeon | reverse complement strand
TCCTGAAAAAATCAGATGATAAAGTGAAAAACATCACCCTCTCAATAGATCTCTTTGCGATAAATTCTCTATCTGACCGCGATTTTATGTTTGAATATCAGGTACATGAGATCTCTGGAAAACAGAGAGGTTCACTCTCATTTGATGGTGAACTGCAATATGAAGTCATAAAAACACTGGAAAGAGAGGTAGAGCATCAGACCGGAGTTCATCCGATCCCGCTCTTTGAGGGGAGAGAATATATAACGGCTACTGATATTGTACAGCTTCTTCTGGCATGGAAGATAATAAACAAGCGGATATTTATCGAATAAAGGCATAACTTCTCTTTTGATTGTCTGTATGAGGGAATATATGCCCAAATATCTGACGGAAAATTCACATGAGAGATAATATACGTGGAACTGAGTCTGTGGCAGTTTCGGTCCCAAAAGGAGGGAAATTAGGCAGAGGAATAGTTTTCATATCTGTTTTAACTGCGATAATATCTGCTATAATTACATGCGGGTGTCTCAGTAGTTTTTACGATTTCTCACCTTCTGTGAAATATCCGTCACTGACTCCCGGACCTCTTCCCTGCATATATGAGAGCGCAGACTTTACATTCCCTGTTTTTGGCGGTCTGCAGACGGTGGACGTCTTGGTTAATTCTTCTGTGTACAGAGGTGCAAAAGAGACCGATAAATCTGCAGTCCTCTATGACAATCTCACTCGTGAAGAGTGGTTGCCTGGTTATTATGAAGCTTTTATTTTTGATAGCCACCACTCTGAATTGTATGAAGAGATACTCTCAGATCTGCAGGATATTAAAAAGGAAGAGTCACTTGATTCTGATGAATATCTTGAACTCATAACGGTCTTTGTCCAGTCAATAGAGTACAATACCAATGACAGGCTGGCAGAGCCTAAATATCCGGTTGAAACTGTATCTGAAAAGTCCGGGGATTGCGATGATAAGAGTATACTCCTTGCCGCCCTTCTCTCCCATGAGGGATACAATACATCTCTCTTCTATTTTGATAATGAAGGGCACATGGCGGTGGGGGTTTTGGCACAGGGATGCAGCTTTAAAAACACCGGATATGCCTACATTGAGACAACGAATGTCACGTTTGTGGGCGTAGTACCCGAAGAACTCACAGGTGGGATTAAACTGGAATCCAACCCTCTGGTAATTCCCATAGGTTCCGGAACAAAGATCTACAACAGCTGTGAAGAAGTACAATATATAGAACGTGTCCGTGCGCATGCTCAGAGTGAGGCTGAAGTACTTGCTCTCCGGATTGAAGCGCTGGCAGATGAAGAAAATCTCCTGACGTCTGATATAAATGAGCTTAAATCCAGGATGGACATACTTATGTCCCATAATAATCTGCGTGAATACAACCGGTTTGTCCCTGTATACAACAGTAAAATATCCGAATATAACAGGCTTCTTGTGGAATACAACCGTCTGGTTGATCTGTATGATGAGAATGTCAGGATTAACAATTATATTCTCAGACACCCGTATGACCGGAAAGGAACATATTTCCGGATAAAAAATCAGTTCCCTGTCGCATCATGATATGCGAGCAGTCAGGGAAAGTGTTTTTTTTTAACTCTGACATACTCACACGATTAAAGTCGTGGGCTTTCTGCCTGCTTTGATCGTAAAATAGTGTTTTTTTCTGTACTCTCAGTTGCATATCAGAAGAATGCCTTTTTTTTCTTTCTTAAGACTTTTTTTGGTACTCTCTTTCT
The DNA here is from genome assembly GCA_034659935.1 of Methanobacteriota archaeon. Taxonomy (GTDB): domain Archaea; phylum Halobacteriota; class Methanomicrobia; order Methanomicrobiales; family Methanomicrobiaceae; genus DAOVRB01. The sequence goes on along the minus strand of JAYEIC010000055.1, from coordinate 11,448 downwards.
GTGTCCGGAAATATGTATTCCCGAAATCCTGATCTCTCTGCATGGCCTCAGGGTATGCCGCTGCCCTCTCAACAATGTAGCCGAATGTTTCTGACATAGTAAAGATGGTTATCCGGAGAATATATGCAGGTACGCCGTGTGCGGTGTGAAAGTAAACTATCTGCGAATCTGCATGCACTGATATCAGTATTCAGCAGCAGAGAGCATTGTGGTTCCCTGACCTGTACATCTGAGCAGATTTCTGTTCCATTCTACTATCCCAACGATCTCTGATAGTATAATGCCGGATAACATAACGTCAGGGGATGTGACTTATATCAGGCAGGGTGGTCAATACAACATTCGACAATCCTATATCTTTATCAGTATACATAGTAACACACAGGTTTGGATATGCTTACAATAGAAGATCTACATGTGGAGATAGAGGGGAAAGAAATTCTCCATGACATAAATCTTCACATTGGAGAAGGTGAGACACATGTGCTCATGGGACCCAATGGTTCAGGGAAGACTACACTCCTCAGAACAATCATGGGTTTCTCCGGGAATGAAGTCACAAAGGGCTCTATTATTTTCAAAGGCCGTGACGTGACAGATCTCCCGCTGTACGAACGGTCACGGTATGGTATGGGTATAATGTTCCAGAGACCGCCTACCATATCCGGTCTTAAACTGGGCAAACTTCTCACGGCAACCTCAGGTAATAACCCCGAGGCCACCGCAATTCTTGCAGAAAGACTCGGTATGATAGATTTCCTTGACAGGGATATAAACGCGAACTTTTCAGGAGGAGAGATAAAAAGGAGTGAAGTACTTCAGCTGATGATACAACAACCTGATTTTGTTATGCTTGATGAACCTGAGAGTGGTGTGGATCTTGAGAACATCTCCATTATTGGTGCTGAAATTGCAAAGCTTGTCGAGAAAGACCGGCATATTGTAAACCGGCATAAGAGCGGCCTGATTATCACACATACCGGATATATCCTGAATTATCTTGAGGCGGATGCAGGACATATGCTCTGCGAAGGCGAGATTCGCTGTCATGGCAACCCGCGTGAAATCCTGAAAGTTATAACAGACAAAGGCTACAGGGAGTGTATTGAATGCCAGAAGATATAGAAGAGTTAAAATCGGTCTCATCTGAAGATCAGAATAGGATTGAACTTTCGGGTGTTGAACTTGATTCAGATAACCGCTGTGGAACTTTCTTCCAGGAAGACCAGAATATCGTAACCTCACACTGTCGGTACGAAGGCATTGAGATGCTTCCAATTGATATTGCCCTGAAAAAATATGACTGGCTCAAGGATTATTACTGGAATCTCGTACAGAGAGACAAGGACGAATATACCCGTTATTTGGCAGAACAGGAACCGAGGGGTTTTGTCGTTATTGCAAAGTCCGGGAGTAAAAACATCTTTCCACTTCAGAGCTGTCTCTTTATGCACAAGTCGGAGATCCAGACAGTTCACAATATTATTATTGCCGAAGAGGGTGCTGAACTGCACCTGATCACCGGGTGTGTGAGCAGTATGGGTGTTAAAAAAGGTACACACTACGGCGTTACAGAGATATATGTAGGTAAAGGCGCACTTGTCAGCAATACAATGATTCACACATGGGGTGAAAATATTGATGTATTCCCAAGAAGTGCATCCCGGGTCGAAGAAGACGGGGTATTTCTCTCAAACTATGTCAGTATGAAGCCGGTACATAACGTCCAGATGTATCCTGTGGCAGAACTCACAGGAAAGAACTCAGTTGCACGTTTCAACAGTGTTGTTGTGGTGCATCCCGGTTCAAATCTTGATCTCGGCCAGTATGCAGTTATGTCTGGTGAAGGTTCCAGCGCTGAACTGCTTTCAAGACTGATTACAAAGGGGGGTATGGGGATTTCCAGGTCTCATGTTATCGGTGCGGGAGAGGGCACAAAAGGGCATATTGAGTGCAAAGGCCTGATTCTTGAGGATGGGATTATCCATGCGATCCCTGAAATTGAGGGGAGACTCACAAACACCGAACTATCCCATGAGGCAGCGGTTGGCAGGATAGCCCGTGATGAGATTGAATACCTGATGTCACGCGGCCTGGATGAAGAGGAGGCAACAGCAACGATCATCCGCGGATTTTTGGATGTAAAGATTGTGGGTCTCCCTGCCTCTCTCCAGAAACAGATAGATTCTGCGATCGATGCTGTGGAGTCCGGATTTTAGAGTGATAAATTATGACTGCTGAGCGGTTTTTTGAGCTGCGGAAAAGAATGGTTGAATTCCAGATCCGGGCACGCGGGGTATCTGACCCCCGTCTGCTTTCTGTGATGGAAGAAGTACCCCGCCACAAATTTGTTCCACAAAATGTACAAAAAAGTGCCTATGACGACTGCCCGCTTCCCATAGGTTTCGGGCAGACAATATCCCAGCCATATATTGTTGCCGTAATGACTGAACTGCTTGAACTTACACCGACAGATCGCGTGCTGGAGATTGGCACGGGAAGTGGTTATCAGGCAGCAATTCTTGGTACACTTGCACAGGAAGTAATCTCTCTTGAGAGGATTCCGGAGGTGGCAGATATGGCAGAGACCAATCTTAAAGAGTGTGGGATTAAAAATGTGAAAGTTATCGTGTGCGACGGGACTAAGGGTTATCCTGATAAAGCGCCGTATGATGCAGTCATTGTAACCGCTGCTGCTCCGGAGATACCTGAAACACTTACAGATCAGCTTTTGGATGGCGGATGCCTTGTAGCACCTGTCGGGGATAAGTGGGTTCAGACTCTGGTAAAGCTTGAAAAGAAAGCTGGTGAAATTGAGGGCAAAGCCTGTGGCAGTGTGCGTTTTGTTCCGCTGATCGGTGAATTTGGCTGGGAATCGTGAAAAATCCTGTATTCTGTCATCTGCGGGATATATAGTCAAAAACCAGACACTCTTAAACGCCTCTATATCTGCAATCCGGCACATTAATTCCAGAGTAACTGCAAGTTTTACCTGAGGAGTGTGGAGATTCTGTATGACTGTATATGATGTAACAAGGGAACTCTCGGGAGATGCGGTAGTATATCCCGGTGATATCATCCCTGAAATGAAGACTGAAGATAACGGGCAGTATGTAATAACGGATTTGCATATCAGTACACACAGCGGGACTCATATAGATGCCCCTCTGCATTATATCCGTGGCGGCAGAACAGTGGATATGATACCGCCCAAACGTCTGTTCGGTCCCGTGCAGGTGCTGGATCTGACAGGAGTGTCCGGCGAAATTAAAATTAAAGATCTTGAGGGGTGGGTGCAGGGAGAGACAGGTCTGTTTATTAAAACAGACTTCTCTAAAAAATCCCGGTTTGAACCGGGCTATACTTCACTCTCAACAGAAGCTGCAGAGTACCTTGCAGACTCCGGTCTGTTATGTATAGGTATTGACACCCCTTCTATTGAGGCATTTGATGGAAATGGTGATGTACACCGGACGCTGCTTGGTAAAAATATTGTAATAATCGAGCTTCTTGATCTGACTCCGGTGCAGGAAGGATCGTATTTTATGGCTGCCCTGCCATTACGGTTAAAAGGTCTTGACGGTTCCCCTGCAAGGGTGCTGTTATCTGATAAATCTGATATGAATATGTGGGAGATGTAATATAATTGAGTCTTATTGTTGATGCAGTAAAAAAATTTGAGGATACTATCTGTGGCAGCGGGTGTGAACACAACAACGTGGTGCTAAAAACAGTGGATGGAAATACTGTCTGCCAGTATGCAGAAGGTGTGAACCTTGAGGTAACATATGGTGAAAAGAGGTCATATCTTGTGACAAACTATCCGATAGAGGCAGTGACAAGGATCCCATTCATGTTCGGAACGTCACTTGACACCCCCCGGCAGAGAAGTGCAGCATGTGGGATAATCAACGCAGTTTTAGGTTTTTTATGTATTTTGAGAAAAACGAACCCCTGCGGTCCTGAATCTCACGTGGACTGTCTCTTCTCTCTGATGTGTGAACTGGAAGGAAAGAATATTTTTTGTACCGGAAACACGCTGGCTGCGACTGTTTCTGGGTGCAATATTGTAGACGACCCGGATGATGCCGATATTATTCTTGTTTCCGGTGAAGGTGTCTTTTCCGGGAGTGATCTTAGTATCGTTGACCGGTATCTCAGTACAAAAAGAATGATATTTCTGGGTCCGGGTACATCGGGTATCTGTTATCTGATGGGTCTTGAGCACTGGTGCCCATACGGGAGATCAAAATAATTTTATTCTGAAAGTGTGATTTAATATCATCTGTATTCAGGTGTGGGCAATGATAATATATCAATAGAATTGAATTAGTAATCATTCAGACAATTCATGTAAATGACTGTCTGTCAACGGAATTCCCATAAAAATTAGTAACATTGGGATCTAATATATAAACGTATTGAGTCAAAATAACAAATTGCTGAGTAAACATTATTAAAAAATGTAACTATACAAAAAAATCCGTGATTAAAATGTCTAAAATTCAAACTTTAAGTGATATCAAAAAATTGTTCCAGGCGGGGTTTGATGATAATGAAGAGACATTATCCAGGTTTAACAAATATACAAAACTGCAATTAAAGGCATATCTCATTGAAAGCAACCAAAAAAAGATAGATAATTTCAATTTTACTTCCGGAAGCTGGAGAAAAATTGCTTCTACTGACTGGTATGTTCTTGATTCAGGTCAATACCTGGATTCTATATTTATTAATGCTTCCGGTGACAGAGTCTGGACATTATACACTATAGAAAACGCAAAAGATTCAGATAGCTTTGTTGAAAGATGGGTTGATAACAATATTGGTCTTGACAGATGCTGGCTTTCACGGGGGTACCTGCATCATAAAAAAGACAAATCCAATTGGGAACAAAAGGGAATTGGATTAAAATATCTGGATGGACTTGCAGATGAAGATGAGGCGGGACAGTTTAGTCTAAAGGCATGGTATGGGAATAGACAAATTGAGGGTCTGGATAAAATTATCAAAGAGGCGTCTGATAAATTAGCCATTCATAGCACAAGGTGGAAGAAAATCTCAATGGGTGAGACAAAAATCTCAATGGAGATGTACAGTGAAGGCAAGATCACCATTAATAGGGCAGAGGATATTGATGAAACTCTCATTGAGATATCTGAAACTGCCACCAGATATGAGGATGACCTTGTTGATGCATCAAAAATGCGTGATGATAAAATAGGGGCATTTGAGTTGAATTTCAAGCAGAAGATTGACTTGGATTCATTTTCCAAAACCGTCAAAAAAGGAAAAGGCCAAATGCGTCTCTGGCTGACCGAAACAGAATCTGAAGATGACTTTAAGCGATTCAAAGGAGTTGATCTTCATAATTGGGACAGGGTGCTGATTGATATTGGAGAGGAATATGCATATATAACAGTACCTGGTAAAGGCTGCATAAACGCAGTACCCAGAATTGCAACATTGCAGGGAGAAGATAACGCAGGACATACATCCATCTTCTATGACGGGGCTGAAATCTTTGCCTGAGATTGATAAAAGGTTAGTCCTGTGGAGAAATACCATCCAGCTTTTCAGGAAATTAAACAGACCTGCATTTGAAGGTCCTTTTCACAAATGTGGCTATGAATATAAGATTGAAGCCTTTTTAAAGGATAATGAGGAAAATACAGATTATAATCCCGATATTGTTGCAAGCAATGAAGATTCATGGTTGATTATTGAATTAACCAATAATTCTGACAAATCAAAAAACAATCAGGTTTTAAAATACAAAAAACTCAGTGGGAGAAATCTAAGTGTTTACGGACTGAGGTCACATAAAAGCGATCCTGAAATCCTGACTAGTAGAATTGAATACACAGATGATAAAAATTGTTGCCAAATAACTGTTAAAAATAAACTTGAAGTATATAGATTAGATTTCCTGACCTATAATTCTCTATTGGAGGCGTTAAGATCTTCACAGGGAATTGATCTATCAAAATTACCGTCTATTCCAATAACATTAGTTCCCGAATCTAAGAATATGGAAATTAGAAGAGGCATTGCAGATATTGTAATGACTCTTTTTAAACCCGGAGGTGAGGGTTTATCATCACGCCAGATGGCAGAATTAGGTCTTGAGCGTCTGGTTGAGAAAACCGGAGAGAAACAAAAAAATGATCTTGCAAAAAAAATTGAAGTTGAGATGGATATTTTAATAGCAAAATCGCTGAAGGATTATCTCTCTTTCAAATCCGGAAAGTATATTTCGACTATTGATTCTGTTAAATCTGCTCAAAGAAGGGAATCTATAGAAAGCAGGATACATGAATGGGCATATGATTCACAATCTCATCTTTCAAAATTTGTAACTGGTCACGCCATCAATTCCTGAAGTGTGTAGGCATCCCTCTCTCCTTTTAAGTTAGCGTTCGGAAATATGCTAAATCATAGATACATCTAAATATAAGCTTCTCATGAATAATTCATGATGACACTTACATCAGACTCCCTGAGCAGATTGCTCATAAGATACCAGCTTTACGTACTCGCAGCAGTCTCTCTGATTCCTGTTCTTCTTGAGATCTACTGTCTGTCGGTGGGGATCACTATTGTATTTCCGCACCTATTTTACATCCCTATTATCGCCGCCGCCTACTTATATCCCAGAAGAGGGGTGCCGTTTGCAGTTGGATTGGGGATAATTTATCTTGTTATCCTTGTCCTGATGGGATACCATGGCGGGCATATTCTCACGGCTGCGGTGGTGAGAGTTATCGTGTTCATAGGTATAGGGGCGGTGGTATCATACCTCACATATCAGCTGAAAAAGGAGGCCCTTAGATTCAGTACATTGTTTGAATCAGCCGGAACGGCGATGTTAGTCATTGAAGAGGATGGGTTAATCTCCAGTGCCAATGGTGAGATGGAGAAGATCTCCGGGTATTCCCGTGATGAAGTGGTGGGAAAAATGAAGTGGAGCAGGTTTGTGTCACCTGATGATCTAAAAAGAATGGAGGAATATCACCGGCTGCGCAGGAGCAAAGATCAGACTGCTCCGGGAAATTACGAGTTTTCCTTCATTGGAAAGGGTGACAGGCGGGTTTGTGCATATCTGATCATAGCCATGATCCCGGAAACGAAAAAGAGCATCGCATCCATCATGGACATCACCGATTTAAAAAAGGCTCAGAACGAACTCAGGGTCTCAGAGCTCTGGTTCAGAACAGTGTGGGACAATACTCAGGCAGGGATTGTTGTTGTTGATGCAGATACACATACCATTGTAAGTGTCAATCATGCCGCTACTGAGATCACCGGGTATACAGAAGCGCAGATAAAAGGGAGCATCTGCCATAAATTTATCTGCCCGGCTGAAGCCGGGAAGTGTCCTGTCAGTGATCTTGGTCAGACGATTGACTGTTCAGAGCGCATCGTCATAAACAGCCGGGGTGAGGAAGTACCGGTGCTCAAGTCAGTTGCAAGGATTGTTGTAGAAGATCATGAATATTTTGTTGAAAACTTTGTTGACATCAGAGAGCTGAAAGAGGCTCAGAACGAACTTCTTGCGTACATCACCGAAGCGTCTCTCAGGATAAAAAATCCCGCTGAACTGATCAGGGACAGCATGGCTGATATCCTGAGCCAGATCGAGGAGGGAGATACATCTCTGGAACATATCAAAATGCAGATAATAATACAGATCAAAAACACGGACAAGGTTGTGGACAACTTACGCGAACTTGATCGTGCCGTTGCAGAGAATCGGAAGGAGATCCCGGATGAGTTTAAGAAATTCCTGTCAAGATAACGGAGAGTTATATGAATATAATGGATTTGCATGACGCAGATAAGACAATATACCTGGCCCTCTCTTCGGCACGCAGGCTTAAGGAGAACAATATCGCGCTGATAAAAGAGATTGAAGAAGAGGGTTTTGATCTGATCCTCCTCACCAGCAACCAGCCGGCACCGTATCTCATGGATTTGTATGAAAAAAATGGTATTGACCTTTCGAAAATAAAATTCATTGATGTAATAACGAAATATGCCCTGGGTAGGGTGCCTGAGGGTCTTGATCAGGTGAAGTTCATAAATAATCCGGGAGATCTGACAGATATAACTATTGCCATTACACAGATCCTTGCGGATAATGGCGGGAACACGTTTATTTTTATTGATTCAGTGAATGCGATGCTCATTTACATACCATCTGCTAATATGTCGAAGTTTGTCCATTTTCTCTCAAGCAAACTGAGACTGCTTGACATCAGGGGTATGTTTCTTGCCGTCGAAAAGGGGCTTGATCCAATTTTGATGGGACAACTGACGGCATTTACCGACGAAGTGATCGATCTGGATCGGGATGGAGAATGAACCTTCATTCCCCCTGATAACAAACCACTAAGTGATTTACCTAAAAACCAAAACGTACGAAATCTACCTCCACATAAATATATATATCAGGTAAGATGATCTAAAGTAATCCATGCTTTTCGGGTCTTCCGGCATCAGGAGGCGGTACGACGCCTCTCTTATAAATTTGGCAGTGAGAGTTGGTTCTGCTGTTGCTTTGTCACATAATGACATCGTACTTGGCAGGGATGCGAGAACAACAGGTCCTGTACTTGCGTCTGCGTTTATATCCGGTGTGCTGTCATCAGGAGGAGATATTACGTACGGCGGGATTGCACCCACACCGACCGTTGCATACGCAACAAAAAAAAGGAGTGCCGGATGTATGATTACAGCCTCTCATAATCCGGAACCCTATAACGGGATGAAACTGGTAAATCCGGATGGCTCAGCCTTCACAAAAGTGCAGCAGAAGGAGGTAGAAGAAGAGATAAATGACTTCCACTGGAAAGACTGGGCAAACCAGGGCTCTGAACGGGAGGCAGACATTATTACGCCACATATGGATGCTATTTTACACTCTGTCTCAATAGAGAGTGATATTTCAGTAGTCCTTGACTGTGGGAACGGGGCAGGGAGTGTAATCACACCAGAGCTGCTTGCGTCTGCAGGTGTAAAGACACACTGTCTTAATTGCAATCTCTCCGGCAGGTTTGCAAGGCCTTCTGAACCGCTCGAATCGAATCTCTCATATGTGGGCGGTCTGGTACGGTCTCTTGGTTCCGACTGTGCCCTTATCCATGACGGAGACGCGGACAGGTTCATGGCTTTTGATAATAAAGGGCGATATATTGGTGGGGATCACCTCCTGATTCTCTTTGCAAAATACCTGGGCGCAGAAAAAGTTGTGACAACAGTGGATGCCTCAATGGCAATTGAGGAAGTGGCAGAGGTGCACAGGACACCTGTAGGGGATTGCTATGTCTCAGAAGAACTTCTTTCATGGGGAGAATTTGGCGGCGAACCCTCGGGAAGCTGGCTCTTTCCGAATCATTCGCTCTGTCCTGACGGGATTTATGCAGCAGCCCTTTTCTGCAGGATTGCATCAGAGTGGAATATTGCAGATGAGATAGATAATCTCCCGAATTATCCGATAATTAGGGAATCTTTCCCGTGTGATGATCCGCATGCACTTCTCTCTGCACGTGGGGCAGAAAATCCTACTGATGGTATACGTCTTTCTGAGGAGGATGGATGGTGTCTGATCCGTGCAAGCGGCACCGAACCTAAGGTGAGAATCACCGCCGAGGGCCGGACAGGAGATGTGGCCAGTGAGATGGCAGAGAAGGGACGGAGTCTGTTAAAAACGCGGGAATACTAAATAACCTGAAGGGAGAAGGTAATACAATGGAATGTGTGGTACTGGCGGCAGGTGAGGGGAAGAGGATGCGTCCTCTCACCACAAAGAGACCCAAAGTTATGCTTCCTCTTGTGAATCGTCCTATGATAGAACATCTTGTAATCTCTGCACGGGAGGCAGGGATAAAAGATTTTGTATTTGTGGTAGGTTATCACGAGCAGGAGATTAGAAAGCACTTCATGGACGGTTCACCGTTCGGCGTGAATATCAGGTATGTGACCCAGCGCCATCAGCGCGGGACTGCTGATGCACTGGCTGCAGCAGAGAACCTGATCAGTGGCAGGTTTTTGATGTTAAACGGAGATATGATTCTAAAAAGTGATGACATCAGGGATATCTGTGCCTGCACTGCCCCGTGTATGGGTGTAACTCCCAGTACACATCCACAGGATTTCGGTGTGGTGACTGTGGACGGAAGTGTGGTGACTGGTCTTGTTGAGAAGTCAGAGACCCCTCCGGGTAACCTGATAAACGCAGGCGTGTACCTTTTTGATCCGGAAATTTTTGAGAAACTCTCTCTTCTTAAACTCTCAGAAAGAGGTGAGTTAGAACTGACTGACGCATTGTCGGATTATATTAATTCACGTTCCCTCAATGCATTTTCCCTCTCGTCATGGATGGATGTTGGTGAACCCTGGGACATCCTTGATGCCAATGAATCAATGCTCTCAGATCTGGAACCGGACATAAAAGGAGATATTGAGGACTTTGTTACTATCACCGGTCCTGTCACTCTTGGGGAGGGAAGTGTTATTCTGGCAGGGACCTGTATTGATGGTCCGTGTATCATCGGCAGGGGGTGTAAGATCGGACCTCATGCATATATCAGGGGTTCAACCGCAATTGGTGATAACTGCCACATTGGTCATTGTACTGAAATTAAAAATTCAGTTATTTTTCCCGGAACAAAAATACCGCACTTCAATTATATAGGTGACAGCGTAATCGGCAGCGGCTGCAACTTCGGAGCCGGGACAAAAATTGCGAATCTGCGCCACGACCACGGTCATGTTAAGGTCTCTGGCAGAGATACCGGCAGAAAGAAGTTCGGTGCGGTTGTGGGAGATCTTGTGCAGTTTGGTATAAACTGCTCGATAAATGTTGGATCAGTCATAGGAAGCGGAGTAAAAGTGGCCCCGGGCTCATCAGTTGAAGGCCATATATCAGGCGATACAGTTATAGGGAGGTAAATTCAGTTATGCAGGCAGTAATTCTGGCAGGCGGTGAGGGTTTTCGCCTTCGTCCGCTTACACGATCACGTCCAAAGGCGCTGATTCCGGTTGGGAATCATCCGATTATAGAATATACAATAAACGCTCTTGTTGAAAACGGCATCCGGGATATTACTGTGGTTGTCGGTTACAGGAGAGAGCAGGTGCTTAGATATTTAAACCAGTCTGAACTGGATGTAAACGTAGTGATTCAGGAAAAACAGCTTGGTGCGGCAGACGCATTGAAATGTGCAGAGGAGTCGGTAACAGGCCGTTTTCTTCTCCTTCCTGGTGATAATTACATAGATCCTGCCTCAGTTGCACAGGTTAAATCTGCCGGAAATGCTCTGCTTGTTGCCAAACACCCACAGCCATCCAATTTTGGTGTTGTAACTATCAGGGACGGACAGGTCTGCAGGATCACTGAGAAACCGGATATTTATCCGGGTCTTACTGTCAGCACCGGTGTTTTTT
>JAYEIC010000054.1:0-2724 GCA_034659935.1 Methanobacteriota archaeon | reverse complement strand
AGACCAAAACAAATGAACCGGAGATCATTCTCCATGAAGAGATCAACTGGGACCGGACACACGGTACACGCGTTGAAGTTGAGTTCAAAAGTACACTTGCTGCAAAAAAACGCCTCCTTGATTACCTGAGATATACTGCCGTTGTCAATCCTCACGCACGCATACAGGTTGATATTGACGGCGAACAGCAGACTTTTGAACGGGTAAGTGAGGACGTGCCCCCATCTCCGAAAGCAATTGCACCCCATCCGTACGGAATCGAATTAGGGACTCTGAAACGGATGGCAGATACAAGTGACCAGAAGCTTACGGACTTTCTGATCACCGGTTTTTCCAGGGTCGGAACAAAGAGTGCAGATGAAATTCTCGGAATTTCAGGACTGAAAGGGAGCCGTAAAGCAAACAGACTTGATTCTGATGAGCTCAAAAAACTTCTCAAAGCGATGCAGGAGGTACAGATACCGCCACCACCTGCGTCACAGTGCCTCTCCCCAATCGGGGAAGAGATGATCATACAGGGGATGGATAAGGAGTTTCAGCTTGATTTTGTACAGGCAAAGTCACGAAAGAGTCAGGTTTTTTCCGGCCACCCGTTTATTGTTGAGGCAGCAATAGGTTACGGTGGCAGACTTAATTCAGAGGGTACTGCACAGTTGGTCAGGTTTGCAAACAGAGTGCCCCTCCTGTACCAGCAGGGTGCGTGTGCCATTACAAACAGCGCAGCAGGAATTAACTGGAAGTCGTACGGGCTCTCACAGCAGGGCCTGCCAACAGGCCCGGTTCTGATTCTTGTGCATGTCGCATCCACAAATGTCCCGTTCACAAGTGAAAGCAAGGATGCAATTGCTGCAATACCTGAGATTGAACGGGAAGTTGAACTGGCATTGCAGGAGCTGGGTCGTGAACTGAAGAAGTTCTTAAGCAGGCGCGACCGGAATAAACTGCAGGAAGACCGGGCCCGTGCGATATGCTCGATTCTGCCTGAGATAGCAAAAAAAGTGAGCGAGATTGTAGCACTCCCGGTGCCTGACATTTCCCCGCTTGAGGGCAGGATTATGAGAAAGGTTGTTGCAAAGAAGCAGACCAGCGCTGACGGCAGAGTAGAGATCAGTATTCACAATTATACCAGAAACCCTGTTGCAGTCACTCTGTACAATCTCTCTTCTGATGAGGCACTGGATGCAACACCCCCTCCGGATTTCACTGACAAAATCGGAGAGGAGTTTAATAAACTCTGGAAGTGTGAGATTGAACCTGAGAGTGTATGGAATGTCTCTTATATGAGCAATATGAGTAACGGGGGTAGCGGCGGTGGGACAATTGATATGCGCGGTGTGGATGAGGGAATAAAAGTGGTGGTGGACCTTGATGTCTGAGTGGGTTAAGAGAGTTGAGAGGATTAAGAAGGTTAAGTGGATTAAGAGGGCTGAGATGACTCACTGGGCTAAGAAGGCTAAGGGGGAGGTGTATCCTGATGTCTGAGTCAACGTCTAAATCTGAGCCTAAGTCTGTGTCTAAATCTAAGAAAGAGATGGACAGAATCGCAGATGAGCGCCTGCTTAATATTGCACAAAAATGGTATGACCAGATGGATGGCGGGAATATCCCGTCAGTCAGCCTGCCGACCCGTACAAAACATAATATTGAGTATGATGAGAAGAGTCAGGTCTGGAAATACGGGGATAAATCAACTACACGCTCTGCCGGTTCTGCGAAGAGTGCGCTGCACCTTTTAAAGATGGCATATTCAATCGGTTTTCTAAAGCAGCAACTCGCTGAAGGGAGATCATCGACACTGAGGGAGATGTACTACATCTCTGAAGGCTGGAAGAGGGCACAGTTCTCAGCGCAGGATGAGAGCAACCATATGATTGAGGATCTTGAGATTATAACTGATCTCCAGAGAGAGGCATTTCACCTGCGCCCGGAAGAGAGTGGTGCTTCGGTTTTTGGTCCGTTAAAGATCAGCGAGCAGACAAGGCGCGGGGAGACAGTCATGCACTGTCAGGAAGATGTGGGTGAAGCGGGGTATACGATCCCTAATAATGTCGATGAACTTAAATTTGTTGAGCATGACGCAAAGTTTGTAATAGCCATGGAAACAGGCGGTATGTACGCCAGGCTGATTGAAAACGGCTTTGATGAACAGTTCGATACAATTCTTGTAAATCTGAAGGGACAGCCGGCAAGATCCACAAGACGACTTCTTAAAAGGCTCAATCAGGAACAGGGTCTGCCTGTCATTATCTTCACTGACGGTGATCCATGGTCATACCGGATTTATGCAAGTGTTGCGTACGGTTCTATCAAGGCAGCGCATGTATCAAAGGTGCTGGCAACGCCCGATGCAAAGTTTATAGGCGTGCAGCCGTCTGACATCAGTAATTATAATCTCCCTTCAGATACGCTGACTGAAGGAGATATTGCCGCACTGAAGGCCGAGCTTACTGACCCCCGGTTTGATACGGAGTACTGGAGGCGTGAGATTAATCTGCAACTGAAGATGGGCCTGAAGTCGGAACAGCAGGCGTTTGCGAGCAGAGGGCTTGATTTCGTGACGAAGGAGTATCTGCCTGAGAGGTTGGGGGAGATGGGAGTTCTCTGATTTTGGTGTAAGTATGAAAGTATGTATGCTCACTACTATGCATCCTCCATTTGACGGGAGGATATTTCACAAGGAATCAAAGAGTCTTGCCAAAAATTATAATGTTGTAATTGTTGCTC
>JAYEIC010000053.1:0-13304 GCA_034659935.1 Methanobacteriota archaeon | reverse complement strand
CTTGCAGTACAGTTCCCGGACCTTGCCTCCTTGTGAATTGTGAATTGTGAACTGAATAATTCAGAGCAATTCATAACTCCCCTTTTTTGAGATGAAAATGAGACTCACATTCTCAGTAAACAGTGCGTGAACGCTTACGCGTTATGCACGTTTTTTTCAGGATCATTTTATTCCTTTAATTTCCGGGTACCATAGCCATAGCCAAGAGCTAAAGACTCCATGTTAGTATTCTTAAAAACAGGCAGTTATTTGTTATTTTGATGAAAACCACCCTTGACTATCCCTTTTACCGGCTGCTCTGTCTTTGATATAACGGTTAAATGAACCAGTAAAATTCATTTGTGCAACAGCTTTTAAATATAATATTTAAATCATTACCTACATATGGCATCAAAGTGAATGAAACTTTATATGGAAAGGTTAGCCCATGAATAACTTTAATGAGAAGGTTAGTTTCATCTGGTCAGTGGCGGACCTGTTGCGGGGGCCATACCGGCCCAACCAGTACAAAGATGTCATGTTGCCGTTGACAGTACTGCGCCGTCTTGACTGTGTGCTTGAGCCTACTAAGGATGAAGTTATTAAAAAATACAAAAATCTGGAAAACAGCAAGCTTACGGACCCGGAAGGTATTTTGAACCGGATTGCCGGGCAGTCATTTCACAATACAAGTCCTTTCACGTTCGAGAAACTGAAAGGCGACCCTGATAACATCGCGGCAAACCTGACCCAGTATATCAAGAGTTTCTCAAGCCATGCCCGTGAGATTATCGAACACTTTGGTTTTGAAGAACACATTGACAAACTCGAAAAAGCAGATCGCCTGTACCAGGTTGTTGCTAAGTTCTGTGAGATTGACCTGCATCCTGATAAGGTATCTAATATAGAGATGGGGTATATTTTTGAGGAACTGATCAGACGGTTCAATGAAGCCAGTAATGAGGAGGCCGGCGACCACTTCACCCCAAGGGAAGTAATCCGGCTAATGGTTAACCTGATATTTGCTCCTGATAATGATACCTTAACCACTAAGAGTATTGTAAAGACGCTCTATGATCCTGCGGCAGGGACCGGTGGAATGCTGTCTGTTTCTGAGGAATACCTTCGTGAGTTAAACCCTGATGGAATGCTTGAGGTATTTGCTCAGGACTATAATCCGCATTCATATGCTATCTGCGGTTCTGATATGATGATAAAAGGTCAGAGCCTTGACAATATCAGGTTTGGTGACAGCTTCACCAATGATTATTTTTCAGATAAAAAGTTCGATTACATGCTTGCCAATCCGCCATTTGGCGTTGAGTGGAAGCCACAGCAGAATGTTATTAAGAAAGAGCATGATGAACAGGGATATGGCGGGCGTTTTGGTGCAGGATTGCCGCGTATTAATGATGGTTCGTTTCTGTTTCTCCAGCATATGATCAGCAAGATGAAGGACCTGGGAGAGGGAGGTACACGTCTGGCAATTGTCTTTAACGGTTCACCGCTTTTTACAGGTGCGGCAGGGTCGGGAGAGAGTGATATCCGTAAATGGATCATCGAAAGTGATTGGCTTGATGCTGTTGTAGCCCTTCCGGACCAGCTTTTTTACAATACGGGTATCAGCACATATCTGTGGGTTGTGACCAACCGCAAGGAAAAACACCGCCGGGGCAGGATCCAGCTGATTGACGCTACCGGATTCTTTTTGAAGATGCGTAAGAGTCTTGGTAATAAACGCAACGAGATTGGGGACGGGCGTTATGGTAAAGCAGACCATATCGGTGAGATTACCCGCCTTTACGGTGATTTCACAGATGGCGACTATGTAAAAATTTTTGATAATACTGATTTCGGATACCAGCGCATTACTGTGGAGCGGCCCCTGCGGCTCAATTTTGTGGTTAATGAGGAAAGGCTGGAAAAAGTCAGGGAAGTAAAACAGTTTGTTAGTCTGGCAACCAGTAAGAAGCGTAAGGATAAGGAAGAAGCTGAAGCTGAGATTACTGAAGGTAAAAAGATGCAGCAGTCGATCCTGGACGCATTGGATACAATCTCTTTAAACTGTCTGGTAAAGAACCGCGATGAGTTTACGAAACTGATGAAGAAAGCATTTTTGGATTCCGGTCTGAAGATCCCCGGAGCATTATTCAAAGCCATTCTGATGGCACTTTCTGAACAGGACGGGACAGCAGATATAT
Organism: Methanobacteriota archaeon; assembly: GCA_034659935.1. Classification (GTDB taxonomy): domain Archaea; phylum Halobacteriota; class Methanomicrobia; order Methanomicrobiales; family Methanomicrobiaceae; genus DAOVRB01. The sequence continues at coordinate 11,124 of JAYEIC010000053.1, read as the reverse complement.
GCACAGACAAAAATGGCAATCCTGAACCTGATCCTAAATTGCGTGACTATGAGAATGTACCGCTTAAGGAAGATGTGGGCAGTTACATGTCTCGCGAGGTACTGCCGCATGTACCTGATGCCTGGGTGGATGAATCAAAGACAAAGACAGGTTATGAGATTAATTTTAACCGCTATTTCTACAAATACACGCCACCCCGGCCGCTTGAAGAGATAGAGGCTGAACTGAAAGGTATCGAGAGGGAGATCGCTGAAATGCTTGAGGAGATGGTGTGATGGCTGATTTCTCTCAGGAATCCACGGAGGTGGTCCCAGATAATGTTGTTCTATCTGTTATTGAGGATGGGAGATTAATAGAGGATATAAGAGAATTAATCGAGTCATCAAAATCCAGATTTGCACATGCTGCAAATGCCGCTCTTGTTATGTTATACTGGAATGTGGGAAAGCGCATTAATGCTGAAATTCTCAGTAATGAGCGTGCTGAGTATGGCAAAGAGATTGTCCCCGCACTGAGTGGACAATTGACTGCAGAGTATGGGAAAGGCTTCGCTCGCTCAAATCTATTCTATATGATTCGTTTTTCTGAGGTTTATCCTGATGAGCAGATTGTCCACGCACTGAGTGGACAATTGAGCTGGACTCATTTTCGTGAGATTATCCATATCAAAGGCGATCTTAAGCGGGATTTCTATGCTGAAATGTGCCGTGTTGAGCGATGGAGCACCCGTACCCTGCATTCCAAAATACAGGGGATGCTCTATGAACGTACCGCTATCTCAAAAAAGCCTGCACAGCTTGCAAAACAGGAACTTGAAACACTTAGGGATGAAGATCGTATGACTCCTGATCTGATTTTCCGCGATCCTTATCTTCTTGATTTTCTTGGACTTGCTGACACATACAGCGAACGGGATCTGGAATCAGCTATCCTTGTGGAACTTGAACGTTTTTTGCTGGAACTTGGCACAGATTTCAGTTTTGTGGCCCGACAGAAGCGGATTACTATTGATAACGAGGACTACTATATTGACCTGCTTTTTTATCATCGTGGGATGCACCGCCTGGTCGTCATCGAACTTAAGCTTGGAAAATTCCAGGCAGCAGATAAAGGTCAGATGGAGCTTTACCTGCGCTGGCTTGATAAATACGAGAAACGTGAGGGAGAGGGGATGCCGCTGGGACTGATATTATGTGCAGAGAAGTCTTATGAGCATGTGGAGCTTTTGCGGCTGGAGGAGAGCGGGATACACATTGCTGAATACTTAACTGAACTCCCGCCGGTACATCTGCTTGAGGCAAAACTGCATGAAGCGATTCGTATGGCTCATGAACAGATTGCAGTTCGTGAGGCGCAACGATGAGCTCTGAGAGTGCTGTGGAAAATGCAGCATGTGGGCCGGGTGTTGTGGACAGATTTGCAGATTATTTGCAGAGAACCCAGCCGGACCTGAAAGGGTTCAATCGCAGGGGGCTCTACCGGATGAAGCAATTACCTGAGATCTCTCGCGGAAATGCAGATGTGTCAGCGGTGATGACACAATATCACCCCGATATCGCGTCTGCTTTCAGGGATACCTCCACCCCTGACTTTCTCAACCTGCCGCACGAGAACCCAGGTGTTGGCGTCATTCTCTGTAAGAGCATGGATGCGGAAGTTGTGGAATATACACACTCCCGCAATCTTTCATCTGGCATGATTGCCGAATACAGAACAAAACTCATCGGTAAAGAGATTTTGCAGCAGAAGCTCCACGAACTCTTTCTGCTATCAGCGGGAAGTGTGGACGAGGAGGGTTTTGAATGAGTTCCAGGCTTGCGCCGGAGACCAACCGCCGGACTACTGCAAAGAGATTTGAAAGTTATGACAGACGAAGGACTGATAGTCTCTGAGGGGGCTACCAATCAGCTGATTTACCGACTCAGGGAGGGCATATTATGAACTTGCGACAGACTTGCGACAGACTTGCGACACAACTTGTGACAGAGGAAAAGCAGTGAACAAGAGTTATACGGAAGCCACATTCGAAGCATCTATTGAGGACCATTTAATAAAATAGGGCGGCTACATCAGTGGTACCCCTGAAACTTTCGACCGACAGTGCTGCCTTGACCCAACCGTACTCATACCATTCATCAGGGAAACCCAGCCCGGAGAATGAGAATTCCTCAAAAACCTCCATAAAGAATATGAATGAAAAGGAGTTCCGGAAAATTGCAGGAGAGAATTTACTGGAGCGGGTGTATAAGCGGATTCGAGCTGAGGAAGCATCTCCATAGATTACATAGAAGCAGGGCAAACAAACGCAGGAGAAAATCAGAAGAAATATCACTCCCATTTCAGGCTTAAAGAACACTCTCAGTGGTTATCTGATTGGGCATTCTCTGCTTCAGGGTTCACAATCAGATCACTAATTGTCCCCAGTTGTGCTGACACAATTGGATCAATGGCATTTTTTACAGAAAACATAATGCTCTTTGCAGAATTGAGCCTGACCTTGTTTGTAAACATATGCAGAAAACGGAGGATCTGGTTGGGGTCATTATAGACAAACATTGTATTTATCGAGTCAATCACTATGAAGAGATTCTCCTTATCCTTGTCCTTCATTGCCCCCATGGCCTTTGTAAGGGCAATGCCGATACTTGTCAGTTGTGCCGGATTATTAATATAAATACAGTTACTTTCGTCTTTTATTTGTCCGATTGCACTTATGGTGACACAGTCAATAAAAAAAAGGTTTGAGATTTCAGTATCTCTTTTATTAAGCTCTTTTTTCAATATTGACCAGGGTTCATTAATTGAGATAACTATCCCGAAAAACCCGGATTTGCAGAGAGTTGTAATACTTTCCATAACAGATTCTCTAAGATCTTCTGAGCTAGTTATTGCAAGTATTACGTCTAATTCAGAAAGCCCGTCTGTTATTGCTGACATAAGATTATTACCTGATTATTCATATGAATTGTAAATCAATTGTATTTTGCCTGATACTGCCCTGAATCCAATATCTGTAAAGAATGAATCTTATTATTATTCAGTAAGGAACTCACGGTAATGGTCAAGGACTTTATCTGATCCTTCAATGGCAATCCTGTTTAACTCTGAAATATTTTCGTTTATCATCTTTGCATTGGCCTTAATGACTTCAATAATTACCCTGATATCATCTGCATTAAACTCTTTCTCAATAGTCATCTCCTCCAGAACTGAAAGGTTTCTTGTTATGGCTATAACCGGATTTCTGGTCTTGTTTACTGTCTCAAAGAGATATGCCTGAAGTCTTTTCTCCTCTTCCTTTAGTTTTTTATTGCTATTGATCAGTTTTATATTTGCATCGTCAAGTTCTGTGTAAATAGCAATAAGTCCCTCATTTGTCTTTTCCAGCTCAAGAGTTAAGTCCTGAACATCTTTTGTTTTTTTATCAAGATTCTCCTTAAGAATTTTTATATTCTGTCTGTCATGCATCTACTTCACCACCACAATAGTGCCGTCATCATTTTTATTCCAGAAATTATTCATTATACAATGTGCAATTTTTTCAGGTTTTTCATCCACCATACAGTCACTAAGGGTGAATTTTGAACTGATTCCGTCAGAATAAAGAATTGCCATGCTTTTGCCGCTAATCCATTTATCTTCCTGTACCCTGACCTTTCTGGGCGTCATACCTAAAATACCCGGGACAGAGTGAAAACTGATATGATCTTCCTTTGGGAAAAGCCGGATTGATATATCTCCTACGCCTCCGAATTTCATCTCTCCCTTATCTTCGTCAATCATCAGTATGCCTGCCACAGCTCCTCTTGTCCTTTTAAGTGCTTCACCAAGGCCGGTTAACAATGATTCTACTGAACTTTTTGAAGCATTCAGCCTTAAGTATTCCTCTGCAGATGCAGATGCCTCACGTGCATGAACGCCATGCCCGAGGCCGTCAATTACAGCAATACATGCACCGTTTTTGCACCTCTCAATATAATACCCGTCACCGCAGACTGTTTCAAGTGGATGCGGGCGTGTAAGCACACTGACCATAAGCTTTTTCTCTGTGTTCGCAGGTTTTATAACTGCATATTTTTTTATGCTGATAATTGTCCCTGAACCGCTTGACTTGATGCTGAATTCGTCTGACAACCTTCTGACTGAACCAAGCCCTACACCCATGCTCTTTGATGCAGTAGTATATCCGTCTTTGAGAACCTTCTCATAATCCTCAATTTCCGGGCCGTCATCTTCTGAAATGATCTCAAAAAATAAGCCGTTTTCATCCTCAGATACTCTGTATTTTATCCTTCCGTTTATTGTATTGTGTTTAATATGATTTGAGGCAAGTTCTGCGGCAATGAGGTCAAGTTCGCTTATTATTTTTTCCGGAAATTCGTACTTCAAAGCAAGATCGTGGATCTCACTTTTAACTGCTGACTTGTGGAAGTCAAGAAATACCTTTTTGCATCTGTATTCGGAATTCATGGCAGGTATTTGAAAATTTCAATTTTAGTTCCTTTTCCAGGTTCAGATTCAATAATCATATCATCAACAAGGCGTTTTGAGCCTGAAAGACCCATACCGAGACTCCCCTGTGTTGTTGTATAGCCCTCCTGCATTGCAAGTTCCGGATCTTTGATCCCGGGCCCTTCATCATCAAAAATAACCTTTATACCTCTGGGTTTTTTAATTTCTTCAATATATACAGTCCCTTCTCCTGCATATCTGTATATATTACGGGAGAGTTCAGAAGTTGCTGTTGCAAGTTTGGTCTGATCTACAATACCAAACCCAATCTTTGCTGATTCATTCCTCACCATTCTTCTTGAAGTCAGAATGTCACTTTCATCTTTTATTTCTACAGAGTGAATGTTCATCTCCTCTTCCCTCAGCTCTAAAAGCCATCATTATTCTTTTCTGTTAATTCCTGCAGCATAGCAAATCCGGTATCAATATCAAGTGCAGTCAGTATTCCCTTAAAGTCAAGCCCGAGATCTACAAGAGTTATTGCAACAGCCGGCTGGATGCCTGTAATTACCATCTTTGTACCCAAAAGTCCTGCCATAATACCACTGTCCCTGAGCGTTCTGGCCATAAATGAATCAACAATGTCAAGAGCAGATATATCTATGAGCACCCCTCTTGCGCCTGTTCTTGAAATTTCATTTAGAATATCCTCCTGTAGGGCAGTGATTATAGCATCATGCAGGTCTGTCTGTATTGAGACAAGTAGGTAACTCTGTAGTTTCAGAATGGGTATTCTGTCCATTACCTAATACCTCTTATTTGTGTCATTCATTTTTTCTGACAAGTTCGATATTTTTCTCATATAGTGCATATTCGAAACCCTCCTGAAGGGTTGCCTTTGTAACGATATCCTCAAGGTCGATTCCAAGATGCACCATGGTCATTGCAATCCCGGGTTTAATTCCGGTAAAAATCATCTGTGATCCAAGCATATTTATTGCAAGGGATGTTTTTACAATATTTGCAGCAACTGCCGAGTCGATGGTCCCTACGCCTGTTGCATCCATTATTACGAAGCTGGCACCGGTACTTTTTATTTTGAGCAGTAAATTTTCCATCATCTGAAGGGTCCTTTCAGAATCAAGGGTGCCTATTAATGGCAGTATTAAAATATCATCCCATACTTGGGTTATGGGTGCTGAAAGTTCTATTATCTCCTGTGTCTTTACTGCAATTGCTTCAGCTGTCCAGATACCCTCAATTAACGTGCCTATTCTTTCTGTAAGGTTTTTAAGGAGTATCTTTTTTTCTTCTGAAAAGGGGTCTCTTTCAAAGCCAGGCCTTTCTTCCATATAATATATTATAATTTTGCCAACATTTTTTCCGTTGACTATTATGTCATTTGAAATATTCCATTCAGTCTCCCTGAATTCATCTGTTCTGAATTTCTGGCCTCTTAATATGAGTTCTGCACATGTAATCTCAGGGTACTGCATGGCATCAGGGATGCAGTCTGTTACTCCTTTTAGTATTTCTTCGAAATCTCTGCTGGCACTATTTATAATATCTGAGCTGCGGTGAAGGTAATTTAGCTCTTTTTTTCTTTCATTTAGTTCATCTGTTACTTTTTTTAACTTTTCTTCCATTGAATCCATTTTAATCTCCATCCATGAATTGTAGATATTTGCTATGTAAATCACTTCGTGATTTGTTATCAAAACGTGTGAGGCTGATGCCTCACACACGTTTAGCATGAAAGTGGCAAATACCATTTTCATCAAACAGTGCGTGACCCTGAGAGGTCATGCACGTTTTTATTAATACAGGGAAGTTGTTTTAATTATTTAAGTGGATTGCTATTAACCACCCATTCATTATGATAGGAGCCTGTCCCTTCAGTGCTGATCTGGCATGGGAGACGTCCCTGAGGGTGTGCCTGACAAACATTAAATATATCTGGTAATCCATCTGATATACACATATATTGGTTCGCATACAGAAAATATATCTGATAATAATCGGGATAGCATAAGATAGAAGGAAGTGGAGGGTGGTTATGAAGAGACAGTGGGTAACAATTCTGTTTTTTGTAGTAATTGTGCTTGGCGCGGGCATGATGATTCTGTCATCAGATGTACAGGCAGTACCTCCGGATGGTGCCTCCGGTGCTGTTTTGGATTCAGAGTCCGTAAATACTACAGGTGATTTTTTTAACACCTGCATAACGGCCTTTGACGGCCTGTTCAATGCTTCTACAGCTGGAAAACTGAATCTCTCCGGAGATAATGCAGACTTCGGAAATATCTCGGCATTTAAGGTTGGTACAATTACAGCAGGTGATCCCAATAATGAGAAAAACTCCGGGTTACTGGCCTCTCAGATAAGAATGGAGTTTGCAAGATCTGTATTTTTAGAAACAGAGGATACTGACCTGGATTTTAATGAGAGTGCATACCTTGCATTCAGAGAGGCATCAGATTTATTTTCAGGTGCAGGTAAAGACTGTGACTACTTTGAGATAAACATATTAAACCTCGCCACTGATCCGCTGGTGGCAGATGATTCCTACCTTGGCAGGGAGAAGGGCATTAAGATAAATCTCTTCTGTCAGGAAAGCTCAGAGAGGATCGCCAGTACATTGTGGTGGTTTGAGGGTGACGCGACAGAGCTGGTAAAATCTCTTTATGAGAGTGAATGCGGGGAGAAAATCGGTTTTGTAGCTGTTACCTTTACAAAAACAGATTCAGATGAATTCTCTGTCAGGTTTATTCTGAATGCTGATGACGTACAGAGATTAAGTACATTGTGGAATGAAAACGGGACGGTCATCCGTTCTTCTGACTGGTCTGACTTAAAAACAGGCGAAAAAACTCATATTGTGATGTATGAGGATCCAACGGCCTGTATTGTCCCTGTTTCTCCAAAGAAAGCATATACTGTTGAGAACGCATTATATGCCTCTGATGAATCGTTTAAGGACTACATAACATCTTCAGCCGATACAGTCAGCCGGATGGTGTATGATACCAGCGAATATGCCCGGAATGCTGACAATTCCGAGCTGGCTGCCAGTTCCGAAGAACTGGTGAATACATGTCTGGAAGTAACAGAAACTGTCTCAGGCTACCCTGTCTCAGACTCTAATTCAGAGATAAAGTCGGATTATATCTCTGCACTGGGAGATCTTTCCAAAGCCGGTTCAGCTTTCTGGTATGCCGGGCTGTACACTGATCAAAAGAGTATGGATGACGCCTGTTCCTTCATGGAAACCGGCTTTGATAAACTAAATCAGGTACTGAACACCACCGGTTCAAAGCCGGTTGAGACAGCACGGATGGAAGTTAATCCAAATGTGATATTATCAAAGTATCATAACTTAAATACTGCTTTCCACTACAAAGATAGCAGGAAGATTAACAGTATCGGGATAAATGTGGAAGGGGTACGTCTCCGAAAGTCTCTCTCCCTTAAGGAAGGCAACTCTGTTACAAGACTTGAGCCTGATTTTGGAAACCTATTCGTTGCAATAACTATAGATGTCACTCACCTCTGGCACCGTGGCGGCGGTTCTGACAGGATAAAAACTCCGGCAGGGAGTGCATATACACTCTGGTATAATGGTTTTGAATATAAGGAATCGACACCCTCACAATATATGACCAATGTGGGTGATCCGTACAAAAAGGTTACGCTTCGGCGTGAAAGCCACTACGAGTCCAATATTATCTTTGAGGTTCCGGAGGGTGAGAGGTTTGTACATGAAGATGCATACCTCGAGATAGACCTTGGGACGTATGGAACACAGGTATGGAAACTGGGGTAGCCTGGCCTCTTACAATGTCTGGCACACACTTTTTTTCAGGGCGCCGTTTTCCATTACAAAGATTTTTTCAGACATAAACCGGACTGTGAAGATACAGGTCTCAGAGGCAGAGCCCGCATCAGATGAGCTGATTCAGGAGTCAGACAGTGCGCTGCCCGAAATATATGTCACTGAGGACAAAACGGCATGGGTAAAACCGGCCTTTCTTTCACTCGCGGATTCTGAAATCATCCTGGTGAACAGTTCTTCAGACTGAATACTACAATTACACTTTCACACCACATACAATACAGATATATCTGACCGGATAATACACTCTGGTATGAAAAATATCGAGATGATACAGAACGGTGATATTCTTACAATTAAAGTAGACCTCTCAAAGGATTTTGGAGAATCAAAATCCGGCAAATCAATCACCATCGCATCAACTGAAGGAAATATTTCTGTGCCCGAACACGAAGATATAAAGATCGGACTGAATATTTACAGGAAAAAGTAATATCAGATATTCTTCATAAGAAGAGAGAATGATAAATAATCTCTTAAATTCTTTTTGAACCTCTAAAAACGGCTGATGTGAGCCATAATTATCAGTGTATAATGGAAAAGGTTTCTTCTTACACAATTTCCGGAAGTCTGGCTTTCGCCTATAATTGTGTTTACCTGCAGCCCGGATATCAATAGTCTGCGGACCGGCAAAAAACCAGATTTAACATCTTCCTTTAAAACTCAGAATTCCTGAGAGACTATTCAGTCCGGGAAATGACATTCACAAAAAAATAAAAATTTAAAGGATGAAGAGCGGTGCAAAGACCACTGCTACAATGCTCATCAGTTTGAGCAGGATGTTGATTGCGGGACCGGAGGTATCCTTGAACGGATCACCAACAGTGTCGCCGGTCACAGCGGCCTTGTGGGCGTCAGAGCCCTTTCCGCCGAGGAATCCCTGCTCAATGTACTTCTTTGCATTATCCCATGCACCACCGGCGTTTGCCATGGTGATTGCAAGCATGAAACCTGCTACAAGTGAACCTGCAAGAAGACCACCGAGTGCACCAGGTCCGAGAACAAATCCAACAATCAGAGGTGCTGCAATTGCAAGCAGACCCGGAAGGACCATCTCCTTAAGAGCAGAGTTGGTTGAGATACTGATACATTTCTCATAGTCTGCATCTGCAGTACCTTCCATCAGGCCTTTTACTTCCTTAAACTGACGGCGGACTTCAATTACAATTTCATATGCTGCCTTTCCGACTGCAAGCATTGTCATTGAAGAGAATACGAACGGAAGCATTGCACCGATTAAAAGACCAATAAACACAGGTGTGTCAAGGACATTAATACTCGTGAGATTCACTGCGTATGCATATGCTGAGAAGAGTGCAAGTGCAGTCAGTGCTGCTGAACCGATTGCAAAACCCTTTCCCATTGCTGCTGTGGTGTTACCCACTGCATCAAGTGTATCAGTAATTTTTCTGACTTCCTCTTTCTGGTGGGACATCTCTGCAATGCCGCCTGCGTTATCTGCCACAGGACCGTATGCGTCCACTGCAAGGGAAATTCCAAGAGTTGCAAGCATACCTACTGCAGCCAGTGCAATACCATAGAGGCCTGCGAACTGGAATGCTACGTAGATTGCAGCGGAAATCACAATGGCCGGGAAGATGGTAGACTCCATACCCTTTGCAAATCCGGTAATTATGTTAGTTGCTGCGCCTGTCTCACAGGCTTCTGCAATGGACTTTGTTGGTGGGCGTTCGTATGAGGTATAATACTCGGTAATCAGACCGATTAAGAAACCTGCGATAAGACCCGCCACAGTTGCCACAAAGACACCAAAACCGTATTCGCCAAGGAGTACATCTGTGATGAAATATGTGCTGATGATGACCAGCAGGAGTGAAAATATAAGACCCTTATTGAATGCCAGGTGAATTGCAGACTGTTCAGTCTTGTCTGTTTTGACAAGGAAAGTTCCGATGACTGAAGCAACAATACCGAGTGCGGCGATTGTGATCGGCACGAGGATTACGTTCATCACTGGCACATTGGGAAAGACAGTCGCTGCGGTTGCCGCACCGAGGAGCATGGTTGCAATGATTGAACCAACGTATGACTCGTAGAGGTCAGCACCCATTCCGGCGATATCACCGACGTTGTCACCGACGTTGTCAGCAATCACAGCGGGGTTCCTTGGATCGTCTTCAGGGATGCCTGCTTCTACCTTTCCGACAAGGTCAGCACCGACATCTGCGGCCTTTGTAAATATACCTCCGCCAACACGGGCAAAGAGTGCAATTGAACTTGCACCTAAGGAAAATCCTGCAAGAATATTTACAAGTTCTGCCTGTTCCATGCCCGGCATGAGGACATTAAGGCCAATAAAGGCGATGGAAAGACCAAAGAGACCAAGGCCAACTACAGACATTCCCATGACAGTACCACTTGCGAATGATACCCGGAAAGCGTCAGCAATGCCGCGGGTTGCAGCGTGTGTCGTCCGCCCGTTTGCAGATGTGGCTGTAAACATTCCAATGTATCCTGCAGTTGCGGAGAGGACCGCACCAAGAAGGAAACACCCGGCTGTGAGTGCTCCGTTTGGCAGGAGTACTGCTATAATAATAGCAAACACCACAACAAACACAGCGATGGCACGATACTGCCTGTTAAGGTAGATCATGGCACCGTGGTGAATTGCCGCGGTGATCTTTTTTATGGCCTCACTGCCCTCATCTTCGTTGCGGACTCTCATAAATGAGAAACCGGCGAACAAAAGACCAAGGAGAGCACATGCAGGCGCTAAATAGACCAGTGTATCCATATTTTTTTCCTCCGGATTTTTTGCA
>JAYEIC010000052.1:0-13503 GCA_034659935.1 Methanobacteriota archaeon | reverse complement strand
ATTGTTTTTCAGTTACTGAATATGTCAGATTCCCGACATATAACTTGCTGGTTTCCATTATTGGTCTCCTCTATATCATTATAAACCTGATCAGTTATGAAACCTTGTTGAAAATATAATAATCATGGGGGGGGAATAAAAAGAGAATCTTCCAGACACATATAAAAATATTGCCGGGAACATCATCACCTATATCCCGTTGATTGCATGTACAAACAAAAGAAAATATTACTACTTAGCCACCCCATAACAATAAGGAAAAAACAGGTGAACAGATGGAGGGTACAAACATAATATGGATCGAAAAATACAGACCGGTAAAACTTGCCGATATTGTCGGGCAAAAAGACATTATTTTGCGCCTGCAGTCATATATTAAAACCGGCAGCCTCCCACATCTCCTGTTTACCGGGACTGCGGGAATAGGAAAAACCACCTCTGCCGTTGCCCTCGCGCGGGAATTTTTCGGAGATAACTGGCAAATGAATTTCCGTGAACTCAATGCCTCGGATGAACGTGGGATTGATGTCGTCAGAAATCAGATCAAGCAGTTCGCCCGCACTGCACCTCTGGGTGATGCAACTTTTAAAGTACTTTTCCTTGATGAAGCCGATGCGCTCACTACCGATGCACAGGCAGCACTCAGGAGAACTATGGAGAATTACGCCCAGAACTGCCGATTCATCCTCTCATGCAACTACTCGTCCAAAATAATCGACCCGATACAGAGCAGATGCGCAATATACAGGTTCAAACCCCTTGACAGGGAAGCGATTACTGAAGAACTTATGCGCATAGCAAAAAATGAAGGACTTTCAGTTTCGGAGGATGCAGTCAGTGCCATTATCTATATTGCACAGGGAGATATGAGACGGGCAATCAATGCCCTGCAGGGTGCTGCAATTATCAATAATAATATTACAGAAGATATGATCTATGAGATTACATCCAATGCAAGACCGGATGAAATCCTGGAATTAATTCAGGTCATACTTCAGGGTGATTTTGAGGCTTCCGAACAGATCTTTCACGAACTGGTGGATAAAAGAGGTATCGCACCAAATGAACTTATCAGCCAGTTTTACAGGACACTTGTAAAACACCCGGTGCAGAGAACACTTAAAGTGGAAATGATTAGCCACCTGGGACAGGCAGATTTCAGACTAAGTGAGGGGGGAAATAGTGATATCCAGATGGAGGCTCTCCTTGCAAATTGTGTATTAAGTGCACAAAAATACCAGGATCTTATATAAGGAGACTGTCGGGTGGCAAAAACTGAAGATGTAAATATTACAGACCGTGTCGGCGACTGGCACAAGTTCTTAAAAAAACATTATAAAAAAGACCTGGGCAGTATTGCACGCGAATACCCCCATCTGCGTTCACTCACCATAGATTACCGTCAGGTTGAAAAATGGGGAAGAAAGGGAATCTCCCTTGCTGATGAACTCTTAAAAACACCGGGAAAGGTAATTGCTGATGTTAAAGATGCAATAAAAGATTACAATCTTATCTTTACAAAAGATGAAGAAGAAAATGTTGAGCACATTAATATCAGGTTCTTACATCTTCCAAAGAAACTCGCGGTCAGAGATATCCGTGCAAACAACATCAATGAATTTGTATCAGTAGATGGAATCATCAGAAAGACAACTGAAGTCAGGCCCAGACTCACATCTGCTGTATTTCGGTGTCTGCAATGTGGCACCCTGACACCGGCATATAAACAGGGATATGGCAAGTTTCAGGAACCATACAGGCCATGTCATCAGTGTGAAAAACAGACAAAGATGGAACTTTCACCATCCCAGTCCACGTTTATCGATGTCCAGAAGATAAGAATTCAGGAGTCACCTGAGGGCCTGCGTGGTGGTGAACAGCCCCAGACACTTGATATTGACGTAACTGATGATCTGACAGGTATACTGGCTCCCGGAGATAGGGTCATAATAAACGGGATACTGCGTTCAATTCAAAGAGTCTCACATGGGAACAAGAGTTCACTGTTTGATATCTATGTTGAAGCAAATTCAATTGAAATTGGTGAGAAAGAGTTTGAGGAAGTAATCATTGATGAGAATGAAGAGAAAGAAATTCTAAAACTGAGTAAAGATCCGGACCTCTACCGAAAATGTACACATTCAATCGCACCAAGTATTTACGGGAACGAGAATGTAAAAGAGGCTATATCACTCATCCTTTTTGGTGGAATTGCAAAGGAACTTCCTGACGGCAGCCATCTGAGAGGAGATATTCATATGCTGCTTGTCGGGGACCCGGGTATTGCAAAAAGTCAGATACTGAGATATGTCATCAAACTTTCACCCAGAGGAATTTATACGAGTGGCAAATCCACCACATCTGCAGGCCTGACAGCAACGGCTGTGAAGGACGAATTTGGTGATGGAAGATGGACTCTTGAGGCAGGTGCCCTTGTTCTGGCAGACATGGGTATTGCCGCTGTGGATGAAATGGACAAGATGCCAAAAGATGACCGGAGTGCTATGCACGAAGCAATGGAACAGCAGACAATATCTGTTGCAAAAGCGGGTATCACTGCCACACTACGTTCACGTTGTTCACTTCTCGGTGCTGCCAATCCAAAACAGGGGCGTTTTGATGCATTTGCACCTATTGCTGAGCAGATCAATATGCCGCCTTCGCTGTTGTCACGTTTTGATCTGATCTTCATCCTTGAAGACAAACCAAATCCGGTTCTTGACCATGCCATAGGAGAACATATCTTAAAATCACACGCAGTGGGCGAACTTATTCAGCACAACAAAATTAACCCGATTGAGGGCGTGGACAGTGAATATATAGAGAAAGCCCTTGCTCCGATTACACCTGATATAGACCCTGTACTGTTCAGGAAATATATCGCCTACTCAAAACGCAACTGTTTCCCGATTTTATCAGAGAAAGCAAAGGAGAAACTCATCGATTATTATATGGGGCTCAGAAACCTTGTTGACGAGAATAAACCCGTACCAGTTACTGCAAGACAACTTGAAGCACTTGTCAGGCTTGCCGAGGCAAGCGCACGTATCAGGCTTAGTGATGAAATAGATGAGACTGATGCAGCACGCGTAATCGAAATTGTTGATGTCTGCCTGAGAAAAGTTGCCTATGACGCTGAATCCGGGAATTTTGACATAGACAAACTGGTAACAGGAATACCGCAGCAGCGCAAGAATCTGTTAAGATCGATTAAAGAAATGATAAACACCAGTACCGATGAAAACGGGTATGTGAAAATTGATCTGGTAATAGAGGAACTTGTAAAGAAAGGAAATAATAAAGAGGATATCAGGAAACGGATAGATGAACTTATACGTGGCGGTGAATATTACGAACCGAGACACGGGTTCTTAAAAAGGATCTGACCTGTTCATACCGCTGCATTAATTCCCACTCAAAACAACATTTTTGGTTATGAATGATCAGGTTTTGGCAGCATTTGAAGCAGGTATAAAACTCGGAGCACTGTACCACCAGTGGGTTGGCACTCCGATCTCCCCGGATACGGCACCCTCTGTTGAAATCGCGATAGAAAACGCCGTCGGTCTCCAGCCATTTGTTGAGGAGATCACTGTTAAAATTGATACATCACTGATGGTACTCAACAGTTTTGGTTACAGTGAACTTGCCGGAAAAATGTTTGATGTCAGAATTATGACAAAAGTAGGAGATGCCACGTGCAGGGCAGAACTTTCACTGGAAAATGACTATCCCATGATGAAAATTAAGGAAATGGAATGATTTTATCCGGCCTTCCGATAACAGATGACCATATCCACATCGATCCCCTTAATGGAAAGGGTATAGAGGCGGCAAAGGAATTTCAGCGTGCAGGGGGGACACATATGTTTCTTGTTACAAAACCTTCCTGGTCATATGGATTATCCCCTGTATCAGGTGAGGATTTCAGGGAAGTTTTTGAGACTACATTAAAGACTGCTAAAAAAATCAGGGAAACAGGTATTGTTGTTTTTACAATAATGGGTGTCCATCCGGCTGAAATAAACCGGCTTTGTGAAAGAATGACACTTAAAGATGCGGTGCGGGTTATGAAAGGCGGTCTTTCTGTGGCATCGGAATATGTTACAGAAGGGCTTAGCGTTGCACTGAAGAGCGGGAGGCCCCATTATGAGGTTGATGAAACTATATGGGCTGCATCCAATGACATTCTTAATCATGCACTCATATTAAGTGCAGATTGTGATTGTGCGCTTCAGATTCATGCAGAAACCGGACCGTGTAATGATGTCGCAGTAATGGCCGGAAAGGCAGGGATGCTGCCTGAAAGAGTTGTGAAGCATTTCAGTATTCCGGAGACTCCACTCACTCCGTCTATGATTGCAAAAGACGAGTCAATACCTGAGATGGCAGGTGCCGGGCGCATTTTTACTATGGAGAGTGATTACATGGATGACAACACGCGCCCGGGTGCTGTAATCGGACCAAAGTCAGTACCAAGATTTACCCGCAGGTTCCTCACGAAGGGTGTTATTACAGAAGAAAGTGCATACAGAATTCACAAAGAATCACCTTCAAAAATATATGGCGTGGAAATAGAACTCCTCTGAATTATAGTTTACTTTTTTACCCTTCCCGCCAAATATATGATAACATGTTTTTGAAAATACATCACTCGCCGGGTTTGTGTGATGTCATTGCAGTCTGTGACAGTGAACTCCTTAATACGACATTAGAATACGGTGATGTTGAGGTTCATATCAGCGATACATTCTACGGTTCAACTGAAACAGATGAGGATGAGATCAGAAAAATTATCACAGGTGCTGCAAATCTCAACCTGATCGGGAAAAAAACAATACAAATTGCAATTGAATGTGGTGTTGTGGAAGAGGGAACCTGCCTGATGATTGGTGACGTCCCACATGTACAGGTATTTGGGAACTAAAATATGAATATTCAGAAAAATTTTTGTCCGAAATGCGGGGAACCGTCAGAAGAAGGACTCTGTGGTAAATGCAGGGTGAAAGAGACAAAATGGTTAATTTGCGAACCGAGAGTTTTATGTATTCATTGTCCTACCTGCGGATCACTGAAACACGGTAAGACCTGGACTGACGAGGAACGTAATCCGGATGAACTTGCATATGAACTTGCTGCCAATGCAGTACATCTGCATGAAGATGTATATGATACTAAGATTGAGATTGAATCGCACAGTCCGAACCCAAAACGGACTGTATGTACTGTTTATATAAGCGCCAGACTTTATGGAATTTCTGTTGAGGACCAATGCAAAGTGGTCATTGTCTGGAGCAGGGAACAGTGTAACAGGTGCAGCAGATATGCGGGTGGGTACTATGAAGGGAACATTCAGGTGCGTGCTACAGGCAGAAAACCGGACCCTTACGAAAACAAACGCGCTGCAGAGATGGCGTACAATACTGAAGATGAATTACAGGAAGCCGGTGAAAGACTTTCATTTTTATCAAAAGTAGATGAAACAAAAGACGGACTGGATATTATTATTGGAAGTCACCATATAGGTGAATTAATCTCGCGCAAAATTGTCAAAGAATTCGGTGGAAGAGTAACCACTCATCCAAAAGTTGTAGGCGAAAAAGACGGAAAACCACTTTACCGCATTACTTATCTTGTACGTCTCCCGAGATACCGGAAAGGTGACGTTATTGAAATTAAGAACCGGTATTATGAAGTACGTTGGGTAGACCGGGATTTTATCAATATTTTTGATTTAAAGGAGGGGATTATGAAAGCCTTTCATGATGACTCTCAGGGGCGCTTAATCGGCAATGTATGTGATGCAGAAACTGCCCTTGTGGCATATATCACCGGTGATATGGCAGGAATTCTCGACCCGGTTACATACAGGAACAGAGAATGTCCTGCGTACGACTGGCTGAATCTTTCCGAAGGTGCGGAAATCCGTATGTTGCGTGACAATGAATCTGAGCAGTTTATCCTGTTCGGGTGAGTTATGAGGGCGCGCCTTGTTTCCACAGAAGAGCTGAAATCTCTTTGCGATAAAGAGTGGGTTGACAAAAGCAGGCGCCCGTATGTCTCTGGAAATAATGCCTGGGTGCCTGTCAGAGCCGGATACTATGCAGATCGCGATCTGTCTGAAAAAATGCCATATTCCGGACGCGGGTACCAGATGATCGGGGATATTGTCTTAATTCGTGGTTCACTGCCCACAGATGATGAAATCAGGACAATTGTTAAATGGAAACATCCGCGCGGTATTGTTCATATTGAATCATTTGACGGGCTAAAAAGAATTCCAAAGACAAGCATCCTGTATGGTGAGTGTGGAGAGGTCTGCCACAGGGAAAACGGCTACAGGTTCTGGTTAGACCCGTCAAAAGTCATGTTTGCAATGGGTAACCGTGAGGAGAAGGTAAGAATTGCAGAGATGATTAAAAATTCAGGCAGACAGGAAATGGTAGCTGATATGTTCGCCGGAATCGGATACTTCACAATTCCTGCCGCCTGTAGTGGTGCACGGGTGCACGCCATGGAGATTAATCCGGTCTCATATTCATACCTGAAAAAAAACGCAGGAGAGAACGGGGTGTCACAACTGGTGCATGCCGAATGTGGTGACTGCAGAAATCTTCTCAGAGGGGAGTATGACAGGGTGTTAATGGGGCATTTTGATGCAGTCAGAATGCTGCCTTATGTCCTTAAACACATTCATCCGGAAAGTGTCCTCCATGTGCATAGTATTGGAGAAGTTAAAGATGAAATACTGACACATCTCTCAGAAGCAGGATATGGTGCGGAGATCACCAGACACCGTGTGAAAAAATATTCTCCGGGTAAATGGCATATTGTGCAGGATGTGATTGTACATGAAAAACTCTGAAAAAATACTCAAAAACAGAACAATAGTGCTCGGTGTTACCGGAAGTGTTGCTGCGGTCGAGGATGTCAGACTCGCCAGAGAACTCAGACGCAGGGGGGCGGTGGTGCAGGCGGTTATGACTGATTCTGCATGTGGCATCATCCATCCTGATGCAATTACATATGCAACAGGGAGACCTGTACTTCTCAGATGCAGTGGAATGGTTGAGCATGTCACTTACTGCGGTATCGGGGGTAGTGCCGATCTGCTCCTGATTGCACCATGCACAGCCAACACGATCTGTAAGATGGCCGCAGGTATTGACGATACATCTGTGACAACATTTGCAACAACCGCAATCGGCAGGGGAATGCCTGTGGTAATTGTTCCTGCGATGCACGAGAGTATGTTTCACCATCCTGCAGTCACTGAAAGTCTGTTAAAATTACAGTCATGGGGAATTGTGGTAGTCGGCCCAGGATTTGAAGAGAATAAGGCAAAGTTTGCCAATATTGAGGAGATCATCCTGAATGTCGAGCGGGGTATTTCAGAGAGACCTCTTGCAGGAAAAAAAGTTCTCATCACAAGCGGGGCATGCAGTGAACCTGTTGATGATGTAAGGATTATGACAACCCGTTCGACCGGCATGATGGGACGTGAACTTGCATTACAGGCATATCGTCTGGGAGCGGACGTCACTGTTGTGCACAACTCTGAATTTCCCTGTGTGGAAAATATCAGAATATCCACTGCTCTGGAAATGAGAGAAGCCGTACTCACACTCTGCAAAGAGAGAGGGATTGATATCTATGTCAGTGCAGCAGCAATCTCTGACTTTGCACCGGTCAGATATGAAGGGAAGATACCGAGCGGTTCTTCTCTTACAATAGAATTTGAGCTTCTTCCAAAACTGTTACATGACGTAATTACAGAGTATAATCCACTGACAGTTGCATTCAAACTTGGATGGGATGAAGAAGATAAAGCAGAAAGCATGCTAAATGCAGGGGTCCGGATGGTGGTTGTCAATACTCCGGATGTAATGGGCGCGGAATCAGGTACTTTTACTCTTCTTAAAGAAGGTCTGAAAACTGTAGTTTCCGGAAACAAGGAAGAGGTGGCAGCAGCCATATGGTCGGCACTGTAAGAGCTTTCTGTCCCGGCCACATTTCCGGATATTTCAGGCGCGTACAGGGAGAATTGTGTTCTGGTGCCGGAAGTATCGGTGCAGGTATTGTGGTTAGCGAAGGAGTGACTGCAAGTGTTGTGAAGGCTGATACACCACATGTGACAATCAGAAGAATTCATGGTAATGCCAATGACAACAGTGTCATTCAGGATGAATTTCAGGGTTCTCCACCTATTGAATACATCATGGAAAAGCTGGAGATCTCCGCAGAAGTTATCACTGAATGCCGCCTTCCGATTAGTGCAGGTTTCGGAATGAGTGCTGCGGCGCTCTTATCTTCAATAACTGCAATGAATGCCTTATTCGGGCTGTCGCTCTCAGTGGAGGATATCGCCTCACTGGCACACGAAGCGGAAATTGTGCACAGAACCGGCCTTGGTGATGTGGCAGCATGTAAGAACGGAGGTCTGGTGTGCAGAACCGGGCAGGGTATAAATACAAAAATTACGCGATTATATGGGATAACAGAACCAATATCGGCAGTTAATTTTGGTCCCATGAATACAGCAGATGTACTGGATTCAGATGATATCATGAAGATAATTGAGAACGCGTATTCGTCTGAATGTCCGAAAGATATCTATCATTTTTTTCAGTTGTCAAGAGATTTTGCTGAGAAAAGCGGCCTTATTTCAGAGAATGTAAATACTGCGCTTGCGGCCTGTGATGCAGAAGGGATACCTGCGAGTATGACAATGCTTGGAGACGGTCTCTTCGCATACGGGGAGAGATCGATTGACGTTTTAAGCCGGTTTGGAGAGGTTTTTGTTATGAAAACAGCAGAAACCGGTTTTCATCTTCTGGAGGAAATCCCGTGATACCTAAAGACCATCCTAGGTACCATTCATTGATAAGAAGGGAAAAAATTGCTGACGCTGCCAGAGAAGGCATTGTTGCTATGGAAGGTGTCAGTGCTCACGGGAGAGGTGAGGCCTTTGATTATCTGCTCGGTGAGAAGACAACAGATAGTGCAGAACTGGCAGAGAGGGTTTCGGCTGCATATCTCAAAACTGCCAGGCATCCTGTAATATCTGTGAACGGGAACACTGCCGCTCTTGCTTCGGCAGAAATTGCCGCGCTCCAGAAAGCAAGCGGTGCCCTTGTAGAAGTCAATCTGTTTCACAGGACTGACGTGAGGATGAGAAAAATTTCTGCCCTCCTTAATAATAATGGTGTGGATCTGCTCACAGGTATTACAGAACGCCTTTTACCGCTTTCACATGACAGGGCACTCTGTCTCAGGGAGGGGATATTTAAAAGTGATGTGGTGCTGGTGCCGCTTGAAGATGGTGACCGGTGCAGAGCGCTCAGGGAAATGGGAAAAACAGTTATTACAATTGATTTAAATCCTCTCTCAAGAACTGCCAAGACCGCAGATGTAACAATTGTAGATGAACTGACACGGGCATTACCAAATATTACCCGGTTTTGTGGTGAAATTACCAATACTGAATGTGATGAGCAAATCCGCTCTTATAATAACAAAAGTATTCTCAGGTCAGCACTGAACGAGATGAAAATAAGACTGAATGATGCTCTGGAGTGAATAATACCGGCTACATGAACTGCCCAACCAACAATCTCATATATAAAACTAACCCAATATTAAAGATACAGCAAAATTTTCGTTTTAAGCCACCGACTGCCACGTTTTGGCACCTTTAAATTAATCAGGTTGCTGATAATTACTGTCCTGCCAGATCAGCACTGGATGGACAGGCTCACGTGGGATCTCCTGAACTATGAAAGAGTATATCTGTGTGTTTGTTAAATATATCATTTATCAGATGAACTCAGACAGTCAGGAAAGTGCAATATCAGAAATTGTTGGTTTTATTTTGATTTTTGCAATAATGACGGTGGTACTTTCACTATATGTTGTATATGTGGTACCGGCAGAAGGGCGTGAGAATGAGATCCGGCATATGGGTGTGATTAACGAACGTTTCATCGACTACAAAAGTTCTCTTGATTCTCTCTGGATTAACGGCTTTAACAGAAGTGCAGAATCGCCAGGGAATTACACAACCTATGGTGTGACACAGAGCACTGCATTTAATCTTGGTACCGGGTCGGGTTTAGATGATAGTGGCCTTTTTTCAGCAGTGCTTCTGACACCTGCAAATTCGGGTGGATCGTTTACTGTCAATTCAAGGGATGAGTCAATAACGATCAATACTTCATATTTTGTAAACCCTGCATCATTTAATATGGGGGATCTGACTTACCAGTCAGATAATCTGTACTGGATTTCACAGAGTTACTATTATCAGATGGGGGGTGTTTTTTTATCTCAGGATTCAGGATCAGTTGCAAGAGTCTTTCCCCTTTTTTCCATATATCAGATAAGTCCTAACTCAACAGCAGAGGCCACCCCCAAGATTAAATTAACCATTGTAAATATTACTGAAAACCAGAATATTGCAGGTAGCGGACCGGTTCGGATTGAAAGCCGCATGAAAGAGACCGTTGCCGAAGATTTTTACCGTGAACTCACCTTTGTAAAAATAACAGTGGATGTAAAAGACGAACAGACTGGTGATATGTGGAAACGTATATTCAGGGACGCTCTTGCAGCAGGCGGTATTAATGAGAACTGGTACACAACAGGTGAGAACTCACCTACATCAGTGTGGCTCAAAGTTACCGGAAATAACAGTAAAGTTGACTTTGACCTGATCCGTATTGGGTATGATTGTAATCTCCAGAGTGCTGCAACTCTGATTACCTGAGAGATTTATTGATATGAGCGCTAAAAACAGAAGATGGATTACTGTACCAGGAGTTGATGAAAACGGGCTCGCTGAAGTAGTAGGACTTGTCTTGATAATAGCTCTCATTGTCATAATCCTGTCTTTATATGCCACATATGTGGTTCCTGATCAGGGAAGGGATGGAGAGATTCTCCATATGAACAGCATAAAAGATCGTTTTATTGAATACAAAATTTCTCTTGATTCACTTTGGAATAATGAAAAAAAGGGCATGTTTATAAGTACAAATTTTGGTCTGGGTACAGGGGGGGGAAACACTGCCACAGGATCTCTCATCCCAATTTTAAAACCCATATCTTCATCAGGACAACTCTCAGTCTGCTCAGGTGAGGGGGCTGAAACGATGACTATAAACTGGACAGGGACTTCATCCCCGCTGAAATTCACAATGGGAGATATCACATTCACATCAGGCAACAATTACTGGATCCAGCAGACATATTATTATCAGGATGGTGGTGTTTTTCTGAAGCAGGGCAACGGTGGGACAACGATTAAAGCATCACCGCGAATCTATGTGGACAACATATATCCTTCTGATAACTATGTTAACTTCTCATGCACGGCGATAAAAATTGTCGGCAACCAGAGGATTCGCGGGGGTGGACCTGTTAGGTTAGGCTCAAGGCTCAAAGAAAATATATATCATTACGCCAATGATGAGATACAGAATAATGTAACAATTACCATAAATGCATCTGAGAACAGGACAGCTGATATGTGGTATCGCCTCTTTTGCGAATCAATAGAAAACGTGCCTTCGTCATGGTATAGTATCAGCCTGAATGAATCTGAAAATCAGGCTGTTTTAGATGTCTGGGGTGGAGATGGTGCGTATATGGATCTAACATATGTGGAATATGCTACTACCATACAGAGTGTTGTTATCTGAATATAATTGCTGAATATATGATTAAGCAAATCAAAGGTTCTGATGTATGACAGGGAGATGTGTGAAAAATAAACCTGATTGTTGTGAAGTAAAGGTTAGTTCTGGGTTCAAATTTTTTTGTATGTCAAAACCAGATCTCCGCCGGGATAATTCTGATGCAGTCTCTGAGATTATCGGGGCTGTTTTGCTTCTCGGGCTCGTGATAGTAGGTGTCGCGATAATTGCCGTATTTATATTTTCCCAACCTATGCCTGAAGAAATTCCAAGTATAGATCTTGTAATATCAAATGTAAGTACACCTTCGCAAGAGAAAATTTTTGTACAGCATAATGGAGGAGATGCACTTGCCAAGGCTGATTTTACTGTATATGCTGATGGCACTCCACTTGATAATGATGATGCCACAATTAGTGGAGGAAACCTGGACTGGCCTTTATCCCTTGGTGAAACTCTTGAATTTAACGTCACATCTGCCCCGGAGAATGTACGGGTGGTTTATACGGGTGGGGAGTCTGCCGCCATATTAAAATCCGCTTATCAGTCCGTTCCTGATGATGTGGATACGGGTGGTCCGGATGTAGTTCCGACTGCAATTCCCACCCCGGACCCCGGAGTAGATCCAGAGGAATACCTTGAGGAGCACTATGTCGAACATTTTCTGGAGCAACTTGAGAGTAATTCGGTTTATCTCTCCCGTGCTGAGAGAGGTGCGAATACATATGCCTATATGGAGGGTACACTGGGGCTCAGGATCAATGGTTCCGGCTCGTATGTTGTGGTAGAGGATGTTCCCATAGTTCTCTATGACGACGATCTGGTGGAAATAGTATTCGAGGAAAACCAACCCAATGTACTAATTTATCTGGTGGGTGATAAAGGATGGAGCATCACAGTTGATACGCATGTCAAAGTATATATCAATGATATATATGTAGGCAATGAGTTGACAGAGAGCTGGTTTGTCAGGTATAAGAGTTTCACATCCACACTAAACCTGGCAGTAGGTAATGATGCCCAGTGGACAAGGCTGATCATCAACAACGTGACCATCTTAGATGAGATAAACAGTAATTATTTTGTATTCTATAACATAACACCAGCTGAACCAACATTAATGACGCTTATATTTCCTGATACGCGTGCTAAGGGTGACCGGGTTCAGTTTGTTGGGCTGGCAGACAGGGTAACACAGAATGGAGATCAGATATACCCATAGTCTGATAGTAGGTGTAACAGGGTGAAAACATGAATAAAAACAGAAATGAGAATGCGGTATCTGAAATACTCGGAACTGTGCTGCTCATCTCTATAGTGGTGGTCGGCATCTCGCTCGTAGCTGTGGCTATCTTCTCGCAGCCAATGACAGAGGAGATACCCAGTGTTACTGCGACCATAACAAACGAGAGTGAGACGATATACATCTACCATGACGGCGGCGATCCACTCCCACGGGAAGAATTCCGAATACTGGTGGACGGCGTTGACCGGACTGACAACTTCACCATAAATAATAATCCGGACTGGTCAGAATGGTCAATCAGTGATACACTTTCCTACACCGGAGCGTCCATGCCGGCACGGGTGATGCTGGTCTTTGACAAGGGGTCAAGCTCAATGGCACTCGTGTCAGCTTCATTTGCAGATCGTACGCCAACACCAACACCGGTCCCGGCGCCGGTCGCAGACTTCACTGCAAACACCACCTCAGGCACAGCACCACTCGCAGTGCAGTTCACTGATACCTCAACGAATTCACCGACATCATGGGCATGGGATGTGGACAACGACGGCGTAGTCGACTACA
>JAYEIC010000051.1:4158-13548 GCA_034659935.1 Methanobacteriota archaeon | reverse complement strand
GTCATAATCTGGAGTACCTAAGCCTGATAAGCCTGAGTTTATCTGCATTTTTGTTTATAGTCAGTGAATGTGTCTCGTCCGGGAAAGTCAGGTTCTCAGGATGCCAGAGCGGCATCTGATATCCATACATCTCATCGGTTTATACAATCTTAAGTATATTCTGGTTTGACTATTGTCTGTTCATATCTTATTCCCTGAATGTAATTCGCCCAAAAAACCATTTTTTCTGCTCAGTGCATGGAAAAATCCTGAAAAAAAGTGAACTGATTACCATCTTGATCGCATAGGGGTTGCAGGGTGAGTAGGGCTGTCATGCCACCCAGTGAACAGGGAACATGCCAGTTTTTCCGGGCGGTTCACAAAAACAAGAGCAAAAATCCAGTTCAGGTCATCACATAGCAGGCCGGCGGGAGTTATTGCATCGGTGCGCGAGCGTGCACACTCAGGTCTGCCGCAACACCGCCGGTATGAGAGCCCTTCAGCCCTTCAGCCCTTCAGCCCTTCAGCCACTCATGTCACCCGATGATCAAATTTCTCTGCAGATAGAAAGGCCTGTTCCGGTGCTGTGCGTAGATCTGGAGATAATCATTATGGCGGTCCAGATAGGGTGTGGTGATCTCCACCCACCCGTCCACCTGCCTTACCTGAATTTTTTCTTTGAGCCAGCAGGTGTACTCGTCCAGCAGGCTCTGGATTTCATTGATCATATAATTCCTCTCTGAATGTCCGGAGGAACAACAATGTTGCAGTACTGCATAAAGTCCTGCAAGGTCTGCCATGAATCCTCCTGAATCGAAGGGAACTGATCTGAGTGGACTTCAATTGCCCATTTATACCCATATCCTTCCCTATATGTATGGAGATGTGGGCAGGGTACCTCTTCACCGTCTGGATTTCTGTAATGTTCCCATATCTTGTCCGCAAAATTCTTAGGTTGGATGGTTTGGGTTTTTAATACTGCGATGTCATTGAGTGGTTTGATTTCCCACCCCTTCGGCACTTCCCGACCATCCACCAGCTCAAATTCTTACGGATCTCATTTTCTAGTTCATAAGATTCTGCCAGTTGTTTTCCAGGCTCCAACCTCAGCCGCTCCATCTTCTCCGCGAACGGCTCGCCGTCGTCCTCCTCTTATTCCGCCCCGACATACCAGCCCGGCGTGAACCCCGGAAGTGGTGCGGACGCAAATCCGCTCAGCATTCCCATCGACATGGTATCAATCCGAATACACATCCGAAAACTCCTCCATTTTCTCTTCGATAAATTTTCTGATCGTCTCTTCTTCCGGGAGATTCAGGGTGTACTGGGAGACAAACAGGTTATTGTCCATACCAGCGAGAGCATACCTGACAAGGGCGTGGTTCTTATCAGTACAGAGTAGTATGCCCACAGGCGGATTGTCACCTTCGGTCATCATATTCTCTCTGTACCAGCTGACATAGGTGTTGAGCTGGCCGACATTCTCCTGACTGAAGGGCTCCAGCTTGAGTTCGACAAGCACATGACATTTGAGAACGCGGTGATAGAACACCAGATCGACAAATAAATGCTCACCACCTATCAGAATGCGTTTCTGCCGGGCTTCAAAGCAGAAACCGTATCCAAGTTCAAGCAGGAATTTCTGTAGTTTGGTGGTCAGCTGATCTTCGAGGTGGGATTCGCTCATGACCTCCGCGGGTTTGAGGCCTAAAAACTCAAACACATAGGGATCACGGATGGTCAGTCGGGGCTGAGTCTGCTCGGCACCGGACTGAACCAGAGCAGCGAGTTTCTCCCTGTCCACGGAAAGGCCGGATCGTTCGTAATAGAGGCTGCCGATCTGTCGTTTAAGCTCCCGCACCGACCAGTTACCCCGGATGCACTCTGCCGCGTAGAAGTCACGTTTGAGATCGTCATCCAGATCCACAAGCATCCTGAACTTGCTGTATGAAAGGTTGTTCAGTAGCTTTTCTGCCGGAATAAGAGATTGTGCCGACACTGTCGGCACTTTTGGTTCTTCCCTGCTCACCCCTTTGGGAATCTGGATTTGTAATTGTGCCGACACTGTCCACACAATTTGCGGATAGACGCGGTAAAACCGGAGGTAATCGTAGAGTTGGCGCCGGTTGCAATTACTGATTTGAGCTGCGATGAGGCGTTTTGCCAGCTCGGGCAGGAGTTTTTCACCATAAACAGCCCGATCTTTGCCACACAACTCATACTCGGTGATGTAGTAGCCGATCAACCAGTTGCGCACTGTCAGGCTGATGTTGACCGCCTTACCTGCCTGTTCGGTGAGGTGGTTATGAACCTCCTGAATTGAAGAAACCAGGGAGTTGAAATCAAATGATTCGAGGTTATTTGACAAAGCCTAAAACCCCCCAGAGTTTTGATTCAAATCCGAGTGTTGCGCCATTACTTTTTACTTTTTTCACAGTTCCGTGTCAATTGTGCCATTGGGTCCCCTCACTACTAAATAGTATGATCAGGAGAGGTACAGAAATATTTTGTGAAAGTGATTTGTGGGTCCCAGTGTGATTCGATTCAGATACTTTTTATGATTCAGGACAATATTGCTACTTTAATGACCCGCTGGCTTGTCATCTCCAACCGCGATAACTCCGAAATAGTGATCAGAAAAAATCCGGGGTGTCCCAAAATGGCACATCAAGCAGATTGGAAAGACAAAACCGATGATACCCTGTTTATCTGTGTCTGGCAGCAGGTCATTGACAAGGATACTACCCTGCCGCCTGCGATCACCGGCAGTCCAAAAACCGCTCTTTAATCTCAACAGCAGGGATTGGGATATTTGGTACATCAGAATTCCCCGGCCTGATCACCACATGAATAAACCGGGCCCCCTTCGTCCTCACCTTCGCCTCTCCCTTCTCTCTCAGTGCATCCCTCAGATCCTCCGGGGTATCAACTTTCACGGTATTTACAACCCCTGATGCAATTGCGAGAAGTTCCATATCCACACCTGCATATGCATGTGTGATCTGGTTCCCTGTACTCCCAAACGCACCGTTGTCAAGGCAGACCACAGTCAGATTACCGGGATTTTCCGCTGCGACAACAGGAAGAACCGCAGTTCCGAGGAGACTCCCGTCACCGTCAAGCACTATCACATCCTTCCTGGTCCCGCTCCCGATCCCAAGGGCCAGACCAAGACCGATGGGTGTTGCCTGTGTGTAGCTCCCAAACATATAGAAGTTCTCTTTTCTGTCACGTGCGGCGTAGAGTTCCTTTGAAGGCACACCGATATTTGAGACCACCAGTTCATCTCTAAGTTCCTCTGCAATTATACCGATCGCATCAGCCCGTGTCATTACAGGTCTTCTGATACAGCCCGAAAAAGTGACCTCTCTTTCTATCTCACGTACGGGGAATGACTCCTCGGCAGGTATGACAGGTATGGACCGGGATGGTCTCTCACCTTCCCAGACTTTTGGCGAAATTAATGCTACATGAGGCCGGGACCTCTCATAACTATCCCGGATAACATCCGCGATCAGACCAATCTCAGATGCATCATGAATAATTGTAAAGGAGATCCCCAGTGCAGAAAGAACACCAGGCAGGGCAGAGTTAAACGGTATCTGCGCAGGGATCAACTCATTATATACACCCCTGTGGCTCGCAATAACAGGAAGCGGAAGTTCATATAAGACAGAAAGTGACATAATCGCGTTTAAGGAGTTCCCAAGACCAGAACTCTGCATATGGAGTACGGGTTTTTTTCCGGCAAGGCAGAGACCTGCACAGATACCTACACCGTCCTCTTCACGTGAGAGAGTGATATTGTGGAAATATTTTGGGATTAAAGAACAGAGATCTTTTGTCCTGTCACAGGGCAGGGTGACAACCGTATCCACACCCTCTGAGGCGAGAAGATCAAGCACTTCCTCTTCATGCATGATCTCTCATCCACCCTGAAATCTCATCCCTGACATCTTCGACAGATCTGCCTGCCTGTACTTTCAGGAACGGTTTAACAGTATACTGGGTGTGATCCTCCCTGACACGTTCATATCCACCGCCTGCGATATTCAGGAGGATGTTTGCATTTTTATCAGGAGAACCCTCCTCAACCGCTTTTTTGAGACCAGCCACACAGACAGAGGCGGCGGGGTCAGGATCAATACCCTCTGACTCAATAAAGATCTTCTCAGCCAGTTCTGCCTCTCTGTTTGTGGCACTGCTCATCTGCCCGTCTGTGGCAGTGAGTGCATCAAAGAGCCCACCTTTCATAGCATATGGCGGATAACGGTTGGTTAAGACATCTGCATAGACTGTGGATATTGATCTCTTTGCGTCTGGCATATCAATATCAGGGATAAGTGAATGCCTCTTCTTTTCCCATGCATGCAATATCGGGGCAAAAGGTTCGTTCTGCACAAGGCAGAGACGCGGAAGTTTATCTCCATACCTGCCATCCGCAATCAGCCGTTCTGATGCCTCCCATGCCGCGATACCGCCTGTACCACTCCCGATTGCCTGGAAATAGTAATCAGGCAGTCTTCCTGTGGTAACGGCAGAGTTGAGCATTACAGTGCCCATGCCGTCCCTGCGGGCAACGTTTCTGGCACCACCTTCAGGAATGATCCCGGCAATTTTGCAGACCTCATTTCCCAATTCGGTAGAATCTGTGTAATCCCCCTGTACTGTGATCAGACAGACATTTTCTGCAGGTTCGGTTGTCCACAACCTCCCGGCAGATGACTCCGGGACCACCACAACAACAGGTGTGCCGGTCAGTGCTGACATCTGGCAGAAGGCACGCCCGGTATTTCCTGCTGAAGATATCTGGAGGATACCTGACCCCCTCTCCTTCATCCGGACCATTGTGGGCAGTGCTTCCAGTTCCTTAAATGAACAGGTTTTTATCTGTGCACCCCTCTCAGGCCAGTAACCCGAAAAACTGATAAAAAGGTTTTTTACCCCGAGTACCTCTGCAAGACCTTCACTTCTGTACGTGACGGGGGCAGAATCCACAGGCATTGATCCACTGACCGGCAACCAGCAGGAATACCGGAATATGCCCGGGAGCCGGGTTAATTTAAGTTGTTTTTCTCTATAGTATGCCCGGAGAAGACCGGTGCACCCGTGCGGGCATGTATTTGTGTACCTGTCTGAAACGACTCTGCCACAGTCAGGACATTTCAGGATATATTTTTCATTCATCTCATATCAGCTCCCTTAGATCAAAAACTCTCCATTCAGTATACGTTCTTTCAGATCACAGCAGATCTCTTCAGCCCGTGCCCGGTCAGACTGCCTCAGGGTAACGGGTACATCCCGTCCTCGGACAGAAAGGGAACCCAGATTACCTTTAAACGCACCACCCGGGCAGGACTGTATACATGTACCACAGTTGAAGCAGTACCGGCGGTCAATAACCCCGCCTGCGGGTTCAAACGCACCTGTCGGACAGGATTTTGCCGCATAACATTCATCACAGCCGATGCATGCATCGGGATTATATGATATCGTATGATCGGTCTCCTGCCAGAGTTCACCATAAGAGGCCTCAGATATCGTTTTTCTGTCACTGATATCATTTACCGGAAGTGTAATCTCTTCATCAGGGACCGAGAGATAAGAGAAAATCTTCTCGTCTCTCACAGGTATGGGAAGGGCAAGACTCATGATGCACTCTGGTCCTTCTGAGGTGATAAAACCCCCCATATACTCTCCGTGCATATCAGGAATTTCGGCAGATACAGAGAGGTTTGGTTTCTCCCTGCTGCTCCGCGTTCCGTTCCCGATCACAAGACCCTCTGCCCCGTTCACAAGCACCCGCGTGCCCGGCCGGATAGCGGAGAACTGCTGCCAGTTCTGTAACGGGTTTATCTCACCGCATCCGCTCGCAGATACCTCACTGCATCCGCCTTTCAGCCCTGTGACTGAGAATATAGTTGAAACAGCCGTTTCACCCGGATTCACAAATGCAGAGTAATTTTTAAAGGCGCTTCTGGTTGTGATCATCCTGGCAAAATCAAGGTCATCGCGGGTGACTGTCTTTTCATAGATATTACCATCAGCCTCAGCAGTCACCAGAATCTCTTTGCCTTCCACAATGTCACGGAAGAGATGTCCACCACCATACCTCCGGTCTGCAGAGGCAGTCCCGTATACGACAAGGTCTACAAGCCCGAGACGCTCGTTAGGACAGGGTCCGGGGAAACAGGGAACCCCGTTCAGAGAGATCTTATCTGCACGTGAAAAACTGCCGGCCGGGGCAACAGGGACAGTGAGAATGGCGGTTGTGCCGGACATGATGCCACAGGTACCGCAGGTCACAACGTCCACGCTGTCCACAGTGACACGTTCACCCTCCCGAATCATTTGCTTCAGTTCAGAAGCTGTGTAGATGGTTGCGGTTTTTTTCCGGATTTTTTCACGGATTTCACTATTCGTCTTCATAACCTGATATCCTCCACTCTGATATGCAGGCCACATGATTTCTCAAGTACCATGTTGACAACCCCTGTGTGAACAGAGTTCATCATGCAGAATCCGGGCAAAAACGGCTGTCTCAGCCCGAAAACAGGTTCTTTATCCACAGTCACTGCAATCCCTTCAAAACCGATGATATGGTAGGATTCAACATCAAAATATTCACCGGCACGGGAGTATGCAGGGCCCACCACAGAACAGGTGAGAAGACCGGTCACCGGGTTTGCATCCCGTACCCGGAGAACATGCTGTACAGGACAGCCGGCACCTGTGGGTCTTCCGACAACAATATCATCTTTTTTTATCCCCCATTTTTCCACCAGATCAGGCCGAAACGGAAGTACAATCTTTCGTGCCGAGACTTCGCCAGGGAGCGGTTCAAGGACAAAATCATATCTCCTCCCAAGGACATCAACATCTTTCTGCACAATTTCCGGTCTTACAGGGATGTTATTTGTGCTGACCATGTTATCGCCGTAGAACGGGCAGTCGGCATATTCCTTACGTCCCTCACTGACAAGGGCCATAAATTCCGTGCAGGTCCCGAGACCGCATGCACCACAGTTCTTTCCTGGTGGAGTCCACGTCATTCTCAGTCACCCCTGTACATATAGTCCGCATCATTGAGTTTCCTGATTACACCAAAATGTTTCTGCCATCCGATCTCCTTTTTTCCTATACAGATCGTGCAGACACCGAGCGGAGGAACTCCGCGAAGCACAATCTTTTCCGGGTCTGTGATTTCAGGGAATTCATCAATGGCACGGAGCAGGTACCTGATGCCGGTACCCTGCAGGGCATTTGTTTCAATAATATCAAGTCTTGGGCTCACTTCACGGGTACGTTCACGGAATACCTCTTTTTCTGCCTGAGAAACCAGATCAATCCGTGTGATTACCGCTATATCAGAGAGTGCCACCATAGGGCCCATCTTCAGTGGCGTATTGATGCCGGAGACCGCACTTAAGACAACAATTCCAAGCGCCTGTGTAGTGTATGGTGAACACCGGAGGCAGAGACCGGCGCTTTCAATTATAAACAGGTCAGCTTTCTCCTCTTCTGCCCAGGAGATTGCGTCTTTCATGATCATAACGCCTGTATGGTCAGGGCAGAGATCGCCTGAGTAGATCTTCTTTGTGGGAATTCCAAACTCCTCTGCAAGCTCTTTGTCTTCAAAGGCTCTTGTGACGTCAATTTTTAAGAAGGCAATTTTCTCTGATCCACCTTTATGCCTGATGATCTGCCTTGCAACTGCTGTTTTGCCGGCAGAAGGAGGACCTGCGATAATTACGAGTTTCATGTCAGTGCCGGTATTCTGATCAGCTGGCCTGCACGGATCTCTTCACGCATCCTGCATAAGATGCTGTCAAGATCGACCACTTTTTTGAGTGCTTCTGTCTCGGTTCCATTGGGTTGCAGTACTGCCTCTACCGCACCGTTTCTCATGACAATCCGTCGGTCTGACATGAGTGCCACCATCGGGTCATGGGTGACAAAGAGTAATGCTTTTTTGTATTCTTTTAACATTTCAATCACTTTATCCCTGAAAATCCCGGCATTTTCAATCTCGTCAAGGATGAGGATCGGTGCATTGCTGATGATGATCGCGTCAGCGATCATCAGGGAACGTGTCTGTCCGCCTGATAATGAAGTGATCTTTACATCAGGCAGAATCTTTTCACCTGTGAACTCGTTTGCAAGGTCAATTGTCTTTTTAAGAACTCCCGGGGTTTCTATCTGCCGTGATCTGATATGCATTGCAAGAAATTCCGAGACCTCCATGTCAGTGAGACATTTTGTGTTCTGTGTGATGAGTGCAACAGGCTTTTTTGCAGGATCTCTTACATATTCCTCAGGCGGGCACCGTCCGTTTACAAGCACAGTTCTGCCGGTTACAGTGTCATTTTCTGCAAAGATTTCAATGTCATTTATAAACGCACTCTTCCCTGAACCGGTGGGGCCGACAATTGAGATAGTATTGCCGGGTTTTATTGTTATTTTATCGAAATTTTCGGGATTTCCCTGCCGGTTCCTCCCCGGCAGAATTGTGATCTCTTCAATCAGTTCAGAGTTCATGGTAATATGTAACAGATGAACAGGGATATAGATTGTCCTTATGTTGAGATATTTTTAACCTTGTAAGGTAATTAGTGAGACAGATATTAATACAATAAGGGAAAATGTATGACATTTCTGTTTTCTCAGATTCTGTAATCAGAGAAGAGTTATCTATCTGAACTCTGAGATATATGATCAGGTACAGGCAGAGGAATTATCTGCATATACAGAGATCCGGTTTTCCTGATGAGGGCAAAATATAAGATGTATTTGTACAATAGTACTAACATATGCTTTCTCAGAATATCTTCAGAAAGGATTTCAGGACAGCTCTTGAAGAGGAACTTACCAGAAAAAATATGACAATCAGAGAACTCGCCGAACATGCAGGCATACCTCCCGCTACTATATATAAGATAAATTCAGGCGAGCGTGACCCCAGATTTTCAACAGTACGGGCTATTGTAAACGCACTAGAACCGGAGGAAGAGACGTTCATTGCCCTGATTGCGGCAAAGTTCCTGCTGGATGAAGTGGGACAGACCCATATAGCAGAGGGAAAGACATTCAGGGTCAGGGGGTATGCCGCAAACACGATGGAGGAGTGCATCATTGCAGCTATAAGGGCAGAGAAAGAGGGAGCACGTGGTATTATCTGTGCACCTATCCTCTCGGCACTGATAGAGAAACTGGTTGATATCCCGGTTGTTATTGTAAAACCGTCATCGGAGACGTTCATTGAGGCGTTTGGAGCGATGGTGAAACATATTTAGGGGATGAAAATTATTTCCTTTTCTTCCGGGAGAGGTGTATGAAGCTTATGCTTCAGACGCTGTGAAACGAAAGTTTTCAAAAAAATTTCGTAACTACTCAGCCATGAGATCCTGAACA
>JAYEIC010000051.1:0-4058 GCA_034659935.1 Methanobacteriota archaeon | reverse complement strand
CATATTTAGGGGATGAAAATTATTTCCTTTTCTTCCGGGAGAGGTGTATGAAGCTTATGCTTCAGACGCTGTGAAACGAAAGTTTTCAAAAAAATTTCGTAACTACTCAGCCATGAGATCCTGAACAGTGAATGGGTTCCCTTCGGCCAACTTTTTCAGTGCCTCATACACTGACTTTCCGTTCTTCCTGACTGTCGAAATGTACCCTCTTATTCTGCAGAATATCTCTGCCCCCTCAACCGATCTGAACGTCCCTGAGATCTTCTGTTGTACTTTCATCATTCTGACATCGCGTTCTGCCAGATTGTTTGTAAACGGGACGCATCGGTCTTAGTTTAAGGAGATTTTTTACAGAAAGTAACAACTGAGTATGAAAAGCTAATATTTTCCGCACCCGACCTTTTCCGACAGTTATATATAGTTGAGCATCGAAGTGCTCATTGTTTCTAACAAAGGCCTAAATGGGCTTGCAATCAAGAAAACGCTTGATTACTTACTTCCTTGCTTCCTTCTCAGGAAGTAATGCGCATAGCCGCCGAAACTGGATTTTTAGAGCGTTTAATGAAGATGCATCCGTGTGACTTTCTGCTGACACTTGTTTCGGGGATTTATTCTCAGGAGGATCCAACAATTGCAAGACATCATAGATTCTATAACTCTCTGGTACCAAAGAACGTTGTGTATGAAAGCTTTTACGACAAGTTCTCTGAGGAATGCGTTGATTTTGTACAGGCATGTGTTTCACAGACTATGGAGAGAATGCTCTCAAATCGCCATGTTGAACTCATTGGTTACCTGAGGAAATTTAATGATCTCCTGATTCAGGACAATTCCATTGTCAGAATTCATTCATGCTTTGCAGACCGGTTCCCGGTTCCCGGCTACACGTAGTCGAAAGGTTGCTGCAGGGATCAAGGTTGCCTTTCTGTTCAGTGTTGTTTGTAACAGCCCAAAAACTCTCACATTTTTCCCTGAACGAACAAATGATGCCAAAACACTCAAAATTGGATCCTGGGTTAAAGATAATCTCCTTCTTATCGACCGTGGATTTTTCAGGCATGAAACATTTTCATTGATTGGTAAATATGATGGCAGTTTCATTTCACGAGTAAAAACAACATCTAAGCCGAAAATTAAGGAATTTAATGTCGATATTCCAGAGCACATGTGTGAGCAGTGTATCGGATTGGATATCTACAAAACAATGGAAATTCTGAAGGGAAAAAATATTGATGCCACAGTTAAACTTCAGTATCGGTCTAAAAATTCAAAAGGAAAATACTGCTTTACGCCATTTGAATTGCGATTTATTGCCAGATATAACCCTGATACACAGGAATATCACACATATCTGACAAATCTCTCTCAGGAATTCCCGGCAGATGCAGTAGCAGATCTCTACACTCTCAGGTGGGATATTGAGCTGATATTCAGGGAGCTGAAGAGTGAATATCTCACAGGAAGGCTCGTAACTACAAACGACAGTGTAATGGAAACATTTCTGAGAATTCCAATGTTGACTTTGATGGTCAGCAGGCGATTGTTTGCGACTCTTAAAAAGATGATAGCAGTTGCTGAGGTAGAACGATATAGAAATACTAAGTGGTGCAGGGTTTTTGCTGAAAATGCAAGACGAATTTTGAGGACGTACATTAAGGAAAAGAATGGTTCTGCAAAAGAGGATGCATGGGGTGATATCCTTACAGACCTGATTGAGGGCACCAGATCCACTCATGCAAACAGACATTATCTTACAAAAGGCAAATATTTCTGATTCAGAAATCTGATTTCTGAATTCATGAAATAATTGGCCATCTATTATAGCGGAAGCTGTTTTATTTTTTCAACAAAAAAACGGCAAATTGACCGTATTTTGGCTTTTTGTGAAGAATTTTTCTAACTCATTGTCAACAGTGAAGAAAAACGGTTATTATTCTCCTGTTGGGTCAATATGCGCGTTTTAATCAGGTTGATACTATCAAATCATATCGTCAAAAACTACTAAATTGTGAATTTGTATTATTTTATGGTGTATTTGTATTACAAAATGCGAGTTAAATCCTTAAACTAAGAGGGATGGAGTGAAATTGCACAGAGTCTGGCGGATGGTGGCCCTGTCACTGCCGGTCTGGACCTGGACAGCACGACCTTCTACACCGATTCTGTCTATTACTACGGACTGACGAATATCGACGGGCCGAATGGCACAAATGTATTCGGGGATAATCCGGAAGAGAACCCTGCGTTTGTAAGCGCAAGCAACAATGAGTTTGTGGGCTATTATATGCCGAAATTTGCTGCAATAGATATCGTTGATATGCACCGGGAGCGTGGCGACACCGTGATATTCATCACGAAGAAGCACAATTCACCGGAGGAGAGAATATCAGATTATATCGGTGCAATATTCGGCATCGAAGAACCGACGGTCATCTTCACTAATGGCTCGTCAAAGACGCCCGCCCTCAATGCAGAGAATGTCTCGGTCTACTATGGGGACTCCGATGGTGACATCACCGACTCACAGGCAGCAAATCACTGCACCCCATACCGATTCCTGCGAAATAAAATGACCCTGCAATACAACAGTCTGAACTACAGCCTGGGGGAGTTTGGCGAGAGTGTCGTAGCGGATTCAGACTGCTGAGATACTCTTTTTTTATCTAATCCGAATGCAGGGATTTTTGATGAAACCGGCTCACATTCATTTTGAAATGGGGCGCGAATCTTCCTGAAAATTTAAAAAAAGAAACTATTGGTTATGTCTTGTCGTGGCAATTGCAGTACGTTACAGCAATTCCAAAAAATCGTCTGTGCTCAACCCGGCTTCCCGGAGTATTGCCCTCAGTGTTCCCCGTGATATTTCGTTGTGATTCGGAACCGTAAGCGGCCTTTTTGTTGGGTGACGGAGATGGATGTGGCTTCCCTTCTGGTCATGCACATAGTATCCGTCTTTTGAAAATGCCTTAATCAATTAATTCCCGGATACTACCGGAAGCTTTGAGCTCATACATTCACTGCTACAAAGGTTTCCGTCATCCCGTTTTCAGGGCGCAGAGGGATTCCTTCTTCTGCAAGGGATTTTAAGTGCAGTTCTATTGCTTCTGCGATGTTTTTCTTCGCTTCTTCTTCTGTTTTCCCCTGTGAGATACATCCCGGAAGGGAGGGGACAGTTGCGGTAAACCATCCATCCTCATCCTTTTCAAGCAATATTTTAAATTGAACCATGTTTTGTCCGGCCTCTCTTCTCCTGATTGAGTATTAGTGTCTTACGATTTATTGTATTTAAATGAATGCCGGGGAGGGCACTGTCGGATTTTTCAGTGATAGGAGAGTACGAAATAGATTCTCTCAGTTCAAATCACCAAAAAAACAGTAATTTCGGCTTTTGGATGATCAATGCTACCTGGATTTTCCGACAGTGCCCCGGGGAGCATGTTCTGGTGCAGGGCTATGACTACTGGGCACTTGGCCATATCCACAAACCCGCTGTCCTGCAGGAACAGAGCCCCGCCATTGTGTACGCCGGTATTCCCCAGGGTCGCGACATCGGGGAGGCAGGGCCACGCGGGTGCTATCTCGTCACGGTTGATCGGAGTGCAGACGTCCACGTCCGGACAGAATTCATCGAAACCGCGTCTGTCGTGTGGCAGGAAGCGACGGTTTCCATCGACGGCATCGGAACTCCTGATGAACTCCGGCGAACGATTGAAACCCGCGTAGAAGAGATTCACAGGGACAATCCTGCTGATGCCGTGATCTGCCGGATCACCCTCACGGGCCGCGGCGGGGTGCACCGCGACCTGGTGTCGGAGGGGGCACTGCAGGACCTCTCCGAATATTTCTGCGAGCAGGAGGCGGGCATGGAGAATGCGGTCTATATTGAACGCTTCATTGACAAAACGGCACTCCCCATCGACCGCGAGGCAGTTTTGATGCGTTTACGGCAGAACTCGAAACACTGGATTATCCGGAGGTGGCGGGGACCATCACAGAACTGGAAGAAAGACTCCGGGAGACTGAAGAGAACATTGATGAACAAAACACCTCTCTCGGGC
>JAYEIC010000050.1:0-13587 GCA_034659935.1 Methanobacteriota archaeon | reverse complement strand
GTTATGCTTTCGCAAGGTAATATAGTTGGTCTGCAACACATATAAACCCATGCAAATGTAACAGGTATGAAAAAAACTTCACACCAGAATGAAAGACAGACACAAAACCAGACAGTTTACGCCCGTTTTGTGCCGTAACCATTCGACCTAACTAAGTGGTTGTTTTGCATATATAAAGATTCTGATTTAGGGAGTGGATCTACAGGGAATTTCAGTATCCGGGGAGATCGTCCGACCGGATTATACCCGTTTTTCAGAAGATTTTCACCAATCGCGCAAAAGGCATGTGGAATGCCAAAATGCATCAGTGCCAGGTCACCCCTCAGGTGTCAGGTATCCCTCTGAATAACAGAGAAGAGACAACCATTCCCGATCTTTCAGTTTCCCTCAGTGAGGTCCTGCCTGACGACCCTGATATGCGGAAATATATTGACAGGATCACAAAAGCCACCTCTGCCATTGAGAGGCAGATCACATTCACCCGCGACTACGAGCACCTTGGTGTGGACCCCTCCGGGTGGCAGCGTGTGGCTGATACGGCAGAACGGGCGGCATTCGGTTACGCTGACCGTGGCGTCAATATCGCAGTTGGTACCGGCACGCTGGAGATCTTTGCCGATCCGATGCTGGAGAAGGTCTTTTACAACCTCTTTGACAATGGCATCAGGCATCAGGCACGGTGAGCACGTGACAGAGATCAGTGCCACCTGCCAGGAAGAGGACGGGGACGGGAGCGTGGTCATTGCTGTTGAAGATGATGGCATCGGCATCCCGGCAGAGATAAAGGAGAAGATCTTCAGGCACGGCTTCGGGAAACATACCGGTTACGGGCTCTTCCTGGTACAGGAGATCCTCGACATCACGAGAATGTCGATTCAGGAGACCGGCGAAGAAGAGACAGGCGCACGCTTCGAGATCACTGTGCCGCCCGGCGGGTGGCGCCTGGTGCCCTGACATTCCTCTTCATGAACAGAACTTAAAAGAATTACATACTTGCTTAATTTACCATATGCAGCCCAACACGGACTGGCATGGTTTATAGTAAATGTTGAGTTGTATCACAGTCACGATGCCCTGTGGAAATTACTTCTGAGGTCCCAGAATCTTTACTCACATCACAACCTCTTTATCTGCAACTATCGCCCCGAGTTTATCGTCTTTAATTACAACACGCCATTTTCCTTTTGCAAA
Source organism: Methanobacteriota archaeon (assembly GCA_034659935.1). Lineage (GTDB taxonomy): Archaea > Halobacteriota > Methanomicrobia > Methanomicrobiales > Methanomicrobiaceae > DAOVRB01. The sequence goes on along the minus strand of JAYEIC010000050.1, from coordinate 12,396 downwards.
GGGCTTTAAGTAAGACCATTCACTACCCCAGGTGCTGTTATCACCGATTCTTGAGTACTTATTTGTAATATAATATTGTCCGTTGATATTGGAGGATACGGTAAAATAATAAAATACCGCGCCCGGATTTATCTTCTGTCCCTCCATTGTTATTGACTGCATTGCCTCATGCGTCCCGCCGTTAGGATCAAAGAGCATAAATTTTATGCCTTCAGTGCCGGCATAAACCCCTTCCTCATATTGCAAATCGAGTTCACTTCCGGCGGTGAACTGAATCTTTATTGAATCCGCATCCCACGTATCATGCGCTGAAAGTGCAGGTACAACTTCTGCATCCATAATTGCATACTGGGGCTGATACCCGATTAGGCCACTGCCCCCCACAATATCCATCGTATATACAGCAATTATACCGGCAAGCGCCAGCAAAACAAATATCATGAGAATACTTCCGACATTCTCTGATATTCCCAGATTATCCATTATATTTCTGTTGGTATAATTATTGATAAACATTTCCAACAAAATCCGGATTTAACTCTGGTTTTGTGTATCCGAATCTGTTATCCGAAATATTTTATCATTCGGTCTGACTGTAAACGGTATTTTTATTCCGCATCTTTCACCTTTCCCGACAGATTGCACAGACCGGTGATTGATCTGTATTTCAGTTATGACACTGTTCTGCGCAGAAGTTCTTTTACCATAGATTAATATTTTATCGCCGATTTTTAGACCGCCGGCACGGATTAAAAATTCTGCAACCTGAATTTTTTTATAATAATTTACCACTTCCCCGCAATAGGTTTTTGATTCTTTGGTACCCGGACCCCTGCTAATCCAGTCTTTTTCCAGACCTTTGTAAAATCCGGATGAAAATCCTCTGTTGTAGGTTTTTGCCAGTTCTTCTTTGAGACAGGCAATAAGCCGGGGGTTGTAGTCTCCCGAATCTATAGAGTCCAGAGCCTTTCTGTAACAGGATACTGTGGTTTTAACATATTCCGGAGGTCTGATTCTTCCTTCAATTTTAAAAGAAATTATACCGGCCTCAATCAGTTCAGGAAGTATATCAACTGAGCATAAATCCTTTGGGCTGAGGACAAAATTATGACCTAAAATATATTCATTATCCTCTTCTTCGATATCTGTTATTTTGTATAGCCTCCGGCAGGGTTGTAAACACTGCCCCCTGTTAGCGGATTTACTGAATGTATCGGCAGACAAAAAACACCTGCCTGATAAACTTACACACATAGCGCCGTGAACAAAAGTTTCTATCTCACAATTTAATCCATCGCATCTGGCCAGTCTGCTAATCTCAGAAATATCTGCTAAAGAACATTCTCTTGCTAAAATTATCCTTTCAGCGCCTAAATCTGAATAAAACTTAAATGCCTGATAGTTTGATACACTTGCCTGAGTTGAGATATGAACCTGCATTCCGGCTTTTTTTGCCAGATTAAACACTGCCATATCCCAGCAGATTATTGCATCCACTTTAGCAGTTTTGGCAACAGCTATAATTTTTTCTAACTTTTCTAATTCACTATTGTAAAAAATAGTATTAAGAGCCAGATATCCTTTTTTATTGTTTTCACTCAGATAACGCATAATAACAGGCAGTTCATTAATCTCAAAATTGCCTGCATTATCACGCATATTCATATTTTTTATGCCAAAATATACAGCATCTGCACCATTTTCGACAGCTGTTTTTAAACAGGACCAGTCACCGGCAGGTGCTAACAGTTCAGTTTTTGTCATTTTATCTGATTACTTGAAAGGTAAAAGATCATAAATATTACATTAATAGACTCACGCAAATGACCCGGCTCATACTTCAGACTGAAATATTCATTCCCGCCACATTGCGCAGGGAAATCATTTGTTGCCAACCACAGCCCTTCTGTTTCCGGATAAGCTATAAAACTTCACAGATTTATCATACAGGGTGCCAGAACACAGATGTTGTATGGATCTTTTAACCTGTTCTGCTGGTTTTCAATAGTGAATATAATGAAGACCCTCCTCATATATAAAGAAGATGGCTCAGATCTCACAAAATATTATATCCCCTGACTTACAAAAATAAAGCAAACAGGTGTCAAACCACTTTAGTATGAAAACGTACATGACGCCTCAGCGTCTGAAGCAAAGGTATCATACACATTTTTCGGGTATATCACATAGAAACTAACTCTTATCATTCAGTTTCACTGCCCGATAACACACCAATCTACAATACCATTCATATGGAGGTGAATAATGGTAACCCCAAGGTATCTTTCAGATATAAGTAAAATCAAAGGAATTCCTAAAGAAGAAATTACACGGCTCAAAAGAGTTGAGGAAAAATTTCCGTTCCGTGCAAATGAATACTATCTTTCACTCATCAACTGGGACGACAGGAATGACCCCATTCGCCGTATTATCATGCCTGAAGTGGATGAACTTAATGAATGGGGAGAATTAGACCCATCTTCAGAGAGTGATAACACAGTAGCACCAGGACTTCAGCACAAATACAGTCCAACCGCATTAATGCTTGTAAGTGAGATCTGTGGTGGAGTCTGCAGGTTCTGCTTCCGTAAACGTATTTTCATGGATACAGAATCAGAAACAGTCAGGGATGTTTCAAAAGAGATTGAATACATCAGAAGTCATCCGGAGATATCAAATGTTCTCCTGACCGGTGGTGACCCCCTTATGCTTTCAGTATCAAAACTAGAACCAATACTACGCCAGTTACGAGAGATTGAACACGTAGAAATCATCAGAATCGGAAGCAAGATACCGGCGTACAACCCCTACCGCATCATCAATGATCCGTCACTTCCTGAAATGATTAAGAAATACACCACAGAAGACAAGCGAATCTACATTATGACTCAGTTTAATCACCCAAGAGAGCTCACTGATGTGGCAGTCGAAGGAATTAATCTCCTCAAAAATGCAGGTGCCGAACCAACAAACCAAACTCCTATTCTTCGCGGAATAAACGATGACCCGCTTGTGCTCACAGAACTGTTCAGCAAACTGGCAGCAATTGGTGTTCCGCCGTATTATGTATTCCAGTGCAGGCCGACACTCGGGAATTCCCATTTCTCTGTCCCGATTGAGGAGGTATACACAATATTTGAACAGGCAAAAGTAAACTGCTCAGGCCTTGCAAAAAGGGCCAAATATGCAATGTCACATAAGACAGGGAAGATCGAGATTGTGGGGATGGATGAGAGGTATACATATATGAAATATCATCAGGCCGCAGATAAAAACAATATCGGAAAGTTCATGGTCTTTAACAAAAACCCGGATGCACACTGGCTCGAAGATTATGGAGACCCGGTTTCAGAATTCAGAGTGAACTAATTGGCATAAAAATTAAAATCCGGGCGATCACCAGGCCAGTCTTATCCAACCTCAGAACAGACCTGAATGGAAGAAATATAAAATTTTTAACGCTTTTTGTGTAATGGAACCGGCCATCATGTCCGTTTAGCATAAAAGTGGCAATTGCCACATTCATCAAACCTTGCCAGAAGCGAAGCTATCATAGACATTTTTTAAAACCACTCATTTCACCCGTCGGGATGCAAAAGACGGGTTGTCAGGCAAAATATTTCACATAGAAAAGAGATAACAAGTCTTTGATAACATGAAAACAGATTATATCAGGAGAGTTACAATTCTCGTAATCACTCTGTTCTTACTGACAGGAGGTGTTTTAGCAGGGAACTCCGGGACTGCTGATCAAATATCAGACGTTGCAAAAGGTGATTTATTCACTATCAGGGGAGTTGCAACAGGTAACACAGACAGTGGTGTCGCAATCTGGCTGATCGGAGATAATTATTATTCCTACAACACCATAAGTGTTGACGCTGACAATACATATTCATTCGAACTTACGCCAGCCATGACATCCAGTCTGGCAGCAGGCGAATATTATGCCGTTGTGCAGTCACCCGGTGCAAGTGGTGATTTTGCTGTTTACCCCAAAGATAATTCCCCTTCCGCAGGGCAGACCAGTGTGAAAAGTACTTCAGGTGGTGAAGCTTTTATCATTTCCGGGCCGGATAAACCGGATGATCCGTCGGAGATCGTAACAGCCCTTGTTGAGATGATCAACTCACCTTATAATGACAATTCATGCACTACCACAACATTCCTGCTCAACAATGCATGGATAAAATTTAATGAGATGCAAAACCAGTACACCCGCGTCCCGTTTACTATTGTCGGTACAACAAACCTTGCACCCGGAAACGACATTATTGTCAGTATCAGTACTTCAGAATATAAGCTCAATCCGGATGAAAAAGAAGAAGGGAGAGAATCCGGAGGACTTTTGGGAAAGGCAGCCATTACCATAAGCAGTCCCTCTAACGAATGGGGATACAGTGTGGATATGTCAGGTTATAATCCGGGGGAATATATAGTCACTGCAACAGATCCGAAAAATGAAGGTAATTCACAGGTTACAAAATTCAGTTTAATCGCAGGGATCGCATTGACACAGCCACCCATCCCTGCAACAACACCTGGAACTCCGGTTCCTCCTCCACCATCAGAACCTGTTCCGGAACCAACAACTGCAGCACCAGCACCTGTAATCTCACTGGTCTCATTGTTGATCACAGGTATTGTCATGCAGTTGGCGAGAAAAATCCAATAGGAAAACCTGTTTTTCTGATTTATAGTGGCGAACATTTCTTTTTGAACTATAGTAATCCGGTCTTCTTCATTGCATACAAATACCAATAATCAGAAGAATAAATTATTCCTGAAATTTATTTCCGGTGACTACATGAGTAATAATTCAGATAATTCAACCTCTTCAGGAGGAAATAATAGTAAAATGCCTATCCTGAATACCATCTACCACAGAGACTGTCTGGAAGGCATGAAATCCCTTCCTGCATCATCCATTGATGTAATAGTTACCTCACCACCATATAATATCGGAAAAAACTATAATTCTCACAATGACTGCATGCCGCGTGAAGAATACCTCAGGTGGATGGGAGAAGTTGCTGTGCAGGCAAAACGGGTGTTAAAGGACGGGGGATCTTTTTTCCTCAATATCGCAGGCAAACCAAGTGATCTGTGGATACCGTTTGATGTCATTAACCAGTTCAGAGACCATTATACTCTCCAGAATGTGATTAACTGGGTTAAATCGATTGCCATAGAAAAAGAGAACATCGGCAACTATGACATTGTATCTGACGATATCGCCGTTGGTCACTACCAGCCGGTAAACAGCAGGCGGTACTTAAGCCAGTGCCACGAGCAGATCTTTCACTTCACTAAAAATGGCAGTGTAACACTTGACAAACTGGCAATCGGGGTCAGGTACCAGGATAAAAGCAATATTAAACGGTGGAAACAGGCAACTAAAGACCTCCGGGACAGAGGGAATGTCTGGTTTATCCCGTATAAAACAATCCGCACATCACGCCCGCACCCGACTTCATTCCCTGACAAACTGCCGGAAATGTGCATAAAACTGCATGGATACTCAGAGGAGACAGTGGTTATGGACCCGTTCATGGGCATTGGCAATACAGCAATTGCCTGCGTCAGGCTTGGTGTCAGTTATCTTGGTTTTGATATTGACAAAGATTACATTGAATGTGCAGACGAGAGAATTAAGAGTATTAAGAGTATCAAAAGTAAAACAGAATGTCAAGTGCAATGGACCCTCTTGTAGTATTTCTCCTCATAATCATTCTGATTACAATCTTTACTGCAAAGTTCCATGTACCCCCTTTTCTGACACTGACAGGTGCCGCACTACTCTTCGGACTTCTGACAGGCATGGGACACACTACGATTCCTGTCATCACTGAAGGTATGGGTAAGATATTTGCCCTCCTTGGCATACCGATCTTTTCAGGCGCAGTTATCGCTATGGTACTGAGAAACACCAAGGGTATTGAGCAGATAACATCTGATGTAAAACGGGTCGTTCGGTTGCCTCTGCTGACATCGGGAATTGGCGGTTACCTCTTATCTCTCCCATTAATGTGCTGTCTCACTTCATTTATCGTAATATCCCCTGTCATTGAGCATCCCTCCTTTTCAGGAAAACAAAGAACACGGACACTGTATATGGCAGCATTTGGAAGCATCATTTCATTCGTTCTCTTATACCCGTTGCCTGTTGCGTATTCTGTTGTATCAAATACCGGCATCACGGATTTTGATCCTCAGATATATACTGCGGTAGCATTCCCGCTTTCACTTGTACTTCTGGTTTTTGCATATCTCTTTTTCCGGCAAACGAAACTCCCTGATTCTCATGAAGCAGCTGAGTCAGAAGTTTTAGATAAAAAAACGGAAATTGTACAGTGGAAAGCATGGGCACCCATAATTGTGCCGTTCCTTCTAATCGGCGCTGGTTTTGTTTCAGAACCTCTCAGAATATTAGGTAATATTAATATCGCCCTCTTTGCCGGTGCCATAACTGCAATAATTATCGCAGGAGATAAACGTCTTTATTCAATTGAAAAAGGGACTAAAAACGCAGGAATAATTATGTTTGACCTCTGTGGGGCAGGGGCTCTGGGTTATATTATCGCTGCCGGTTCATTTGCATCACAGATTTATGATGGAATATCAGGCATCATTCCCGCAATTCTTCTGCCATTCATACTTGCCGCACTCATCCAGACTGCACAGGGTTCAAGAGTTGTCACAGCTGTTGTAACTTCAGCCATCATCAGCAAAAACGGACTTATTGAGTCTCTACCCCCGGTCTCATTAATGCTGATGATTGCAGCGGGAACACTCATATTTTCATATATAAGCGACCCGTACTTCTGGCTCGTGAAAAGAACTACAGGCGATGACCTGACAACAGTTCTTAAAAATTATTCCCTGCCTCAGGCCTGTGCAGGTATATTTATCCTGATAATCGCTCTGACAGCCAGTGGCCTGTAGATTTTTTCAGATCTGGTTTAGAAAAGAGCTATCTCAATATTCAGCCAGTATGAAGACAATTGTTGCAGTGTGTCTGAGGGGCAGAAGAAGTTAATCCGGGGTTAATCTATGAGCGTAAGTACAATAAGTATCTCCTTACGTCCTCCGTTTGTATCAATAGTCAGTCTTCCTGAATGAAAGAATCTCAAATCCATAAGAGTGGTATCGATACCCACTTCCAGCATATCTGACTCTCTTATGCTGATACAGTCCTTATCCACTACAATCCAGTCACGGTCAGCAGAGACAGTTCCCTTAAGCCTTCCAGTGCCTGAATTAATTATTTTAACAGACTTTGACTCAGACACCCCTCTCATAATATCCCGCATTGCGAGTACATGATCACTCATCTCAAGAACGGGTTCTGTTTTAAACAAAATATTTACTATTACAGATGAATTACCACCATTTGATGAGATATCAATTTTTCCTGCATACTTCACCCCGCAATCCACAGAATCCATTTGAGACGCATCAACTGTGAATTCAGCCATCTGAAGACTGTATGTATCAATAAGAGCAGGAGATACTGAAATCCAGTCACAGTCTGTACTGATACTGCCGTACATCTTACCGTCACCAATATTCCTGATAGCAAACTTCTGTCTTATCACTTCATTTTCGTCACTGATTACAAATGAAAATATTTTATCTGGCAGATCCAACTCAGGCACTTCTGTTTTTGAAGGGGTGCTGACATCCATTCCGGTTTTATCGTGACCTGATTCCGTTTTTACCGGGTCGCGGATCAACGCATTCACAATTTTACCATGACCGGATTGTGTTATTTTAGGTTTTGGGAAGATATCCTTCCCGTGTTTACCTCTTTTTTTCAGGGCACACCACGGGCATTCATTTAAGTGAGAGGAATAACAGTGGTTTTCATTGACATTGCAGACCTGCAGATCATCAAGTGCCACATGAAGTTCATCCATCCATTCTTCAGCAGTTGGACGGATTTTTGGATTCCGATGTCCGTAAACAAAGCATCTCTCAAAAAGAACACGAAGCCCGGGCGGAATTATGACATATGGGGGGGCATATCGCGGCGGACTGACTCCGGATAATTTTCTGGAATATGGATAATAACCTGCCATTATTTTTTCTTCTGTGCTCGCCAGGTTGCGGACCGCACTCCCTGTGGCCTGAAAAGGATGCACCCCTCCCATCAGAAAATTGAAGATAATAATACCGAGTGAAAACAGGTCAGAATAGTAACGGTCAATGTTTTTTCGGCGGAAATCTGCCCCAATCAGTTCAGGAGGCAGATAGATTCCGGTTCCGACTTTTGTATAAAAGATCCTCCCATTCTCCGCACCACGTACCTGAAATGAGTCACAGTCAATTATCGTAACTGCAGCAGTTCGTGCAACAAGGACATTGGTACTGCTGAGATCCCCCACACAATGTCCTTTTTCGTGGATGGCTGATATAACAAAAGCAATATTATACGCCGCAGTAACCAGATACCGCCACGAGAACGCACCTCCCAGTTCGCGCACCCGATCATCAGTGTCATAATAACGGTGCGCTTCACGGAAGAGACCTGTGTCAACGAGGGGCATTGTAAAACCAATGAATTCACGGGAACTCCCCTTAGAACTGAACAAAAGTGACCGGGGCCAGGCAATCGAAGCTGACAATCTGCCCGCTCCCTGAGATGTCAGTTCCCTGCCGGGAGAGTTCCCCACCATTGCCCTGATCTTCTCATACAATTCCGGATTCAGTTTATTTTTATAGTATATTTTTGCACAGATACCGTCATCGCCGGGAATCCTGAAGATTGCACCCTCACCGCCTTTTTTGAGCGGACTGGAAAGCACAAGTTTTTCCCCCTTATCAGTATATACGGTTATCTTCTGCAAACTTCTACATCTCCTGTTGCAGAAGCGCAATCACAAGCGTTTTATCATCCTCAAGACCCTCAGAGAGTTTTTGCGAACTCAGGAGCCCTGAGATCTCTTTACCTGCGATGTGGGTATCAGTAACACCGGAGGCATATCGGAAGAGCGGATCAAAAAACGCGGCAAATGGTTCATACGAGTCTCCTTTTTTTATGAGGATACCTCTCTGACAACCGTCAGTGAATGCTGCAAGGCAGATAACATCCCTGATATTCTGAGTGACATTTAAATTCTCTTCCCAGGAGTCATGGGTAATGGGTATTACTTCATTGACATACTCTGAATAACCCGGGAGAGAGAGAACACAAAGTTCATCACTGACTTTACCTACAACTGCACCGTCACCGATCTGGGCAACTGATACCGTATTATCCTGAATAAGAATAAGAATAATTGTACAGGCGAGATCCCTTCTGTCAACATCCAGTTCCCGGGCAGATTCAATAATTTTATTACGCGCATATCGGACTGCGTCCTTTAATATTTCATCGTTTTTAGTGATATCACCCAAAAGGATTCCATCAGAGATCTGAGTTTTAAAATAGAATTTCACCCTTTCGACACAGGATCGGACCGCAAGTGAGGCACCCGTATCAGACATGGACGCACTTCCGAGCCCGTCCGAGAGAGCGATCACTCCCATCGTCTCTCCGACATGTGCAGAATCCCATGCATCCTGACAGACTATGTTATTTTTTACATGTGATGGTCCGATTGCCGAAGCCCCGAATATAACAGGGAGATCTTTCCCTTCACCTGCAATCAGTTTACTATCCATTCCCACCATTTCATACCCTGTACACATTAAAACCACGCCTGCTATGTCAGGCACAGAACCTGCCACACAGCATGGTGAAAAAAAGCCGTGACACAGTGAGTGCCAGGCCCTTATTTTGTATTATAGTGGCAAAGGTTTATTTTTTGAATTAATATGTTGGGATTTCGCCCCACCCGCTCATGCCAAACGGATCTTCAAGAACGACCTGATCACCAACATTTGATAGAGAGACCGTTACCTGACTCCTTGAAAGCCACATGAACATATCGTGGAATCTGTTCTCCTTCAGTTTAATTGGGTCACGACAGGAAGGAGTTATTTCTTTCAGGAGATCCATGTTGGCAGGTTCAACACCTACACAGAAAAAGAGGAACTGGTTATTTGTCTCACCCTCATGCACCGCAGTTACCACTTCGTCCCACTTTGAATCCCTCTTATTCATATCAGTAGGTTCACCATCGGTGATCATGAATATCCAGGGACGGTAGTAATCAATACCCTCAGTCCGGTAATCCTCTTTTCTTTTTTCAATGAGTCCTATGGCAGTCAGTATCGCATCGCCCATAGGTGTCAGACCCTCTGCTTCAAGAACGGGCGGTTCAAAGTCCTCAACAGAGACAAACTCCTGGACCACCTTTACTGTCTGGCCAAAAGTTACCACAGCAAGGTCAACCCTTTTTCTTGCAAGCTCATCCTTCTCAATCTCATCCTTAAATGTTCTGATACCCTCGTTTAACTGCTCTATTTTACTCTCGATTGTCATTGAGCCGGATGTGTCGAGCAGTAAAACAGTCGGGCAGTGGGGTTGCTGAGGGTGTGCAATTTCCACCAGTTCTTCTAATTCACTCATAAAATATCCTCATAATCAGCCTGAAGTGTTCTTATTACTTTGATATTCTGGGAAGAGATATAAATATGTATTTGGTTTTTGACTTTAATTTATACCATACCACCAGATATCAGGTTGGCCTGTATTAGTCACGGTTAAACAGGGATGCTATCAAATATGCTATTGCAGAGACCCACGCAGCCCTGACATGATCGTATCCATAAACCCACCAGTAAGCCTGCCTTTTTTTCCGATGACATCACTCTTGCGGATAGTAGCCGGATTCGAGACCAGTATATAGCTCTCGTCAAACATATCAAGACCTCCTTTTGCAAAATTATCCAGATCCAGCGCAACAGATACCGACATATCATCCGGCATACTGCCAGTCACCGGGCAGACCAGGAGAATACCGTCGGCCCGGGATTCAATAACAACCACCGGCCGGACTTTTGCATCAGAAAACCTTCCACAACGCACAGGTGCAAGAAGAACATCTCCCTTATGATACTGCCCCATTATCTCTTATTATCTGATTAAACAGGGATAAAATGAATTGATTAAATATTGAGAAACCCAGAGAGTAAATCATCGTCAAAAACAGACATTCTTAAAAATTTAGTTTGGGACCATAATAATAGTAATAACCGTAATAAAAACAATAACAGGGTGCAGAAAAATGGTGAAAAATAAGATATTATTGGCATTTACCGGAATTGCAATATTAATTGTTCTCTTCTCAGGATTTAATATTCTGTTAATTAATGATGAAAAAGGTGACAATCTCTATCAGGTTTCCACAATTGACGCTCTTTTAGAGGGAACATATGACGGCAGCGTTTCATTTGGTACACTTAAAGAACACGGTAATTTTGGACTTGGCACAGTCGATCACCTTGATGGTGAGATGATTGGTCTTGATGGCATCTTCTACCAGATCAGGTCTGACGGTTCGGTTCTCCGGGTACATGATGAGATGACAACACCTTTTGCCGCAGTCTGTTTTTTTGAACCTGAAATTTCAGAAGAGATGTACGCACCCATGAACATGACAGAATTCGAAACATGGGCAGAATCATTCATGACATCACCAAACTATTTCTATGCTCTCCGGCTTGACGGCACATTCCCCTCAGTAAAAACAAGGAGTGTTCCCGGACAGGAAAAACCATACCCAGGGCTTGCAGATGTTGTGAAGGAGCAGGTCTTTTTCAACCTGACAGAGGAGACCGGAACTATAGTCGGACTATGGTCACCCGCCTTTGTTGAAGGAATCAATGTGCCGGCTTACCACCTCCACTTCATCAATAATAAACGAACAGCGGGTGGGCATGTGCTTGAATTCCAGGCCGGAAACGGAACCCTTTCAATTGACATGATTACAGAATTCACCATGGTTCTCCCGGATAGTAATGAATTTGCAGAAGTTGACCTCACAGGCGGACTGTCATCCGAACTTACCTCTGTTGAAAAAAGTTCAGTTCCGGCTCACTCGTAAAAATGCTCCATAAACGAAAAAGTGCCATGATACAGAAAGGATGAACTGAAGAACGAATTGATCACCGGGTGAAGAGACTCTGGAAAATGGGGGGTTTTATCCATGACCCACCCTCAGAGAGACTGAAATACCTGTACGAAAACGGGAGAAAAGAGCAGATTGGGATGTGTTTCAGAAACAAGATTCCGACTGACGGGGATTAGGAGGAGAAACTTAAGAACCATATTGTAGTCAAAAAGTGACGTTCGTAACTATAATTGTAAAAGAGCACACAATTTTATATCAGGCAAACCGTAAACTTCACAATCAACAGACAATTTCCCATCTAAAGCCCCATAAAAATTAATACAGGATTTAAATACAGAGTGAAAGATCATGAAAATAACAATACTTGTGGAAAATA
>JAYEIC010000049.1:0-2960 GCA_034659935.1 Methanobacteriota archaeon | reverse complement strand
CGAAACTGCAAGAAAAATGTATAAAAAGGCAGCCAGATATGGAGACAGCAATCTTTATATAGAGGCAATAGCGAGGATCAACATATCTATTTCTGACCGCCGGAAATACGAACAGCAAAAGAGATTTCTCGAGAATATCCCGGTAAAGAAACGTAGTGAAGAAGGCGGGGTACGGGTGTATTAATGGAGTTGAGATTGACAGGTAATAATGAATTACCTTGACAAGGAGAATGGTTATGAAACGTAAAGGTATTGTTTATGCGGGTATATTTCTGGGGGTGTTGCTCCTCTGTGTGCCGCTGGTTTATGGGGAAACCGTAACCACAGTTGGCCAGGCACCGATCATTGACAGCAATGATACCCAGGCTCGTCTGAAGGCCATTGAAGATGCCCGGAGGGCTGCAGTGGAGCAAGGTGTCGGCACACTGATTGATTCCCAGACAAAGGTGGCCAATTTTGAGGTTTTGCAGGACAGGATCTACTCCAGAGCAAGTGGTTATGTTACGAATTATAGCATATTGTCTGAAGCTAAAACCCCTGATGGTTTTATGTACACGGTAACTATACGTGCTGATGTACAGACGGCATCAATCAAAAATGATTTGAGGGCTATAGGAATTCTTATGGCGCAGGTTGGTAATCCGCGGTTTATGGCGGTTTATTTGCCTGAGACCAGGAGTTCAGCTTACAGGCATTCGAGGGTAGTTCGGGCCGCCGAACAGGCAATTAATGGTATTTTTGCACGCAAGGGTTTTATAGTTCTTGATCGGATGTTCATTAACAATGTTTATAATGAGATTGAGCAGGCGGGCCGTATTGATGTGGATATCGATGATCTGTCAGCCCTTGCCCTGAAGCACAGGGCGGATCTCCTTTTAGTTTATGATGTGCATGCTGCCAGAAAGGTTGGAGGCCGTAGTAAATACTTTAGCGGTATTATAGTGGAGATAGCTTTACGTGCTGTCGCTCCGGCTACAGCAGATCTGATCGCACAGAAGTCTGGTGATCTGTATGTCAGGACTATAAAGACGGCCGGGAGTTATTACGATAATATGCAGGCAGCCAAGGCCGCAGATACCGTGGGGAAGGCCGTGGCCGAGGCCTTGATTGGTGATACGCTGGCTTACTTTGAGCGCTCGGTGCATGCAGGAGCCCGTTTTGACTTGTGGTTTCGGAACTTTTCAGAAGAAGAAACATACACAATTGTAGATATGATTGAGCAGATGAGCGGGTTTAAGGACAGACATGTTCGAAATCAGTCACCCGGGAATTTCCAGCTCGATGTTAATTATCAAGGCAAGAAATTCGATTTTCAGAAGGAGCTTTTCACTGGCCTGAAACAGCATGGTATCAGTTTCCAGACCCAGCAGGCAAAGGGGAATCGATTCCTGTTCTTTAAAGAGGGAACCGATAATCCATTTAAGGAGATACACGTCCGCTAATTGTTTCATTATGTTGTTTACAAGGCAAGATATTGCACCTTTCAAAAAAAAGGTTAAGCTTCACCCTCATTTTTTTGCTGATCCCGTTTTTTCTCATTGGTTGTGTCCAGAGTTTACCATTAATTACACTTGCTCCTACGGCGGTGCAACTCGGCACAGTTGCATATCAATCCGTTGAGGAAGCAGACATCAATGCTTCAATAGTTTCCGACGTTACAAAAAAAGAATTAAAAAAGATTAAACGGATAGCGATATTTTTGGGAAAGGAAAACCCAACCAGACCATACGGAAGGATAGGAAATTTAGGAGCCGTGGTGGGAGACAATCTTTGCATAGAACTGATGAAATTGGGGTTCCAGGTTTGTGGCTGGAGCGAAGTAGAAAAATATATTGGCGGGAAAGATACTCAAACGGCACTTAGCATCGATACAATGGCCAAAGTTGGAAAATTATTAGGAGTACAGGCGATTATAACAGGCAGTATTACCGCTGGTCAGACCTGTTCACTGGGCATGATTGGAGTAGGCAGGATGATTACAGTTGTTCAAAGTGCCTCACTGAAAATCATAGGGGTTAAAAATGCCGATACATTGATGATCATCACGATTGCCTACAAAATAGGGCAAAACCCGCGAGTTGCAGCCGAAGGCATGGCAATTGTCCTGAAAGCAAAATTTGAGGACCCGGCTGTAGATGTGAAAGAAATGTTAAAGCAAGAGGGAAAAGAAACGGGGTGATGCATTTTGTATTTGGCGGAAGTGCATGGGAATCGAACCCACCTGGGACGGTTTCAGCGCCCCACACTGGATTTGAAGTCCAGGAGGCCCACCAGTGACCTTGGCACTTCCGTACTTGGTGGTATTAATACCGAATCTCCGGTTGAATGTCAATGGCAGCAAATTGTTGCCGGTTTTCGCTTCGGCGTTTGTCTTAAAGCTGAACTTTTAGATGATTCAGGTATTCTGGTTGTGCAGTCAGTTCAAGGGAACCGTCAATTACTTGTACTGTGACCTCATCACCCGTTTTGGCCCACGTTGTCTCCTCGGGCAGCACTATAAGTCCGTTCGCCATGACCATCGATTTCAGTATACCGGATCCCTGCTCTCCGGTCGTTGTAGCGACGAATTTTCCATCTTCATATTTTACATGGGCTCTTATAAAGTGTTTAAGGCCGCTCTTTTTCTTGATGTCTTCCTTCAGGATCGCCGTTATCGTTTTTCTGAACAACTTTTTATGCCCCATCATCTTCAATATTGAGGGTCTTACAAACTGTTCAAACGAGATCATGGATGACACCGGATTACCGGGGAGTCCTAAGATAGGGATATCTTCGATAGCACCATAGGCCAAGGGTTTGCCGGGTCTCATGGCCACCTGCCAGAACTCTATCCGGTTTCCCACTTCCTTCATGATTTCCTTCACAAGGTCATAATCTCCCACTGATACGCCACCGGATGTGATAATTATATCGCATCGCATCGCCGCCTTGAATTTTGCGATCAGGTCATCTCTGACATC
>JAYEIC010000048.1:0-3021 GCA_034659935.1 Methanobacteriota archaeon | reverse complement strand
CACCAGGGAGGTCAAATGTCACTTTCATCAAACAGTGCGTGACCTTGAGAGCTCATGCACGTTTTCACTCATATTTCATGAACTTTAATTACGTGAAGTACATACTCATTTAATGAATCAAAAAAGATCATCTTGGCATATTTTGCCTTTTTTTCATCACCAGTGAATACATCATTTGCAAGATATTCCAGAGTGATCATATAAAAATATAGTGATTTATATCGTTTCTTCAAATCTCTTAATGTGATCTCAGCTTCATTTTTATTATCATGTATTGTATAATATGCATAGTCTAATAGTTGTATCAGATATTGTGGCATCTCTTTTTCTTTAGCCAGATCCCTGAAAGTGAAATATGATTCTATGCTATTTGAGAGGAGAGACAATTTAATCCCATAATATATTGGTTCAAGATTATTTGGGTACTGCTGCATCATCTGCTTTACTACACCTGATGCCCCCATACCATCTCTCTGTTCAACTGCCTGATTATAACTCTCCCGGAGAAAATCAAGATCATTGTAAAATCGTTCGACAGCAATTTTTAAGAGCTCTTTTCTCTTTGAAATATTCCCATCTTTCTTTGCTTTTTTAATTCCGGTTCTGAGAAACCAGCGTTCACTTGGAAACCATTCCAGTGATTTTGTTATCATTATCCAGAACACAGATTCCATTAATGGAGTTTCATTATTATCCAGAAATTTAAACCGGTAAATTGGCGGCCGGACTCTTACAAGTTCAAGTAACTGCTCCCGTGCATCAAGTTCATATCTTGATGGTCTGATTTTTCCATCAGAACCCACATTTTGTTTCTCAGTTTCAGAGAGCATAAGATAACAATATGCAATGTAATACCCCACTCTGGCATCATACTTCCAGTTATCTGAGAGATATTCAATTGCATTTAGGTAATCTTTATTTTCCATCAGTTTTATAGCGGATAATATTCGCAACGTCACATTATTTGAGGATTTTCTCTTGCTGCGTGCTGCATTGTTGATAAGCCGCGTAACATAATCAAGATCAATTTTTGTATCAGGTGCATTCAGTATCCGAAAAGTAAGTGAATCCATAAATTCGTCATAGATATTGTCATCTAAATTGGGAAATGCATTATCAAGTGTTGAAATGATATGCCCATAGAAAACAGGAAGATTTAAATTAATTTTATTTGAATGTTTGTCAATATAAGAGAAGAGATCTTTCTTTAGCACATCAATTTTTTCATATTTGATTGCATCAGTTAATCTCTCGTTTTTAGCCATATCTGTACCATATTATCTATTGATGTTTTACTGTATTTAATGTTAAGCCTGTCCATCAGGTGCTGATCTGTCAGGACGGTAATTATCAGTAAGACGTAGCATTAAGCCTACATTCAGTACTTTAAAATTCTGACAAAGTATCCTTTCGCCTTTACCCCACAACACCGACCTAAACTGTCCACTATGCTCCTATTTTCAAGTTACTGCTTCATATTTCTGCTGGATCGAATAAACTCAGGAAAGTTAATCTATTTTGTCTACATCCAGCAATAAGACTCCTTCAACAACCCACAAAGATCAAAACTCCAAACCTCCTGCATAGATCCCAGAACCTGGAGAGGCAGCACCACTACATCCATTGCAAAAACAGTCAGCCGAACGATGCCAGTCAGATCGGGTCTGACTCCAGTCGATGTTTCCGCCAGTTTGGGCTTAGTTTTTGATAAAACTGCACATCAGGAAGTTTTGGTTTGTATATAAAGTTTCTGGTTTGTCGTTGTCTGTTATTTTCCTGGGAAGTGGGTAGATTGGTACGTCTGGGTATAATTGAATCCTGAAGATGAAGGCAAAAATATCAAAAGTGGTTAACTTTCAGTTGAAATTCCTAAGGAGTGTGTGAAGAAATGTGGATCTTTTAAAGTACTGACCATTAAGACACCAGGTTAGTAAGGCTTCAAGAGCGTCGTCTTTATCGTTAAGATAAAGGTTTACAAAACAATCAGTTCCATGTTCTGTTACCTCTTTTACTTACTACAAAGAGTGGTTACAGAACATCACTTTTACAGAAGATTTGGGACGGTGTCGTTACTCTCCCGCCAGATCTGCACCGGACAGACAGGCTCAAAGCCACTCCCTCCAGAGACAAAAAAGATTATACTCTCTCATCTGCTATAGACTATTAATGCTAAACGAATTCAGGGGTGCAATGCTGGGTGCGGCTATGGGCGACGCTCTTGGCATGCCGGGGGAATCCGAACCCACGCGTTTTGACCACCCTGTGACGGGGTTTTTGCGCCCCTCAAAATGGCATCCAAATCGTGGCCTTTCACCCGGGCAGTACACCGATGATACGCAGATGATGCTTATTGCAGCAGGACTCTTTGCAGAGAATGTTAACCGTGCCTCTGATGATGCTCTCTTTTCAGTCGAAAAATACTCAGAATCCCTTTTAAATCTCTACTCATCTGGCAGGATGCGCTTTTTAGATGCGACTGTCACATCTGCATGTGAACATATGAAGGCGGGTTATGAGGTGAGCGGGATTTACTCCACAACCTCCGGGTGTATACCCCCTGGCCTGCCGTTTGCCCTTGTATACAGGGATCCTGTCAGTCTGAGGGAACATCTTGTGGAGGCATGTGCTGTCACACATACCCACCCTGCTGCTCACGCTGCTGCTGTTTCATTTGCTATGCTCATTTCAGCGACCATTAACGGGCATAGCGACCCCTTTTCTGTTGCAGTAGATAGTGCATTTCCTGAGGATGTAACACTGGGGCAGAAGATAGAGACTGCTCTTTCTCTGGAAAAGGAAGGTATCAGTCTGGACGCGGCTCTTTCTGTCATAGGAAACGATCTATCTGTGTACCAGACACTGCCCCTTGCAATATTTATCATATCCCGTTATGGCGAAACTGACGATCTCTTCACAATCGCTGCCAGTGTTGGCGGGAACACAGATACGATAGGTTTTATCTGCGGGGCATGGGCGGGTGCCTGCTATGGGAGTACCGGGCTTCCGACAGACCTTCTTATT
>JAYEIC010000047.1:0-3243 GCA_034659935.1 Methanobacteriota archaeon | reverse complement strand
CTTGGGCATAAATTTAACACAGGCCTTCATAGACGGTCTTGAATTGGCAATACTTAAGAAAACAAAGGAGATTGCAGATGATTAAAACGATGACAGCAACAACAGAAATGATAGAGCACCTGCCAGCAATGCAAAGGGCATTTGCAAATTGGATGGTATTAAACGGTAAAATCAAAATAGTTGATAAGCCGAGCACACCGACCAAAGCACCACTCGACTCAGATACACCCAGAGAACCCATGAGGACATAACAAAATGTCATGTAATACATCACATTCATGTGTATTAAGCTTTCCTCAGGACCTCCGAAACTGTAACCAGTGGTTACTCTGGAAGGCAGTAAATAAGCCAGATAGAGACAAGCCTGTTAAGCTACCTGTGGATGTATCAGGCGAAACCATAGACGCGACCACCGCAAACATGCGTTTCCCCACAGTGTGTGAAGCGATGGCAGCACATCCGGAACGGTTCTCAGGAATTGGATTCTCATTCCAGGAAGGTGATCCCTTCTGTGGATACGACCTTGACGGCGTGCTGAATGACAACGGAGAGATCACAGACGCAGAGATCGCCGAAGAGATCCGGCGCTTGAACAGCTATACAGAAGTGTCTCCTTCCGGGTGTGGTCTTCATATCATCTTCAAGGGAACACGAATGCCGGAGATGAAGCCAGGCAAACGCCGGGGATGCAGGGAGCTATATTTCCACAGCCGTTATTTCACAATAACCGGCGACCTCTGGAAGGACTCCACACCAGAGATCAGAGAAATTGAACCGGCACTACTGAAAGAAATATACCAGAAAGTAGATCCGCCGAAAGACATACCTGTAAGACCACAGAACAGACGCAGAGACACACAGACGGCATTAAGCGACCGTGAAATTATCGACAGGATAAGAGATAAGGCAGACACGAGAAGGCTATATAATGGTGATATATCGCCGTATCCCTCGGCATCAGAAGCGACCTTAGCACTGCTCAACCATTTAGCCTTTTATACTCAAGACAGGTCCCAGGTTGATCAAATCTTCCGCCGGTCCGGATTAATGAGGCCGAAATATGATGAACACAGAGGCGGCACAACGTGGGGAGCGTTGCAGATTGATAAAGCGCTTTCTGATATTACAAACACCTATGACCCTTTTTACAGCAGGCGGGATGACATCAAACGAGGCAAAGCGATCGCCGATCGCTTGATGAGTAGGAGGCGCCGACCGTGCCGGAACTAAAGATCGACCTGGAGCAGGATAACTTTGTTTGTCAGTATATTGACACCTTTCACACAAAGGCAGGGGGGTATAGTGAGTTCCGACACGCCGCGGCAGTTACTCTACTTGGGATCGCAACTGATCGCCGTATCCGTATGGAGTTGTCTTTTGGGACCGTGATCCCTAATATTTGGACCCTGTTCCTTGGGGAGTCGTCAATAGCAGGTAAATCTACAGTGTATGATGAGGCACGCGATATACTGACGCGGGCCGATATGGGTACTGCTATGGCAAACGAGTTCTCGAAAGAGGCGATCCCTCAGGCGCTTGCAGCAGAACCACACCGGTATATATTCAATCCTGAAGTATCAGGTCTGCTTGCAGGAATTCATAAGACAAATGGACACCTTGCAGGCTTACAGGATGACCTCAGTTTCCTGTATGATAACCCTGATCGATATACAAAACAGTTAACCAAGGCCGAATATGAGGCATACAATATATTTATTAATGCATTGTGTTGCACTACTCCACTTAGGTTTCAGGAGAACACCGAACCGGGCGACCTGCAGGGTGGGTTGCTTACAAGATTTCTTCTCTATTGTCCACAGAAAAAACCGTTGTACGTTCCGGTAACGATCGCGACACACAACATAGAAGAGGCCGTGCATAGGATCGCGGTTCAACTAAAGCAAATAGCCGAGATGATCGCACGGTTCAAAACGATCTATATGTTTCCATCTCAAAAGGCACTTGACGCATTCAACCAGTGGATGCAGGACGACTTATACAGCGACAATGCCACAGGAGATACAGAGAGCACGCTTATAGGCCGTCTTAGAACATACGTGTTCAAGTTATCGATCATCTATTACATTGGTTCAGAG
Source organism: Methanobacteriota archaeon (assembly GCA_034659935.1). GTDB lineage: Archaea > Halobacteriota > Methanomicrobia > Methanomicrobiales > Methanomicrobiaceae > DAOVRB01. The sequence goes on along the minus strand of JAYEIC010000047.1, from coordinate 1,147 downwards.
GCCTTCCTAAAGGACGCTGAAAAAGTGTATAATACGTGTCTCCAGGGAAATCTTACATTCAGCAGACCAAGCAAAAACACAGAGGTATTTCAGGCGGAGATGTCAATCCCGGATGTTTACTTTTTTGAAGCTATGAAACATGTCCGCGGGTACTTCCTTCCGACATCATCCACAGCACTTGATGAGGCAACAGAGTATAACACACAAAATAACCTTCAGAAGATCCTCAGGTTACTGAAGAGAGCACCCAGACAGCGTTTGACACGGAGTCAGTTAATGCAGAAAATATCCGGTCGAATCACTGCCAAAGAGCTTAACGAATTAGTAGATCTGTGTGAGGATGAAGGGATAGTCATGAGAGAATATGACAACTCCACTGATGCCAGAGGCCGACAGAAACACACTGAAATTATCGTCCTTTTGGAAAACGGAGGCAGTATATGAGATTTAAAGAGCATTTACTATCAGTTACTATCTATTATACTATATTATTATATTATAGTATATTGAGAGCGTTTAGAGCGATTAGATCGTTTGACAGGCAAAAAAGCATGTTTCTTCTATCGAGGTGTCAAACGCTGTCAACAGGTATTTCCACTGGAACTTTTCACCTGTGGACGACCACAGCACGGAGGCGGTCCGCATGATCTTAGGTTCACGTATTGATCCGTCATTCAATTCAATACAGACAATACCCATCAGCTATGTATCACCTGAACAATTGGAGAAAACACCACACATTAGCCGAACGCGACTTACAGGCGGTACGGAGGCGATCACAAACGACCTCATCCAAGATTTAATAGAAAGGATTCCGGAGGATTACGCCGATGTGTTGGGTATTAGGTTCTATTGTGTGCCAACCGGGTGTAAGGGTGCACGCTGGCACGCAGACATTATTATATTTCAGAAAAATATACACGTTGAACACATCCCTGTGTGGAAGATTCTGAATTTTGATCAGGCTGTGGAGTTTCTCGGAATGGAGGAGGTATATTACCAATGAGGCAATACCGCCGTGACTGTCATCCAGGAGCGGCACAACGGCGCACCTATACCAAGCCTATAGTGTGCAGACCTGCACGGTGGCAGATGTCACCGGAGCGGGCCGCATTGTTGCACCTGCCCCGGCAGTCCGTGAATTGGC
>JAYEIC010000046.1:42597-44131 GCA_034659935.1 Methanobacteriota archaeon | reverse complement strand
TTTATGCACGAATGGACCTGGCGGGAATTGAACCCGCGGCCTCTACGTTGCGAACGTAGCGATCTTCCCCTGATCTACAGGCCCGCCTCGAACTAAGATTTATGAAAAAAATATTGTTAAAAATGTCAATAATCCGGATTAGAGAGATCCGGGTGATCAGAGAATAATCTCTATATCCAGTTTCTCTGCCAGTTCTTTGTATCTGTTCCTGATAGTGACTTCAGTCACACCAGCCACCTCTGCCACTTCACGCTGAGTACGTCTCTCGCCGCCAAGGATGGATGAGATGTAAATTGCTGCTGCAGCGACACCGGTAGGGCCCCTGCCGCTTGTAAGTTCACGTTCTCCTGCCTGTCTCAGAATCTCGACTGCACGGCTCTGGACCTCACCTTTCAGGGTGAGACCTGAACAGAAACGCGGGACATAGTCAATTGGTGATGTCGGGAGGAGTTTAAGGCCAAGTTCACGGGATATAAACCTGTATGTCCTTCCGATTTCTTTCCTTGACACACGGGAGACTTCTGCAATTTCATCAAGAGTACGTGGGACACTGCACTGCCTGCATGCCGCATACAGAGCTGCTGCTGCCACACCTTCAATACTTCTGCCACGGATGAGGTTTTTGTTCACTGCGTTACGATACACCACAGCAGCAGTTTCACGGACATTTCGCGGCAGAGCCAGGGCGGATGCCATCCTGTCAAGTTCAGAGAGTGCAAATGCGAGGTTTCTTTCTGTTGCATTAGAGACCCTGATTCTCCTCTGCCACTTCCTGAGACGGAAAAGCTGGGCACGGTTTTTGCTGGAGATGGCACGGCCGTATGAGTCACGGTTTCTCCAGTCGATCATCGTGGAGAGACCCTTGTCATGGATTGTGAAGGTCATCGGTGCACCCACACGGGAACGTTTCATTCTCTGGTCGTGGTCGAATGCACGCCATTCAGGGCCATGGTCGATGAATTCTTCATCAAGTACAAGACCACAGCTCTGGCAGACAAGTTCAGCACGCTCGTGGTCCTGAACCAGCTGGTGACTGCCACATTCAGGACATACGGTTTTTGACTTTTCTTTCTCCTGTTTTAAGGTGCTTTTTTCATGCTGTTCGCCAGTACGCTGTTTTAAGGCCTCTCTCTGGCTTTTTAATTGTTTTAACTTCTCAATTTCCTGCATTTTGTATCACCCGATTATTTTGTAAATAGTTTTTCGCCAGGAATATTCTTACATTTTTTATAACAAAGTACGGCAGCATACGGTGTTTTGATATTCCCAAAAATTTCTACAAGTTTTCCAACAGGTTTTAGCCGACGATCTGCGACTTCTGCATTCAGGCGTGGGAGTTGTGCTGCATCACATCTGATGATAAGCATCTTTGTACCACAAATACTATTTACACGGCCGACAAATTTCAAAACAAATACCTTCTTCGGAATTATCCGCGATTCGGATAACGTTTCACAACCTATATATATTCTATATTATCTTATTTAAAAGAACCGATCAGAATTATATACTAATTATATACTAATTATATACT
>JAYEIC010000046.1:39996-42497 GCA_034659935.1 Methanobacteriota archaeon | reverse complement strand
AATTATATACTAATTATATACTAATTATATACTTATTGACGATTTGCCAGCCACTGGCGAATATCCTGAGATAAAACTCTTGCGGATTCTTCAACAGACATCCCTGCGCCGCGTGCTACGGCTATACGTGCATTGCCTGTCATGATATCTCCGGGTCCGTGTGCATCCGAGTCCACTACAATCCTGCAACCTGCCTCCTGTGCAATCTTAAGGACATGGCCGTTTGTCCTGTTATGTCCGCCTCTTGATGTGATCTCCAGTGCAATATCTCTGCTTTTAGCTTCTGCGGCTTCTTTAAGTGTGATAATCCCCGGGTGTGCAAGGATGTCAACGTCATCACAGGAACAGGCTGCCATATTTGTGCCCTCTGCGACCGGTTCGACAGTAGTCTCTCCATGGACTATAACAATTTCTGCCCCTTCGTCCCTGGCTCGTTTTGCAAGTGCTGCAATCTCTGTGGGCGGAACGTGAGTGACCTCTACACCCGGGATGAGGTCCACTCCGTATTCTTCTGCCGAATCTCTGACTTTAGCTACGGCTCTTATGATCTCAGATATGTTTGATGCATCCACATGGTCTGTTATACCGAGTGTTTTGTACCCTGCCACAGTCGCCCTTCGGATCAGTTCTGCTGGCATCAGTTCGCCATCAGAGAGTAGTGTGTGGGTGTGAAGATCGTACATTACTTTGCCTGCTTTAAGTTGCCTGCCACTTTGCGCAGAAGTTCTTCTTTGCTCTCATCCCATGCAACGACAATTCTTCCGTCACGCCGTGATGTGTGGGCAGGGTGATTCTGGTTCTCGCTCCTGACTTTCAGATCACATCTTTTTGCGGCTTTTTCAACATCTCTGCTGGATGGCTTTTCCACTGCTATTTTAAGGGGTACTCTGCGCCCTTCGCTGCGTTTCAGCCCGAAATCAAAATAACAGGGGTATAATATCCGCTCCTTATTCATACCTATTATTATGAGAGGTGAACCTATAAACAGATCCCATCCAAATATTATGAATATGCACCATATCGATGTCAGTATTGAAAGGGATATCTTCGATGCCAATAACAGGATTGCACATCAGAATCACCATCTGCTTAAAGAACACGGTGTACAGGCATTTGACCTTCTGGGTGCAATCGGCTCAGGCAAGACTGCGGTGGTAGAACACCTTGTCCCGCTGTTAAAGGAGCGTGGGCTCAATGCAGGGGCAATTGCCGGAGATGTCTATGGTGATGATGACTTTAAGCGTATCATTGAAACAGGTGCGCCTGCTGTCAATGCCAATACGGGTAAGGAATGCCATCTTGATGCACACCTGGTAGAACATGCACTGGAAAAACTGCCTCTGGATGAAATTGACATACTCTTTATTGAGAATGTGGGAAATATGGTCTGTCCGACGGATTTTCATCTGGGAGCTCAAAAAAGAATTGTTGTCGTAAGCACCACTGAGGGTGACGATGTGGTAAACAAACACCCTATGATGTTTCGGGACTGTAATATTGCAGTCATTAACAAAACTGACCTTGCAGAATATGTGGGCTGCAATATGGATCGTATGGAGGAGGATATACACCGCTACAATCCGGTAATGCCGGTTTTCAGGACTAATTTAAAGACGGGTGAGGGTGTGGAGGCACTCCTTGACGAGATCCTCAGGTGATCAGTGGTGTTAAATAGATTCAACTGGAACATTTATAGCACTTCAGTTGGGAGAATTAGCGATAAAAATGTGAGTCTCATTTTCGTGCTAAATAAGTTCTCTGAATGAATTACAAAATATAATTGGTGTTTAAATGCAGTGGCAAGGTAGATCTGTAAGGAAAGAAACCGGTGGGCGTGTAAGTCTTTCACGTGGGAAAAGAAAATCAGAGATTGGCAGAGCACCTGCGGATACACATGTCGGCGATGACCGCAGGAAACTGATTCGCACTCGCGGCGGCAATCTGAAGATTCGTGCACTCCGTGCACAGTATGCAAGTGTTTCAAATCCAAAGACCGGTGAGACAAAGAAGATGCTCATTGAGAATGTGGAGAAGAACACTGCAAATCCAAACTATGTGAGGCGTAATCTTCTCACAAAGGGTGCAATAATTAAGACCGAAATGGGTCTGGCGCGCATTGGCAGCAGGCCCGGACAGGACGGCATTATTAATGCAGTTCTGGTAGAATAAATCTTTTTTTATAGATTCATTTGGTATTTGACGGATTTTACCAGGGGAGTGTAAGCTCTGTGGTAGTTCACATATGCACAATCGCCGATATTACTATTTATAGTCGAAAACCAGACTTCCGTGATGTGCTGTTGTGTCATAGCCTGTATACAGTGAGGATCCCGGGTGTGACTTTAGGTCCATCTGAGAGTAACCTGCGTGCAGAAGAAATTGTAGCCGGACTTTCTACTTTCTACTTTCTACTTTTCGGCGTTGATTCGATGTGTCTTTAGGCCGGGAGTGGAGAAAAAACAAAAAATAACCGGATGAATAACCGGATGAATAACCGGATG
>JAYEIC010000046.1:16448-39896 GCA_034659935.1 Methanobacteriota archaeon | reverse complement strand
AATAACCGGATGAATAACCGGATGAATAACCGGATGGCCGGGGTTAAGTGCACACCTGGTGAGCCGGGTATCATATTCTTTTTATGGTTTCTCCCCCTCATATTGTATCAATGCGCAGAGTTTATTGTCAGTTCCCACAGAAAACAGATCTTGATTTTACGATAGAACGTCCTTTTTTTGATGTTGTCAGTGTAATCAGTGGTATGAGCGGGACACATGCCACAAATCGTGTTGGTGAAGATCTTGTGAAGATTGATATTCTCGTTTATGTTGCCGACTTAAAGACTAAGCTGGTTCCTGTGGAATCTCTTCCTGGTTTTTCTGATACACTTACTGAGATGGTGGATTTCAGAATAATTCTTAATGAAACCATTCTCAGAGGTGACAGGAAGATCCCCCGTTCAGAGAACAGTTTCTTATTGCGGGTGACCGAGACCGGTATGGAATGCCTATGCTCCATCTCAAAAGAGGGTGGACGGGGCGTTCTGGATGCAATGAATCTTAAAATGCTGATTACAGGTGCTGTCAGGTGAGTCTGAAGATCACTGTTGCCGCATCGTTTCGGCATATGAGGAGAACTGAACTTTTAAAAAGGGAGTTTATATATTTCCTTACTATTGACAGGCGGTGGATGAATCGTGATGAAGTGGAGCGATTGATTAAACTGGCAGATGAGACGGGTTTAATTGACATTGAGGGTGATTCCTTAAAAATACTTTTTGATCCCTCTGAAGTTACAATACCTCTTGGGTTTAAGCCGCCCTCTGATATTTTTTTAAAACGGGATCATGTGGGGGAATTGATTGAAAAAATTGCCAGGGTACGCGATCTGGAGACAACTGAACTGGTATCTGAGATGAATGCACTGATTCAGGATGGTTTTGATGGAAATCTCCGCGTTGAGGCTGCAGTTGTACTGCTTGCAAGAAAATATGCTGTCCCGTTTGAGGACAGTCTTTATGAACTTAAAAAAAGTCTGGCAACAAAATAATCTTCTGAATTATAGTGGCAACCGTTTTTTTAAATTAAACGTTTGGCACTATAAGGAGAAAACCAGACTTTTTACTAAAAGTTTGGTTTTCGATTATGAAGATTACTCTGCTGCTTCTGCTGTTTCAAAATAGCTTTTCAGGTCTTTTTCACCGTATGTAACGACTTTTGCGTTAATCTGAACAAAATCACTGTTGATTTCTGCTCCGCGAATCGACTTGCGCACGCGCTGACCCTCATATGTTGGTTTGAAACCGACACCCTTTGAGAGGAGGAGTTTCCTGCGGGCGACACCCGGCAGATCTTTTCTTGCAGGTATGCCTGTTTTATCTGTTGCACCTGTGATCTCAATTGTATATCCTGCGAAACCGAATACATCTCCACTGATCTCGTCGCCAATACTTTTGCCCATTAATGCACCTGTTATTCCACTGGTTGCCTCAATTTTGTATGATGCTCCTGTTTTTGGTTCTGATAGAACGATGTTAAAATCTGCCATATAGTATTCTCCACTAAAGTGTCTATTATGTTGGATTATATCTATTAAAATATAGGGGTTACATAGGAGAGTGTTACACAGGATAGTGCATCTCTCTCTCTGTGAACTCTCACCTGCCTGCGCAGGGGGGACACTTCCTGTTCATCATGTTAACGATGGTGCGATTTGTTGAGATGGTAAGATGTGGTGATAGTCGTCCATCTATACTCTGTTAACCGCATATAACTCTGTCAATCCCATATAACCCCTTAAGCCACATACTCCTGAAGTTGTGGGCTTCCTTTCATGTTTTGATCGTAAAATGAGGTTATTTTCCCCAGAATGGGTCCTCTTTTCTTTTTATTGCTGTATATTCATAAAGGATATCCTGCTGGCTCACGTTAAGGTGAATGAGCATCTCTTTTTCCAGAACTTTTACGTGGGCTTCCGGGATCTCAGTGTACAGGACATCGCCGACATCGATCTGCCTGCCAACGGTCGGGCCCTCGATTGAAATTGCGATCTCCTCACCTTCGTTAGCTTCGTTTATGTTATCCTGTCCGCTTTTCATCTGTCTGATGCGTCCGATCCTGCGCCCGTCCGGCTGAATCAGCCTTACGCCTGACTGGAGTTTCCCTCCAAGTACCCGAATTCCGACTACTGCCGGGTTGTTCTGCCTGAATACGCAGTCCGGAAGAAGGGTGATCTTTGCAGGCAGTATGAGCTGTTCAAAGCTTTTCTTTTTTATTTCACGCTTTGTTTTATCCTGCCAGTCTATATAGTCATCAATGAGGTGGTAGATGATATTTCCCTCAAATAGCTGAACATGCTCCCTGGATTTCTCTGCGAGTGTGTCTATTGCATCTGGCAGGATTTTGGTGTTAAAAGCGAGCAATACAGAATAGAGAGGGTCTTTAATCGTTCCTACCTCTATAATATCATGGCGGCTGACCTGGCCGACTTCAGCACGCATAATGGGGATTTCATGGTCCTGCAGTTCTTTTGAGAGTGCTTCAAGAGCGCCGATTGTATCGGCTTTGATAAATATCCCTGTATCTGAAAGTTCAATCTGCATGTCCTGCATTTCGTGTGTGATCCGGTCGATAATTTCGTCACGGTTGTTACTGACAACAAGGACGGGTGATCCGGCGAGAGCACCTTCGAGTTTGGGGGCTGATACTTTAACTCCGCTTGCGGCTGTAACTGATTTTACACGCTCAAATTTACTCTCTGTCAGGATCTCCTGCATTGGACGTGGCTGTAAGAGAGATCTGATTTTTGTTTCAATAACTCCGTCTTCACCGTGCATTATAATGTCATCGCCGACTTTCAGGGTGCCATCGTAGAGGATGACGTCGAGTGTTGTGCCAAGGCCGCGTTCTTCCTTTACCTCAAGCACGGTGCCGCACCCCGGACCATCTGTTGTAAGTGTGAGATTCTCAGTCATGTAACGCTGTGCAAGCCCTACCATAACCATCAGGAGGTCAGGGATACCCTCACCTGTTATACCACTTACCGGAACGATTGCAATGTTCTTCCGGAAGTCTTTGATGCGATCGTAGCGTTCGCAGTCAAATCCGAGTTCTGAGAGTTTGCCTATGAGTTCGTATGTCTTTGTCTCAATGTCTGTCCTGACACGCTCGTTCTGGTTCTGGTACGTTTTGGCGAAGGACAGATTCTTAGTGGAACGCCAGCCGTGTATCCTGTCAATTTTTGTTGCGGCCACAACAAACGGTGTCTTACAGTTGCGAAGGATGTGGAGTGCTTCTATGGTCTGTGGCCGGAACCCTTCGTTGATGTCGACAACAAGTATTGCCATGTCCGCAAGCGCTCCGCCACGGGCCCTGAGTGTGGTGAAGGCCTGGTGTCCGGGAGTGTCAATGAAGAGGAGTCCGGGAATTTCAAACTCTGTTTCTCCCTCAATTCCGCTCATCTTTAAGATGGCTTTTAGAGGTACGATTGTTGCGCCGATGTGCTGGGTGATTGCGCCTGCTTCTTTATCAACAACCGATGACCCCCGGATTCTGTCGAGAAGTGATGTCTTGCCGTGGTCGACGTGCCCGAGTACGCATACGATCGGTGTGCGAATTTTAGAGGTTTTACTGTCCCCGTTCTTTTTTTTGCCCTTCTTCCCTTTGCTCATGATAATCTGCCTTTATTCCTGAAAATGTGGTTTCCATTTAGCATGAAAGTGGCAAATGCCACTTTCATCAAACAGTGCGTGACATTGAGAGGTCATGCACGTTTTCATGCTAAGTCATCCGGATTTTAATGCCCGTTTCCATTTTTCATAGTATAGTGGCGAACGTTTGGCACTGGCACTATAGGAGAAAACCAAACATTCCTGAAAGTTTGGTTTTCGACTATTTTTGACTATAAATGTGCCTGATCCATAATAAGTTACGCCTGTTTTTGTTAATGCTCAGGATGACATTGCCGACTCTGTAACTCTTACCCGTATTATCTTTTGGCCCGCTACTCTCTTTTTTGGTATTGTGAGATAAAAAAGATACCTTAATTACTTGTACCATCCAAGTAAAAAGGGTATTCTACCTGCCGGGGTGGGGTAGCTGGTTATCCTGGGGGATTGTGGTTCCCCCGACTCGGGTTCAAATCTCGGCCCCGGCCTGTTATTTTTCTGAGTATAATTTTTATGTGGAAGCTGTGGGCTTTCTGTCTGCTTTGATTGTAAGTTCAGTAAGGCACTGGTATTATTAACCATCAACCATGGAATTAACATGAATCAGTATCAACCATGGACGCGGTATAAACCCTGAGAGCCGCCCCTCTGCCCAAGGATTGTTACCTGATCAACGTGGGTCAATCCTGTTCAACGTGAGCACCAGCATATCATATCAGATCAACACCAACGCGACGTCAGTAATTTGTTACAATAATTTCATTAATCGATCCCCGTTTTGAACTGTCAGAGTTAATCCTCCTCTTTGCGGGAACGCGATCGATATTAAATCCTGCATAGAGTTCATCAAAAAACTCATCTTCCGGGTCGGCGTTTTTCGGATCTGAGTTGCTGAGCATGCAACGTGCTCCCTTTGCATCACATTCTGCAAAGAACGCTGCGAGACGGCGTTGTTCATCATCGTCAAATCCGTTCTTTGCATAACCCGTAAATAATGATGTAGAATTCAGAGGCCGGTATGGGGGATCAAAGTACACAAAAGTATTTTCATCTATATGAGGTGCGATATGGGTGAAATCGCCCTGAAATATTTCTGTATTCTGCAGAACTTCGGAATCTGTCCGGAGAATCTCTTCCTGCAGGATAGCGTAGGTCTTGTACTTCCCAAATGGTACATTAAACCCTCCGCTTAAATTTACTCTGTAGAGGCCATTGAAGCAGGTTTTGTTCAGGAAAATGAGCCTGGATGCATGCAGAGTCCACGCGTCACTGTATCTGTCGCAGTCAAGCTCGTTTTTTGTCCGGTTGAATTCAGAACGAACGTTGGTGTAAAAATCTCTTCTGGTCTCAATGTCACAGTTCAGAAACTCTTCTCTGATAATCCGAAGTTTATCGATTAATTCTTCGACATTCCGTTTGACAACTGTATATGTGATATACAGATCACTATTGATGTCTGCGATGTAGCACTCCTGAAAGTCATAGGTCTGTGCGACCCGGAAGAAAACAGCACCTCCGCCTACAAATGGTTCGACGTAGTTCGTGTACCTGTCATTGTTGATATCTTTCGGTAGTCTGCTTTCAATTTTGTCTAATAACTGGGTTTTTCCACCGGCCCATTTCAGAAACGGCCGTGCACATTCGCCGGACATAATTACCACAATAGTTTATTTTTACTGGCTATTAGATCTGCACATTTTAACTGCAGATCAGAACAGCACACAAAACCCCGTTTTGTCCGGAGACCTGCCTTTTATTCTTCAAAAATCCTGAGAAAAACCTAAGATGTATTATTTCTCAATTCCCGTCCGGGCTTTAACACCCTTTTTGTAATAATGTTTAATTTCACGCATCTCAGTAACGAGATCAGCGATCTCTATCAGTTCTTCAGGTGCGTACCTTCCTGTAAGCACAACTTCCACGCCTGGTGAACGGTTTTTCAGAACTTTTAATACCTCTCCGGTTTCAATCAGCCCGAAATGTATGGCAACATTGACCTCATCAAGAACAACCAGATCATATTCTCCGGATTTAAGCACCTCATTAAAAACCTCCAGACCTACTCTGGCAGCGATAATGTCGGCCTCTTCTGCTTTATTTTCAATAAAGCAACCCCTGCCAAACTGTTTAATTACGAAATCCGGCAGATATTCCGGTGCCTTAAGTTCACTGTATTCCATCCCCTTTATAAACTGGCCAAAGAAGACACGTTTTCCTGCACATACTGCACGGAGTGAAATTCCCAGAGCTGCTGTTGTTTTTCCCTTCCCGTTTCCTGTGTATATCTGGATATATCCCTGTTTCATCTTTTGTTATCCCTCCATGCCATGTTTTTTGTTTGTTATTCATTTCTGTCGCGTGGGGTTGTATTGTATTTAAACAGAAGTTCGGTCACGGCTCTCACATCTGCACCGTCTTTTCCGGCTGACTGCAGGTAGGCATTAAACACCTCATCAGTTACAACATGCAGTGCGGGTTTGTACATATCTGCGTGCATGTGGAGGTCAAAAGAGCGTGCCTCACTCTCTGTCAGTTTCAGGCTTTTGTATTCGCCTGTGTGGGGCATGTAGGTGGGGTTCTTCTCCTTAGGGGTATCCAGTACCAGTGTTGCGAGTGGTGTCTCTGGTATCGGCTCTGCAATGGATATAAACACATCATCAAGCCAGTGTTCGGAGATGAACTTTTTTGTCATTTCATACTCTTCTTTTGTCTCTGTCGGGTAACCGACAATAAAGCACCCTGCTACCTTCAGGCCGTGTTTGCGGCACATGGCAACGGCCTCTGATGCCTGCTCTGCTGTTGCACCCTTGCCCATGAGTTTTAAGATGCGGTTACTCCCGGATTCAAAACCGAAGAAAAGCCAGCCTATGGTGTATTTTTTTATTGCCTCAAGAATTGTGTCAGTAATACAGTCCACCCTGATATCCGGTGCAGAGATGTTTTTCGGCCCCATCTCTGCCGCCAGTGCGGCAAGGAGTTTTACAAAAGCATCTTCATCGAACCTGCCGTCTTTGTACTGGTAGAGTGACCCGGTCCCGCCACTTACCGAGAGGCGGGTTGCACCCATCTTTTTGAATTCCTTAACTTCTCTGATAATATCGTCCAGTTCACGGCTTCGAATCTCTCTTCCAAAGAAACGGGGCACCTGGCAGAATGTGCAGGCCCCGATGCAGCCCCTGTGTGTTTCAATATAGGCGCTTGCGCCCCTGATATCCTGCTGTGAAATATCAGGCGGGATCAGCGGCATGGGGCGGTTTATATCTGCAGGTGGGGCGGGAGGAGTCATTACAACGCCCCCACCCTCTTTTCTGAATGCAAGCCCGGGAATGTCTTTTGAAATTCCGTATTCTGCAATTTTTAAAACAGTCTCTTCACCTTCGCCGACTGCCACAGCGTCCACATCAAGTTCACCAAGCACTATTTCAGGATATGCGGATACGGGTCCTCCTGCTATACAGGTATTGCCCAGACTCTTCTGCTCCCGTACAAAGGACTTCATCTCATCACTCATCAGGTGATGGGTTGAGTAGAGACTCAGCATCACAATCTCACCCTTTTTAGCTTTCAGGTTTTTTGAGAGTGTTACCTCATATCCGGCATCCTTCAGAATACCTGCAATCAGCATTGCGCCATATGTATAAATTTCAGGTGAGATGACCGTGAACCGCATACAATATTATTCTGTGGCTCCAGTCCTGAAAAGTTTTGTCAACCAGGAGCGAACTGACGGCACGGAGTTCGTGCCTGTTTAATCTTTGAAAAATAAAAAAATGGAAAAAGGTTACTCTTTTCCTGTTCTCAGCATTATCAGGGCAAAGCCTGCAATTACAACTGCTCCAAGGGCAGGTATCGGGAGAGCACCTGATTTTGTTGGTGCTGCTGTCGGTGAGAGTGTTGCAGACACGGATGAGACACCGCCTGAAGAGACTGTTGCTGTGGTTGACCAGTCCTGATATCCATTGAGTTGTAAGAGGACAGTGTAACTTCCTGTACCAAGATCTGATACAGTTACCGGTGTAATACCCTTATTTACGTTGTTCACATAAACCGTTGCGCCTGTTGGTGAAGATGTTACATCAATTGACCCGTGTGCTCCCGGTGCGGGGTGTGATCCTCCCGGTGTAAGCACAGATGAGACGACTGATCTCTGTCCTGAGTTGACTGTAACAGATGTTTCAGAGTCACTGTAACCTGAGAGAGTCAGCCTGAGTGTGTGAGTGCCTGCTACGACATTGTTAATCACATACGAACCACCGGGGGTTGTCTGTCCCTGATATACATTATCGAGGTAGACATATGCCCATGAAGGCGATGAAGTGACTGCAACTGAACCTGTTGTGGGTTGTGTATTTTTGACAAGCCTCTGGTCAATGTATGTCACCTGTCCTGATGAGACAGTGACACGTCCTGTCCAGTCATTGTAACCCGCTTTTTCAAGTTCAACATGGTGACTGCCCCGGGAAATACCGCCGATTACCTTGGGCGACTCACCCATGTAGGTTCCGTCAATGTAGATGTGTGCACCGTTAGGCGTTGTTGTCACGGAAATTGTTCCGTCAGTCGGCCGATGAATCAGACTGGCTGAGATATATGTGGTCTGACCTGTTGTGACATGTGCATAACCTGTCCAGGATTCATAATCGTCCTTTTCAAGCCTTACTGTGTGCTGTCCGGGTGAGAACCCCTTCTCTGTCTGTGGTGTTCTGCCATAGTAGATGCCGTCAATGTAGAGCTTTGCACCGCTTGGGTTTGATGTCACCGAAATCTGTGTTGGTGACGGCACCGGGGTTGGTGGCGTGATCTGCTGCAGGGTGAAATAATAGGTGTTTGTCTGCCCTGCTGAAGGCATGCTTAATGCTTTTGTACTGCTGTCATGGTATCCTGACTTGCTGACATATGCGCTTGAATAAGGTGTTCCTGTGCTGTATACAACCATGGTATGGGGGGTTGTACCTACGGCTTTTCCGTCCACATAGACCGTTGCACCATCCACATTTGAATTGAACTGGAACCAGCCTTCATTTCCCCCGATAGTCTCTGCACTGACTGCACAGGTGAGGATGGAGAGGACTGCAATGAGTGCAACTCCACAAATTTTCAAATTACGAGTATTCATTGTTAATCAACAGGAATTAATTCTCCTTATATTATATATCCATTTGCTTCTGGTAACATTTGCAGGAAGTTTTTAAGACTGAGATACTTCCATGACTAAAGTTGGGGGGCTTTCTGCCGGCAGAGAAAACCGCACCGGATAGAGTTACTACAGGCAGTGAGTCTGAACAGAGACAGCTCCGGAGAACCGCCGGTAGGTTCATCTCCGCCCTGTCAGTTTCACCTGACAGTGAAAATATAGTTTTTCACTCTCTCTGCATAGAGCGTGGTGACAATACCTAAGAAAACCGTCACCGCCGTGACCAGGCCCAGTATTATCCAGTGCTCAGTGCCAACCGCACCAACAGACAACCTGACTAACAGGTTTACCGGATTTCCTGGTATGGCAAGTGTGAAGAGGATGACAACTACAAGAGCAGTTGAGAAGATGAACTGGGCGTTAGTCCTGTCCCTGTAGTAGAGTGCGGTCAGGGTGCCGAGAAGGATTAAGGCGAGAGAGCCGGCACAGACATGAAGGAGCATCGCGGGTGCACCCTGTATCGCAATACCGTTTATCATAAGAAGCAACAGCCATGCACCTGACTGGAGCGGGACGAGTACAAAACATGCTAACACCTTCCCCCAGATCATTTCACTGAATGTCATGGGCGTGGAGAGGAGGGTTTCAAGAGTCTCGTGCTGAAATTCCTCTGTAATCAGGTCAATAATGAGAGCAGAGGAGATAATGGCCGGCATGAAAATCAGGAGGGGTATTAACAGCCCGTATACAAACTCGTAAAAGTCACTGCCTGTGGTGGACGAAGGCAGATTAAGTGTTACCGGAATAACATTTAAACGGTCACTTCTCATCTCCCGAAGCATCTCTTCATAGCTGAGGAATACAGTTTTCAGTTTTGTAGTGACAACAGTCGACTGAATGTCATTTTGTATTGAATACAACGTTATTTTTACAGGATATTTACTATCCGGGGGGGTCTCCGGTGCCCATACCACAGCACTGAGTTTTCGTTCCTTTAGAGCCGCAACAGCAGTGGAGAGTTCCATCCTGTACACCACAAAATCACTGCTTTCCTCAAGGCCTGTAAGAAGGGGGGAGGCGTCTCCCGCGTATCCGATCGGGTACTCAATTGTTGAATATCTGCTCAGGGATTCCGGGTCGTACATGGAGGCCAGACCGACGATCAGGAATGAAGAGAACATGGCAATAAAAAGCTGCAAAAGTATTGCAAAGATAATTGTCTTCTCGTTGTACAGGCTTTTAAGCTCTTTTTTCATAATGATCCGGCAGTTTCTCATCTTCATGACATCCACCCCAGAATAAAGCAGAGGTTATATAGGCTGTGCACGATTGTTGCTGCGAAAACTCCCGGCACGTATGCTCTTCGTCCGCCCAGTTTCAGGATGGCTGTAACTGTTAAAATGCCTGCAAAATGAAGTGTGAGCGGCATCCACAGGACAGAAAGGCTTGTGAACAGGACTGCACCAAAGATAGATTCTGATACCTGTGCAAGTGTTGCAAAGAGCAGTAATTTTTCACCAATGAGAAAACCGGATGCAATCACAGCAGAGGCGATAAGAACATTCTTTACAGTAAAGAAATCCGGCCACTTTATGAAAAATGCATATATCCCCACCGATTTTGCAAGTTCCTCAATAAATGCGGCAAAGACCAACAGTACAATCAGTGAAAGCGGCATAGGGAGGTTAAAGAGGAGAACAAGAAGCATCAGCTGAGCCATGAAGACGAACGGTATGGAGAGGAGACTGATCGCAAAAAGTGAGAGGTATGGTTTTTTTAATGATATCGCTGAACTGATGAACTCCAGAATCCTTGAGAGGAATCTGTGCTGGCTAAACAGCCTCTCTTCATTGAAGTTATGTGTCCCTGCATAGAAGAGGACTGCACTTGTCAGATAGAAGAGTGATGTTGAATATACATAGTCTGTCAGTGTAAACCCGTCACCCTGTATCTGGAGAATAATCAGGGTAATCGGGGATATCAGACTTACAATGTGGATATTTGCAAAAATACTCGGGAAGAAGAGATATGATGTCGCAATGGTTGAGAAAAATATTGATACAAAGGAAAGTTCCTTAAAACTCCTTGAGATCATACCGATTATCAGTGCATTTGCAAGAAAGAAGAGGATGACCGGGAATAACGGTGCCAGGATGAGCAGTGAACCTCCGGTAAACGCGGTAAGTACAGCAGATATTGTGATCATGAGAATCAGGTAAGGAAGTGCTTTACCGACGATGATCTGCCAGGGTTTAACCGGAGTGGAGAGAAGAATTTCGCCTTTTCGTTCAATTCTCTCATTCATGATGCTCATCATGAAGAACTGCGATGTGAAATACAAAGGGAAAATAAAGACAAATATCAGCATAATTGAATCAAACGGCAGCGGCGGTGAGAGTTGTGAGGGTGTCTTAAAATCTCCGAGTTCTCCTTTTGATGTCAGAATCCCTGTATATCTTGAAATCCGATCGTCACCTGCTACGCCTGAAATCAGTTCGGTTCTCAGTTCTTCTTCTGTAAATTCAGGTATTGCCGAAGGGCTGGGGATTTTTGAGACAACATTGTCAGGTTTTGGGATTATAGAAGTGTCAGGTGCCTTTGCAACTGTCTGCCCGCTCTGGGTTGATATAAAGTCCAGTTCGCTTTTTACATATCTGAGATCTATCCAGAGCGGGTATGCGGCGAATAAATCTTTCTCGTGGCTGCAGATCCATGATTTATATCTTATATAGTCTTTATCAAGTGCGCGAAGGGCGGCTCTGCTCTTTTCTGTATCCTTCAGGTAAATCGTGCTTCCGGAGATTATCAGGTCAAAATCCGGGTTATAAAGCATCTCCTCTGCATTGCCCTCATACACAGTGAAGCGGTCATCTGCCGCAAGGATCTCTGCTATCTCCGGACTTTCCACACCTGCGATGTACATGTGATCCTGCAGGTGCATACCGCTTTCAGCAGTAAACCCTGTAGCAAGTATAAGGAGTATAAAGAGCACCACTGCCAGGGGCAGGACATTCCTGCTCATGCTGGTTAAGGAACGTTTCACCTCCCATTTAGAGATTGTTGCAACAGTTCTGAGAGCCCCTGACATAGTATTACCTTTTGATTGATGGTTAATTGTATAATAAGGTATATCAATCTCCACAGTGAATCCATGAATGATTTGCATGATTAAGGCCTGTTCACTTGTAAAGGACTTTGATGGATTCAGGGCTCTTGATGAGATCAGTTTTGATCTGAGTGAGCCCGGTATATTCGGGATTATCGGTCATAATGGTGCGGGAAAGACCACGCTCTTAAAGATCATGGCAGGCCTTATGCAGCCTACATCCGGTGAACTGATTATAGGTGGCGTTGATGTAGTTAAGAACCCTGACGTCTTAAAGGCACGTCTGGGTTATCTGCCTGAAGAGTCCCGTCTCTATGAGACAATGACAGTTGAGAGTTATCTTACGTTTTTCGGGGAGATCTACGGTCTGAACGCAGATACGATAAGAGAGCGCCGGATATCCCTTCTTTCATCCCTTGCACTTGAGGATAACGGGAAGAAGATTGGTGAACTTTCAAAGGGTATGCGGCGTAAGGTTGCAATCGCCCGTTCATTGATCCATGACCCCGATGTCCTGATATATGATGAACCGGCATCCGGGCTTGACCCGATGACATCCCGCTATATCAGCGGATATCTGCGCGAACTCAGTTCAGATGGCGGGAAGACGATTTTGATCTCTGCACATAATCTGCACCAAGTGGAGGAGATCTGCGATCGCGTGATGATCCTCAGACGGGGGAAGTCGGTTGCATTCGGTACAATGGATGAACTCAGAGAGATCTTCGGGTCAATTAAGTATGAGATATATTTTGTTATCGACGATCCCTCTTCTCTTGACGTTCTGCCCGGATACAGAGAAGAGGGTGATCTGTTTATCACAACCGTACATAATGTGGCTGCACTCAATTCTGTTACGGCACAGATTACAGAAGGGCAGGGGTCTGTTAAGAAGATCGAGTCGCGCTACCCCAGTCTTGAGGAGATGCTCATCAAAATAGGTAAATAACGTGTAGATAAGAGATGCTATAATTGCCCAAAAACCCTTTTGTCCGGTAATGCTGTCAGCGCAGGTGTAATGCTTCTCTCATTTCTGATTTTTTGGTGCCCGGGATAGTTATCACTGATAAATTGTTCTGAATACATGCCGATTCTGTATGGAAAACTGTTCTGAAAACAGGTGAGCAAACGGCTGAATAACTATGAATCAGATGATCTGAAAAGTAAACGGGCCTGAAGGGATTTGAACCCCTGGCCTACGGATTAAGAGTCCGTCGCTCTGCCTGACTAAGCTACAGGCCCAATTAAGTGACCTAACAAAATGGTAGATAATCAGAGATAAACATTTCGGAATTCCTTAATATTCTATGAACATAAATTTCTGATCACATGCCGGATACGCTTCCGAATGAATCTTCGGAAAAAATAAAATATCTTATACTTGGGTGCGGGAGCATCGGTTACAATATAGTTGAGGAATTATTCAGGGAGACTGATGAGGTTCTGATAATCGACCACGACGAAAAAAGAGTGGAAGATCTCATGGATCAGAAATACAGTGCGATTTCCCGGGAATTAACTGATCCTGCCCTCTTTAAAGGCCTTCCTGTTCCTGAAGTTATTTTTATTGTAAGTAATGACAAAGATGGCAACCTTGCGGCAGTAAAAACAGTAAAGAAAGAATTTCCCCAGACATATGTCATTGCACGTGCGCTTGACCATGTGAGCTATTCACAGCTTGGGAAGGCGGGTGCCGATATTGTTCTCTACCCGCAGGAAGTATTCGCCCAGTCTGCGATTCATCACGTGCGGATGTTGCATTCATCACGCCTTGCAAGAAAACTCTTTGATATCTTATCCTCGTGGGAAGGGACACTAGGGATTGTCACACATACCAACCCCGATCCGGATGCGATATCAAGTGCTATGGCACTCTGTGCAATCGGTAATATGGCAAGTGGTGGTAAACTTGACTGCAGAATTCTCTATGATGGTAAAATCGGGCACCAGGAGAACCGTGCTTTTGTGAATCTGCTTGACATCCAGATGGAGCGTGTGACTCCGGAAATAATGGAAGAATGCGATTATCTTGCACTGGTGGACTCGTGCAGCCCCGGGTGCAATAATGTCCTTAATACGGGTACTCATGTTGATATTGTCATAGATCACCACAAAACTTCTGAATGCCTGAATAATTCAGCATTCGTTGATGTGAGACCCGGTATGGGTGCAACTGCCAGTATTATGACCCAGTATCTGCAGGAACTGGATATGCCTGTGGACAAAAAAGTGGCAACAGCACTTCTGTATGGTATCAGGGCTGACACCAAAGGATTCAGGCGCAACACAACGCCACAGGATCTGAACTATGCCGCTTTCCTCCAGCCACTTACTGATAGTGAACTCTTAGATAAGATCATCTCACCCTCAATGTCCCAGGAGACCCTTGGAGTGCTTGGGAATGCAATCAAAAACAGGAGAATCATCAGCGGATATCTCTTCTCAAATGTGGGTTATATAAGAAACCGGGATGCACTCCCGCAGGCTGCGGATCTGTTAATTCAGCTTGAGGGTGTCAATACTGCTCTCGTATACGGGATTAATGATAAGAATATTATTATGTCTGCCAGAAACAAGGATGTCCGGCTTCACATCGGGAAGGTCATGGATGAGGCTTTCTCAGAAATGGGAGAGGCCGGGGGACATGCCAGTATGGCGGCGGCAGTCATCCCGCTCAAATATTTCAATATGGTGAAGAACAAGGAGGAACTTCTTGCGCTTGTTATTGATCCGATTTTAAAGAAATTTATGGACCTCGTAGATCTTGACGAAGAGGAAATAAATGAGATTTGAAGACTGGGAACCTCATTATACAGATATTCTTGAACTTTTTGGTTTTAACCGTGCTGATGACGAGAGGGCGGCTCTTCTCCTCTCAGAACTTGTTGCCGGTGACAGCCTCCCTCTGCTTGAAAGACTGTGCAGAGGGGAGGATGTCACTGTCTGCGGCAATGCACCGTGCCTGAAAGATGAGCTTGACAGGATCTCCGGGGTTCTCTTTGCTGCCGATGCCGCAGCGGATCTTCTGTTCAGGAAAGGGATCCGTCCTGATGTGGTATTTACCGATTTGGACGGTGCGGATGACACTTTTGTTGATATGAACAGGGAAGGGACAATAATGGTTGTGCATGCCCACGGGGATAATATCCCGCTTCTGAAACACTGGGTGCCACGTTTCTCAGGGCCCGTTGTTGCGACCACACAGAGTGCTCCGATTCCCGGTGTTTATAATTTTGGCGGGTTTACAGATGGTGACCGGGCAGTATTTACTGCCGATGCCTTAGGGGCGTTGTCAGTCAGGATAATTGGTTTTGACTTAGATGACAGGACTGTAGATCCGGTGAAACGCGGCAAACTCATGATTGCAGGAGACCTGTTGGCACTTCTCGGCTATGATATCTGAAGCGTATATCATTGACGGTTATGTGGACGAGCCTGCCTGTTTTGGTGTCCCGCCATATATCTCACCTTATGTCCGTTATGTGGCAGGGGTGCTTGCTGAACATGGATATAAGGTTTCTTACTGCACCATTGACCAGCTGCGGGCCGATCCGATGCTCTTTTCCCGGATTGATGCCTCAGATCTTGTTGTTATGATCTCGGGCATCACAGTGCCCGGCAAGTATCTTGGCGGGAAACCTGCGACCCTTACAGACATCCGGCAGATTGGGGCCATGCTCAGACACCCCGTATCCTGTCTGGGAGGGCCGGTTACGTTCGGCTATGCATCCGGTGGCGGTGAGGTGGCAGTCCGTCAGGCGATTCTCGGTTTTGATCATCTGCTGGAGGGTGAGATTGCATCAGCACTGGATTCACTCTTAAACGGTGGTGAACCGTCAGGTACTCTGGACTATAATGATATTGACCGCTGGAGTGTGTCAGGGAGCGGGGTTGTGACACAGCACCCCTCATTTCCGCATCTCCTCTGTGAGATGGAGACAGCAAGGGGATGTTCACGTTCTCTTGCAGGCGGGTGTTCTTTCTGCACAGAGACCCTGTATGGCCTTCCACGGTTCCGGACTCCGGAGGGTGTCGCCTGTGAGGCGGAGGCCCTGTACAGGTCCGGGATTCTGCATTTCCGCCTTGGGAGGCAGCCTGATCTCCTGACTTATGGTGCCGGTGGCGGGGAGTTCCCAAAGCCGCGTCCTGATATGCTTGAGAAACTATTTTCCGGTATCAGGAACGCAGCGCCGGATTTAAAGACACTGCATATAGATAATATCAATCCCGGTACAATTGCCCACCATGAGGATGCTGCCAGAGAAGCTCTCTCTGTAATAGTTCAGGGCCATACCCCCGGTGATGTCGGGGCATTTGGGATGGAAAGTGCGGATCCGGCTGTTATTGCGGCAAACAATCTGAAAGCATACCCTGCGGATGTCATGCGTGCCATTGAGATAGTAAACGAAGTGGGTGGCGGACGCCAAAACGGGATGCCTGAGCTCCTGCCGGGTCTGAACTTTGTGCTTGGCCTGAAGGGGGAGACAGAGGTCACTTATGACTTAAACGAAGCGTTTCTGCAGGAAGTCCTTAAAAGAGGCCTTATGGTCCGGCGTGTGAATATCCGGCAGCTTATGCCGTTTGAAGGCACTCCTGCCTATGAAGACAATACACTTGGTGTATATGCCACCCGCTTCAGGGTGTTTAAAGAGAAAGTAAGAAAAGAGTTTGACCTTCCCATGCTGCGCCGTCTCTTCCCGCCAGGCACCCGTCTCTGTGATGTGATCGTCGAAGAGGAAGGGACAACTTCATTTGGGAGGCAGATGGGTTCATACCCGATTCTTGTGGGTATCCCGCAGAAACTGACCAGGGATACGGTTACTGATGTGGTTGTGGTGGATCACGGTTACCGCTCAGTAACAGCTCTTACCTGCCCTGTTGAGATAAACAGTCTCCCTATATCCGCATTAAAGTGGATACCTGGAATCGGGAAGAAAAAAGCAGCAAACATCGCATCAAAACGGCCGTTTTCATCGCTGAATGAGTTTCTGGCAGTTGCCGGAGATAGTCCAGTGAGTGAGTTTCTTTCATTTTGAATGACTTTTAATACCGTTTTTGACTTTTTCTGGTCGGTTTCAGTATGTATCCGGAAGAAAGATGTCGGCGCTGCCTGAGGAGCACATGCGATCAGCAGTAGAACGATACATATTGTTTTTAGGTTCATACTGTCACATTCCATACCTACAATATATATGACCCTTGGGTTATACTATTAGTTTTATCAGGAGCCACCAGATCTCTATAAAGATTGCCAGCCCTACGGGAACAAAAACGGTTACCCCTGCCTGACGAAGGGAGAGGCCTCGTGCATGACGCATGCCGCTGGTCCAGATAAATCCAGACCAGAGGAGAACAAAAATCGTAATCCCTGCATTGATCAGTGATTTGATAACTCTATGCGCTGCCACATGAGACGGCATGAAATAATCCTGTACAGGGATGGAGATGTACTGGAATATGATCAGAAGAAGGAGGATACCGATGATCAGGGGCACGCACCCATATCCCACATAGGCCAACGTTCGGAAGAATGTACCCTGACCTTTATAAAGATATGAGATCCCGTAAAAAACTGCTGAATAATACACCCACATGAGAAATGGCGAGAGGATTATTGCAAACAGGTTCAGATATATAATGGAGTACATGGATGGATTCCCGATATCCAATGAGCGGATGAGTGCAGTAACCATACCATACTCCCCGCCGATATGAACCAGAGCCAAACCAAAGACAATCAGAAACGGAATTTTCAGATCGCCGGACCTGGCCGACCGGCCTGCGAAAAATCGATCAGGTAAAAAGAGCAACAATCTCAGTTGTCGGAAAAATGAGACTATCCGGATGGGAAGGGCTTGTTGTAAAGAGGGCATGGCATTCACCGGTAGATCCTACAGCTACAAGTAACCTGATCAGTAGTGTATCCAGGAAAGAAAAATGGAGGGAACCCAAATTTCTGTATAAAAAAACATTCTGTATTTAGCGTTACTAAAACATCATAATAACTTGCAGTATCAGAGATGTCGTCAAAGACATTTGTTTGGGATTTACTACACAGACCATTAAAGGTACTCGATATGCGCGGATAATTGAATGGAGGACCTATTAATGGCCAACTTACTACAATTTCCACTTCCATATTGCATGAAGTAAGTGCTTGATTCGGATCATTAGAGACTCCAATACATGCCCCTGCATTCCAATATACTTCAATATAACGCGTTCCATTGGATTCTTCAAATAATGTTGCCTCGATCATTAATACAGCATTGTTATGGTCGATTGGATTTGAATTTTTACTACATTCTCCAATTGGCACATTTCCCCAATTACCCCAATTACCCCATCCCATCTCTACACCTCCAAATAGCCTTCACGAATCAGATATTGTGGCAAGACCCAGCCGTTGCAGTAGATCATATTCTCGTCCCTCCAGACAATATCAGGATCTGAATACTGCTGATACACCCAGAATTTGTTGTTATACGGCATATATGGTGAACTGTCATCACCCAGTGGAGTTCCCACTGGTTTCTCTTTAATTGTTCTATACACAGCTCGGAGATCAGTGTTTGCCTGCCCAATATGATGGGTTTTCTGGCAGTCCAGATAGAGAGACGGTTGGTAACAGATGGTCAGGGCATTTTTTGAATGATAATTCAACTTCAGGTGGTCATTGATACATTGTCCGATGATAACAACATCAAAGTTCTCTTCTTTCAATCTTTTCATAAAAATATGGTAGTTATAACCGTACCATGTAAGATCTGGAAAAATATCCCAGAATTCTCCAGGGAACGCACCAACTGCTATCGCCTTCTTTTCACTACGGGGAAGCACCATCTTTGGTTCAAGGGTATCGGAAACAAATTTTTCAGGCTGATAGATGTTATACTTTTTATCAACGCATGGCCCCTGTTGACAGACAGGAGATTTTGTCGTAATTTCCTGAACATCCCTGTCATGGATCTCATCCCAGAATATCAACATATCGGAATTCTGATAGTGTGCCAGAAGATATTTTTGTACATAATTTTTCCAGTTCTGCTTTGCATTGTAGGATACAACTTCATTGAAACATCGAAATAGTTCAAGATAAGCGGCTCCCATAGGACCATATGCAAAAGAAACCTCCATTAGATAGATGTCGAATCCTTTTGGCAACCACTTTTCAAATGTTTCTTGATTTTTTGCTCCTTCTAGTGGAATACTGTAGTGATAACTACCGTGTTTTAAATATAATCCTGTATCAAACTGTCCCTTGATAGATTGCAGACAGGCAACCTTGAGACCCTTCCCCTTAAAGTGGCGCTCAAGAGCCAATGCCGTCATTGTCTTTCCCTGTCCGCAAATCGAAGCCAATACATATACTTTACTCATAATCCAAGCTCCTGCAACAAGTTTCAAACTGATCTCTACATTTTTCATGCTGTATATTGTTCCAGAATAATACATCACCAATCTTTTGCGGAAACTTTCCGAGCACATGCTGGTTTCGCGAGCAATCCCAGTATGTACCATCAGGAAGAATGGAAATCCCGAGAATCCCCGCAATACAACCCTCTTCCACACAGAGACTGGGACAGAGAATCCCTTCTTGATCCAGCCGTTCTTTTACATTCTGTCTGAGGGAAATCCAGTGCGAAAATGTTAGAGGATGGAGCCCGTTGTCACGAATTGGCTGGTAAAGATTGAAATTAAGCATGTACGAACCTGTTTCAATACATAGATCGATGATATGATCGATGCATTTCAGGTTTGCGTCATTGACGGTGAATGAAATGCTATGGCGTATCTCATTCTCGTCCAGCAACTTCAGCGCGCTCACTGCTTTTTCATAACTCCCGATGCCGCGGATAAAATCATGAGCAGATTCGTCTCCGTCGACGCTGATCTGGATGCCATCGTTCCTCTGGAAAAGATTAATGCGTTGAGGAATGAGTATTCCATTTGAACTCAGGGCAATGAAACCGTTCAGACTTCTTACAATATCGCACACTTCATCAAAGTGTGGATGGAGAAGAGGTTCCCCACCGCTGAGAATAACCGTACGCTCCGGGAGGGGGAAGTCGGTCTGCAGGAAGTCGATACAGACCTCTTTTAGCATATCTATCGGCATGAAAGAGTTGCCCTGATTCAGATAGCAGTGCCTGCAGTTCAATTGGCAGTAATCGACAATATGGAGATCCAGAAAATTAGCCACCACTTTCATCATCCCTTGTCTATTTGATACATACTTCTCCCATTATCAGTATGCGAAAAATATTACAATTGCACATATGGGTGTTATCTATATTTAATATTGTGGTCCTTCTCCAAATTTCAAACTTATGGCAGATATCCATTCATGAACACAGGCAACAACCTCTATTGCTTCGTTTCATTCAGGGGTGCCCTTTTCTGCTTTTGAGAGTTTTAGACCTGAATAGATCAAAAATACACCCTACAACTCAGAATATGTCTTCTCTTCAAAGAGATCTTTGAATCCCATAGCATCCAGTTGATCGGTAGTTTTCTTCAGAAGATTCAGGTACCGGTATGCCTCTTTCTCCTGCTCAGAAATCCTTACAAATTCAACTCTGCGAAGCATTTGCAGCAGTTCATCCATTTCATACTTTATCTCTTTTTTCTTGGTTTCTGCAATATAATATCGCAATCCGGTTCGAATCCGGTGAGCAACTGAAATCATAAAGAAATAGGCCCTGACTCCTGGCTCAAGGCGATGGCGAACAGGCATCATATCTTCCTCAGACTTTAGATCCCGAAAGGTCTTCTCTATGAAATCTTTTTCCATATATTCCCTTACTACATCCCGAGTCTGTCCAGCCAACAGATCCATAGTTGTATCGTCAAAAGAAGGTTAGTTATATATATGGATCGTATCATATCCAAAAAGAGGGGTAATGCTAAATTTAGCAGTCACATTTGGCATAATTTTGGGCAAATATTAAATAACAATCAACAATATTTCTTCAGTTCTCACATTGATACCCCCGATAGTAACTATTCCAGTACTTTAAAATCCGGCAGACCCTTTCTCTCAGATTCATCCCTCAATACCAATCTAAAATGCCTTCTGTGCGGATATTTCACATAAATTCGCCCATATTTCGATTAGATTTGTTAAACTCCTAAAAGTTAATCAATTTAGTCTCCATCCATGAATAAGCGTTCACCAACAACCAATGAAGAGCAAAAGATCGCCCCCCGTACAGATAACAGAAATATCAGTGCCGGCATATACTTATTTTCTGTAAGTATCGATCAGGGTTTCAAGTGGATTTGCAAAACCTGCCAGTGCAGGTTCATCACAATTGATAAAGAGGATTCTTCGGGCTTCAATATTGCGATTACGCATTAATTCATCAATTATCCGGAACAGAATGATGGTTTTACCGGAACGCCTGACACCGTTTAGCACAAGTATTTCTCCGGTATCCAGATATTTTCGGATTTTTTCAGAATATTTTTCCCTGATGATTCCCGTTTTAAATGCCTCTCTCCTCCACCATGCGTTCAGGGAAACAAGGAGATCAAGGTTTTTTGACATGACTAATTCTTATGAATACAATCTGACATAAATGTATGTTTGATTGGATCATAATCCACACAAATTGGGTTTTTGATCTGGTTACAAACTTCTCAAATCCCATTTTTAATTGGATTATAATGCTGTCAAACTCTGTGGCCGGATAATCCTGGAGAATATTCGATTATCTATGGAAAAAAAGAGGGCCCTCTGTTCCAGCGACATAATCACTGCCTCTTTAATGTACGTCCAACTGCGAACAGAGAGAGTGCTACCAGCACGCCAATTGCCTCAAACCCCGGCGAAGCAGGTGTCGTCTGCTCTTCAGGCATGATTGTGTAGAGATCATTTCCGTCGCTCAGAGCGATCTCTTTTCCATTCGGCGACCACTGCTGCATCATGTAGGGGCCTGAGTCTCCGGGAGTGAGTGGTGCGAGGTCTGAACCGTCACTATTTATTATCCAGATCGCTGTCTGGTTTCTGGATCCCGACCTGAACGCGATCCTGCTGCTATCCGGTGACCAGACAGGGGATTGATCCCAGTTCCCGGAGGTCAACTGCTTTGAACCTGATCCATCAAGATTTGTGATCCATATAGAAAATTCCGGCCATTTATTATAGGGAGCAGCGACGACGTAGGCGATCGCACTTCCATCCGGGGACCAGGCATATTCAGTCACATTCCCATCGCTGAAAGTTATCTGTATTTTTCCTGTTCCGTCGTCACTCATGATCCAGAGCTCGCTGTACCCTGAGGTATCAGGGAGATATGCGATCTTGTTCCCTTGAGGCTGACACCGGGGGGAACGGGCATCCCCACCGGTCGTCAGTTGCCGCTTGTTGCTGCCGTCTGTATCCATGATCCAGATATCAGCATCATTCCGGATATCCGAAATATTCACTGCAGGTGATCCTTTTGCAACAGTGTCAACAAAGGACTTCCAGATGGCCGCATTATCAAAGAGGCAGGCGGTATAGACAATCTGCTTCCCGTCAGCGCTCCAGTCCGCCCCGTATCCGGAGAGTGTCAGACCGGGGATGATGCGACCCCCTTCGGTCAGGCGCACCCTCCCGGTTCCGTCCGGGTTCATCGTCCAGAGATCAAATTCCCCTGCAGAAACGGATAGGAAGAGGAGAGTCTTCCCGTCCGGTGACCAGGGATCAAATGGGGCGAACTCCCACGAACGGTTGCCCGTCACCTGCCTCAGGTTCTGTCCGTCATGTCCCATCACCCTGATACCGGCATGGCTGCCGTCAAACGAAGTGAAGGCGATCTTTTCTCCACCCGGCGACCAGAAGGGATAGGAATTGAGTGCCGAA
Source organism: Methanobacteriota archaeon (assembly GCA_034659935.1). Taxonomy (GTDB): domain Archaea; phylum Halobacteriota; class Methanomicrobia; order Methanomicrobiales; family Methanomicrobiaceae; genus DAOVRB01. Next base: position 17,199 of record JAYEIC010000046.1, on the reverse strand, counting down.
TCGTTCGTCAGCTGGACGATAGATGCTGCCGCTACCGGAGGAGTACATGCGATCAGCAGCAGAACGATACATACCGTTTTTAGATCCATACTGACACCTTTCATGCAAATCATGGATAGATAAGACAGGAAGTTGAAGCATCCTCTCTACCAATATTATTCCATATACCAAACCAAACCCAACATTCAGCATGTACCTTCACTTCCACAGTATAGGAAGAAGCTGAAGATGATACAACTATATTGTCAACACCAGATTGTATCCAATTATCTGTGTAGACTGGTATTACCTTCTCATTTGAACCACCGGGCCAGCTAACCTTGATCGTAGTGTTAAGCTCGCATCTATTTAATGTGAATTGCTGATTGTAGGTAAAACATCCACTAACTGACCAATCTACCATAACTTGACGAGTAATATCTGAGCGCTGATATAATACAGCAGAATTAATCTTTGCCGACGAATTCGAATTAAATTGTTGAACAGGACCACAAGAACCGATTGGTATGTTAGCCCAATTTCCCCAATTACCCCAGCCCATTTCTACACCTCCAAATAGCCTTCACGAATCAGATATTGTGGCAAGACCCAGCCGTTGCAGTAGATCATATTCTCGTCCCTCCGGACAATATCAGGATCTGAATACTGCTGATACACCCAGAATTTGTTGTTATACGGCATATATGGTGAACTGTCATCACCCAGTGGAGTTCCCACTGGTTTCTCTTTAATTGTTCTATACACAGCTCGG
>JAYEIC010000046.1:0-16348 GCA_034659935.1 Methanobacteriota archaeon | reverse complement strand
TCTGCTTTTGAGAGTTTTAGACCTGAATAGATCAAAAATACACCCTACAACTCAGAATATGTCTTCTCTTCAAAGAGATCTTTGAATCCCATAGCATCCAGTTGATCGGTAGTTTTCTTCAGAAGATACAGATACCAGTATGCCTCTTTCTCCTGCTCAGAAATCCTTACAAATTCATTCTGCTATTTTTGCCAAGGGTGCGAAATCTGAAATTGACTTCTCTGATCCTGAATCCGGTGGTATGGATATAGATCTTAAAGAACCTGAAAATTTGTTTGATAAATATCCTTTTCTGCTTCAGACTTCTTTAAAAATCAAAGATAACACAGAATCCCGTGAAAGATATGGAAGGCCGAAAAAATCTGAAATATACAATATTGCTTCATATCCAAAGCTTTCACCGGGGAACTACCGGAGAGTTAATGGTATGAGCATGATAAAATAATTCCGTTCTTCATAAGGTCGTAAGGGATAGATTTATACTATTTTAGAGATAATACATCTCTGTTATATTCGCTATTGTTCTGTGAAAACGGGACGATAGTTTTGTCTTATTTTCTATCATATCACATCTGATTGTAATATGTCCTATTGTACTACGTCATATTATATCACATCATATTGTAATTTTGACCATAAATCCTACCAGACCCCGACAGTTCCAGTCTGACCCTGCTCTCTCCCGGTACTCTCCAGCTCCTCACCCGATTCTCCCTCAAATCTCCTTTAACTCCATTACCCGTAGTATGTCTGTGCGGGTTACAATCCCTACAAGGTCCTTCTCTTCTATGACCGGAATTCTGCCGATATTTTTCACAGACATGATCTTAAGGGCATCTGTCAGGGGCGCTCCCGGAGTAAGTGTAATTATTGTGTCTGACATGATATCCCTCACCTGCTGTGCTTCGCGGTCAATGGGCGTGGCTGAGTGTACATCTGCAAGTGTTACTATGCCGACCAGCGTATTTCTGTCTACTACAGGAAAACCGAGGTGGTGTGAACTGTACATGATCTTTATTACTTCTTCTACCGGGAGTGTGGGGGAGACGGTCACCACAGGGCTCGTCATTGCATCTGCCACAGTGATGTCCTTCAGGAGGATATTGTGCCTGACCATTGAGGCCTCCTGCCCTGCACCGAGATATATAAAGATGGCAATAATGACAAGTATCGGGTTGAGTATAAAGATCCCGACAATGCCGAACAAAATTGCAAATCCCCTGCCAAGATCTGCCGCAATCCTTGTTGCACGCTGCAGGGGCATATGCATTGCCAACCATGCCCGAAGCACCCTGCCACCGTCCATCGGGAATGCAGGGAGCATATTGAATGCAAAGAGGATGATGTTTAAAAGTCCCAGATACCCGAATACATAGAACAAAAGACTGGCAATCGCAGTGTTTCCGATAAATGTATTACAGGCATATGCCAGGCCCGAGCAGAGGAAGCCGATAAACAGGCTCATAAGCGGGCCTGCAAGTGCCATGGGAAGTTCAATTTTGGGATCAGGAGTGATCTCTTCCATGGATGCAACCCCGCCGAGGATTAACAGTGTTATATTATTGATTTTTATCCCCCTGGATTTTGCAACCAGCGAGTGAGCCAGTTCGTGGACAAGGACACCTGCAAACAACCCCAGTGCAACGATGGTTCCCAGGATATAAGGCATAAAACCGTTTTTAATCAGTGTCATGTCAATCGGTTCTGTCAGCATAAAAGCATCTTTTAAAAAGACGGCTGTGTAATCGATCTGCATGCCGATAATCCATGCAAAAAGAGGGATTATAAGCAGAAATGTAAAATGTAGTCTGATTGGGATACCAAAGATTGTGCCAATCTGAACAGACCCTTCCATAGGAAAGATTATATTTTTAACTTTTAAGTAGTATACCTTCTGTTGATCTGTTATGAAATCCCCTATATCCGAGATTTTTGGAATGCAGGTATACACTGACAAGGCGGTTCTCGTTGGAGAAGTTGATGATGTTGTCCTGAATGTGGATACCAAGAAAATTGATGCACTGGCAGTGGGTAAACTTAATCCGGAACTGATGGAACTGAAAGGATTTAAGGGCATAAAAATACCGTACAGAATTGTAAGGGCTATCGCTGATGTTGTCATCATCCGTCACATTAACGGTGCCTACCAGAAACATGAACCTGAGTCCTGAGGGCTGAGTTCCGGTTTTGAGGGCTGAATCATCTGTTTCTGCCTGTCGCCTTTACAACCGGGAAAATCACCGGAGATTTTAGATCCCATAACCGAAAAATCAGAAACTCTCCCTGCATCCTGCACAGCCACTGCAGTCTTCTTCGGAGATTTAAAATATTGATAATATGAAGAACAGAGAAATTTTCAGCAGTCTTTTCATGGTATCGCCTGTAATTGTCAGGCTGGACGGGCGGGCATTTCACAGTTTTACCCGGTCAATGGATTTTAAAAAGCCGTTTGACGAGAAATTCTGCTGCGCTATGAGCGGAGTCTGCAAACGCATACTCAGAGACAGTGGTTTGGAACCACTTTTTGCATATACTTTTTCTGACGAAATCAGCCTTTATTTTAATACTCTGCCCTTTAACGGTCGGGTTGAGAAGATTGATTCTGTCTGTGCCTCTTTTGCGGCAAGTGCTCTGATGGCTGAACTTGACCTCAGGGAACCAGTCTCATTTGATGCGAGGGTGGTCTGCATCACCCCTGATCTTGTCTGTGATTATCTTGTCTGGCGCCAGAAGGAGGCATGGAGGAATCATATGAACGCATACTGTCAGCAGGCCCTGATATCTGAAGGCCTGTCACACTCCGGTGCCGCAAAGAAACTGAAGGGTATCGGGTCTGTCGCAATGCATGAGATGATGTTTGAACGCGGTATTAATCTTGCAAAGACACCTGCGTGGCAGAGGCGGGGGGTGGTTGCATTCAGGAAAAAAATAATCAAAGAGGGTTATAATCCCATAAAAAAGGAAACAGTGGAGGCTGAGCGGAAAGTTGTCTCAATTGATACAGATCTGCCTCTCTTTAATAGTCCACAGGGTGTGGAGTATATCCACTCACTCACAAGCGGCACGTGAGAGAGATATTGTCATTGAAATACCTTCCACTTCCCAGTCTTTTGTAAGTTCCATACCTGTGCTCTGTGCTTCTGTACTTAATGTCATTGTTCCGGCACGGACTTCCTGCATGATCTTCTCTGTGCATGGTCCCTCTAACAGGTCTGCAACACGTCTGTCATCAATTCTGACCACTGCGGTTATGAAATCCTCTACCTTAAGGTCCAGCTGCCTGCGCATCTCCTGAAGCCGGCGTACAACTTCACGTGCGAAACCGTCTGCCTCGAGCTCCTCTGTGAGTGCGACATCCACGCATACAGTTGCGTCTGTCATCTCTGCTGAAAAGACATTTTCAGGTAACTTCTCATTGAAAGTTACATGTTTTTTGCTAATCATAAAGCCGGACACTTCAGCAGTTCCTGATCTCTCTATCTGCAGTTTTAGCGAATCCACATCAGCATCTTCAATTGCAGTTTTGACTTTCGGACCCTCTTTTCCGAATTCCGGACCTATGGCACGCATCACCGGTTCGGCACTCCAGCCCATCCTCTCCCAGGTTCCCTTTACGACTGTGACACTCCGGCTGTTTGCCCGCGCTCTGCAGAGTTCGTTCATGCGGACGATTGCAGACTCAACGGCATCTGAATCGGTGATTACAATGGCTTCGCCGATTGGCCAGCGGAGTTTTCTCCTGCCGTCCTGTCTCGCGGTTGCGGTTGCCTCATCAAAAGAGCGGACGATTGCCATCTCTTCTTCAAGTCCTGCATCCCGTAACTCTTCTTCTCCTGTGAACCAGTCCTGCATATGTACGCTTGCAGGGTCACCCTCCATCTTCAGGTTTCCGTAAATGTTTTCTGCGATATGTGGAGTGAAAGGGGCCATTATGCCGACAAGTCTTCTCATGAGATAGTACATTGTCTCGTATGCCTGCCGTTTTTCAAGAGAGTCATCCTCAAGCCACATGCGTGGCCGTATGAGCTGTACATACCAGCGTGAAATATCCTCAAGAACCGTATGAATGATGTTTCTTGTGGCACGGTGGAGCTGGCAGTCCTCAATATCTGCAGAGACCTCTTCTGCAAGCGTATTTATCCGTGAGATGATCCACCGATCTTCGTCAGGCATCTCATTGTGATGTGCCCTTACGTACTCGCCGTTCCATGTACCGTCTGTGGTAGTTTCGGGTTTAAACCCGTCAAGGATCATGTATGGCAGAGGGAATCTGTATACGTTCCAGAGGATGTTTACAGCCCGGTTTGTGGTTTTTATACCATCCCAGCTGAACTTGAGATCGTCCCAGGGTGCGCTTGCAGATAGTATATACAGGCGGAGAACGTCCACTCCCACCTTCTCAATAACCTCTTGTGGAGAAATTACATTCCCTGCAGATTTGCTCATCTTCCGGCCCTCAGCGTCCAGAGCAAAGCCGTGCATCAGGACGTTTTTGTATGGCGAGCTGTCAAATGCAATTGTGGATGCGCCAAGCTGGGAGTAGAACCATCCTCTTGTCTGGTCCTGTCCTTCTGTGATGAAGTCTGCGGGCCAGAGCTCTTCAAACGCCTCTTTTTCCCTGGGGAAGTTCAGTGTTGCCCATGATGCCACAGCAGAGTCAAACCAGACATCAAAGATGTCCTCCACACGATACATTGTTTTGCCGCACTCACAGGGCACGGTGATCTCGTCTACATACGGACGGTGGGGATCGGTCAGAGATGCACCACTGGCTTCGTTCAGTTCGGCGACAGTACCAAATACCCTCTGCCGGTCACAGGTTTCACACTGCCAGACCGGAATCGGGATGCCCCAGTAACGCTGGCGTGATATGCACCAGTCGCGTGCCTCTGAGACAAAGTCGTGGAACCGTGCACTCCCTGCCCATTCAGGATACCAGTTCACTTTCTTAATCTCAGAGAGCATCTTCTCTTTAATTCTGGGGAGTGCGAGGAACCACTGTTCAGTGGAGATGGATATGATCGGTGTTTTGCACCGCCAGCAGTGGCCATAACGGTGGCTGATTTTTGTGCCTGCAAGCAGGTGATCCCCGAGAACTTCAATAATATCAGGGTCTGCGTCTTTGACGTATCTGCCTGCAAAAATCCCGGCTTCCTCTGTGAAGTGACCTGCGTGGTCTACAGGGCTTAAGGTGTCAAGCCCCTCTTTCTGCCCGACAAGATTATCGTCCCAGCCGTGACCCGGGGCGATGTGTACCATCCCGGTGTTTTCCATGGTCACGTGGTCTGCGGCGACTACACGGTGCTCAACCCTTTTCTGTGCCGGTATAAGGTCTGCAAGCGGGGAGTCGTAGACAGTACCGACCAGATTCGTGCCTGCGGTGGTTTCAGTGATCGAGTAATCAGTGTAGCGCCCTTTCCTGAGCACCTCTTCGACAAGAGGTTCGGCAATCCAGAGAATCTCCTCAAGTTCATCTTTCACTGCCTTGACACGGGCGTAGATGAATTCTTCTTTGACTGCAACAGCAACGTTTGCAGGCAGTGTCCACGGGGTTGTCGTCCAGATGACGAGGTATTCTTTTTCCCTGCTGCGGATGGGGAATTTGACGTATATTGATGGGTCTGTTTCGTCACTGTATTCAACTTCGGAGTCTGCAATTGCAGTCTCACAGCGCGGACAGAGATTTACCACACGGTATCCCTGTTCAAGAAGCCCTTTCTCGTCTGCCTTCTTCAGTGTCCACCATGCAGCCTCAATGTATTCCGGTTTTAAAGTCTGGTACGGGTCGTGAAAGTCCATCCAGACACCCAGGCCTTTGAACTGTTCACTCATGAGATCCTTGTGGACGAGCGCAAATTCCCTGCATTTCTCAATGAACTCTGAAATACCGAACTCTTCAATGTCTTTTTTTGACTTGAATCCCAGTTCATGCTCCACCCTGACTTCAATGGGGAGGCCGTGCATGTCATATCCTGCCCTGTCAATCACATTGCGGCCAGTCATTCTCCTGTACCTGAGGACTGAATCTTTAATGATCTTGTTCCACGCTGTACCGAGATGGATGTGGCCCGTGGTATATGGCGGACCGTCCACGAAAAAGAATGGTTTTTCTTCTTTACGAAGGTCTTTGACCTTTGCATAGGTGTCTTCCTCTGCCCAGAATTCCCGGACTGACGACTCCACCTCCTTAGCACTATAGCTGCCCGTGACCTCTTTCACCTGATCATCCCTCAAATATCTTTAGAACATTTGTTTTTATGGGAAAAAGTGTTTGTGAGTGACACCACCCGATATCTCTTTTACGAGAGATGCCCGAAATTCTGTTATGCAGATCGCAGTCATAGGTGCATCCGTGTGTACACCTGAAGAGAAAGAATGGGCTGAACTGGTTGGTTTCCTGATTGCAGGCAATCACGAGACTCTTATCTGCGGTGGGCGTGGCGGCGTTATGGAAGCCGCGTGTGCGGGTGCGAAGAAAGAGGTGGGGTGCACAACTGTGGGGATTCTCCCCGGAACAGAAGGGGGGAATCCCTATCTTGATGTTATCATCAGAACCGGGCTTGGTATTGCACGCAACGCGGTAATCGTAAATTCGGCTGATAGTGTCATTGCAATTGGCGGGGGTGCGGGCACTCTCTCAGAGATAGGGATGGCGTTAAAACAGGGGATACCTGTCTTCGGGCTGAAGACCTGGGATATTGACGGGGTTTTTAAGTGTGAGACCCCTGAGGAGGCGGTGCTTATGGCAGTTCGCGCCGCACGCCTGTAGCACGGGTATCGTAGCCGCCCAGGCGTGTAAGGATCGCTTTAAACTCCTCTGATGCGATGGTATCAAAGAGCGCGGCAACCCGGTTATCCTCTTCCAGTGTTTTTTTCCGGGTGACAAGTTCATAGCGTTCTGTTCCGATCGGTACAAAGTTCAGACCCAGTACTTTTGCTGCACTGTATACGCAGATGCCGCAGTCAGCTTCGCCTGTTCTGACTGCAAGTGCGACGCCGGAGTGGGTGGTAAATTCACGTTCATATCCCCTGATTTCTGATGGAGAGATCCCCTTTTGCCTTAAGAGGTAATCTAAGAGGAGACGGGTACCTGAACCCTTCTGGCGATTTACAAATGTGTGTGTGGTAATATCATCAAATGAGAGACCATTTTTTGAGACAACTCCCTGTTCTCTCTCTGCCACACAGAGGAGTACCAGCTCCTCGTCCGGCATGTATTTTTTTAGGAACTCAATATTGTATTCTCCGTTATCAGAGAGAAGATGCATGGGGGCGGCATGACACTGGCCTTTTTTCAGTGTTAACAGCCCGCCCATACTTCCGGTATGAGTGGAGTGGAGATCAATGCCGTTCTTCATCATCATATCTGCAAGGTGGTCAAGAACCGGATCGTGGCTGCCTGTTATAAGGAGTGACTCCTTCGCAGTCTCGCGTGGCACCATGAGTATCGCTTCCACCAGTTCTCCTGCAACCACACCTTCCTTTGCAGACGGTATCTGCATATAAGCATTTGCTCTTAAGAGGCTCATCTGTACGCCGGCACCCCTTGACTGTGGAACGGCAACCCATTCGCCACCGATTTTTCCTACAGATAAGAGAACAAATTCATCTGTACCGATATCTGAGTGAAGGGTGGTTGTCAGGCGGGCGGAAATCGTCTCCTGTACTGGCGGGCAAAGCCCGTAGCTCTCAGCAAGAGGGGTTATGATCTCTCTTAATATGGTATAACAGGCAAGGGGGTAGCCTGGTGTGCAGATGATCGGTTTACCTTCAATCTGCCCGATAATCACAGGTTTTGCGGGTTTTATCGCAACCCCGTGTATGAAGACCCCGCCAAGTTCTTCAATTATTCCTGCTGTGTAATCCCTTGTGCCTTTTGAGGAACCTGCGGAAATTATGAGTACATCGTTCTCTGAGATGCCTCTTTTGACTGCGTCTCTGATTTTATCACGGTCATCAGGGACGATATCGTATCTTCTTGTCTCTATTCCCAGTTCCTGCAGAACAGAGGCGGCCATCTGCATATTACTCTCAGGCACCTGCCCGGGTGCGGGCCGTATGCCTGCGTCTACGAGTTCGCTGCCTGTCGGGATGAGGCCTGTTTTAAGCGAGAGCACTTCCACTTCAGATATGCCGTATGAGACCAGCGCACCAATCTCAAAAGACCGGACCTTATGACCGGCAGGCATGATCATCTCTGACTCGCCGATATCCTCGCCGACCGGACGTATATGCTGCCACGGGCTTGCTGCGGCATGGATAGTATAGGAATCCGGTCCCACGTCCACATCTTCAATCATAATGACCGTGTCATACCCGGAAGGGACGACGTTTCCGGTGTTTAGCTGTTTGGCATTTTTCAGGGTTATGGGGTTCTGTTCACCTGCCCCGATGGTCTCACTGCTCTGTACGGCAATGCCGTCCATTGCTGAGAGGTGCAGTTCAGGAACTGAAAACCGTGCAAATATTGGTTCTGCCGTAATTCTGCCTGCTAAATGCTCTATTGAGACCAGTTCTGTTCTTTTTTTAATATGAAATGATCTGATGCGGTCTTTTGCTTCTTTTAGTGAGACCAGTCCCAGGTAACGTTTTACCACAGAATCACGTCCACATCTTCGCCGGTCTCAAACCCTTCCAGTTCAGCAGGCACCCGGACAATCCCCTGGCTTCTGATCAGGGTGTTTAGCAGCCCTGATTTGCCAAAGACCGGTGTCGCAGAACTGCCGTTTACATCTACAGTGACACGCACATAGTCCTCACGCCCTCTTGCAGAAGGGATGCTCTGCGTGAGTTTTGCATTCAGGATTTTATCTGCTCTGATTTTTCCGCTCATGCCTGAGAGGAGACTGCCTGCGAGTGCGATCAGTACAATATACGCTGATGCAGGGTGACCCGGGAGACCTATTATGGGTATCACTCTTTCTTCTGACTCATTTTGTTCTTCTTTTTCTGCCCTGCCTATGATTGTGGGTTTGCCCGGAGCGATTGCAATGCCATGTACGAGCACTGTTCCCAGTTCGTGTACAATGTCAGCACACATGTCCCTGTCGTCCTTTGAACTGCCGCCTGAGAGCATGACCATATCACACTCTTTTATGGCTCTTTTCAGTGCTGATCTGAGGGCATCACGATCGTCTTTTATGATGCCGAAAGGCACCGGAATGCCGCTTCTTTCCAGCACAAATGCACTGCAGAGGTATGTATTGGCATCCCGTACCTCTGCGGCTTTAGGTGTCTCTGTCACCGGCACAAGTTCATTCCCTGTCGAGATGATACCCACTGTTGGTTTTTTTATGACTCTGACAGTTGAGTGGCCGACTGCTGCAAGGACGCCAAGGTCGCGTGGTGAGAGTTCTCTGCCCTTTTTTAAGACTACTTCTCCTGCAGAAAAATCCTCGCCCCTGTGGATGATATTCTCACCCGGAGCAACCGGGCGGTGTACGAGAACTTCGTCACCCAACTCTTCACAGTATTCTATCATTGTCATGGCATCTGCCCCGGCTGGCAGTACTCCCCCGGTAGGGACATAGACACATTCGCCCGGTGTTATTGGTGCTACGTCCGGGTTGCCCATCAGCACTCTGCCTGTCAGTGTTAGCATGGCGGGTATCGCCTCGCCTGCTCCTGCAGTGTCTGATGCGACGACTGCATAACCGTCCACAACCGAGCGGGAGAAACCGGGGATGTCAGCGTCTGAAGAGAGATCGACTGCAAGTATGCGGCCATATGCCTCTGTTAACTGCACCACTTCTGATGGCATCTCTGCAGTTATACTCCGGATGGCAGTCCTTGCCTCTTTTACAGGGACGACCTCGAGAAAGAGACTCATGGTAATACCCCTGCAGTGATTGTCTGATATCTGTATCTGCTGTAAATCATCTCTTTAGTCCTGTTACAATTGTCTGGTCCCACTTTAATTCACTTCGACTATGGTTCAGGAAGAAACGTTCGTCACTATATGTATGGAAATGGCGATTGCCATTAACATGAAAGTGACAATTGTCACTTTCATTAAACAGTGCGTGACCTTGAGAGGTCATGCACGTTTTCATTACTGTTTTCATTAATAATAGTGCTCAGAGCCTGGACTTCATGTATCTTCACTTAAAGCATCCAAGCTGGCATGCCCGGATTTTGATCTTCGGGTCGTGCCTGTTACAGTAGCGTGCGATGTCAAATTTGTCGAAATTGTATTTATTGCATATTTCAAACGCCTGTTCGCATCTGATATCGGTTGTGATGCCGAACTCCTCAAACGCTTTTTTCATCATCTCTTTATCCATAATAACAATAATCTCCTTTTATAGTCATATGGTTTACTATAATTACAGTTGCTGGTAACTATAACTGGTTTACAGATCTGGTGGTAGATCTCTGGTACCGGATTTCACTCAAAAGTGAAGATCATGGGTGTCAGTCCGGTTCCCTGATTCTTAACTGGTAACATGTGGGATATAATATAAAGTGATATTAATATGGGTGGTATTCTGTGCGCATTACAATAATTAATTCCAGGGCGGACCCTGCAGGGGTAAATATCCGCAGAAATCTTCTTGAGATGCTTGGGACAGATGGGATGAGGTCTGTTCTTCACAACACCCATACGCTGAATTTTATGGAAGTGGACGGGAGGCTGATACACGAGAAAGGCCTTGATGAGAGGTGTGGTGCAGATCTTATCATATTCATCTCCCGGCATGTGAGTGTAAATCCCATGCCCCTTCTTACAGTGCATGTCACGGGGAATTACCGTGCTGCAGAACTGGGTGGAAAACCCCGTTCCCTTGCAATGGCTTCACCCGAATGGATGCATGCAATACTCCGCCGTCTTTCAGATAATGCACCTTTTGGGTACAGGGTCTCCTATGAGGTGACTCATCACGGCCCGACTGACCTTATGACCCCGTCTCTCTTTGTTGAGATAGGCAGCACCAGTAATGAATGGGATGATGAGGCAGCGGGAATGGCTGTTGCTATGAGCATACTTGAGGCAGAACCGGCTACTGATACCGTGAACCTGATTGGTTTTGGTGGTAACCACAATGCTGCAAGACAGACTGATATTGCGCTATCCGGCCGGGGCGCTTTCGGGCATATTGCACATACCCGTGAAACGGATACAATTGATGGCGCAATGGTATGCCTCATGGCAGAAAAAAGTGGTGCAGTGGCGGCCTATATTGACAGAAAAAGCCTGCCTGCTGCAACTCTGAGGCACATTGAGAGGCTGATTGACGGAAGCGGCCTCTTAAGGCTTACACAGGGTGAAATTACTGAACTTGGAGAGATTAACTGGCAGAGTTATTGTCAGATCCGGAAACTGGCTGAGGAAATATCTCCGCGATGCAGACCACATATTCATACACTACGTGGCAGCGGCAGATCGGTATCATTTGGAATAATCCCAGAACTTCTCAGTGAAACACTGAAATTAAACACTCCTGCGTTTATGAAAGAGCTAAATGCTCTTCCTGTGGTACATCTGACTTCATCTAAGTCTCCGGTACTGCCGGTTTTTATCTCATATGAGGAGAATAAATTACAAATAATACATGATTTAATAACGTTATGTGTTAAAATCATAAACAGTGATGAAAACACTGCAGCCGTAGGAAATGATCTGATTATCAGGAAAATGCGGTTTGACCCGCAAAAAGCCTGTGATCTGGGCGTGCCTGAGGGGCCGCTCTTTGGGAGACTTGCAGCTGGAAAAGAGATTAAAATTGACGGGCATGTGATATCTCCCTCAATGGTTTCGGCATGTAGTGAAAGAGTGATTCATGTTCCTGGTCTGGAGAAATATATATGATGAAGTCAATTGTTGAAGAAGCACTGACAAGGGCACAAAATGATGGGGGAATGATTGTGGACAATCCTGAGATTGACGATCCCAGCCTGGAAGATATTCTCAAAGAGCTACAGACCGAGATCTGTGTGGTTGGTTGTGGCGGCGGTGGGTCTAACACTATGACACGGATGTCTGAAGAGGGCATCAATGGGGCTAAACTTGTCGCGATAAACACAGATGCGCAGCATCTTGTAAGGACAAAGTCTGATCAAAGGATCCTTATCGGGCGCACCCGCACACGCGGCCTTGGTGCGGGTTCTGTACCACAGATCGGTGAAGAGGCTGCAATTGAGAATGAAGATGAGATCAGGGCGGTTGTTGCCGGCTGTGACATGGTGTTTATTACATCCGGTCTTGGTGGTGGCACAGGCACCGGTGCTGCACCTATAATTGCAAAGGCAGCACGCGAAGAGGGTGCACTTACAATTGCCATTGTAACACTGCCTTTCACTGCAGAGGGTGCGATACGGATGGAGAACGCAGAAGCAGGTCTTGAACGCCTGCGTGATGTGGCAGACACCGTGATTGTTGTGCCAAACGACCGCCTTTTAGAGGTCGTACCAAGGCTCCCTCTCTATGCAGCATTTAAGGTATCAGACGAGGTGCTGATGCGTGCGGTGAAAGGCATCACTGACCTCATTACCATGCCTGGTCTTGTGAATCTTGACTTTGCTGATGTGCGGACTGTCATGGAACGTGGCGGTGTTGCGATGATTGGTATGGGTGAGAGTGACAGTGAGGATAAGGCAGCAGACTCTGTAAAAAAGGCACTCCGCTCCCCGCTCCTTGATGTGGACATATCCGGAGCTACTGCGGCACTTGTAAATGTGGTGGGCGGCCCTGATATGACTATGATTGAAGCCGAGGGTGTCATCCAGGAAGTGTATGAGCGCATTGACCCGAATGCCCGTATTATCTGGGGTGCGCAGGTAGACCCTGAAATGCAGGGCAAGATGCGCACGATGCTGGTTGTAACTGGTGTAAATTCACCACAGATCTACGGCAGGAGTGAGTTAAACTCGCGGAGATCTGTGAGAGAATATGATATAGATTTTCTAAAGTGAGATTATATGGAATTTGATAAAGTCGGAGAAGAACTCTTCAAAAAATACTGGCGTGTACTGAAACTTGCAAGGACACCGACAAAGGATGAATTCCAGAAGATTGCACTCGTTGCAGCAATTGGAATTGCACTGATCGGTCTGTTTGGATTTATTATCTATGAATTCATGCTGTTATTGCCCTGATGGAATGAAAATGGCCGAAAATGAAAGTGAAAATAAAATATATGCGATAAAAACCACTGCAAAGCAGGAACGGACTGTTGTCGGTAACATTGTGAAGGCACTTGAGGAGCATAAGGAGATCACTGTGGTGGCAGTTATGTCTCCTGATGAACTGCGCGGGTACGTTCTTGTTGAAAGTCCCGATGGTATTGCCCGCATGGAACAGCTCAGGGAGATTGTCCCTCATGCGCGTGCAGTTTTGAAAGGTGCCAGTTCATTTGCGGAAGTTGAGCATTTCCTCGAACCGAAGGCTGTTGTCAGTGGTATTGACGAAGGCACAATTGTGGAACTGATCGCAGGTCCATTCAAAGGTGAAAAAGCTGTTGTCAAGCGCGTGGATCAATCTAAGGAAGAAATTACGCTGGAACTTTATGAGAGTATGGTCCCGATTCCTATTACAGTCCGCGGTGACAATGTCCGCGTGATTGACAAGATCACTGACTGATCATCTTATACTTTTTTTTCAGACATTTTTAGACATTATAGTTACGAACGTCACTTCCTGACTATAACTGATCCTTTTAAATTATTTCATGATGATATATACTGACCCATCTGAATACTCTCTGGGTATTTCAGGTATGGTGATATTACAATGGGAGAAGTAGTCGAGGTACTGGTACCCGGCGGAAAGGCAACAGCAGGTCCCCCTCTGGGACCTGCTCTTGGGCCTCTCGGGATTAATGTGAAAGCAGTTGTTGACGAGATCAACAAGAAGACGTCAGAGTTCAACGGTATGCAGGTTCCTGTGAAGGTTGAAGTTGACGACAAGAAGAATTTCACAATCTCTCTGGGTGTCCCCCCCACAACCGCACTCATTATGAAAGAGTGTGGTCTGGAAAAAGGCTCATCTGAGCCAAATGTCCAGAAAGTGGGCGACCTTCCGCTTGAAGCTGCTGTTCGCATTGCCCGCATGAAGTTTGACAATATGCTTTCATACGAGATCAAGACCGCTGTTAAAGAGGTTATTGGTAGCTGTGTAAGTGTAGGAGTCACTGTTGACGGCAAAGAACCGAAAGAAATCTTTGCTCTCATTGATGCAGGCGAATACGACAGTCAGCTGGAATGAACGGACTATGAAAACTCATAGAAGATCTATTGAGAGGTCGTTGAACTATGGAGGTAACAAATGGTTAAAAGGGTCGAGATTCTTGATGCTGTAAAAGCAGCAATAGACGCGGCGCCTGAAAGGAAATTCCAGGAATCGATGGAGATATCCATTAATCTTTGGAATATAGATATGGCGCAGCCAAAAAATCGTATTGACGAGACGATGCTTCTGCCTAACGGTACAGGCCGGGTCGAAAAGATCGCTGTACTGGGAAAAGGAGATATCACCACCACGGCAAAAGCTGTCGGTGTTGACCTTATTATCGGGCCTGAGGATATTGAGCGTCTGGGTGGCGAACCACGTGAAGCAAGGAAGGTTGCTGAAGAATACAGGTTCTTCCTTGCAGATACCGCAGTGATGCCACTTGTCGGTCGCTGGTTAGGTACCAGGCTTGGTCCACGTGGCAAGATGCCTATGCCCGTTCCCCCCGGGATGGACATAGCGCCTGTTGTTGAGCGTCTCCGCAAATCAGTCAGATTCCGTACAAAGGACAAGACAACTTTCCATGTGAAGGTTGGTATGACCAGTATGGACGCAGATGCACTTGCCGGGAATATTGAAGCTGTTTTAAAGAAGGTGGAAGATGCTCTCGAGAGTGGTGCCATGAATATCCGGTCGGTGTACGTAAAGACATCTATGGGTCCTGCAGTGAGGCTGGTGTAATATGGCATTATATACATCACATCTGCCTCAGTGGAAATTAGACGAAGTCGAAGAGGCCAAGCGCTACGCCGGTGAGTATGATCTTGTCGGTCTTGTAGATCTGCACGGGATTCCTGCCAGTCAGATGCAGGACATGCGCCGCAATCTCCGCGGAAAGGCTGTTCTTAAGATGACGCGTAATACCCTGATTCGGAATGCTTTTTCTGAACTGGGCGGAGAAATCGAGTCCATCAATAATTATCTTGACGGACAGAGTGCACTGATCTACACGAATGAGAACCCCTTTAAACTCTTTAAGATGCTTGGGGAAACTATGACCAAGATGCTGGCAAAACCAGGTGATATTGCACCTGAGGATATTGTCATATCAAAAGGTCCTACAGGTTTCCCGGCGGGTCCGATTGTTGGTGAACTCCAGCAGGTAGGTATCCCGGCAGCGATTGAGAAGGGTAAGGTAGTCATCCGTACGACAAAGACATTTCTCAAAGCAGGCGAAGTGATCAATAAGAAGCAGGCAGATATCCTGTCAAAGCTTGACATTAAGTCAATTGATGTTGGTCTTAATCTTCAGGTCGCTTTCTATAAGGGAGCGTTTTATGAACCGTCTATGCTCGCAATTGATGAGACTGAGTACTTCAACAACATTGTACTTGCAGCAACTCAGGCATTTAACCTGTCTGTCAATGCTGTGATTCCGACTGCAGTCACAGTTGAGTCTATCATTGGCAAGGCAGTGCAGGAGGCACGCAATCTTGGTGTTGAAGGCGCAATCTATGAGAAGGACGTCATAGATTTAATCATCTCAAGAGCACAGAGGGAAACACTTGCAGTTTCCGGAATTGTCGAAGGAAATTAAATCAAATCAAATTTAATTATAATATAAGGTGAAATAAATGGAGTATATCTACGCAGCACTAATTCTGCACAACGCAGGAAAGAATGTAACAGAGGAAGCTGTCGGCGCTATTCTGACCGCAGCAGGTATCGAAGCAGACGAGAACCGTGTAAAAGCACTCATTGCAGCGCTTGACGGTGTTGATATTGAAGAAGCAATCAGCAAGGCAGCAGCAGCACCTGCAGCAGCGGCAGCGGCACCTGCAGCAGTTGCAGCAGAAGCAGCACCTGCTGAGGAAGAAGCAGAAGAGGAAGAAGAGGAAGACGAAGAGGGTGGCATGGCCGGTCTCGGAGCACTCTTCGGATAATTCTATTTTTTTGTCCGGGGTATCGTTTAGTGTGCTTTTCCGGATATTTTTGTAATTTAGTTCTGTAATTTAGTTCTGTAATTTAGTTCTGTAATTTAGTTCTGTAATTTAGTTTTGTAATTTAGTTTTGTAATTTAGTTTTGTAATTTAGTTTTGTAATTTAGTTCTGTAATTTAGTTCTGTAATTTAGTTCTGTAATTTAGTTTTGTAATTCGCCACTATAATTGCAGTTATTGCA
>JAYEIC010000045.1:0-3276 GCA_034659935.1 Methanobacteriota archaeon | reverse complement strand
AGATCCTGCCTCAGTTGCACAGGTTAAATCTGCCGGAAATGGCATGCTTGTTGCCAAACACCCACAGCCATCCAATTTTGGTGTTGTAACTATCAGGGACGGACAGGTCTGCAGGATCACTGAGAAACCGGATATTTATCCGGGTCTTACTGTCAGCACCGGTGTTTTTTCACTTGATGAAACTTTTTTTGACTACCTGAATTCCTTAGAAATACCGGAGGCCGTGAACGCTATGATAAGGAAGGGAACTCCGGTCAGGGCGATACCCACTGTTGGGTGGCAGGATGCGATATATCCATGGAATCTCCTGAAAATGAATTCGCGTGTCTTAAAATCCCTCTCTGCATGCAGGTCAGGGTATATCAGCAGGGGAACGACAATATCTGGTTCTGTACAGATAGGAAAAGGAACAAAGATTGGTCCCGGGACTGTGATTGAAGGCCCCGTAATTATCGGAGATGACTGTGTAATCGGTCCGGATGCCTGTATTATGCCGGATACCAGTATCGGTTCACGCGTCAGTGTTGAGCCATTCACTTATCTTAAAAACTCTATAATAATGGATGATGTGGAGATCTCTTCTCATTCGCGCTGTGTGGATTCGGTTATTGGTGAGGGTGTAGTGCTCTCTGATCACATATCAACAGTTACCGGTATCTTCTCTGCAGAAGATAGCGGATCAGGGAGGCTGATTACAGGAGAATTCGGTGCAATTCTTGGAGATCGGGTATCTGCTGCGCCGTTTACTGTATTTAAGCATTGTATTGTGGGTAATAACGTATCTATTGAAGAAGGCAGAGTGATATCAGGTACTATTAAAGACAACGTGGTGGTGAAATAAACTTGTGCGGGATAGTCGGGTATGCAGGCAGGCGTGATGCGGCAGGTGTACTGATCGATGGCTTAAACAAGCTTGAATACAGGGGATATGATTCATTTGGTATTGCTACATCTGATGACGGGATTCATATCGTAAAAAAACAGGGGAGAATCTCTGAAAACGGGTCTTCTGTCTCTGGGCTTACAGGCCATCTTGGAATCGGCCATACACGCTGGGCAACTCATGGAGTTCCTGATGACAAAAACGCCCATCCACACACATGCTGTACCGGAGATATTGCGGTTGTGCATAATGGTATCATAAGTAATTATGCGAAATTAAAACGTGAACTGATTGCAGGCGGCCATCTTTTTTCATCAGATACTGACTCTGAAGTGATTGCCCACCTGATTGAGGAGAATTTAAATGGCAGTCTCTTTGAGGCTGTTAATGATACTGTACAGGTTCTTGAGGGTTCTTATGCATTTCTTGCCATGAGAAAGGATGAACCGGAAATAATTGCAGCACGTATGGAGAGCCCGCTGGTTTTGGGTCTTGGTGACGGTGAAATATTTGCATCATCAGATATGACCACCATCCTTGATTATACACAGAATATAGTATTCCTTGAGGATGGGGATATTGCATCTGTTTCCTCTGATAAAATTATAATCTTTAACTCAGGGGATCAGGTTGAGAGGGAGGCTGAGATTGTTGAATGGGATATCGGTGCTGCCAGAATGGGTGGGTTTGCACATTTCATGGAAAAGGAGATCTATGAGCAGCCCCGCGTTTTCTTTGACACCTTAGATTCTGTAGATGACGGTGAAATAATTGAAGAGATTCGGCGTTCATCTGGTCTGAGGGTGATTGCGTGTGGTTCTTCGTATCATGCCGGACTGATGTTTAGGTATATTATGGAGGAGTGTTCAGATATCCCGGTCAGGGTGGATCTGGCATCAGAGTTTCGATATTTCAGGCCCGTTTCCGGTGAACTGGTGATTGCCGTAACCCAGTCCGGTGAGACTGCGGATACGATTGGTGCCCTTAAACAGGCACAGATGCACAACTGCAGGACAGTTGCAATCACAAATGTGCTTGGGAGTTCGGTTACAAGGGTGGCGGACCACACCCTCTATATGCGTGCAGGTCCTGAGATCAGTGTTGCCGCAACAAAGTCATTTATTGCACAACTGGCTGTGTTTTTCCAGATTGTAAATCACCTGTGTGATGGCATGTATAGTAATATGGATAAAATGTGCCATCAGGTGATTGAGGAGGTACTGCTTCTGGATATGGAAGATGCAGTCTCTCTCTGCAGTGGTGCCGGGAACCTCTTTTTTGTAGGAAGAGGTGTATTCTACCCGGTTTCCCTTGAAGGAGCACTAAAGTTGAAGGAGATCACTTATATCCATGCGGAGGGATATGCTGCGGGTGAACTCAAGCATGGTCCGTTTTCTCTGCTCTCAAAAGATACACCTGTTGTTGCAGTCTGCACACCCGGGAACTCCCGTACTGCAATGCTCTCAAATATCAGGGAGATTAAGACAAGAGGTGCACCTGTAATTGGTATCGGAGAGGTGGACGATGTTGACCTTGAGGATATGGTGGATGTACTAATCCCCATACCTAAGTCTCCTGTTTCCGGGCAGATCCTCGCGGTAACGGTTTTGATGCAGGTGCTTGCGTACCGGACTGCGAAAGTTCTCGGGCGGGATATTGATAAACCAAGGAATCTTGCAAAGAGTGTGACGGTGGAGTGAATTATCTGCTTAAAAACGTGCATGACCTCTCAAGGTCATGTACTGTTTGATGAAAGTGGCATTTGCCATTTTTATGCTAAATCTGATGTACTGTAATCAGATATGTAATCCGGGGGGGTTGCCTCTCCGGAGAATGAAAGTAACTATCCCACTTGTGTGAATGGGTAATACATGATATTATTAGTAATAGCCATAATCCTGATCTCTTTAGGAGTAATACCATATATGGTATATTTTGTAGGGATATCTCTGAACAAACAGCAAAAAAAACCAGCTTTGTCTTTGGAATGTCCGGATATCAGTATAATTATCCCTGCTTATAATGAAGAGAGAATAATTGAGAAGAGAATTCGCAATATTTTAGAAACAGATTACCCGCAGGATAAATATGAGGTAATTTTAATTGACGACTGCTCTGATGATGATACCGGTATAATTGCAGAAAGAATTTTTTCGGAAAATGGAATTTCGCATTGTATTATAACAAATGTGAAACGTATGGGGACCAATAAATCATTTAATCTTGGAATTGCAGGAGCAAAACATGATCTCATCGTTACCACAGGTGCTGATGTTTTTTTTGAAAAAGGTGCATTAAAATCTGTCATATCAAGACTACTGAGTGATAATCGTATTGCAACTGTCTGTGCAGATATGCTCCCGTCAGATGATTCTTCTGATACAGAACCGGGT
>JAYEIC010000044.1:0-15443 GCA_034659935.1 Methanobacteriota archaeon | reverse complement strand
TTGGAAATACCTAACCCTAAATATGGGTTGTTTTGCAGTGTAATTGCCCTCATTGTCTACGGCAAACTGTTCATGCAACAGCCTCATAAGTGAACACATTCAGGTCCGGGATGAACTCAGAGAATCTCTCAGTGAAAAAGATTTTTTGTTGCACGAAATCCACCACCGCGTAAAAAATAACCTGCAGATCATCTCAGGCATTCTTCAGTTACAGAAATTTCGTGCAAATACTAAAGATGCGTCTGAACCACTCTATGAGTGTATTACCCGAATCCATGCTATGGCAAGAGTACAGGAAAACATCTACAAAACAGGAAAAATCTCAAACATTAATATTGCCAAATATCTGACAGGCCTGTGTGAATACCTGATTTATTCTTCCTGTTTTAAATCTGAGAACATATCACTTGTGCTGGACTGTGATCAGGAATTCACACTTGATGCCGACAGGATTATCTGCTGTGCCCTGATTACTAATGAATTGCTGACAAATTCTCTTAAACATGCATATAAACCAGGTGAAACAGGTAAAATAGAGGTATCATTTATCAAAGATGATGAGAATAATTACGTATTCAGTGTAAAGGATTATGGAGTTGGAATACCAGATAACATCGATTTCCACAGAATGGATTCACTCGGCATGCAGCTTGTAATTAACATAACAACACAACTCCATGGGACAATAAAACATTATAATGATCAGGGAACAGAATTTGTCATAAGTTTCCCTGCAGATAACGGAAAAGAGGAGCATCAGAAATGACTGGCAGCAAAATAATGATTGTTGAAGATGAAGCGATCGTTTCAATGGTTTTAAAAGAAACCCTCACAACGTTTGGATATGATGTCACCGGCATTGCCTACAACGGATATGATGCCATCCAGAAAGCAGGTGAACACCGGCCTGACCTTATATTAATGGACGTCAATCTGGAAGGTGATATTGATGGTATTGAAACTGCAGAAAAAATTGTAGAACTCTATGACATCCCGGTAATATATTTATCTGCATATTCAGATAGCGATACTCTTTTAAGGGCAATGAAAACGCAGCCTTACGGATACCTCCTGAAACCATTTGAACAGAATGATTTATACAAAAACATTGAACGGGCACTTTACAAATACAAAATAAAAAAGAAACTCAATCTTAAAAAGGATATCATTGGTTCAACATTGTCACACATTCCTGATGCATTTATAGCAGTAAATACCGAGGGAAAAATAACTCAGATAAATTCTATTGCAGAAGAGATGACAGGATGGAAATACAGTGAAATAAAGGGTGAAGATTTCTGTGAAACCTTTTCAATAAATACCAGAGGAACCACTGAATTAATGAGTCTCCTCAGAAAAAAAGGAAATAATCAGGTATCAATGACTTATTGGCCGTCCAGAATCCCTATTGTCACAAAACAGGATGAGACAATACATATCTCCATCAATATTATTTTAATAAATGATAAAAATGGCAACATCAATCAGATTCTCTTTATTTTACGGCCAAAATCAGATTCCGATGTTATAGACAATGTACTGGATTCCCGTATACCTACAACTGATAAAGGAATTGTCCAATATTACGGAAAACTACTGGATGCTATCAATTATCCTATCTTTATTATTGGCAGAAATTTGAAACTAGTATATTATAACAGGGCTTTTATGAATCTCTGCCTTAATATGGGGCTTACTATTAATACCACCAACCAGCACATTTATGAAATTATGCCGTCTGTTCTGATCGGTACCATGGATGACTATCAGGATATTTTTAACTCCGGAACAGGCCGGAAAAAAGAAAGAACTTTTAAGAAAGCAGGCAATGTTTTTTCACTATATACTGAAACATTTCCGCTCAGTACTACAAAGAAAGGAAAAAAATCAGTGGACTATGTTGCCACAATTATTTTTGACATCACAAAAGAGATCGACAGAAAACTAAGAGACGATGCGACATATAGAGATTTTATGGTAAATCTGGAACTGGTGGAAGAAATTTCAGAGCTGACAGGCAAACTGGAGAATTCTGTCTATGCATGTATGAAACTTACAGATTCTGTAGAAGAGTCAGGTTCAGAAGAAATGATCAACAATCTCGAAGATATGAAATTCAGTTTAGCCGATATAAATGAAAAATGGAGAGAATTCGAAATACGAAAGAAAAGTCTGTCGCGTCTCTTTTCAATGTAATTTTTTCGGACTGCCAGTCACAATCCCAATCGCAATCACCATCCAGAACCAATATCGGGCACAATCCATCCCAAAAAACAAATTCACTCCTGTCTGCGCCGGGCCAGCATATATGGAACCAGAAACACAGCAAGCAGTGCAAGCCATAAAGTCCCAAAGATTATGAGCAACTGCTCCTGAAATTCGTTATAAAACCGGCACTCCGGAGACCTGGTTTTTTCCCAGTGTATGGTAACACTGCCATTGGTTACAGATGCATTTGTGTCATCTGCAGACACCTTCCCCCCGGTGCTGATCATACCCAGCAGAGGATTACCCACATTCAGTCCGGAAGGCAGGTGCAGAGTCACTTCATATGGTTCACTAAAAACCGTATTGAAATAATTATCTTTCAGTGGAGCATCAAACTCAACAGTATAATTACCCGTAGGAAACTTAATCTCTGAAGAACCTGATTCTTCAAATTCAACTACACCCGATTCATTTTTCAGTAAAACTCCGCTTACCTGCAGAGAAATCCGTTGACCTATCATACCAGACTCATAAAAAAAGTATTCAGAAGCCTCAGCTACTTCAACAGCCCCGTGGTAGAGTGTACCATTCGGATATACCTCATAATCGGCAGACAACGCCATCGAAGGCGAAGAGGCAATTATAAAGATTAACGCAGTACAGATAGCAAAGACTCTATATCTGCATCTATTTCTATCGGAGATTCGCATTGTTTAATCACAGTTTCAGGATCTTTAAGCAGGTGGCCGGTTACCACACAAACGATACGTTCGTCACGGTCAATAACACCGGACTCAATTAGTTTTTTCACTCCTGCAACAGAGGCTGCTGATGCCGGTTCAACACCAATACCCTCTTTTCTGGCAAGGTCACGCTGCATGGCAAGAATTTCATCATCTGTCACCGCATCTGCAGCACCACCGGTTGCACGAATCGCGGTTAATACTTTTTCAGCATTTACCGGCGCACCGATACGAATTGCGGTTGCAACAGTCTCAGGGTCCGCCTGCGGAACCACCATATCAAGATTCTGTTCAATTGCATCCACAACAGGACGTGAACCTGCCGCCTGGATACCGGTCATCATCGGAAGTGAATCAATAAAATCCAGTTCCACAAATTCACAAAGACCCTTATATACAGCAGATATATTGCCTGCATTTCCAACAGGAAGAACCATCCTGTCAGGCACACAACCGAGCTGATCAATCACCTCAAAACCAATTGTCTTCTGACCCTCAAGGCGGTACGGGTTTACGGAGTTTAACAGATACAGGCCCTCAGATAAACATATATCATAGACCATTTCAAGTGCACGGTCAAAATTACCCCGAATTGCAATGACTTTCGCACCGTGCATAAGTGCCTGCGCCACCTTCCCAAGGGCAACTTTACCTGCCGGAAGAAGGACTACTGCAGGTATACCCGCCTTTGCAGCATACGCTGCAAGACTTGCAGACGTATTCCCTGTGCTCGCACAGGCGACAGTCTTCATACCGAGTTGCAGTGCCATTGAGACCCCGACTGTCATACCACGGTCTTTGAATGAACCTGACGGATTCAGACCCTCATGCTTTGCATAGAGTTCTTTTAACCCAAGTTCTTTGCCTATAGACTTCAGATGATACAACGGGGTGCCACCTTCATGCAGAGTTACGGGCTCCCGGCTGACAGGCAGAAGTTCACGATAGCGCCAGAGACGCATCGGTCTCCGGTCCCATTCAGCCCTGTTTACCTCAATATTTTCAAGGTCATATTTTACTGTGAGCAGATGTTCACACTTTCTGCACCGATAAATTATATCATCGGGGAAAAATTCCGCTCCACAGTTAACGCAGACGAGACGAAACATATAGATCAATAGTAGTTTGCAGTTAGTATAGATAATGGAAACCGGGTCTTCTCAATAAATGTCCATGAAGCATAGACTTTTGGCACTGTCTGATGACAAATCACAAAGTGATTTACATAGCAATTGCGGGAAAAAAAGGTAAAAAATCCACATATTCAGTTGTGGAAGTAATAACCTCTTACGCAACATGAACACCTGACAAAAGGAAAAACACCGCCCAGAGCGCAAAAAATGCAACAGGGACCATAACAAAAATACCACCAGGAACCGGAAGAGAATAAGCTGCCAGAACAATTACAGCTATAACTGCAACAATTAACAGACAAAAAATAAAAGGACGATATTCCCTCTTATTCCAGGGAACCACCTCTCCACACAATCTCTTTTTACTGAACGGGTATAGCCATGCAACACCACACTTTGTGCATGAATCTTCAAGCAGATGCATCATATAACCTGCAAAAAAACCGGATCCGAACATAAGCAGGAAGACGGTATTAAAGCAATTCAGCCATACGGCTGCCAGACCAATGTA
This sequence comes from Methanobacteriota archaeon, assembly GCA_034659935.1. Classification (GTDB taxonomy): domain Archaea; phylum Halobacteriota; class Methanomicrobia; order Methanomicrobiales; family Methanomicrobiaceae; genus DAOVRB01. The sequence continues at coordinate 10,848 of JAYEIC010000044.1, read as the reverse complement.
TAACAGGAGCAATAATGTAGTAATTACACCTCCTAAAAATGAATGAAGAAATCCCCTGTGACGGGGTTTCACTCTGCCTAACGACAAAATCCAGATTACAGCTGAGACCGGATAATAGATCAGATACCGGACAATATATCCAAAATATGGCAAAAACAGGACAGTGGAACCCCTCAAACCAAAATTAAATCTCTTACTATTACGAAAGCCATGCATTATTGCTGCATTGGCAATATCAGCATCAGGTGCAAGTGAACCTATAATTACACCCATAAATATTACAACCAGCCCTAAAAGATCTGTACCGGGCAACACAGGCAGAATCATAAGACCTGCACCTAAAACTGAAATTAAAACGTGTTCTTCTCCCCGCATCAGACTCCTTCACAAATCTGAAAGTAATCGCATGTAAAGGTCTTCTCTGCGGTGTGAAAGTATTGGCAGCTCATTTACGGACGTTGTCACCCGGACCGGATCAATTTCTGCAAAAGTCAGACCCTCACCCTTACCACCCTGAGCAATAACATCTCCCAACGGACCTGCAACCAGTGAACCGCCGCAATAGTAATCAACAGGAGTTGTACCAACAGAATTAATGCCGGCGACATAATACTGGTTATCCAGCGCCCTTGCACGAATAAGAAGTTCCCACTGTTCAAGCCTCCGGCAGGGCCACGCAGCAGGAACCAGAACACAATCAACACCAATGTGTCTGTAATAATAAAATATTTCAGGAAAACGGAGATCATAGCATATTGCAACTCCAAACTTTACTCCATCAATATCAAAGACCGACAACCTGTCACCGGCAGAAAAACCCTCATCCTCACATGCAGGTGAAAACAGGTGAATCTTTGAACAGGTCGCAACAACACTGCCATTTTTCCCAATGGCAACTACCGTATTTTTTGGAAGTGGAGAGGAACGCTCGCGAAAAGACCCAAGAACGGCGATGGAATTTTTTCTGGCAAAAGAGGAGAGAGTTGACACTATCGTCCCGGATAAGTCTTCAATATTATCCTTTGCAAGAGGATCCCATCCGGTTGCAAACTGTTCAGAAAAACATACAAGCGAAGCGCCCTTTTCTGACGCCTCTTCAATACAAAAACCAGCCCTGGCCAGTGTTTCAGCGGGATCTTCCCAGGTGCTCTTTATCTGTACACAGCAGATTGTGACGGACATTTAACCTGCACTCTCATCTGTTGCATCCATTGAGTTTGTAATTATTATTGCAATACCCAAAATAAGCAAAACTGCCATACCAGCCAGTATATACTGGCTCCCGCTTATCACTACACCCAGTATTTTTAGCCCAATCAGAATTCCACTAACTATCAGGCAAAACCCGGAAATAAACCACCCGGCAATCAACAATTTATCAGACATTTATACCCCTCCGGCAAGTATTGGAAATACGGAAAGCAGACCGGTTATCACAAACTGAACGGCAATCGATATGAGCAAAATACCCATCAGCCTGTTTATCACACGATATTCACGCTGCCCGACTTTTTCTACAATTTTATCTGCATTAATCAACAGAATATATGTTAACAGTATGATTAAAACAATTGAAAAAATAACCACAATAATCGACAGTACATGATAATGCAACGCCTCATTTGCAAGCACAACCACAGTTGTAATCGAACCGGGACCTGCAATAATAGGTATTGCAAGCGGCATAACTGCTATATCGGATGCGTCAATACTCTCGTATTTTTCCGTTGCTGTCACCTTGGTTCGCGACTGCTTTGCATAGACCATCTCCATACCAATTCCAAAAAGCAAAATCCCGCCGGCAATCCGGAAAGCATCAATTGTAATACCAAATATCTGCAGAATCCAGGTTCCGCAAACAGTAAATACAAGTAGTATGACAAATGCAATTTTGCACGCTTCCCGTGCAACCTGCCACTTTGCGTCTCTTTCCATCCCCTCAGAAAGCAGAGCATACATCAAGAGAACCCCAAGCGGGTTGATAAGAATTATCAGTGACGATATACTGAGAATAAATAAACTCAGAAAATTAGATACCATTTTTCAATAGAACTATAGGGCACACATAATATAATATTGATCAGGTCTCCTCAACGGGATTGCAGTAAGCCAGGATCTCATCTGTTATTACCGGCAAAAACGGAATGTTACCTGTAATCATTAACAGAAAATACAAAAATACTGTCTGTTATTTGCAACAGAAAAAACAAAAAAAATGTTTAAGGGTTTTTACCCGGCAATCCTTACTCGTAGAGAAACTGCTCATCGATCCTTGTATAGTCAATGAGTTCTTCCTTTGAGAAGTGGATTGCAATTTCACGTCCTGCAGTCTCGTTTGAATCAGAACCGTGGATAATGTTCATTCCGATCTCAAGCGCATAATCACCGCGTATTGTACCGGGTGCGGCCTCTGCCGGATTTGTTGCACCGATCATCGCACGGCTGACTGCAACGATCTCCTTTCCTTCCCAGACCATGAGAAAGCAGGGACCACTCGTGATATATGCTTTCAGACCCGGGAAAAACGGTTTCTCAACATGTTCGGCATAGTGCTCAAAGACACGATCTTCAGGAAGCATTTCAAACTTCCCTGCAACCATCTTGAAACCCTTCTTCTCAAACTTTGCAATAATCTCACCAACAAGTCCGCGCTGGACGCCATCAGGTTTGACCATCAAAAAGGTGCGGTCCATTAAAATTTACTCCTTGCCGAGTGCTTTACGGCCTGCCTTTGTCCAGGTAACACGGCGTGGAACCCTTCCAAGACGGTGGTTGTTCTGACACTTGGAACTGCAGAAGAAAGATATACTTCCGTCCTTGCGGACATACATCTTACCGGTTCCGGGCTCAATCTGACCGCCACAGAAACTACAGATATATGATTCAACCATTTACTTCACCGCCTCGATAGTTTCTTTGCTTCACGCTCTGTTTCAAGGAGCATGAGGATATCACCTTCACGGATAGGTCCCACCGTATTACGGGTGATTATCCGCCCTTTATTTTTGCCATCAAGAATACGGCACTTCACCTGCATTGCCTCACCGTGCATGCCGGTACTGCCTATTACCTCAATCACTTCAGCTGGCGTTCCATCTGCCATGGACTATCCCTCACGCTCTCAGTTCGCTGATCTGGCCGACAACCACATCAACGAGTTCTTTTGCTTTACCTGCTTTGACAATAGCTGCAGCAGCAGAGCCAACGTCAAGACCACTTGCCGCACCAACATCATTCTGCTTATTGATAATGACATATGGAATCTGCTTTTCATCACAGAGAAGCGGGAGGTGCATAACAATCTCTTCAGGTTCAACGTCGCCGCTGACAAGGACAAGCTGAGCAGTTCCTCTCTCAATTGCCTTTGTTGCTTCATTAGAACCTTTCTTGATCTTTCCTGTATCCCTTGAGATCTCAAGTGCTTCAAGAGCTTTATTCTGGATCTCTTCAGAAACTTCAAATTTCACATATACTTTAGACATAACTCACCTCATTCAGAAGCATAAACCAAAATAACAAACTGTTATTTTTAGTCTGGTAGCGTATTTGCTTCTTCATCACTCATCAGTTAGTGATTGATGTAGCTATATTAATTCGACAGAAAAAGGGATAAAGGTTTGTAACCCGGAACCAAATAACCGGAACTATAAACATTTCAGAGCCTGTTCTGTGGAATAACCCTGTAAATCTGCACCCCGTTTTCATCATATACAGGTGTAAGCGCATTTAATGGAAGAGAAACTTTATATTGTTCTCTTTCAGAATTACCCACATAGAGATATGTAACTCCATATTTTTCAAGAAGATTGGGAGATAATTCCGGATTTTCATATATGTATTTAATATCAGATATCCGTTCGCCTACAAGACTCTCATCGCCACGCCACATCTGCTCATGGAAAGGCATCCCTATTACAGCAGGAATCCCGGTAAACGAGGATACCCGTGAGAAATACTTATAATCCCCACCTTCAGCCTCAACAAGCCGTACATCAACATCAGAAATCAAACGCAGGAAATCAATTGCAGCCGCATCACCGGGATGAAGATTCTTCAGCCATTCAGACCCGTCAAGGGTTTTACTCCCATATCCGTAACTAAGGTCAGGAATCAGAACAGGGGCTGCAATAAAGAAGGCTATAACCAAAACAAACAATACTCTGAACTGTTTTTCCGATAAACACAGAGAATAATTGCTCTTATCCAGCCAGTTCCCTATTATTGAAAAAGCCGACACACCCATAAGCATCCAGGCAACAAGAGAGAACTTAAAAACAGTATTCATTCTGAAATATATGTCACCCATATTGTCCTTCAGATAGATTATCTCAATAAACGTGATAATTAAAAGGCCGAATACTGCAGGAAGTTCACAGGTATTTATTCGCTTTCGTGAAAGAATACAGACAATGGGGACCACGGCAAAAGCTGCCGCAGTGTATCCGGCAAGGAGAAACGGAACAGCAACAAGGAGCAGATAAGGGCGGTGCCATAAATCTTTAAGACAATCAAGCAGGAAGATCACAATGAAAAATCCAAACACCAGCATATACTCCACAGGATCTGAAGGTGTAGTGACCAGGCCCACTCCACTGATACCCTGTGTTTCAAGCATCAGGTAATATGGCAGGTACGCGAGAACCGAAATTACAGGAACCAGAATCATCACCCTCCACGGACAGGGATCATCCACCCCGTCTTTCCATGACCGCCACCAGACAAAAGCACCCACCAGCAGGACGATCGGAGCATATATCAGGACATCCCATGAGTTCATCACAGGCATAGAGCCAAGACCCAGTGCCAGACAAATTGTTAATATCCACCTGCCACGCTCAGACATTGTGTTCCACCGGGCATATACATACAGGAGTGCAAAAATGAGAAACGCCTGATTAAAGAGTGCGATCACATGTGCATGAACATCTCCCCACAAAAAGGAAAAGAGCGGAAATTCTGTAATTGTATTGGTAATTGCCCTTGTTGAACCCCACATAATATCATGTAAGCCTTCACCTGCTACTGCGTGAACAATAAATGAAGGGTTCACAATAAAGAGCGTCAACACCGGGAACCACTTAAACCTCTTTAACAGGAGATTACCTGCCGCATAGAGGGATACTGCCGCATTTGCAAGTACAGCAGGGAGTGCCAGGTTAAAGACCACGGTAGAAGGAACTCCTGTTGTTATACCAAGTACCCCCATCATCCAGTGACCAAGGAAATAATATACATTAAGAAAACCTCCCGTATACCACGGATCTGCCGGCGGAACGATCGGGTTTCGCATAATCGATGCAATAAACGCATGATCCATAAACTTCTCTGCATAGGATATTGTCGGATTAAAAAACCTGACTTCAAGCAGAAAGACAAAACAGAGCAGAAACAGTCCGTCCCACTTCAGGTTTGACCTCAGTTCATCAACCGAATATTCACCGTTTTTGGCAAAATAGAGTGCAAACAGCAGAAAAGGTAATACCGCAAGCTGAACAGGCAGTGCTAAAAGACCGCAGTACCATGAAACAATTGTGAAGAACAGTAAAGAGACAGGGTATGCTATACCATATGAAAGATCACCAAATGCCTCTTTTAAAAGTGGCCAGATGGCCATCTGAAGAAACTTAAGAAGAAAGAGCCAGACAATTACAGAAAATATCTGCATTTCAGGGCTCAATTTTTAGATCCCCCGTATCAAGACCTCTCGAAAACGCCCGTTTAACAAGCTGTACAGACCAGTCTCCAAAGAAGTACATTGACACAACACCACCTGCCAGTGTTACAAGGTTCTTGACAAGATGGTCAATGACCGCAATTAAAGTCGCAACTGCAGGCATAATTCCCGAGAGTTCAAGCGTGAGTGCAACAGAGAGTTCATAAGTTCCGACACCGCCGGGCGTAACCGGAACGGCTTTCACCAGATTTCCAATCACAATTGCAAGTACAATTACAGCGAAGGGAATCTCCTGCCCAAACATCATCGCAATAACCATACAGATTACCACATCCATAATCCATATAACTATAGAAGATATGCTGAGAAGAGCCAATGCCCGCGGGTTAAGAGATGCTTTCTTCACTTCATCCAGCAGGTCAAGACAGATCTTTAAATATTTGTTTTCAGATTTTAACCGGACAGAATAGAGGACAAACAGAATAAACACGCCGCCTGCGACAATCGGGAGAATTATCACTGCTATAAACCAGTCCGGAACATTGAGTACAAAGGGCAGTGAAACTGCGCCAAGAACTGCCACCAGAATAATATCAAAAAACCGCTCGACAACAAGTGAGGAGAGACCGTTTGAGTAAGTCGCGTTCACCTCATGTTTCAGGATAAACAGCCGGACGAGATCTCCGAGACGGGCAGGAATGATCAGATTTGCAGTCTGTGAGACATAGATACACGCAGTTGAAAGCCATATATCAGCCTCTATTTCAAGATTTTTCAGGATATACCGATACCGTGCCCCCCTTAACATCCATGCAGCGGCACAGATCACCACTGCAACAATAAGGTAGGAGTAAACGGCATGTTCCAGTGCAAGCAGGAGATCGTCCCAGACACGGGCAAGCATGTACCCGATAATCCCTACAGCAATTATTGTAGGGATTAGAACGGCACTAATCTTTTTCAGCATGCAGGCGCCACCATAACTTCAGAATATCTGCCCCCATTCCGGTTATATCTTTCAGTTTAACAGTAGTACCCGTCCCGGTCCGCCATCTTACCGGAAACTCAGATATGGTGTATCCCCTGCGCCCGCCAATTATAAGGACTTCGGTGTCCCAGAACCAGTGTCCGGCAACAATAAAAGGCAGAAGTGCAAGCAGGCGTTTGCGGTTGAATGCCTTAAACCCACACTGATGATCATGAAGCCTGCTTCCAAGAATTGTTCTCACAAGGAAGTTGTACCCTCTGCTCGCCACTTCACGCCCGGCAGTCCTTTCGATATTACTTGATGCCATCAGCCGTGAGCCGGTTGCAATATCAGAGCCCTCCTCAACTGCTTTCACAAGGTCCGGGAGATGGCTCATATCTGTTGCAAGGTCTACATCATAGTAACAGACAATTTTCCCTTTTGCGGCGGCAAATGCCCTGTTAAGTGCTTTACCACGACCCTGACGATCATCGCTGTGAAACAGTCTTACTCTGGAGTCTTTCTGCTCCCACTCCAGTACAAGTTCAGCACTTCCGTCAGTACTGCCATCCTCGGCAACTATGAGTTCAAAAGAGTCAGTGATCTTCTCAAGAACTTCAAGAGACTTGGGAATTGCTTTTTGAAGAGCACTCCTGTCATTGAATACAGGTATTACTGCACTGACCAGTATTTCACTCATTAAAGATGGTCTCCCTCACCATTTCAGCCACCTGTTTTCCTGTAATAACAGACCCTTCCATGCTCCTTTCAGGATAGTTTGGTCTTGAAAACATTCCGGCAATAAACATACCATCCTGACTATAGTCAGGTATAAGCTTCTTAAAACCGGTGGTATATACCGGACCTGCCGAGGGTTCAACTGTCAGGTGATGCCAGTGAATTTCATTGTCAGAAACCGAAAAACGCTTCTTAAAATCACTTAACATGATACTTTCCTGATTATCAGGAATGGTTCCCCTGAAATATGATGCCAGATAGACGATGTGTTCCCCATACATCTCCTCTGAAACAAAATTAGTATGGCCAATTACAGCACCATATGGGGCGTCATCCTTCATGTTAAGCCAGTATATCCCGTCAGTTACTTCCCGCTCAAGTCCGATTGTCATACAGGCAGCTCCCTGGTATGGTATATCAGCGACAACAGGACCACCGATCATACTCAGGTGTGCAGGGTTGATTGTGGATATTACAGCATCATATACGGTTCCGTTTACAGACCACCGTCCATCAGCATACCTGAGTTCTCTGGCAGGAGAATTACAGGATATCGTGCATCCTTTATTGATTAAAGCAGAGTTAAATCCGTCAATCAGAGACTGCCACCCGTTTTTCATATACCCGAGATGCTCCCCTTTTGATCCCCTGTCAGAACGTATGGCAATCCTTGATATCAGCCATGCTGCTGAAACGAGATCTCCCATCTCTCCGAATTTACTCTTCAAAAGCGGTTCAAAGAAAGAGGAATAATTATGCATCCCACAGGTGTCCACTATAAAATCACGGGCTGAGATATCGTCCAGCGCCTCCACATCATAACTTTTTGAACGCAGTGTAAGCAGTCCAAGCTTTGCCTTGTCAATAAAAGTCAGGTCCGGATAGCGGATAATCTCAGGCATTGTTGTCAGCGGATGGATAACACCGTCAACATAATACCCTGTGCTGCCTTTCAGCCATTTTAGTTCATCAGTAATACCAAGTACATCCATGAGCGAGAAAAGCTGTTTATCGCCGGCAAAACAGTGATGGTAAAAACTTTCGACAAAACCTGTTTTTGCAGGTAAAGACGAGAGACACCCGCCAGTATGTGCTTCTTTCTCAATGAGATCCACAGATGTATAATCTGACAGATAATAAGCAGCGGAAAGACCGGTTAATCCTCCGCCAATGACGCAAACATTCATCTTTCATTATAGTTAACATTAAAACACATAAGAAAGTTTTTGAAGTTATGAAGTTAAATATCAATATAAGCAGAAAGACCGGAGATCGTCTTTCACATATACTGGATGGTGTAATTTAATGAGAGTATTTTTTATAGGATTTGGCCAGGCTGGCGGCAAAATAGTCGATATGTTTATCGAACAGGATAAAAAAGCAGCAGTCAGGAGTTTTAGAGGAATTGCAGTAAATACTGCACGTACTGACCTAATGGGTATGAAAAATATTGAATTGAAGGATCGCATCCTCATTGGTCAGACTGTAGTCAAAGGACATGGGGTGGGAACCGATAATGTCGTTGGTGCAAAGATTACTGCCGATGAAATAGACAGCATCATCAACACTATTGATGACCGCGGCACCCACGATATTGACGCATTTATCATAATTGCAGGCTTAGGTGGTGGAACCGGTTCAGGTGGTGCTCCGGTTCTTGCCAGAAACTTAAAGCGCATTTACCGTGAACCTGTTTATGCACTGGGAATTCTTCCTGCACCTGAAGAAGGGAGACTTTATTCATACAACGCTGCAAGAAGTCTTTCAACACTCGTAAATGAATCAGACAATACGTTTATATTTGACAACAGTGCGTGGAAAAACGAGGGTGAGAGTGTCAGGAGCGCCTACGAACGTCTGAATGATGAAATTGTCCGTCGTTTTGGTGTTCTCTTCCGCGCAGGTGAGGTCAGCAAAAGCGGTGTTGGTGAGATGGTGGTTGACTCCAGCGAAATTATTAACACCCTCCGCGGAGGAGGAGTGAGTACAGTCGGGTACGCCATCAGTGAGACAACAACACAGAGTGTTAAACAGAAAACAGGATTTTTTGGAGGACTGAAAAAATCCATTAAAAAGAGAGAAACTTCAGAAGAGGTGCTTACAGGCGAAGATAAGTCCGCAAAAATCATCGGTCTTGTAAGAAGGGCAATGCTCGGCCGCCTTACCATGCCATGTGATTATACTACCGCAGAGCGTGCACTTGTTCTGGTTGCAGGCCCTTCCAGTGAAATGGACAGAAAAGGTGTTGAAAAATCCAAATCATGGGTTGAAGAGAATATCGCAGGTATTGAAGTCCGTGGTGGAGATTACCCGCTTGAGAGTTCAAAGATTGCTGCCGTTGTTGTCCTTGCAACAATCGGAGACGCTCCACGTATAAGAGAACTTCTTGAAATTGCAAAAGACACAAAAGCAGACGTTATAAAGTCAAAGGACCGCCGCACAACAATGTTTGATGACGAAGAAGGTGTTGAACCACTATTTGAATGAGGAAAAGAATGAAAAAAATAATTCTGTTATTAACAATTTTTATCCTGGCTTTTTCTGCAATTCAGCCGGTAGCTGCGGAGTATGACCTTAACAGACTTGATGTCACCCCGGCAGGTGACCTTTCACCAGGGGATAAGGTCACAGTAGAATGTGATATCACGCTGACCGCTTCAAGCGGACTCACTTTTATTGCAAATCACGACCTTGAGGCATACACTGAACTTGAAGATCCGGAATGGGAATACCAGAAAGAACAGAATGGGCAGGGTATATGGGAAGTGTCCGGCAAAAAATACCTGACATACGGAGGATGGGATTTATCCTATCCTGACTCAAACACAATCGAAATACACTATCGCCTTGTGGGTTCCGCACCTGAAATTTCTGCAACAGGTACACAGACAATATTCCGCCTGCGCGAGACAGATGTAAACGGAAATGTAGTCACAGACGGCGAAGTGCTGGTTGAGCGTACAATCCTCAATCCCGAAGACGTCATAGCAACACGCGAGTTGAAAGTGGAGGAACTTGCCCAATTCAGGACTGAACTGGATGAGAAATATGCACTGGGTGTGGATACAACCGGTGCAGAGGAGAAATACAGAGCTGCAGATGACGCAATTGACGCTTCAAAGACTACAGCATATTCACAGGCAAACACATTCCTCACAAACGCAGGCACTTATCTTACCGAGGGTGAAGAACTCTTAAACCAGGCATGGACAACAAAGATAATAAATGATGCACAGGTGCCAATTGACGCAACCGAAACGCTGATTACGTATTTCAAGACCAACCGCAGTATGGGTGATGACTCACGTGTGTTAAATATTGAGACAAAATACAACTTTGCCCAGCAGACCCTGTCAAATGCAAAGGATCTCCGTGACCAGAACCAGTACATACAGGCACGTATCCAGGCAGACAGTGCAAAAATCAAAGGTGATGAAGCATATGCCCAGGCATCAAAATTACGCAAAGA
>JAYEIC010000043.1:0-3299 GCA_034659935.1 Methanobacteriota archaeon | reverse complement strand
ACGAAATTGCGAAATACTGCGATTATGAGATTACTGATGAAAGCCCGATATCACGGGTGGTATGTATGGAGCGTATCTGAGCGTCCGGAGTGCATGAAGGGTATGGAACAGGTGGAGTGTATGAAGGATATGGGGCGGCAGTAAATGAGATTTAATGCAGAAGACTACAGGAAACTGGCAAAGAAAGATTTTGAGCAGGCATGGCACAGGGGAGCGGAGATTTTAACTCCGCCTGGTGTTTCAGAGACGTATCCGAGAAAACGCTATCTCCGTGCGACTCCTCACCCGATCGCAGAAACAGTTCAGCGTCTGCGTGAGGTATATCTCTCAATGGGCTTTGATGAGGCCAGTGTCCCTGTGATGATAGAGGAGCAGGATGTATACCGTCAGTTCGGGCCTGAAGCCAGTGCGGTGCTTGACAGGGTTTTTTATCTGGGTGGTCTTCCACGTCCGAATGTGGGGATTGGGAAGAGAGAGCTGGACCGGATTAGTGAGATTATCGGTTCTGAAGTGCCGGAGGAGACAGAGGAGGGTCTGAGAAAGACGTTGCATGCATATAAGACGTCTGAGATTGATGGCGATGATCTGACTCATGCACTTGCAGTTGTTTTAAATACCGATGATGCCCTTGTGCTGCGGGTTATGGATGAGGTCTTCCCTGAATTCCGGGCACTTGCGCCGGAGTCTTCCAGGACAACTCTGCGCAGTCATATGACGTCCGGATGGTTTATCTCACTTGGTGCAATGTGGGATAAGGTGCCCCTTCCTGTGCGTCAGTTTTCCATTGATCGCTGTTTCAGGAGAGAACAGGAGGAGGGTCCTACCCGGCTTATGACGTACCACTCGGCGTCCTGTATTATTGCAGGCGAGGATGTGACGACTGAAGACGGGATGGCGGTATCTGAGGCCCTTCTCTCGGCATTCGGGTTCACTGATTTCGAGTTCAGGCCGGATGAGAAACGTTCTAAATATTATATCCCTGATACTCAGACTGAGGTCTATGCCCGCCATCCGGTGCATGACTGGGTGGAGGTTGCGACTTTTGGGATGTATTCGCCGTCTGCTCTTGCAGAGTACGGTATTGAGGTGCCTGTGATGAATCTGGGTCTCGGTGTTGAGAGGCTTTCTATGATTGAGTACCAGGCAGATGATGTGAGAAAACTCACACATCCTCAGTTTTTCCCCAGGGAATATACAGACAGAGAGCTTGCACAGGCGGTCGGACTGCGGGAAGAGCCGGTGACTGTTGCAGGGAAGTTGCTTGCCCGTGCTGTTATTGAGGCTGCAACGAAACATGCGGCTGCGGAGAGCCCCTGTGTTTTTGATGTGTGGGAAGGAGAGATGTCGGGATTCGGCACCAGCACCAGCACAGGCACAGGCACAGGCACAGGCACACGTCTGAAAGTTACGGTGGAGGAACCCGAAGAAAATTCAAAGCTCTGCGGTCCTGCCTGTTTTAATGACATTTTTGTCCATAACGGAAAGATTGTGGGTGTGCCTGATACTGAGAAGTTTGCAAAGGTCAGAAAGAATGGTGTTCCTGTGGGGATCTCTTATATTAGTGCGGTTGCAAATCTCGCGGCTGCCCGTATTGAGGAAGCGGCACGTGTTGGTGAGGGCACAGTTGTGCAGGTCAAGATGGTGAAGATCCCGTCTGAAGTTAATTTAAAGATTGAACCCTGGGCGATGCGGTATATTACTGATAATAATAAGAAGATTGATGTCAGGGGGCCTGTGTTTATGACGGTTCGGGGTGAAGTTGTGTGAAGTTCAGAGTTGACGGTCACTGTCGGAAAAATCAGTGATTATTTAAAAAACAGGGCGGTTTGGATTTAGGTTTAATTCTGATTATGATAAGTCTAACACAATTTTTTGAAGATATTTTAATTTTTTAAGCAACCTCTATAGTCAGGGAACTAAACCTTCCTTATACCTGTCCCTCCTTTCAATACCATACAATCTATCCGGGACGAATACTTCAGGATCCAGTTCTGAACATAATCCCTCTCAATGGTTGATACCGGAACTCCATGTGTTCTTGCCTTTTCTTTTATTTCATTCAGAGGGATCATTCCAACACCCCCAGCGTCTTTTCATCCAGATTAATCATCAACTTCCACCTTGCATTCTTCAGACCTTTTTTCGGCATGGTAGGATCAAGGTAGAGATAGTTCCTTGTTTCAATTTTTGGTAGAGTTATCTCGATATCCAGGATATCACACAGATATCCAAGTCTTCTTATCACTCCGGAATTTCCTATTTTTCCTGCATAATCGACTAGTATATCTGCATCGAAGTTTTCATTTTTCAGGGCTTTTGCCACCTCAACTATCCCACCGCAGTATTGAGGTTTGTCAAGACAGTCAATGATGGTCTTTTCCCTGTCAGTAATATTTATCTGTTTTTCTTCCATCCACTCCCTGCGGATACCAAAGAACTTTTCCTTTTTTATTCTGACTATCCTGTATTCGACTCCAAAAATCTCAAACTCTCGGTCTTTTTTTCTTGCAGTGGTCTGGAGAAAGACTATGTTGGGTATCTGCTCGGTCAAACCATAAAAATGAAGAGCGCTCCAGTAAGAGAGAGAATATGGCTTTACAAGCATGGAACCGATGACACATTCATTCAGCGTGTATTTACCCTTTCTCACCCCCAGAGGAAGGATCATGTATTTGCCCTTCTCGATCCGTTCGATCCATCCTCTCTTCTCAAGACGTGAAAGTATGGTCCAGAGTGTTTCTCGTCTGACTTTACATACTTCAAGTGCTTCCCCGAAAGTGAAGACAGGACCTTTCCTGGCAATCTCATCAAGGAATTTCATTCTCATCTGTGTGCACCATCCTATACTATATTGTTCAGTTTGGTGTATATAAATGAGAGGTAGCTTTTTTGTTCTCAGGAAAGATTTCGACATTTCGGCATTATCTTTATCCGGTTGTTCAACAATCCGGAATCCGGAATCCGGAATCCGGAATCCAGAAGTTTTTTTGGCTGAAAAGCCACAGGATTTCAACCAGATACTATCTGTTTACATAAGGTACCGGACTGGGGTATCTTATTCCGATACAGTTGGGGAATTTTACACTGACAAGACGGGATGGCGGTATCTGAGGCCCTTCTCTCGGCATTCGGGTTCACTGATTTTGAGTTCAGGCCGGATGAGAAACGTTCGAAATATTATATCCCTGATACTCAGACTGAGGTCTATGCCCGCCATCCGGTGCATGACTGGGTGGAGGTTGCGACTTTTGGGATGTATTCGCCGTCTGCTCTTGCAGAGTACGGTATTGAGGTGCCTG
>JAYEIC010000042.1:0-3466 GCA_034659935.1 Methanobacteriota archaeon | reverse complement strand
CGGTCCTGGGACCTTTAGTTATTGCTGCTGTTTGTGGAGAGTCGTATGAGATCTTTAAAAACAGGGGATATGCTGATTCAAAGAGGCTCAGTAAATCAAAGAGAGATGAGTTGTTTACTGACATATGTGAATCTTTTAATGTTTCGATAATAACCCTGTCTGCATCTGAAATTGATGAGATGCGCAAAGAAACCGGTATGAATTCAATCATTGCAGCGGCACATGCGGATGCAATTCTGGCACTGAAACCTGCGCGTGCATATGTTGATGCCTGTGATGTAAATGCCCTGCGCTATGGTAAAACTGTGGCAGATAATCTTTCATTTTCATGTGAAATAATTTCAGAACATAAGGCAGATTCTCTTCATCCCGTGGTCAGTGCTGCTAGTATTATTGCCAAAGTCACGAGGGATCGGATGATTTGTGATTTATATGATGAATATGGTGACTTTGGGAGTGGTTATCCCTCAGATTCAAAAACAATTGATTTTCTGGATGCTTATATCAGAAGCAATGGTAATCCACCTGCCTGTGCAAGAAAAAGCTGGAAAACTGTTCAGACAATAACAGAGAGAGTACATCAGAGTACATTATCTGATTTCTGAAAGGTTCGTCTGAATATTACAGGAATCTGATTTATTAACAGGGCCATACAACATGTAAATAATGAATTGGCTCCTTGTTGTCTTTTTTCTGGTTGCATTATATGCTCTTATTGCAGGATATATCAAATACAACAACTTATGGGAAAAATATATTACATTTTATGGTCCGATTCTGGCTATAAAAACAGAGAATGTGGCGTTTTTTGATAGGGTCATTCCATATAGTCTATTTTTCAGAATATACGGGACATTAGGTGTGGTGATAGTGATTGTTATTTCAGTCCTGATGTCACTGATGCTTGTTTTCTCACTATGGAGAACTGTTATAATTACACCTGAACCAATTGGTATATATGCCCCACAGAATCTTCTTGCAATACCCGGTGTGAATGAATTTATTCCGTTTTCATTTGCTGTGTGGTTTGCTTTTGTTTTCACTCTTGTCATTCATGAATTCGGGCATGCGGTTCTATGCCGTGTTGAAGGGATCAGGATCAGGAGTATGGGTGTTCTTCTTGCAATCATCCCGATTGGTGCTTTTGTAGAACCTGAAGAGGAGGATGTTCTTGAATCAAAAGGGATGCCAAAGATAAGGATGTTTGGAGCAGGAATTACCAACAATATTCTTGTTGGCCTGCTCTGTTTCATCCTGATGTTTTCACTGCTTGGACTTGCAGTGCCAACATCAACACCCCTGATTAAGGGGATCTATCAGGACTACCCGGCAGATATTGCAGGAGTACCGCCTTTTTCTGTTATTAAGGAGGTAAATGGTGTTGATATAGTATCCCGTGATGATGTTACCACCATACTTGAATCAACAAGACCTGGTGATGAGATAAATCTTGTAATATCTTCTGAAACCGGAGAACAGGGCAGGTATTCTCTTACTCTTGCAGAATGGCCCAATGACTCTGCCATCCGGGCTGTTCCTGATTCAGGGTTTATGGGTATTTATTACTACGATGCATTTGCTGTGAAGAACCTGTTTGACCGGATTGTAAGTCCTGCCGGATTACTTCTGATGATCTATGTGCCAATAGATACTGTCATGAATAACGAGCAGTTGATGATGGGAATTCTTGCATTTGATTCCCCTGCGGCAGTGGTATGGGATGTGCCGTTCCCATTATTCTGGGTTGTTATTCAGACATTGTTCTGGTGCGGCTGGTTCAATCTGGCTGTCGGAACTTTCAATGCACTCCCGTTTATACCGCTTGATGGTGGATATATTATGCAGGAAGGTGTGACAAGGTTCTTTGAGAGGAGAAACAGGCCAGAACTTGCGAAATATGTGGTAGCTGCGGTGAGCTGGCTGATGCTTTTCATTGTGATTGCACTTATTGCATTGCCATATATGATGCATATCCTGTTTTAGAACAAGGCTCTTCGTCGAATAGAAAGGAGGTGGTAACATCTCCTCCCCATTCGACGAAGAATCAAAATATTACATTCACTAAAACCTTCCAGTTACTTTCCGCGGTAAAACAATCGCCTCGAATCTACTCTCAAAATAACGATCAGTCATCCCTGCAATATAATCACGGACCATCTCCTCATCAGATACAGATTTCAGGTAACGCGGGCAGACCCACTTTGCATCTAAGAAATCAGTAAAAATTGTGGAAGTGCGGTTATTCTCTGACAATTTATCAAGATAATAATCAAAAATTATCGCGTACATTTTTTCAATCTTCGGTTTTTCAGATGTCAGCTTTTCATTCTCATAAATATGGGTGTAATTAAATTTTTTCAGTCTGTCAAGCGCTTCGGCCACGTCAGCACTATATGCAATACTTCCGTCACTCTGGTGCCTGCTGCATTCAATCAGGTCTTTTATCAGCGTATCAATTATTGAGCTGTTGTCAGCACCAAGAATTTCAACAGACATCCGGGGCAGTGATTCGTCCTCTGATATCAGACCCACCTCTCTGGCATCCTGAATATCACGGCCAATGTACGAGATTGTATCTGCAAACCTGACTACACAGCCCTCAGGTGTCATGGGATGATAACTCCCGCCATCTGCAGAGACCGTTTCAAGTCGTGTATCAAATTCATCATAATTAAAATACGGTTCAGGGACAAGATGTGAGTCATACCCCTCTCCGTCATGGCAGAGGATACCATCCATTACCTGAAGTGTAAGATCACAGTCTTCAATGCTGTCCAGAAACCGGATACTCTGAACATTGTGCCTGAAAGGTCCGATGCCCTTCCTTTCACAGATCGGAGAGAGGCATGCTTCACCTGTGTGTCCATAGGGCGTGTGCCCAATATCATGACCAAGAGCTATTGCTTCTATTAAATCCTCATTCAGTCTCAGCGATCTTCCGATAGTTCTGCCAATCTTTGAGACCATCTGAACATGAAGCACACGGTGTGTAATGTGATCATTTTTTACAAGGTAGAAAACCTGTGTTTTGTCAATATAACGGGTATATGCATGAGAATGGATAATGCGGTCGGCATCCCTGCAAAAAGGGGTACGAATATCTTCAGATTTATAATTATACCGACGACGCGAATCCACTGTTTTAGTTGCAAAAGGGGAATATAACGCCTCGACTTTATCTGTGTAATTTTTAATCCCTGTTTTTGTCTCATAAGACATTTCACTCATTCATAACTCACCGCGGGCGTTCACATACATATAATAGAAAATTATCCCAATACAGAATAACATATCCCCTTTTTGTTGCCTGTAGGATCGAGCCTGTCCATCCAGTGTCGATCTGTCAGGACAGTAATTATCAGCAACGGGATAATCCCTGTTATA
Source organism: Methanobacteriota archaeon (assembly GCA_034659935.1). Taxonomy (GTDB): domain Archaea; phylum Halobacteriota; class Methanomicrobia; order Methanomicrobiales; family Methanomicrobiaceae; genus DAOVRB01. The sequence goes on along the minus strand of JAYEIC010000042.1, from coordinate 82 downwards.
CTCCCCAGCAACACTCAAAAAGGCGCAGTATAACGGCCTCTCTGTCATATAGCATCACAATAACCAGGAACAGCATACAAAA
>JAYEIC010000041.1:3526-46341 GCA_034659935.1 Methanobacteriota archaeon | reverse complement strand
GCGGGGACACACCCGGACTCATCTCGAACCCGGAAGTTAAGCCCGCCCGCGTAGTATGCTGTACTGAGATACGAGAGTTCCCGGGAACCATATTACGCTGCTATTACTTTACTTAATGACTGATACCTGAAGTGGGCTTTAGTGACTGTTTTGTAATTTAATTAAGAAGAGCGAGTAGCAATTTTAGTTTTAGTTTTATTTTTAGTTTTTTATTAGTTTATGCCAGGGTAGCGAAGCGGCCACGCGGTCGCCTGCAGAGCGACTATACTCCGGTTCAAATCCGGACCCTGGCTTATTTATTTATTTGGCTCTTCGCTAATTTGTGTGGGTATTAATAACAACTTTCACTATCTTTGTTGATCCGCGCCTGTCTGTGAAGAGCCAAAAAACACTGGAAAGGCGTGATGAATTATATTTACTCGAAAGTTACCAATGGGCTGCTGGAAGGATTGAACAGTAGTATTCAGGCGCTTAAAAAAAGTGCGAGAGGGTATCGGAATCCAAGGAATTTCATGACTATGATCTACCTGAGACTGGGCAACTAGAATTCAATTTACCCACATGAAACAGCGATGAGCCATTTATTTCTTATGATTTATTTTCTGATTTTGAGTGGGGCGTATTTTTCGACTATAATGATTGGATTCATAGATTAGATTGGTCCCGTCCTCTGTCTGCAGGAGTTCACACTTGTCGTAACCGGATGGTCTGGAATATAAAAATAGTTATATGTACATCGTCTGCTGCCCATATTACAAAATCAATAAAAGGATTGGAGCTGTGATGGGTATGCGGTACATAAGTATGAGAAATAATTTGGCATTTTTTAATGACCATTTACAGATGGTTTACATAGTGAAACAGATATTATTGAACTATCCCGTAGTCTAAATTGTGATTTATGTGGGCCTGACACATTACTGAAGAATGAGGTAATGTTGCCCTGTTTCCGCCGGTTGGTGGAGGAGAACTCTGAGTAAAAAAAATAAAAATAAAAGATGTTTATCGGAAATTGCCTCTTTTTGCAGGACTGATGCTGATTTCCTTGCCTCTTATTGTCCGGTCCTGCATTGTGTTGAATACATCTTTTGCATATTCCATAGGAACTTCTACAAAGGAATTGTGCGGGTAAATATCTATTGCGCCAATAAGTTTTCCTGGCATACTTGTTTCACCAGCGAAAGCACCAACAATATCGCCTGGACGAATCTGGTCATCTCGTCCCACGCTAATATAGAACCTGACCATTCCGGGTTCTGCACCCGTGTCGCCAAATTCAACGTCTAATGATTTAATTTCTTCTTTTTGTTGGAGATCCAACTGGTTTTTCAGTAAGGCCGCTGCGATCTCAACAGAGTTATATTCATCCTTTTCCATCATCTGTTCAACAAGAGTTGCATATTTTTCAATATTACCTTCATCAATTGTATGTTTGATCTTTTCCATGAAATTTTTTATTTTTATTTCTTCGACATCAGTAATAGATGGAATTGGCGTTTTTGTAATTCTGATTTTTGCAAATTTCTGTATGGTGCGAAGTTTGTAAATCTCCTTTGGAGCGACAAATGAAATTGCCCTGCCTGGTCTCCCTGCTCTGGCAGTTCTGCCAATGCGGTGGACATAATACTCAACATCCTGTGGTACATCGTAGTTGAATACTGTGTCAATTTCATCTACATCAATACCTCGTGCTGCAACATCAGTTGCGATCAGAATGTCGATTGCACCGCTTCTGAATTTTGACATTACACGGTCACGGTGCATCTGCTTCATATCGCCGTGCAGGGCTTCAGCAAGATAACCACGTGCCCTGAGAGAACTTGATAGTTCATCAACACGCTTTTTTGTGTTGCAGAAGATGAGTGCCAGTTCAGGATCATATATATCAATAAGTCTGCAGGTGATTTCGAGTTTGTCCCGTTCCTTTACTTCAAAGTATGTCTGCTCTATTTGTGGGACTGTGAGTTCTTTATGGGTTATTTTTATGAATTCCGGATTTTTCTGGTACTTTTTAGAGATTTGAATTATGGGTTTTGGCATTGTTGCAGAAAATAAAATTGTCTGTCTGTCTTGAGGTGTTTTTTTGATAATATATTCGATATCATCCCGAAAGCCCATATCAAGCATCTGATCTGCTTCGTCCAGAATAATTGTGTGGACACTATTTAATGAGAGTGTCTTTCTGTCCAGGTGGTCCATTACACGTCCGGGTGTGCCTATTATGACCTGGACCCCACTTCTGAGTGCTCTGAGTTGTCTTTCTATTGGCTGACCGCCGTATACTGGCAGGACTTTTATATTTTGCTTATATTTGAGGAGTTTTGTAAATTCTTCTGCGATCTGGATTGCAAGTTCTCTTGTTGGTGCCAGGATAATTGTCTGGACTGATAAATTCTCCGTGTCAATTTTTTCGATTGCCGGAAGTGCAAAAGCAGCAGTTTTCCCGGTTCCTGTCTGCGCCTGTCCGCTGACATCCATGCCTAACTCTAGTTTGGGTATTGCTAGTGCCTGGATTGGTGTTGGTTCTTCAAATCCCATATCTTTTATTGCCTGAAGCAATTCCTTAGAGAGATTGAAGTCTTCAAATTTGAGAATGTTCATTCTCTATATTATATGCTGTTAACACTTTTATTATATTGCCCTGTATTTAGTATCCTGAAAAAGAGAGATTTGTTCGAAAAAAACTGATTCATCTGATATTTTTGGAAAATAAGCATAATTTATACTTGTATTGTGCAGGTGTCCTTAATAAACGATCTGTTATAATTTTATTTTACAGTTGCTTAATACAAATATGTTCGCGTGTTTAAAAATTGGACAAAAATGAAAGGGGATACGTATACCCCTTAGGTACGCCCCGGCCGGGACTTGAACCCGGGTCGAAAGCTCCGGAGGCTCTCAGGATATCCACTACCCTACCGGGACTCCTGTTCATATTGGTAAAACAGGTATAAAAGGCAATTGATAAAGTTTGTATCTCAATTCTTTCTATTTTTTATGATTATATACTGCCCAGATTTTACAGGCACCTTCATGACTCACCATGCATGGTCCGATGGGATTATTGGGTGTGCATGCCTTCAAAAAGAGTTTACAGTCTGATGGATCGGCAATCCCGCGGAGTACCCTGTCACAGATACAGGCAGAATGCTTTTCAACGTGTTTAATTTCCACATCAAACTTTTTCAGGGCGTCGTATTGTTCGTATTTGTTCTTCAGGGCAAGGCCGGAATCCGGAATGATCGGGAAACCACGCCATTCGACATCACATGTCTCAAATACTTTATATAGCATTTCCATGGCTTTCTGGTTCCCTTCACGTAATACCGCACGTGGGTATGCATTTTCAACTTCAGCTCTGCCTTCTTTTGCCTGTTTTACAAGCATATACAATCCAAGCAGGATCTCTTCAGGTTCAAATCCGCCAACAACCTGAGGAATAGGGAACTGTTCATATTCCTCATATCCGGAGACAACACAGACATGACCTGGAAGCAGGAAACCATCCAGTTTAGCTTCACCCTGTTCAAGCAGAAATTTCATTGCCGGAGGAACAAAACGGTGACAGCTTAATATACTGAAGTTTTCCGGCGGGTTTTCGAGAATGACTGCAGCAACTGTAGGCGCAGTCGTTTCAAACCCTATAGAAATAAAAACGACTTCTTTGTCGGTTTTTTGTGCAATCTCTACTGCCTTGTGAACACCCTGTACAACCCTGATGTCTCCTCCGCATGAATTAAGTGAACCCTTAGTGCCCGGGACACGCATGAGATCGCCATAGGTTGCAATAATACAGCCTTTATCTGCAAGTTCAAGTGCAGCATCAATTTCTCCCTGTGGGGTTATACAAACAGGACAGCCAGGTCCCATTACAATCTTAATCCCTTCCGGCAGAATACTCCGTAGACCCGACCGGGCAATTGCGGCTTCATGCGTGCCGCATATATGCATGAAGGTATAACTGCGGTCAACAATTTCTTCGAGAGCTTCAGATATTTTCTTTTCACCTGTCATCTGTTCTCATAACTGTTTATGTCTGTCATCAGATAAGTATAACTTAATGTGAGACCTTTTACTGCAGCAAAAATTATAAAAATAAAGGTAATCAGGTGACAATAATTAATCTTCCAGCTCTGCTTTGTTGACAGTTGGAATCATACTGTGTAGATATCTCTAAATTGATTATTTTTCACTATTATCCGGGGTTATGACAGTGTCAACAAATGTGGTCAACTGAACCTGAAATTCAGGATCTAATCCCTTATTAACTGCCAGAAAAATTCCCTTTATTTCTAAGAGTCTTAGTTTATTAGTAATATAATGCAGAAACCTTGCAAGGCTTGTTGGGGATATATAAATTAACATTGCACTAATTGAATCAAAAATAATACATGCTTTTTCCCCTGATATTGTGGCTAATACATTATTTATTGCAATGCCAATGTTTGTTAGATCTCCTGGTGTATTTAAAAAATTACAATTTGAATATTCTTCACCGATATTCCCAAGAGCATATTTTGTAATTATATCAATGAAAAATATGGAGTCCGTATTGATTTGCTCTTTTTCGTAGGATTTTTTCAGAACCGAATATGGCTGGTTTGAAGTGATAACAATGGTGTAATATCCACTCTCTGTTACTGTCTTTACAATTTCAATATTTTTATCTCTCAGATCGGCTGCATTAGAGAGAACCAGGAAGAGATTCTCTTTTTCCAGTTTATCTGACAGGATTTCCAAGATTTCACCTATTGTAACAGGAATTCAAGATATTCCTCAGGGATTTCTCCAAAGCTTCCAATAATTGCCTGATTTAATTCTCTGAGGTTGTGCAGGATCTGTTCATTGTTTTTTACCTGAACCTTGAGCTGAAGAATTACATCTTCACACCCCATTTCATCTGACTGAATCTGTTCAATCATATTTTCCAGATTGTTTTTTACAAGTTCAACAGGATTTTTCAGTCTCATGGCAGCTTCAGAAATATAGCCTATCATAATTCCGGACATTTCTTTTTCTTTTGTGATATCACGTGTGATTACTGAGGCACTAAAGATTTTGTTATCATGTTTTATTGGAGATAAGGAGATAGATACATCTACTTTTTTTCCGGATTTATTTATACGAACAGTTTCAAAATTTTTGATAGAGATGTTATTTTTTATATTTTCAAGTTCTATTTCAATCTCTTTTTCTCTTCCTTTTGGAACAATTAAAAGTATACTTTTACCCAGTATCTCATTGGCTGAATACTCAAAAATATCTTCAGCAGCACGATTCCAGCTAATAACTGTTCCATTCAGATTTAGTCCGATAATAGCGTCATTTGAACTTTTTACAATTTCAGAAAGGAACTTATTTTGTTTTTCATCTTCAAGGCGTTTTGAAATATCCCTGACGATTCCAATTGCGTTCCATTGACCTTTTATGTTCATTGCTGAAAGAGAGATTTCAACAGGGATAATTTCACCATTTTTCCTTAGTGCACTAAATTGTGCAGTTTTTCCGATCAATGGACCCAGACCTGTTTCACTGAAGTATTTCATTAGTTTTTCATTTTTGGGATATTTAGAAGGAAGGCCAAATAAAGTATGAATTTTTTTGCCGTAGATCTCCTCATATGAATATCCAAAAATATTCTCTGCAGCTTTATTCCAGTATTTAAGAGAACCCGATGAATCTATCATTATAATTCCATCGAAGGCTGCATTACTTAACCCCCGAAACATCTCTTCTGATTTTGCAAGTGCTTCTTTTGCATAAACTTTTTCGGTAATATCATTTCCAATCGCGATATAACCATTCAGGGAGCCATTTTCATTATACAGGCTCCTTGTATTCCAGGAGATTATCCGTTCATGACCATTCTTTGTTACAATTGTGGCTTCAAAATAGTCCAGAGTATTTTTCTTTTCAATAATATTTCTGATGTTTTTTGTAATCTTTTTCCTGTATTTAGGATCCGGGTATAAATATTTCCAGAGGGTATTCTTTCCAATTACTTCTTTGTCTGAATAACCACTGATTTTCTCTGCAGCTTTGTTCCATAAAACTATTTTTTTAGTTTTATCAATAAACATAATCCAGACATTTGCATTCTCAATTATACTCTCATGAAACTGGAGAAGAGCATATTTATTCAGATCTTTAAGTGATGAACTGTCTGATATTGGTTTATTATCTTCGGACTGATCAATCATTGTTATTTTCCTATATTTATAATCGATATTAATAAACTGGTTGTAGGTCAATTATATATCTATAACTGTTGGTACCAGTATGGGTTTTGGCCCAATCTGAATTGCTGTTTTCATCAGACAGTGTCTGACAGAACGCGAGTCATACGCGTTTAGTTATGTAAATCACTCCGTGATTTGTCATCAAAATACGTGAGGCTGACGCCTCATATACGTTTTGCTACAAAAAAAATTCCTCGGGATTCGCGTTTTTCTTCAATCCTGCCATCTGTAATTAATATTGCAAGGTACTTATTTATCTCATTTATGTGGATGTTAAAGATTTGACTCAGGTCATCTACAGTGCAGGGACGCCTGTGAATAGTCTGTAATATTTCTTCAAGAATATCCCCTGAAAAACTGGTAATTTTCGTCCTTGAAAGGGCACTTTCTGAGATCTCAACATTCGGGTGCTCAATCATCTTAGCAAATATGTTCAGTTCATCTCTGGTTGCCGGTCTAATCCAGTTAACAACTCCTGGTCTGTCAAGAGTATTCAGCTGAACTTTTTCAGGCATGATTCGTTTTATCTCTTTATTTATATGTGCAATCTCTTCTGGTGAATTATTTAAATCAGGTACAACAAAGATTTCCAGCCATATCTCCCCTGAATATTCCTGTCTGAGTTGAGTCAGACCATCATTTATATTTTGAATGTCAAGTGACTGATGAGGACGGTCAATCTTAAAAAATATTTTTTCAGAAACTGCATCCAGTGATGGAACAATCACATCAATATCCAGTACTTCTTTTCTGAGATTTTCATCCCAGAAAAGACTCCCGTTAGTCAGTAATGCAATTTTGTAGTCAGGAAAATTATCCTTGATATAGCGGGTAATAATTCCAATTCCATTGTGAAGTGTTGGTTCACCAGAACCGGAATAAGTAATATAATCAAGTTTTGGTTTTTTTGAAAGATAATCACCAATTTCTTCTATTATTTCTGATGTTGATACATACTCTTTTCTTGTAATTGTAAGGTTTGTGGTCTTTCCACATTCACAATATATACAGTTGTAACTGCAGGTTTTCATTGGAACAAGATCTATACCGAGTGAAACTCCCAGTCGCCGTGATGGGACTGGTCCAAAAAGATGCTTATATGTCATATATGCCCTCTGCGGTATTTAGTACAACCATCACCTATAAAGTCATATGGATATAGATAATAATCGAAACTTAAGTGAGTCTGTCAAATCAGATCTTTTTGGGTAAACAGATTATTATATCCAGTTCGCAAATCAATATAATTATACTGATAATTGCGGTTCATATTAGTTGATTTGACAGGGTCTGAGTATCAGGTGAAAAAAATGAAAATTTGTATAACATCAAAAGGTAACTCTCTGGATTCTCCTGCTGAGAGAAGCTTTGGCAGGTCACCATATTTTATCATTGTTGATGATAAAACCGGTGAGGAAAAGATCATTGCAAATGAAAATGTCGATGCAACAGGTGGTGTCGGACCCAGATCTGCACAGCTTTTAATTAACAATGATGTTAATGTACTCATCACCGGGCAGATGGGTGGAAATGCCCAGAGAGCAGTTGAAGTTTCGGGTATTGAAGTGTATCAGTACAAAGACGGCGGTTCAGTTAGTGCGGCACTTAAGCTGTATAAGGAAGGAAAACTGGAAAAAATCCTATAAATTCCCGGATATATTATGAAAATTGTGGTTGCCAGTGGAAAGGGAGGTACTGGAAAAAGTACTCTCTCTGCTAATTTTTCGTACGTAATTTCAGGGAACCGCGATGTAGTGTTGGTTGATTGTGATGTGGAAGAGCCAAACCTGCACCTGTTCTTTGAAGAGAAAGGAAAGGAATCCATAGTTACACTTCCAATTCCGGTTATTGATGAGAATAAATGTGATCTCTGTGGCAAGTGTGGAGAATTCTGTCAATATGGAGCAATTACTGTCCTAAAAGACCAGGTAATGGTACTCCAGAATTTGTGTCACTCATGTGGTGGATGTCTGATCGTCTGCCCGAATGATGCAATATCTGAAGTGCCAAAAACGATTGGTGTGCTCCGGGATGCACAGATTGATTCTCATCTCCGGTTGATTACCGGTGTTCTCAATGAAGGAGAAGCAAATGGCATAGAGATTATTAAGACCGTAAAACGGTTATCTGAATCTTTTCCGCTTGTAATATATGATTCATCACCCGGCACGGCATGCCCGGTAATAGAAACAGTTGAAGGTGCGGATTTTTGCATACTTGTTACAGAATCAACACCATTTGGCCTTCATGATCTGAAACTTGCAGCAGAAGTCGTAAAAAAAATAGGAGTTCCGTCCGGTGTTGTTATCAACAGGAGTGATGGGTCGGATAATGAAACAGAGGAATTCTGCAGGGAGAACGATCTTGAAATTCTTCTGAAAATCCCCTTTGACAGGGAGATTGCTGCCATTCAGAACAGGGGAGAACTTTTCTCTGTTTATTATCCGGATTGGCAGAAACAGTTTGCTGACCTGTTAGATCATATTGAATCTCTCTGTGGAGGTAATATATGAAAAAACTCGCAGTTATCAGTGGTAAAGGTGGAACAGGAAAAACAATGGTGGCCGGTGCACTTGCCTCTCTTGCAGAATGCAGTATTGCCTTTGCTGACTGTGACGTGGATGCGGCAAATCTTGAGTTCCTGTTAAATCCTAAGGTTGAATTAACCAAACCGTATTATGGACTGAAAGTCGCTGAAATTGATCAGGATGCCTGTACGCTGTGTGGTTTATGTGAGGAATTATGCAGGTTTGATGCAATTACTTTTGAGGATGGCAGATTTAGTGTAAACCCAATAAAATGTGAAGGATGTGCAGTATGCACACTTATCTGTCCTTCTGATGCCATTGTTATGAAAACACGGATTAACGGAGAAATTTATTACTCTAAAACGGGTTTCGGACCGTTTGCTCATGCCAGACTTGAACCGGGTTCCGGCACTACCGGCCTTTTAGTGACAGAAGTAAAAAAGCTGATTTATGAAAAAGCAGGTGATAAAGAACTTCTTCTGATTGATGGCCCTCCCGGAATCGGTTGTCCGCTGATTGCTACGGTTACTGGTGTAGATGCTGTTTTGATTGTTACAGAACCCAGTATATCCGGTCTTCATGACCTGAAAAGAGTTGTAAATGTATGTAATAAGTTTGGGGTGGATATATTTGTTGTAATTAATAAATTTGATCTTGAAGAGACAGTCTCTCTTAAAATTGAGGATTACTGTCAGGAAGCAGGCATTTCCCTTGCCGGAAAAATACCGTTTGACAAAAAGGTAATTGAAGCAATAAAAAACAGAGAGCCGGTGGTATCACAAAAATGTACTTCGGCAGATGCAATTAAAGAAATCTGGATCTTTTTAAAAAAGGAATTTAATCTTTTATGAATGAAACCAGACCTGGAAGGGGATTTGGCAGGGGGCGTGGCCGCGGTCGCCAGAGGGTTAAACGCAATATTGATCCATCTGCCCGTTACAGATGTTTTGCCCCTGTTTGCAGGGAGATCTCTGAGTGTGATTCAGTATTTCTCCGCCATGATGAAATTGAACTGCTAAAACTGATAGATCTTGATGGACTAAATCAGGAAGAAGCTGCTGCGATTCTTGGTGTTTCCAGAAAGACGGTCTGGAGAGATCTTCATGAAGCAAGGTACAAAATTGCTGATGCTGTTGTTAATGGCAAATCCATGAAAATTTTAGAGTGTGATGTAAATTCTGATGTAAATTGTAAGTATTTTCCACAGTGTTCTGAATAATTGTTCACTACAATAACCTTTTTTTGGTTAGCAGTTAATTTTCAGTTATGTTTGGTGTTTCGACTTATTGCCTTAGTGACAAGCCTCTTGAGGTTGCACTTGAATTTTTAGCTCCTGTTACAGATATTGTTGAAGTTATGGACGATGGTTTGCATTATCTTGAAACAACTGAACCTCTCTTAAGCTATAATTTTGAATACTTTATACACGCTCCTGCAAGAAGTGTAAATATTTCAAGTCAGCTTGAAGCTATACGGGTTGCCAGCGTTGAAGTTATCGGTCATTCCTTTGAAATTGCCGGTGAAGTTAATGCCAGTGTAATAATTCACCCCGGTTATTATGCGTGGAAGCAGGAGTATGAACGGGCAGTCAGGCAGTTTAAAAAATCTCTGGCTGAGTTGAGAGATGTTGCTGATGAATGTTCCATTACTTTTTTTGTTGAAAATATGCCAGACTGGGAACATTTTTTCCTGAAATGCCCTGATGAACTACCTCTGATTGGTGAAACTGGTCTGGCACTGGATGTTGGTCATGCATATCTTAATGCGTGTCTGGACAAATATCTGGAACTGCCTTTTTCACATGTACATATCCATGACAATTCTGGTATAGATGACAGTCATAGTGCCATTGGTCTGGGTGAAATAAATTTTAAGCCTGTTATGGAGGCTGTCAGGAAAAATAATGTAGTTCCTGTCATTGAGGTGGATTCACCCGAAGGAGCGGTTACCAGTATCGAGGCACTGAAAAATCTCTGAAATGCACAGGATTCTGTTAAAATATGGTTTGTCTGCATGATGGATGTTGTATAATTTATCTCCGGTTACAGAGTCGTTTCAATACTCTTTTATATGCCGCAAAGCGACATTATGATGCACTCTATGCCTCAGTGGCTCAGTGGTAGAGCGCGTCCTTGGTAAGGACGAGATCGCGAGTTCGAGTCTCGCCTGAGGCTCTTTTAATTTCATTATATTTTTATGAATAGAATTGCATCTATATAAAATATATAGAAAAATCTCTTCTTTTCCATTTTTGTGAATTTTAATGAAGTCGTGAAAAAATTATCATCATAACAGCAAAATGAAGGATTTTAGTCTCCTGATATTCTGTGGAGTGCCAGATGAATAGTTTTGAATTGGAATCATGAATCCGAAATATCACGAAAAGAGAAACGGAATGACAAGAATCTCGCCCTTTATAAATTCTTCCGGACTTCATCTTCTTGTGAATATCGGCCTTTCTAAGACCTGAGAGGTATCACTGAGATGTTTATGTGGGTATCATTATTGGGTGACACGTATCAGTGATAGGCTTTTATAGTTATCACTATATAGTGATATATTACAGATGGAACAGGAATACCTCGATATTATTGAAAAATATATTCGCTCATATCTGGGTTTAGAAGGTACAGCAATCCCTGATCTTAGGGTGTTGTATGGATCAGATGGATCAGATATATGGCCATTACCTATCCGGCCTGATATTTTAATAAAAGACAATGATGCATTATATTGCGTCGAGATCAAAAACAGGGCAACAATAGATGCCGTTGCCCGCCTGAATTTATATTCTGATCTTATAAAAAGAAATGCCGGCACAGGCTTTAATATAATACCTGTTCTCGCCGTAAGAATAATCAATCCCAGAGAAAGCAATCTGGCAGAAGAAGTAGGTATCAGGGTAATTAAACTTCCCTGGAATTTAAAAATAAAATCCGGATATGAAAATAAGCAGATCAAAAATACAGTCAGAATCACATCTGAAAAATCATGGAAGATCATATCCTGCCTTTTAAAAGAGCCTTCATCAATCCGGCAGATTTCAAAGAAGGAAGAGGTTTCATATGGATGGGCACATAAAACGGTTCACTCACTGCTTGACCTGAATATTGCCGAAAAAGACGGATACCTGATCAAAATTACCGATCCAAAGAAACTTCTAAGCGGAATTGCCTGGGAAAGGCCGATGAAAAATCTTCTGCATAAGGAAATCTATGTAGATTATCAAAATTCCCATGAAACAGCAGTATCGGTAACAAAAAATCTTGAAGCAGAAAAAATTCCCCATGCCTTCACAGGAAGAACAGCCGGAGGTCTTTACTCAGGATATGCATTCCGTCATGATTCCGCAGATTTATATCTGGAAGAAGCAGATATTCCCAAATTCACTGAAAATTTTGAATCAGATGAAAAATCGGCAGTAAAAATCCTGATTTACATTCCAGACAGGGATGTATTTTCATCCACAGTTTTAACTGAATCGGTTCGTCTTGTATTACCTGAAATTGCTTTGCTTGATCTTGCAGGGATGGGATACAAAGAGCGTGACCTTACAAATGAGATGTTGAAAGTTTATGGCAGAGTATAGTATTTCGCCTGAAATTATCACCAGTTCATTAAATGAATTAAAGATAATTCAGACATGGACAGAGGAAATTGGCAAAAATTCCGAAAAACCTGTTGTAGTGCTTATTGGAGGGTGGGCTGTTGATAGTTATAACTCGTGGTATTGATCAATTGACATTGATCTTGTAACGAAAAGTGATGTCCGCAGTGAGTTGGAATATTATCTCAGAACAGAACATGGTTACCTTGAAAGTATAAATGAACTTCAGATGCCTTCAGGAATTGAAAAAAATACAGATGAGGGTGCAATTATTATTGATTTCATCCCCAAAGGGAGAGATAATCCTTTTGAGGGGGACACCAACCCGTTTAATTTTTCAATAATTGATGATCATGTAATCCAAAAGTCAATTCGCAATGCCTGTAAAATCTATGTTCCTACAAGGACAATTCTGCTTTTCCTAAAGCTTAAGGCCGCATGGGATCGCAATTACAGAATAAAACATAATACCAGTCAGGATCCGGATTGGGATAAAAGTAAATTAATTAAGGATAATGCAGATATTCTCTCTTTACTTGATCCGGAATTTGGTGGAATGGATATAGATCTTGATGAACTCGGCACTTTGTTTGAGAGATATCCTTTTCTAACTCAGACACTTTTCAAAATAAAAGATAATTCTGAATCACGTGAAAGATACAAAAGACTTGAAAAAACAGAAATATTCAAAATTTTTGAAGTTATTGAGAATTATTTTAGTGTAGAATAATTTCCTGAACAATCAATTTTTATTTGCATGAACTAAACCGACGAGACAGGTTGACTTTTCTCCCCCTATTTCTCCGGCAATTACCCCTTTTATCAAACAGTGCCTGACACAACCTGAGACATGCACATTTTTAAAGAATCTTTAGCAACTCTTACTCAAAAAAAATAAATTTAGATTTTTTACGTTCACTTATCTCACTATGCGATAAGATAGTCAATGGATACAGTAGCGGTCACATCAACTGTATCGGGTTCAATGGGTGTCGGGACTGCTCCTGCCACTGCTGTTTTTTCCATGAACATATTGTCTGCGTATCTCAGTGGTGTGTAACTTCCACCGACATTGACATCCTTTACACCAATAATTTCCACACTCAGTGCACCTGCAACTGCATCAGCATCAAAACGTGCTTGTTTTACTGCTGCTGTCAGAGCCTGTGAGCGGAGTTCATGCTCTTTTTCATCACTTAGAGTAAATGAGATGGAGTTTACCCTGTTTGCACCGTTTTTGATAGCTGTGTCTATAACAGAACCGGCAAGGTCAACGTTCTTTACTGTGACAAGAAGTGTATTTGTCACTTGGTAGACTTTCTTTTGTTGATCCCATGGAAGTTTACTCTTAGGATTAATGGATTTTGGATGTATTTTATATCCGGTCGTCTTGAGTTCTATGTAAGGGCCCAGAGTTTTCAGGGCATTGATAGATTTGTCCATCTTTACGGCGTTTTCCTGCTGTGCCACTTCTACATCAGCATTTTCTGTTTCAACTGCAAGGGAAATTATGGCACGATCCGGAGTTGTTGTTACCTTGCCTACGCCCGATACATGGATGATCTTATCATCCGTATTTTCGACTGCCGCCGTTACAGGGCCAACTATGGCCGCACAAAGGAGCATAAGTGCGGCGGCAATGATTGCTACTTTCACTTTCATGTTTATCAGGATATACTCCTGCACAAAAAGATATATACATATCTTTGACTTCAAAAAAATTCGTCACTATAAATATATTTTATCTAACTTTCATAAAACTTTCAGTATATTTCCTGGTTATCCGTGATCCAAGAGCAGGTTCAAGTGATTCAAGCCAGACAAAAAATCCTGTCATCCTTGGAGTCCGTTTACTTTCTGCACGGAAACCACCTGATTTTTTCTGAACTACTTTAAGATATTCCTTTTTATGTCTTGAACGAAGGTAAATTATCGGTTCATAACCCGGGAGATCTACAGCAAGAATAATCTTTGTAAAATCTTTCCTGATATTTTCAGACGTATATATCTTATCTTTCACTGAGAAAGAGAGATCTTTCATCAGAGTTTTAATACCTGACGGGTACAGCGCGCCAAATAATATTTTTTTAGAAAGCGGGGGGATTTCATCGTTTTTGCTGAACTGCTCAATTTTTTCACCGGACAGTATTGCATTCATTACCTTATCCCGTCGTAGATCATGAACTTTTTTATAATCAAATGGTCTTTTGGGTTGAAGACTGACGAGGTCAACTAATTTTTTATGATTTACAGGTTTCCTTGCGAGCCCTTTTATAGCAGACTTGTTCAGACCGGATTTTAACTCCTCGCATGTCCTGGTTACAATTAAAACACTTTCTGTTTCGCGTGTAAGGCGAAGGATTATTGATGAACGTGAAATATCCACAGAAGAAAAAAGGATGAATGGGACTGTGATCTGACCAAAGAGGTAACCCAACAGTCTTTTTTTGTATAATACCTCCTCTTCAAATTCTTTCAGGTCAGAAGAAGATGTAACAATCTCAGCAAATCCAATCTGGTCATTTTTGTCAATGAGGAGCAGGTCTACTTCTGCGATATCCTGTCCGTTTCCCCTGATATTTATATCGCCACGGTTTGAATAATACAAGCCATTCTGACCCGGTTTAATTGGAATTGGAGGGTATGGTGCATCTGCACCTTTTCTGACGACATATTTAATCTCAGGGGATTTTAATGAGAGTTCAATTATCTGTTCATAGATAAGGGATTCATACCATCTCCCTTCAGCAGTCCGCATTTGTGAGATTTCATCTGAAAACAACTGTCTTTTTTCATTTTTTTTCAGATGACGCACAGCTTTTCGTAATATTCCTGTTCCTGGCTTTGATTCTGGAAAATTATCTCTCAGCCAGGTTATCATACCTATTTTATTTTTTATCATTTAATCAAATCAGTATATTATATCTGTCCACATCAACCAGGTATTGTCATAATCTGTCTTTTAATATTTATTGATTGTTTTCTTTTATTTTTTGATAACATTTATTCAAGAACCATAATTCTTCTTGTAAGACTTTTATGTACCCTCTGACTATGGAACTGAACTATTTTAAATTCTTTCTCTGCAATCCTGGCAATATCAAGATGTGTGACAACTACCGCCCGCCGTTCTGGTTTTAACACACGGCGTATCTCTCTTAGTGAATCCTCATACAAACCAGCCATACTATCTGCTTTAATACAGACGGACTGTCCGTATGGCAGGTCAGTAACAACTGCATCCACACTATCTGGTACAAGTGGAATTGCTGTTGCGTCGGCAATTACAATATCCGAAGACGGAAGATTACAACGTCCTCCTGCAACCATCTCCCTGTCCATATCCATCCCCAGAATATTACTGTTAATTAATTGTCCTTCAAGTAATACACCTCCGGTACCACAGAATGGATCAAAAAGCAGCTCTCCTTCTTTAACAAGAGATAAATTAACAAGAGCCCGGGCAATAATGGGCATCATTACACCCGGATGGAAAAATGGTCTCCGCATCGGATTTCTGTATGCATACCCCCCCCTGTCAATTTTTCTGATGACACGTCCGAAATAACATTTATCTGCAGAAAAAATCGCCCTGAACTCGACTTCAGGTGACTTTAATGAAACTGTGCCGTTAATATATGAACCAATGGTACGTTCAAGTTCTAACTGGCTGTCTTTAATGGGAGAATCATTCATTTTTTTGACACGCCCTGCAAACGTTCCCGGAGAATGGATATCAAGTCTCTTTAGAAGGTTTTCCAGACCTGTTTTTGATGCATCACACTCTCCAAGATATTCCATGACAACATGTGTCAGAGATAACCTTTCTGTTTTAGCAGGGTCCGGACATTCGGCTATCGCTACCTGTGTGCGCCTGTCAATAACCCTGCCCACACATTCCAGTTCAGCAAACGGCATTTCCGGGTGTTCACCCGACAGCTCAAAGAGCAGTTTCATCTAATATTAATGGGACAGACTCGTTCAAATAGGTGAGCCATGAAACATTGTAATAATAACCAGATTGTCCTGACAACCCCTGTTTTTTATCATCCGGATTTTGAAGATGCACACAGGTTTATCATTGACAGTTATACCATACCGGATCGTGAGATCTGTATATTTCTTCCCTGTGCCATGAAAAAACCATTCAGTCAGAGTCCCAGCCACAGAATATTTGACAGGGAAATATTTTTAAAACTTCGTTCTGAGCAGATTCATATCGTTGTTTTTGGAACCTGCGGTGTAATACCACGTGAACTTGAACTTATGTACCCTTTTGTAAATTACCGTTTCATGCTCGGAAAAGTGAAAGATCCACGAATAAAAAGGGATTTTATTGAAATTGAAACTGAAAGAGTGGCAAAATATCTGATAAAGACAAAAGATAACTATACCCACCGTATTGCGTTTTGCCTGGGTGATTTCAGAATTGCAATGGAGCGTGCAGTTGAAAAAACCGGAGTAAAAGTGAAAATATTACCCTCAGATAACTTAATCAAAGCAAATCTGCAGAAAGATCTGAATTTTAGCCAGGGCAGTCTGCATATGGATGTATATCTTTCAGAACTGAGGGAATATCTGTCGAAATTTAAAAAATAAGATCCGGTCTGAAAACACGCGGAAAACCGCGATGTATCCGGCTCAATGGGAGTTCACAAATTATCTTTCACTTTGTTTATGACGTCCTTAAAAAACCTCTTCTTAGAACTGTTTTTCTGACTTTCCAGTTCAATTATTTTTGTATAGAGTTCTTTTTCTTCCTCTGTAAGACGTTTAGGGATTACAATTTTTACACGGACAAGAAGATCACCCGGGCGGCCACGTCTGCGTACCCCTTCACCAGATATTTTAAGAGCAGTTCCATGCTGAACTCCTGCCGGAATTTTTAAGTCAACTATTTTCTCCTCAATAGTTTTAATTTCCTTTCTGCAGCCAATTGCCGCTTCAGCAGGAGAAATTGTCACGTCGGTCTCAAGATCATCTCCGGTTCTTTTGAACTGTTTATCGGGGATAACCTGAATTTCAATGAAAAGGTCACCATTAGGTGCTCCCGGTTCGCCTGCTTCTCCGTATCCGTCCATACGGAGGCGCATGCCTGTGTCAATGCCTGCCGGAATGTCTATAGTAATTGTGCGTTTTACCCTGGTATGGCCGGTTCCGTCACATGACCTGCAGCGTTCCTCAGGAATCTTTCCGGTACCTCTACATTGCGAACATGTTGACATACTGACAAACTGGCCGAATGGTGTATTATTGGTACGCCGTTCCTGCCCGGAACCACCACAACGGGAACACACTTTTGTTTTTTTCGTTGTACTACCTGTCCCGTCACATGCAGGACATGGTTCAGTATGCATCACATCAATATCTCTTGATGCACCAAGGACCGCGTCCTTTAGCGTAATCTGTATACGCATCAGGAGGTCATTACCCGGCTGTGGACCCCGCGGACCACGCCGTCCGCCGCCGCCACCAAAAAAAGTATCGAAGATATCTCCAAAGCCACTAAAATCACCCGAGAATCCTCCACCATGTCCGCCTCCCTGATATGATCCTTTGGAGGCACTGGTGAATACGTTATGCCCCATCTGGTCATACTGGGCCCGTTTCTGTGAATCAGACAGGACGCTGTAAGCCTCGTTAATATCCTTGAATTTCTCTTCTGCCCCTTCCTCTTTACAGATGTCAGGATGATACTTTTTGGTAAGGGTGCGGTAAGCTTTCTTAATCTCCTTCTCGCTTGCGTTTTTTGGAATATTCAGGATCTCATAGTAGGTTTTCGCACCCATTACACTCACTCTTTCTTCTCTTCGTCCCTGACTTCAAAATCAGCATCGACTACGTTATCATCATCGGTGGTAGTTGCACTACCTTCTGTCTGTGAAGCTTTTTCTGCTTCTGCTTCTGCTGCTGCCTGTGCTTCCTGGTACATCTTTGTAGTTTCTGCATATACCGGTTCAGTCAGGGCTTCCATCTCTTTTTTGATGAGTTCAGTATCATCGCCTTCGAGAGCTTTTTTGAGGGACTCAATCCCACCTTCAATTTTTTCTCTGGAATCAGCGTCAATTTTGTCTTCACGCTCTTTTATGAGTTTTTCTGCAGAAAAAATTGCAGCATCAGCATTGTTTCTGATCTCAATTTCCTCACGCCTGACCTTGTCTTCATCTGCAAAGTCCTTTGCAGTATTGATCATCTCTTCAATTTCTTCATCAGAGAGACGTTTATCACCGGAAATAGTAATCGCCTGTTTATTCCCGGTTCCCATATCATGTGCAGAGACATTTATAATGCCGTTTGCATCTATATCAAAGGATACCTCAATCTGTGGAATGCCGCGTGGTGCAGGGGGTATGCCGGTCAACTGGAATTTACCCAGTGTAAAGTTGTCATTTGCAAGAGCACGTTCACCCTGTATAACATGAATCTCAACACTGGTCTGATTATCTGCAGCTGTAGTAAATATCTGACTCTTTCTGGTTGGAATGGTTGTATTTCTTTCAATGAGACTTGTTGCAATACCACCCATCGTCTCAATAGAAAGCGTAAGTGGTGTTACATCAAGCAAAACGATATCTTTTGCCTCGCCGGTAAGCACACCGCCCTGTATCGCCGCACCTATTGCAACACATTCATCGGGGTTAATGCCCTTGTCTGCGTCTTTCTTAAGAACTGCCTTAATCTTTTCCTGCACAAGAGGAATGCGTGTTGAACCGCCAACAAGGAGTACATGATTGATATCATCTGCAGAAAGGTTTGCATCTGAAATAGCCTGTTTGACGGGACCAATTGTCTTATCAACCAGATCTTCTATGAGCTGCTCGAATTTTGCCTTTGTAAGGTCTATATCCAGAAACTTGGGGCCGGAGGCATCAGTTGTGATGTACGGCAGGTTTATATTGGTCTTCTGAAGACTGGATAGTTCTCTCTTTGCATTTTCTGCAGCATCACGGAGCCGCTGCAGAGCAATATTGTCTTTTTTAAGGTCAATTCCTTCATTCCGTTTGAATTCATTAACAAGGTAATCGACGATAAGCTGGTCAAAATCATCTCCACCAAGATGGTTATTGCCGGCTGTTGCCTGTACTTCAAATACACCATCTCCCAGTGTAAGAATTGAAACGTCAAATGTGCCGCCTCCAAGATCATAAACAAGAATGGTAGCGTCCCCTTCTTTGTCTATCCCATATGCAAGGGCACTGGCAGTCGGCTCGTTGATGATTCTCATGACGTCAAGGCCTGCAATCTTTCCTGCATCCTTTGTCGCCTGACGTTGTGCATCATTGAAGTATGCAGGAGTTGTGATGACAGCTTTAGTAATTTTCTCTCCAAGATAGGCCTCAGCGTCAGTTTTTAATTTCTGGAGGACCATCGCAGAAATTTCCTGAGGTGTATATTTTTTATCATCGATGGTTACTTTTAGGTCAGTACCCATATCACGCTTAATTGAACTGATTGTTCTGTCCGGATTTGTAATTGCCTGGCGTCTTGCCACATTACCTATGAGACGGTCATTTTCTTTTGTGAATGCAACAACAGACGGGGTTGTTCTCCCTCCCTCGGCGTTTGGAATGACTGTTGCCTTTCCGCCTTCTATTATTGCCATACACGAGTTTGTGGTTCCAAGATCAATTCCAAGTATTTTTTCTGATGCCATAATTTATTCCTCTTTATTTTTTCCTTTTGAAACTGCTACTTTAGCACATCTGATTACTTTATCTTTCATATAATACCCACGGGTGATTTCATCAATCACCGTGCCCTCCTCACAATCTGAAGGAGCATATGCAAGTGCTTCCTGCTTTGTTGGATCAAATTTCTGATTAATTGATTCAATCGGTGTAATTGAATGGCTCTTAAGCATTGATATGAGGAGTTTATATGTCTGCTTTAGACCTTCACGGAGAGAAGCATCATCAGATAATAATGCCTTTTCAAGGTTGTCAGTTATATCCAGCATTTCAATGGCAATCTGTTCAACTGCATAATTGATGCGCTGTTCTGTTTCTCTGACATTACGTTTCTTGTAATTTTCAAAGTCAGCGGCGAGTCTGAGATATCTGTCATTCAGTTCGTTAATAGTCTCCTGGAGTTCCTCTTCTTTAGAGGCTATCTTCTCTTCTCCGGAGAGCTTTTCAGGACTTCCATTATTAATTGTGGTTTCCTGCTCTGTTTCAGTCTGTACAGGTGTCTCCTCTTTCATCATACCATCCTGTTGTAGAGGTTTCTCTAAAGTGATACCATAATTAATGGATTGTAGTTCTATATATAAGTTTCTCTTGAATGCGGACACATTATCCTAATTTATGCGTAAATCTGGGAAAAAAGAGCTTATTGTAGAGATCTCCGGATTTGCTTTGGAGGGCTCTCTTTTAATTTGATATTGTTGGCTCTGGCGAGTTCTTTCATTTTTGGTGGAAGTTCTTTCCATCTCCATAATCCACATCGGACATAATCTTCCTGCAATTTATTCTGTCGTGCCCACCTCTTTAAATAATTCTGCCATTTTCCAAATAATTCCGGGTGAAGTTTTTGATTTCTCTCTGCTTCGCTTTCAAGCATTGCAGGACAGTTCCAACAGCCAACTCTTTCAAAACCTTTGTCATATAAAGGATTATACGGAAGTTCCCGCCACCAGATATATAAAAAGACTTCAAAAGCACGCCAGTTTCTTATTGGAGAAAGGTTCAGCTGTTTTGAGTTATGTGGATTTTTTGACGCTGCCGGAAGATCCGTACGTGAAAATGATTCGTACCAGCGGTTGCCCTGCACAGTTACACATCTGCCTTTATTTTTAAGCCATTCTTTAACAGGCTGAAGTTTGAGTTTCTCACAGCACCAGCGGTCATCTTTCCGGGGTAGATCATGTGTACGGACTTCACGCCAGAAATCAGCTCCTTTCAGGATCTTTTTAATCCCGGTTTCTCTCACAAAATCTACTGTTTCAGGAAATTCCATTCCGGTATCAACGTGGTATACGTCTTCTACGCCGGCCCTGTGTGCAAGTTCAAGCACTACGGTGCTGTCTTTTCCACCACTAAAAGAAACATTAACCGGGGTATCTTCATCCATATATGATCTTATTAAACGGATGGCATTGCGTTCAAGATTTTTTAAGTGACGTTTATTTTTCTTTATTACTTCATCATGATCCGGGTTTTTAAACTCCTTTTCTTCGATCACGCCAAGTGTTTTTATTTTCAGTTTCCCGTTGTTCAGATTACCGACACCCCATCGTTTCCCGGCTTTTATCACAACAAATCCATCGTTGAGTTCTGAATTAAAAGGGATATTTTTTCCACCAAGTCTCTTTCTTCCTGTTTCTCTGATATACTCTGTTATATCAACAATTCCTCTCTTAATTTTAGGCAGAATGTAGGGTAGTGCGTCCTGAGTCAGTTCAATGGAATATTTTCTGTTATAAGGATCAAATGACAGCCAGCCAAACCTTTCGCCATTTATAATAATCAGATCGTTTCGGTCGGTTCCTCCGGTTTTATTGAAAAGAACAATCTCTGGGATTTCATCTATTCCAAAGCGTTCATTCAGGAGTTTAATTAACAGATTCCGGTCATACTCAAGTGCAGGCCGGATATCGTATGGTTTTAACAGTGAAATCTCAATTGCTTTTGCACCGCAGGCGCATTTACGTCCCATAAGTGGAATGTTACACTCTGGACACCAATAGAGAACTGTTTTTAATGGTGAATCTCGCATCCTTATTGTATTATTTGTTTTCCGGATTCATTATACATTCCTAAGACTCTGTTAAATCCACCCTGATCCGATTTGGCAGAGTCCCCTGAAATATGCCGGCATACAGTAACATTATTTGAGATTAGAGATGATATGTCACCATGACATGGGCACTCCTTTCTGTATGGGATAAGTCAGGAATAATTGATCTTGCAAAGACTCTTGTAGACAATAATATCAGCATCTTAAGCTCTGGTGGTACGGGTAAAGCCTTAAAAGAAGCAGGGATAGATTTTGTAGAAGTTTCAGAATATACAGGTTCACCTGAAATGATGGACGGGCGTGTTAAAACACTGCACCCGAAAATTCATGGCGGTCTTCTTGGCAGGCGTGGAATTGACGATCGTGTGATGGAAGAGCATGGCATCAACGGAATTGACCTGCTTGTTGTTAACCTGTATCCATTTGAAGAGATGGCCGGGAAAAATCTTCCCTTAAATGACCTTGTTGAGTATATTGATATTGGGGGTCCTGCAATGATCCGCGCGGCAGCAAAAAATTTTAAGGATGTCTCTGTAGTCATTGACCCCATGGATTACGGGATGGTCATTGAGGCTGTAAGAAAGGGTACTTTCACAGACGAAGAACGCCTTTCCCTTGCAAAAAAAGTGTTTGCACGTACGGCATCCTACGATGCGGCAATCAGCAACTATCTCTACAATACTGACAGTGAATTTCCTGAGGTTCTGACAGTCCAGTACAGGAACGGACGGACTCTCAGGTACGGGGAGAATCCTCACCAGAAAGCCGCAGTGTATGGTGACTTTGGTATCGCTTATCAGACCCCTCTTCAGGGGAAGCAGATGTCATACAATAATTACCTTGATGTGAACGCAGCTGTAGGTCTTGTCCGTGAATTTGACGAACCCTGTTCAGTAATTGTGAAGCATAATAATCCATGCGGTGTAGCAGTGGGAGAGTCACTGATTGAGGCATATCTGAGGGCACGGGATGTAGATCCAGCTTCTGCATATGGTTCAGTCGTTGCATTTAACCGTGAAGTTGGGGCAGATGTTTCCAAAGAACTGGCATCTACATTTGTTGAGGTTGTAATTGCACCATCTTATACAGAAAAAGCTTTGGAGATCATGAAAAGAAAGGAGAATATGCGTGTTCTGATTCTTCCAAAAGAAGTAATCTCTGATGAAATACGCACTATTGACGGTGGAGCGCTTGTTCAGAGAACTCCTGTGGATTATACTGAGAACTGGACTGTTGTCACTGAACGTGATCCTAATCCTGGTGAAATGCATGCAATGCAACTCGCGTGGAAGGTCTGCAAACATACAAAAAGCAATACAATAATTTTTGCTGATGAGAAAGCCACTCTTGGTATCGGTGCAGGTCAGATGAGCCGTGTTGATTCTGCAAAGATTGCTGTTGAAAAAGCAAATTTCCCTCTGAATGGTTCTGCTGTTGCCTCTGATGCCTTCCTGCCTTTCCCCGATACCCTGGAAGAAACAGCAAAGGCAGGTGCAACTGCTCTCCTTCAGCCGGGTGGTTCCATACGTGATCAGGAAGTAATTAACGCTGCAAACCGCCTGAACGTGGCAATGGTCTTTACTGGTATCCGCCACTTCCGGCATTAAATCCGTTGTTATATAAATAAATAATCAGATATTGTTTCTTTTTTTGGTGTTTTGAGGCCAATCATTAAATAGAATCAAAGATACTTCCTATATTAGTGGTAATATGGGAATTAGTGAAATGTTAGGGGACTCTTTTGAATACACAAAAGAGGCACTTATTGGTAAATGGACCAGATGGTTCCTTCTGATTATATGTGCAATTATCTTCCCGCTGTTTGGCGGGTACTCTGTGCGAATTATGAGTGGGGCTAAACCTGCTCCTGAACTGGAGAATTGGGGTTCTCTCTTTATTGATGGTATCAAACTGATAGTTATCTCTTTGATTTATTCAATTCCGGTACTGATTGTTGCGTTCCTTGTTCTTGGTGGAGCAGTCATGGCTCTTGCATCTGGCAGTGACTCAGTTGCGGCTGCAGGTATTGCCGGATTTATGGGTGGTTTACTCGTTGTTGCAATTCTTGCACTGATTATTGGTCTTATCTCTATTATGGGAATGATCAGATTTTCACGTACCGGCAGTATGGGTGAGGCATTCAACTTTAGTGCAATTTTTGAAACGATCGGTAAGATTGGCTGGATACACTACATCATTGCAGTTGTTGTAATGTGGGTTGTTCTTAGTGTTGTTGGTGGTATTCTGGGAATGATACCTGTGATAGGCTGGTGCATTATGATAATTCTTATACCTTTCTTTGGTATTTTCCAGTACCGCTACTACACAGCTATATATGAGAGTGTTGAAACCTCATAATTTTTCTTTTTGACCATTTTCAAAAACATATAAATAGTTACCTGTACTAAAATTAATGGGTGAGAAATCCTATGAGGAATTGCTTTATTAGCCAATAATATTCGTTTTTTTGACACTACCCTTAGGGATGGTGAACAGACACCGGGCGTATCATTAAGTCCCGATGAAAAATTAGAGATTGCTTCTGTACTTTCTGATATAGGTGTGCATGTTATCGAAGCGGGTTCTGCCGCAGCTTCTGAAGGTGAACGTGAAGGGATCAGACTGATTGCAGATGCAGGTCTGAAGGCAGAGTGTTGTACATTTGTCCGTGCCCTTCCATACGACATTGACCATGCAGTAAACGCCGGTGCTGAATCTGTACATCTGGTAGTGCCGGTAAGCGATCTTCACATAACTGTAAAGCTGCGTAAAACCAGAGAGCAAGTCTCTAAAATGGCGCTGGATGCAGTTGACTATGCAAAGGAACGCGGCCTGATTGTCGAACTCAGTGGAGAGGATGCTTCACGTGCAGACCAGAAGTACCTGGGTGATCTATTCAGACAGGGTATGGAACATGGTGCTGACAGGCTCTGTTTCTGTGATACTGTAGGACTTCTGACACCAGAACGAATTCAGGAAATTATACCTCCGCTATGCTTTGCACCACTTAGTATACACTGTCATGATGACCTTGGGTTTGCTATGACCAATACAATGGCGGCACTGAAATCCGGTGCATCCTGTGCTCATGTAACTGTAAATGGTCTCGGTGAGCGGGCAGGGAACATGCCGTTTGAAGAACTGGTAATGGCCCTTGAGGTGTTGTATGAATATAACACAGGAATAAAAACTCCTGATCTGTATATGCTTTCATCACTGGTATCACGATTAACACGAATTGATCTGCCCGCAAATAAGGCGATTGTCGGTTCAATGGCATTTACTCATGAGAGTGGAATCCATGCACATGGTGTGCTTAAAGATCCAAGTACATATGAACCGATAAACCCCAAACTGGTTGGCAGGAAGAGACGGATGGTTCTGGGGAAACACTCCGGTTCAGCCTCTGTCAGTGTAGCACTTGCAGATCTGGGTTATGAGATCGATGATTCTCATCTGTTTGAAATCGTAGCACGGATTAAAGATATTGGTGACAGTGGCAGGCGGGTTACTGACGCTGACCTCATGGCAGTGGCGGATTCAGTAATACAGATGGAATCAGAACCGGCAATTGTACTTGAACAGTTTACCGTTGTCAGTGGCAATAATTTAATACCTACAGCATCAGTTACTCTAAAAATTAATGGAGATGAAGTCACAAGTGCTTCAACCGGAAACGGCCCTGTGGATGCAGTGATAAAAGCCCTCCATCAAACTGTATCTGGTGTGGGTAATATCCACCTTGATGATTATCATGTGGATGCCATTGCCGGCGGGACGGATGCACTGGTGGATGTAACAGTTAAGTTAAGTAACGACGGAAAGACATTTACATCCGCAGGGGTTCGCACAGATATAATAACTGCAAGTGTTGAAGCTGTTATTGCAGGAATCAACTCATTATTGAGGGAGGAAAATAAATGAAAAACGGAGCAAAAATGCTCATTGAAAGCCTGAAACATGAGGGGGTTGATACGATCTTCGGGTATCCCGGAGGGGCCGTTCTTCCCATTTATGACGAATTATATGATTCAGATATCAGGCACATCCTTGTCCGCCATGAACAGGCCGCTGTTCATGCAGCAGACGGTTACGCACGTGCAAGCGGGCGTACCGGGGTCTGTCTCGCGACATCGGGTCCCGGAGCATGTAATCTCGTTACGGGAATTGCCACAGCATATATGGATTCCATACCTGTTGTTGCATTTACCGGACAGGTACCTACTTCATTGCTTGGTAATGATGCATTTCAGGAATCTGACATTACGGGGATCACCATTCCGATAACCAAGCATAATTTCCTTGTAAAAAATGCAGGTGATGTCGCGCAGGTAGTGAAAGAGGCATTTTATATTGCCGGAACCGGAAGACAGGGTCCTGTGTTAATTGACCTCCCTAAGGATGTAACTACAGATGTGAGCAGATCAAAAGACCCGTCTGAGATTAAGGTATCACTCAGAGGATATCGTCCAACCTGTAAAGGTCATCTGAAACAGATTAAAAAAGCGATATCTTTAATGGAAAATGCAAAAAGACCCGTCATATATGCAGGGGGCGGGGTTATTTCATCCGGTGCATCAGAAGAATTAATCCGTCTGGCAGAAATTATGGGTATACCAGTTACAACAACCCTGATGGGTCTTGGGTGTATTCCCTGTGATCATCCGTTACATCTGGGTATGCTGGGAATGCACGGCACTGAATATGCAAATTATGCAGTTACAGAGTGTGATTTTATGCTTGCTGTCGGTGTCAGATTTGATGACAGAGTGACCGGGAAAATCGAAACATTTGCGCCGAATGCAAAAGTTGTTCATATTGATATAGATCCTGCAGAAATAGGGAAAAACAAAGCGGTTGATATGCCAATTGTCGGGGATACAAAAGAAGTCCTGAAAGATTTCCTGATTTGTATTGATAAAAAATGTCATACCGGCAAATGGCTTGACCAGATCAAATTATGGAAACTGAATCACCCGTTAACGTATAAAGATGACGGCCTGTTAAGGCCGCAATTTGTGATTAAGGAGTTAAGTGATCTCCTTTCAGGTGAGGGTGTAATTGTAAGTGAAGTTGGCCAGAATCAGATGTGGGCAGCTCAGTATTATGGATTTAAACATCCAAGGCAGTGGCTGACCTCCGGAGGTCTTGGTACAATGGGTTATGGTTTTCCTGCTGCGATTGGAGCACAATTTGCAAGACCGGATGAGACAGTTGTTGATATCGCAGGTGACGGCAGTTTCCAGATGAATATTCAGGAACTTGCAACAGTGGCACAATACAACATTCCGGTAAAAGTTGTGGTTCTGAACAATATGTATCTGGGAATGGTCCGGCAGTGGCAGGAATTATTCTATGACCGCAGGTATTCATTTACAGAACTCCCGTCAGTTGATTTTGTAAAAATTGCAAAGGCATATGGAGTTAACGGCATTAAAGTTGAAACCTGTGAAGATGTGAGACCCGCACTGAAAACCGCAATTGAAACCGATGCACCGTTTGTGCTTGACTTCAGAATAGAAAGGGAAGAGAATGTATTCCCAATAGTTCCTGCAGGGGCAGCCATAAATGAGATGATAGGGGGCCATGCGCCATGAGAGAGCATACTCTAAGCATCCTTGTTGAGAATCGGGCTGGTGTACTCTCCCGCGTTTCAGGGTTATTTTCAAGAAGAGGTTTTAATATTGAAAGTCTTGCTGTGGGTCCATGCGAAGAGGTGGACACCAGCCGGATTACAATTGTTGTGTGTGGAGATGACGCTCTCATAGAACAGATCCAAAAACAGCTAAATAAGTTGATTGATGTAATTAAAGTTTCAGATATTACCGATTATGAACATGTTTCAAGAGAGATCGCATTGATTAAGGTAAATGCGGAATCGGGTTCATCAAGAGCGGAAGTAATGCAGATTGCAACCACATTCAGGGCAAAGATCATTGATGTCGGAACAAAGACTGTAATCCTTGAAGTAACCGGGAATAGTGATAAAATAGATGCTCTTGAAAAACTTCTCCGCCAGTATGGTGTCAGAGAATTTGTCAGAACCGGGAGAATTGCAATAATGCGGGGTTCCAAAACCATTTCGGTTCCAAAATAATTAAACTATTTTTGTAATTACAGTGCCTGATGCTTCTTTTATTATAGTTACGAACGTCACTTTTAAAACTCATTATGAGCTCATTTCCTTTGCGAATGGGGTTTAATGGTAATCGCAAAAAGGGATAATTATGAATCTGAAAGGAAATCAAAAACTCTGCGTATACATCCGTCCATATTTAAGTATTCAAATTCGGCAAATCTGCCAAGAAGTGTAATGTCTCTCTCATTACAGAATGACCTGACAACTTCGATATTTTTCATGTAATCCAGGTCATAGACAACATATGCGAATTTTTGCCTTTCAACAGTATCATAGACAATATCCTCCCTGTTCTGTATCAGTCCCATCTTTACGAGACCGTCAGTTACATGTGAGATAATCTCTTCATCTCCCAATTGTGAGATTTCATCACCTTCGTTGTACGTGATTTCAACCAGTATTGATGAATGTCCGTCTGGTGATACTTTGTTGCTGTAATTGGACGGGAATGATACTCTGTTGAAGTAACCCAGCTCTTTTTGTGGGATATATAACCACGAATAATCCGGGATTTCTCCTTTAATTCCCAGACCCACACAGATAATGGAATTATATTTCAGTTCATTGCAGGCCGCCTTTACGTCCCCTGGTACATTTTCCAGACATGGGAGGAGGGTCTGCAGAGCAATAGTTGAGATACATCTGTCTGCAATGATCTCTTCGCCATTAATTCCGGAGATTACAAATTTTCCGTTTTCTCTGGTGACAGATGAAATACAATAATCTGTTATGATACAGTCTTCTATCGGGTCTGCAATTGACTTCACCAGTGATTCTATTCCTCCGGTCACCGGATATGTGAAAACAGACTGGTGAGTATATCCCTCTGTCTCAATACCAATAGCAGAACGGATGATGTCTTCAACAGGAGGTCGTGGAATTCTGCCGTCTACCCAGTGCATAGACATTTTTTCTGTCGGGTAATTCCAGATCTTTTCGTTGTATGGCACCATGTAGGATTCAGCAATGCCACGACCGAATATATAATAGATCCATTCTCTGAAATTGGTTGGCTCTGAGAGTTCTCCTTTCTCAACCGATATTATTGTTTTAATAAATTCGTTTATACAGAAGAAACGATCTTCCTGTGGCAGTTGATAAAGGCCATTTTCAAAGGGATATTTCACATAACAGTCTTTATAGAATATTTTTGTATTGCGGTCTCTTTTGTCCTTATTGTCTTTTAAGACATCACACATGTAGTCATTGACATCTTTATCCCTGCTAAAAATGATGTGTGAACCACCAATGTCAAATGTAAACCCATCTTCTGTTTTTGAACGACAGAGTCCGCCATAATTACTCTCTTTTTCAAGGACAACTACTTCTTCACCGTTTTCTGAGAGAAGACGTGCAAGTGTTATCCCGGTCAGACCGCCGCCAAGTATTGCTGTTTTCACGAATTATAATTAGGGTTTGTTAAACTAATTAATTTTTGATCATACACTGGTCAGGTAATGGTGATACATATGTCTGGATGAATATGTGTGGATGATAGTCTGGTTTGATATTTCTATAGGAAATAATACCTGTAGAAATCAACAGAAATATGAGAATGGTTTGGGATATCACTATTTTTCCAGATAGTGTTTCATTTTTAGCAGAGAATATTTCTTCATATACTCATCAAGGGCAGATTCATCGTACGGGGAGGAGATTGAGGCGACAACATACAGGAGTATCAGGGCATTATCACGGTTATATGTCTCTCTGACCTCTACATCAGTCTCAGGGAGCTGAATTGGAAGATATTTAATTTCATCTTCTTCAAAGGTCAGTTCGATTCTGGAGGTATCATCTTTATACTCATATTCTTCTGATGCTGTTTCACCCTCCCATGTATATTGTGATTTTACAGACGATTTTGAACCAACCAGTTTTTTGGCCTCTTCACGGACAATCTGTAGTGATTTTTTTATTACTCCGAATTCATTCCCCTTTTTTTCGAGTCTGTTTATTGCATTATCTGCCTGTTCTATTACTCTGTCATAAAGATCCATCCGAAATGAGATCAGTGTTGATGCAATTTTATGTCCGGTTGGTTCATCAACAGATTTCCCCAGAGGCATAATTCTTGATTTGTATTGTTCCGGTATTCCTTTCATAATTGTCTCACCATAAATTATTGCAGTGGAAAAATGAGTGCTCTAATCTACACCTATTCACAGCAGAAGTTAAAATAATTTTGATTTTGGAGTTTTCCATGTTTCTGCGTAATTATAGTCGCAAAGGCAGTGTCTGGAATCACCCATGAAAATACCTCTTGTATTTAGCATGGAAATGCGACACGACTCGCATTTTCATCAAAAGTGCCTGAAGCTCCGCTTTATGCATGTTTTTTGAATAATCACTGATTTTCAGGAGACTGTCCACAAAAAGAAAAAGATATATACTGCATTTGAGTACTACTAACTGGTATTCGATATGTTCAATAGAGGGGTTATCATAGATACAGAAGCAAAATCTTTTGCACTCTTTTTTATCTGCCCCTTTTTCTTTAGCTTTAGATAGGAAACCGGTTTAATTTCGGTTTCCTTTGTAATGTAACATTTTCCTGATATCGGGAGATCTTTTATGTTTGGAATTTCTGATCCACAGATATGGATAAGCTACGTGCTGGCAATCGTATTTGCACTTGCATGTATAGTGTATGGCATTTTGAACTGGAATGGTGAGGAGGAGTCTAACCATGGTGGTTGACACTCTGACATTGTTGGTAATAACCGGGATATATCTGATTGCAATCATTGCTCTTGGTGTGCTGGGATACCGGCAGACAAAGGAACATGAGGATTTCATGGTGGCAGGGAGGAAGATCAATCCTGTTATCCTTGCGTTGTCCTATGGTGCAACTTTTATCAGCACATCTGCAATTATTGGTTTTGGCGGGGTTTCGGCCTATCTTGGAATGGGTCTGGTCTGGCTTACAGTACTCAATATTGGACTGGGCGTACTGGTTGCATTCATCCTTTTTGGGAAAAGGACACGTGAAATCGGCCACCGCTTAAATGCGGTTACTTTTCCTGATTTGATGGGCAAATGCTATGATTCGTCATTTATGCGGAATGTAAGTGCGTTTATAATAATAATCGGTATGCCGCTTTATACTGCAGCAATTTTAATTGGTGGAGCAAGGTTTATTGAAACAACTCTCTATATACCATATGATACGGCATTGATAGCCTTTGCTGCAATCGTAGCTGTTTATGTTATATTCGGTGGTCTGGTTGCGGTTATGTATACAGATGCTCTTCAGGGGGCAATCATGTTTGTGGGTATGGCGATTCTCCTTATATTGACATACATATACCTCGGTGGAGTAACAGAGGCACACACTGCACTAAGTTCATTAACATACATGGTGCCTGAAGCACTTGCCGCAGCAGGCCACACCGGATGGACTTCTATGCCGACGTTTGGTTCACCTATCTGGCTGACACTAATAACCACACTGGTTCTTGGTGTGGGTATCGGTGTTCTGGCTCAGCCACAGCTTGTTGTTCGTTTTATGACTGTCAGTGATAATAAGTCACTCAACCGGGCAGTTCTGGTAGGTGGACCTTTCATTCTGATGATGACCGGTGTTGCCTTCACAGTAGGGCCTCTGACAAATGTCTTTTTTGCGAAGACAACAGGAATGACGGCAATGCAGGCTTGCGGAGGAAATGTTGATTTAATCCTCCCAATGTACATCAATGCAGCAATGCCTGATATTTTTGTTGTGATATTCATGCTTGCACTTCTGGCAGCAGCAATGTCAACATTAAGTTCACTATTCCACACTATGGGAACTGCAGCAGGGTATGACCTCCGGAATGGAAAACACGGTAAAATATCTGTAATAAACGGAATTCAGATTGGAACTGTTGTAATGATATTAGCCAGTACTCTGCTTGCCTATATTATGCCTGGAAATATTATTGCCCGTGCCACAGCGATGTTTATGGGACTCTGTGCAGCGGCATTCCTGCCTGCATACGCCCATGCAATGTATAGCAAAAAGCCGTCGGTCTCCGCTGCCAGGGCAAGTCTTGTTACCGGTGCAGTCGTATGGTTTATCTGGACGGCGTTTGTTCATCTGAAAGAGTCCCAGGCACTTGGACTTTCTAAACTAATTACCGGGAATGATGCACTTCTGCCTATGCCCTGGCAGGTGGTGGATCCTATTATAATTGCCCTGCCTCTTTCAATTGTGGCATTAACAGCAGTGGTGGTATATGAAAAGGCCCGGAAGAAGACTAATTAAATTTTTAGTAACAACTCAGCTTCTTAAAGTTGAGTTGTTACGAGCATTGTAAACTACTTAACAGAGGTTGACATTCTAAACAGTGACAGCAGGGGGTATTTTTGGAAATAACGGACAATCTAAGGCCCTAACACCCCCTATGTTTTTACTTGACATCTTTTGAAATCAGGCAAAAAAAGCACCAACCGGGAATCCAATCAAAAATATGACAACAACGACAACAACCACCCTGTTAATTACTGCAAAACTGGATAAATCACTCGATTTCTATTCACCAGAGCTTGAGGTTACACATTACCCTTTTTGATATCAAACAGTGAAACGGTAGCTGAGAGTAAACTACCCTGACAGGGGTCACTTGACAACTTGTAAACTGATCTGTTAAGTTTGCCTGAATCTTAAAACAAAGGATAAATTGGGAATATTTTACTTTACATCTTTTGAAAGTTGTATATAAGCTTACCTTCTGATGCCAATATAGATGTTAAATTTGCCTAAATCCTAAAAAGGGGTAAAATATGATATTAAAACTAAAAATAGAATTTAATGGTTGATTATTTCAAGGCCTGGGACTCTTGAAAAATCACGGGTATTATTGGTAACAATCTTTGCATTATGATAGAGAATGATACCTGCTATCAGTTCATCAAATTTACCGATAGGCGTTCCCTTCTTCTCAAGACTGGCAGATAACTTACCATAAGAATCATAGTAATCTTCACTAAACTCCAAAACAGGAATAATTCTCAAAATCTCATTGATTTTAGTCTTTGACTTTTTGATATTGTCGGATTTGTAAGCACCTTTGTATAGTTCAAAGACATTAGCAAAAGTAGTACCATATGCCTCATCACCATCTGTAACTTCTTTTAAAAATGAAATACATTTCTTATAGTTTGGATTTTTATAACTCTTCATTAGATCAACTAAAAAAGTACTATCAAAGATTATCATTCGATATCCTTCTTTAGCTTTTCACCCTCTTCTTCTGTGAGAAATATTTTTGATTTTCTGAGTACTTCATCAATCTCTTCTGCTGTTCTGTGTTTTGGCAGAACCCTTAAGATTACGTGTGAGAAACTTTCATCGTCGGTTTTCTTCCATTTCTTTAATCTGGCATATGCCTCTTCTGAAAGGCTCACGGTTTTAGATGACATATCTACATATACATGCACATATCTTAAAAAGGGTTTTGGCAATAATTACCATAAAAAGGAGGTGAAAACAGGGGGTTTGGGGGTGTCTGCCGGGAAATATTATTGCCCGTGCCACAGCGATGTTCATGGGACTCTGTGCAGCGGCATTCCTGCCTGCATACGCCCATGCAATGTATAGCAAAAAGCCATCGGTCTCCGCTGCCAGGACAAGCCTTGTTACCGGTGCACTGGCATGGTTTATCTGGACGGCGTTTGTTCATCTGAAAGAGTCCCAGGCACTTGGACTTTCTAAACTGATTACCGGGAATGATGCTCTTCTTCCTATGCCCTGGCAGGTGGTGGATCCTATTATAATTGCCCTGCCTCTCTCAATTGTGGCATTAACAGCAGTGGTGGTATATGAAAAGGCCCGGAAGAAGACTAATTAATTTTTTAGTAACAACTCAGCTTCTTAAAGTTGAGTTGTTACGAGCATTGTAAACTACTTAACAGAGGTTGACATTCTAAACAGTGACAGCAGGGGTATTTTTGGAAATAACTGGCAATATGACGCCCTAATACTCCCTATGTTTTTACTTGACATCTTTTGAAATCAGGCCAAAAAAGCACCAACCGGGAATCCAATCAAAAATATGACAACAACACCAAAAATGTGTTGTTTGCTGCAAAGGTGGATAAATCACTCGATTTCTATTCACCAGAGCTTGAGGTTACACATTACCCTTTTTGATATCAAACAGTGAAACGGTAGCTGAAAGTAAACTACCCTGACAGGGGTCACTTGACAACTTGTAAACTGATCTGTTAAGTTTGCCTGAATCTTAAAACAAAGGATAAATTGGGAATATTTTACTTTACATCTTTTGAAAGTTGTATATAAGCTTACCTTCTGATGCCAATATAGATGTTAAATTTGCCTGAATTCTGGAAAGGGATGATATATAATGTTAAAACTAAAAATAGGACTTAATGATTGATTATTTCAATACCGGAAACCTTTGAGAAGTCGCGGGTATTATTGGTAACAATTTTTGCATTATGATAAAGAGCAATAGCCGCTATCAATTCATCAAATTTACCAATAGGTGTTCCCTTCTTCTCAAGTTCTGTAGATAATTCACCATAAGAATCATAAAAAACAGTGCTAAAGTCTAAGACAGGAATATTACTTAAAATATCATTAATTTTAGCCTTTGACTTTTCGATATTGTCGGATTTGTAAGCACCTTTGTATAGTTCAAAGACATTCGCAAAAGTAGTACCATATGCCTCATCACCATTTACAATTCTTCCAAGTAATGAAATACAGTTTTTACATTTTGGGTTATTCTGACTTATCATCAGATCAATTAAAAAAGTACTATCGAATATTATCATTCAATATCCTTTTTCATCTTTTCAGCTTCTTCATCTGTGAGAAATACTTTGGATTTTCCAAGCGCTTCC
Organism: Methanobacteriota archaeon; assembly: GCA_034659935.1. GTDB lineage: Archaea > Halobacteriota > Methanomicrobia > Methanomicrobiales > Methanomicrobiaceae > DAOVRB01. The sequence continues at coordinate 11,244 of JAYEIC010000041.1, read as the reverse complement.
GCTATCTCTTCTGCTGTTCTGTGTTTTGGCAGAACCCTTAAGATTACGTGTGAGAAACTTTCATCGTCGGTTTTCTTCCATTTCTTTAATCTGGCATATGCCTCTTCTGAAAGGCTCACGGTTTTAGATGACATATCTACATATACATATACATATACACATCTTAAAAAGGGTTTTGCCAATAATTGCCATAAAAAGGAGGTGAAAAGAGGAGGTTTATTTATTCCGCCTTACCACTTCGCGACTCCTGCGATCGGTCCGTACTTAATATCATAATATCCGTTCTTATGATGTATCCGGTATGTGTGGCCAGGCTCCGTCTTTTTGCCTCCTCGATCTGATCTTTCATAAGCATCTGCTCTGTAATTCAATTTCCCAGAGAAATCCCTAAATTCATTATGCTATTTTTCCCAAGGGTGCGAAATCTGAACTTTACGGTAGTCAGGCGCCTGCCCGACCCGGTTCTGCTTGCTTAGTGCTATGTTCTGTTCACCCTGTTGCGAGTACTCTGTTCAGATAGGAGGTCATTCTTTTTTCGTTGCCGGAGAGTTGTGAATATTGTTTGTCGCAGACGTCGCTGAATTTTGCCAGAGCGCTTCTGCTGATGCTTTCCTGGTCTTCAAAGATTCCAACAGACTGGAATTCCATGCCAAGTGTTTCAAAGTGCAGAATGTTGATGGTGGCGTCCCTGACTTTGTCATTATTATTAAGGGCGAAGAGGAAGATTGGCCGGCCTGAATCGTGAATAACACAGTCAACAGTGTATCGTGCCTCGGGATCCTGTTCGGGGTGACTCCAGTCAAAAGTTACCATTAGTTCCTGTTTTTTAGTAAAAATGGTACTGGAGATTTCAGCAATGGTCGTTTTGAAATCCTCAATGAAGGTTGATTTGACGATTTCACGGGCAAGATAACTAACGTCTGAAATCTGGATGATACCCTGAATCAGGGAGAAGAGGGCATTGCCGGGAGTAACATCTTTCAGGGGGATGTAGAGTTCACCATCTTCTTCATGGATGCCATGACGCATCAGACTTGTCTCAATGATTTTCTGTCGGTTGCCACTTCTCAGATCACGTTCATCAATGCGATAGGTAAGTCTCATGATGGTGTGCCCTTCATCGGTAATGCGCCAGATGCCTGTGTCATCCCGGTTGAGTGTGATGACGAGATGATCCCCGTCATCAAAGGTGAAAGGCGTAAAGACGCGGTAGCGGTTGATGCCTTCTTCTACAATTCTGATATCTGCACAGACTTTCTGCAAAAATTCATTTTTTGTATGTTTTATGTCCATCATGATCACCAAAATTCATTCAGTTGTCTGTTTCCATCCGGCATAGTTACTGAACAGTCCAGGATGAGGCAGTCCTTGGCTTCTTCAGCGGTGCTGTAACGATCTGTTTCTTCGGCGTATCCGTCCTCAGAGCATCCGTCTTCTCTCTGGTAGCGTTCGGTCATGGTGTGAATATGATAATTATAGAATGTGGCTCTCTCTATTTTATTTGTGTGCTCGTGGCTTTTGCCGTTGTATCGCCTGAGAACTCTGGCGATGTTTGTTCTTTCCGGTAGGTAGAGAAGAATAACGGAGAAATCGGTGGGATACCTGGCATTCTGCCGGTACCGTATCTGGAACGTGTGTCCTTCTGTTCCGGAAATGATTATCTCTGATTCGTAGTGCCCCCGTTTTTGTTTTTTTGTACCTGGGGACCGAAATGACCGGGACATTAGTTTTGGTTCGTGCAGAAGTTTTTGGATCTCTGCATCGGTGAGAAGCTGGTTCATAGTATCGCCAAAATTTCAGGTTAAAAACAATTCAAGCTGTGTCAGGTAAGGTATTTTAATTATTTCATCTTTTCGCTTATCAATGATTGTGGCAATTTTCCTTTATGGGTATTTGTTAGCATGATTCTCAAGAATGATATTTACAAGATGACTTTTTCTTCTTAAAAATATTATGCTCTTTGTCCATCCAGTGCTAATGCCATAGTTCACTTTTTGGATAATTCCCTGAATATTTCCTTTTTACCTTTGTGTTTGGATATATTTTATATGGGGGTTATTTATATATGTATGTGTAATGGGGTGTGGTGAAAAGATGGCAAAACCAATTGAGCTGAGTTTAGTTCTTGAGGGTGATGATGCACGGAGGTTTGAACAGTATATAAACGATCCTGATGACATCACTCCCGAAGGTCGACAACTATTAATTGAGGCCAGAGAACTTGCTAAAACTATGGATCTGAATGATTTTAGAAGATATTAAATTCTCTATTTTATGTAAAGATCATAATTGTTGTGATTTTGATTGTGGCATTGACGGCTGGAGGTGCCGGGTGTTTTGTCGCTTAGCGGGCGCATGAGTGCGGGAAAAGTCTCAGGGTTGGTATCTACCTCCTCCTGCGGGCTGGTGTAACTCTACCCTGATTTCAGTTATGTTACTGCATACTATGCCCTGCTAACTCAGGTACTGTATCTGCCTGGTACCATACCATCTCAGGTATGGCAAGTGTCATCGAATGATGATGCGGTGAGCCTGCCTTTGTGGCAAGTCCGCGTATCCGTTTTTTATCAGGTAAAAAGAACTGTCAGCTATGGTAGGTACTTTGCTCTTCATAGTTAGAGTGGGGAGAATAGTAATAAAAGTCTGGATTTGAACCAAGTGTCCTGATGCTGCTATGGGGATTCGAACCCCAGTCGTCGGCGTGAAAGGCCGACATGATTGGCCCCTACACTATAGCAGCAATGCACTGCGTGCTTTATTCTATTCGTTGAGTCTGGTTATATATGTTTTGAAATTACTCACAAAAAAATGAATTATTTGTAGATTTCTGTGCCTTCAGTAGCAGTTTTAGTTCTTATTGCCGCACCTAACTGTGCAGCGATGGGACCTGGTTTACCTGTACCTATTTCACGCCCGTCAATCCATACAACCGGAGCAACTTCGGCCATTGTGCCGGTAACAAGCACTTCGTCAGCGGTATAAATATCAAAATAACCCATATTGCGCTCTTCACTTGGTATCCCAAGTTCACGCGCCGCCTCAAGAAGAGCCATGCGGGTAATTCCGCGCAGATTGTTAAGTGTCGGCGGAGTGATTATTGTGCCGTTTTTTACAACATAGATATTGTCCCCTGAACCTTCAGCAACGTAGCCGTTCGTATCAAAGATAACTGCCTCATCTCCACCCTTGTAGTTGGCCTCAATCTTGGCAAGGATATTGTTAAGATAATTCAGGGATTTTACATTTGGCGGCAGGGCTTCTGCCGGGTTTCTCCTGATGGATACTGACACAGCCTTAAGACCTTTCTCGTACAGATCACCATACATGCCACCGACCTCCTGTGCAATGACAAAGATTGTAGGTCCGATCTGGCATTTTTGCGGGTCGATTCCCAAATCTCCCTTTCCGCGTGTGACAACAAGTCGGATATATGCATCTCTCAGGTTATTCCTTCTGAGTGTTTCAAGAACAACTTCTGTCATCTCTTCTTTGGACAATGGAATTGCAAGATCAATTGCCCTGGCAGAATCATATAAGCGTTCTATATGATCCTGAAGGCGGAACACACGTCCGTTATATGCACGAATTCCTTCAAAGACACCGTCGCCGTATAGCAGGCCATGATCAAATACAGAGACTTTTGCCTCCTCATCCGGGACAAACTCACCGTCAAGATATATCACCATAAATGTAATTATGGTCTTTAAATTACTAAACTTTCGTCATTTTAATTTTCCATTTTAATTTTAATTTTTCTCTATCTTCCGGCACTCATCTGTAAAGTGCTTAATCATCCCATGTACAGATATCGGATGAAGATGAGTATAGCTGCCCTGTGTCCTGTTTACAACCGCACCGTCCAGATTGTCAATAATTCCCTTCCCTCTTGTGAGTCTGTAACTGTAATGTGTATCCTTTGCAAGTCTGACATCTGTGTGGTGGAATTCGTGTCCGGAAAATTCCCCGGCCCCAAGGGGGCTCTTTGCATCAGAAACTCCCTGTACATACCCTATTACCCTGCGTGCAGGCATCACCGTCTCTCCTGAAAACACGCCACACATCGGATAAACCTTATCCTCAGTCTGTCCGTGCCACCCCTCGCGCAAAATCACCCTGTCAGTCAGATATATCAGTCCGCCACACTCTGCGTATATCGGTCTTTTGTTTGCTGAGACTTCACAGACAGCCTCACGTATACTGCTGTTGGCAGCAAGTTCTTCTGCAAACAGTTCGGGATATCCGCCACCAATGATATACCCGTCTGCTTCAGGCAGGCGGTCGTGAATCGGGCTGAATCTGGTAACTCCAGCACCAAGCGCACCAAGGATGTCAAAGAGATCGTTATAATAAAAGTTAAATGCCTCATCTACTGCAACCCCTATTTTTATATCAAAATCTCTTTTCTGCCTGAATATCTCCGGGATTACAGTTGGTGCAGTACTCTCTCCCGCTATATCCAGCAGGGCATCCATGTCAATGTGGTTGCCGATAACTGATGTGATAGTCTCTACTTTCTGTAAAAACGTGCATGACGCCTCTGAGTCAGGCACTGTCTGATGAAAATGCGGGTCGTCCCGCTTTCTCATGCTAAATTCTCCCTTAACCTGCCCCTCAAGGAATGGAACAAGACCCAGATGCCTCATTGTGAGTTTCATCTCATCGGTTCTCGGGATTGCACCGATAACAGGGATGTTACAATAGTGTTCGATTGCTGTTGTTGCTTTTATCCGGTGAGTTTCATTTGCAACCTGATTTAAGATAATTCCCTTAATTTTTACATCAGGGTCAAGTACCATAAATCCTTTGACAATTGCTGCAGCGCTTCTTGTAATACTCCGGGCATCCACAACAAGAATAACATTAAGGTCAAGTTGTTTGGCAATATTTGCTGTAGAACCTCTGTCTGTAAGTGCGTCTGATCCTTCAAACAGTCCCCTTACACCCTCGACAATGGCGATATCCGCTCCGATACAGCCATTGTCATAGACCATTTTCACCTGCTCCGGATTCATCACAAAACTGTCTAAGTTCCTGCACGCTCTGCCGGTTACTCCCGTCAGGTAGGAAGGATCAATATAGTCCATCGCGACTTTAAAGGGCTGGACAATATATTCCTTTGAAAGAAGAGCGGAGATTGCGAGTGTTATGCTCGTCTTTCCACTGCCTGAACGGTCACCTGTGATGAGCAGGGACTTCATTTCATACTCCGGAGAACCGCACCAAATTCGCTCTCAACAATATTTCTGACACCCAGGGTCTTTGGGTGAAGATCCACTTCAACAATTACATGCTGATGGCCAATGGCTTTTAAGGGCTCCACCTGTCTCGGACCGTTTGTTATGGAAATGATCTCAATACCTTCAGTATATACCGGTGGAATTGCATGTGGGACCCCTGCAATAAGGGCAAAATCCGGTCTGAGATTGCGGATATATTCACCAAGACGTTCCCCGTTTGCACCGTATTCATCAAGTGCACCAATGAGTACAGGTTCAATACCCCGGTCCTTAAGCTCATGAAGTATATTCTCATTATCACGCCTGATTTTTGGAAGTCCCCTCTCTTCGAGGTTGGCAACATATGTTATACTGGCATCAGGGCAGACATCATGAAGGGCGATGAGTTCATCTGCAAACATGTATGCGGTCTCTTTTTTTGCATTGAGGATTGCCACACCTTTTGCGCCAGAAGAGGCAAGATCATACAGGCGTTTTGCTACTGTGTGTTTGAGGTCCCCCCTTGAGGGTTTTATGTATGGTTTGCATGCTGCGCCCCTCAGCCGTTCAACTTCGTTTGCTTTTGCAAGCACAAATCTCTGACGTTCCAGCTCCTCACTGCTGATCCACCCGGCATCTGCAGCCGGTTTTAAGGTTGTTATGACACCGTCAATATTTTCCATAAAACCGGCATGAATGTCTATTGCAATTGTTGGTGTTGTAATCCCGGAATCACCAATGGCGGATTCCATATCCTCTCCGATTATCATTGAGACACATGTACCGACAACAGCCATTCGCTTTGGTGAAAATTCCGCTTCAGCCTGTTTGAGGACTTCTTCAAGAAGATTCTGGCCGCCAAAAATAAACTCGTTTTCACCGAGTGATGTAGTTAACACTTTCATTCCATCCTCTTCTAAAAGACGGGCATGTTTAAACGAACACCCTGAAGGGCCGTGCAGAATTGCAACGTCCACCCCGAGGTCACGTGCTGTGTAGAGTGCTGCGACAATAGAACTGGGTCTTGGCTGAATATAGCGCATAATAATCTATCTCCATGTTTTTATTGCAAGGACAATGCTCCCGGTATCGGTTGTCTCAATTGCAACCCTTCGCCCGTTTTTCAGACTGTCGGAATAATTAACTTTTATGTCCGGGGCTGCATTTATTGGTTCGGAATCCGGGTTTTCACTGACAATGATGAGTCCTGATGGCTGGATCGTGCGTATGGTTTCTTCAATCTTTTGTCGGGAAAAACCCTCGCAGATGTTTTTTGATTCAATACCAATGACAAGGGTCAGTTCATCGTTGCCTGACTGGCTACGGGCGAATTCTGCTGCGTCTATTGTTGTTTCCATGTTTGTGCCGCTGTTGGAGTTATCCACAATCAGAGTTCCATTGATCTCTTCTGTGGACATTCTGCCTTTCAGTGCCTTAAATGTGGCAAGATCTTTTGGGTCTCTGCCAAGTACGCATGCGACAGCCGCAGCAGTGATAAGGGGACTCCTGTAGCCTTTCAGAGTCAGAAGAGGGTTTGAAAACGTACCTGTAATCCCGTTTTTGCTGTATGTGCACATTTCCCCTGTACATCCGGCAAATCTTTCTGCATGGATTACATTCTCTCTCTCCCAGTTTATTCCCGGAGCTGCAACAATTGTTCTGCACTTTTCAAGCAGACGTTTTTTTTCTGCAAGTGCACTTTTTTTTCCCGAAGCAATCATATAATCCAGGCCCGATGTCAGGACACCAATGTCGCCCGCACCACTAACACCGATGGATTCTTCTGCGATCAACCATCTTTTCTTTTCAAAAGCATATGCTGCCGCATCAATTGTTGATGCGGGTGTGATACTCTTTTTCCAGATGAATTTTTTTTCCGGAATTTCCCATGTGCCGCCTGAAGTGTGAAGAACACCCTCTCCTTTTAGAATATGGGCAAGTGCATACGCTGTTGTTGTCTTTCCCTGCATTCCGGTGATCTCAATCATCGGGTGCGGAATGTTGTTGCCGGAGATCATGGCAACAGCTTCGTGATGTGAGATTGTTTTTTCAGGGAGATATTTGAGGAGCGGGTGATCCGGGTCCATGTGAACCGGGGCAATAACCAGATCATAATCCCGGTTCAGTGCGTCATTCTCTGTTATCCCGTTTTTTCCACGGTATATATCCACCGTGTCAACGTGATATCCTCTGTATGTGAGGTGGCAGGCAATCTCCGCGCCACCGTGAATGGTGTCAAGCACTAAAATATTCATAAAAACGTGTATGATAACTTTGCTTCAGGTGTTCTCTGATGACAAATCACGAAGTGATTCAGATAGCAGATATAGTGGTGGTAAAAACCAGACATTTCCTGGAGTCTGGTTTTTGACTATAAATGCCACTTTCATCAAACAGTGCGTGACCGTGAGAGGTCATGCACGTTTTTTTATAAGTTATCAGAGATGTTCATTTATCACTTTGTCCGCATTATTAACCATCATCTCGGCGAGCAGTGGATCA
>JAYEIC010000041.1:0-3426 GCA_034659935.1 Methanobacteriota archaeon | reverse complement strand
AAATGCCACTTTCATCAAACAGTGCGTGACCGTGAGAGGTCATGCACGTTTTTTTATAAGTTATCAGAGATGTTCATTTATCACTTTGTCCGCATTATTAACCATCATCTCGGCGAGCAGTGGATCACAGCCTATTGGACCTGCATAAAGTAGTGGCACTTCCCTGTTGCGCAGTTTAAATGTTCCATTATTGCTGCCCTCTTTTAAACCAAGAATTTCAGGTATGTCCACAATGATGTGAATGCCTTTTGCAAGGAACAACGGGACGACCACAAGAGCATCGATATCTTCATCCCTGAATTCTTCCAGTTTTTCATCAACTGTAGGTGTGTTGATGCTCATAAAGCCGGATTTAACAATAAATCTGTCCTCATTTTCTGCAATGTGTGCTGCAGTGCTCTCGATTAATTCTTTGTTGTATGGTTTTTTGCTGCCATGACCTATCAGTAAGAATCCCTTCTTAGACATATGTTAATTGGTACTACGATCATGAGATAAAAGTGTTACCGATTGATTTTTTTGGTAGTGACACCAGATATATATGCAAATGAATGAATTTGAACGGAATATTGTTCACTGCCTCAATGTTTTTTTTGACAACAATACTGTCAGCGGATTTTCATACCGCCTGAAACAGGCGAAATTCAACTCACAGTATGTGGATGTGCTTGTGGACTCGCTTGTCCGTTCTTCTGGCAGATATATTCCTGAAAGCATGTACCCAAAGGAATTTGTGCAATTATAACAAAAAAGTATAGAATTATGATGGATCCATATGATCGTTTTGAACTTATGATCGATGGCCGTGTTGTTAAAACACCGGTTGCTGTTGCATCTATGGCAGGAGTAGTGGATGCTTCTTATGTGCTTGCGCGCGAAGAACATGTTGGTCTCGCTTTTATTGGAGGGTATTCTATTGACAGTAAAACAATGGATGCCGCAAGGGAGATGGCAGAGAGCGGCAGGACTGAATTTTTGTATGACAGTCCCGTTGACGAACTTAAAAAGCAGCTTGAGATGCTTGAGGGGAGTGATGTGGTTGCAGGTATTAATCTTCGCGGCAGTAGTCCGGATTCATATAAAAGTATAGCCAAAGCTCTTGGAACTGGTGTAATATATGAGATAGATGCCCATTGCAGGCAGGCGCCCATGATTGAAGCGGAATGCGGGGAATATTTTTTACATCACCCTGAGGCACTTGTTGAGACAATTCAGGCTCTCAAGTCAGCCGGTGTTATAGTATCAGTAAAAATCCGTGCAGGTGTCAACAAAAATGATTCAGAACTTGCCAAAATCATCTGGAAAGCAGGCGCTGATATGATCCATGTTGACCTGATGGACTTTGGGCATGCAAAACTTCGTCAGATTAGAAACAGTTGCCCTCTTATGATTGTTGCGAACAATTCGGTTAACTCTTTTTCACGAATGAAGGAGCTGCTGTCCCATGGTGCTGATCTGATATCTGTTGCAAGGCGATCGGATTCTGAAACGCTTCAGGCACTGAATGAGGGTGTGAAATCATATGCAGATGAGACCGGGTGGTATAATGCACCCAAACAGTTATGCCGTGGCGGGGATATCCGCAGCCTGGCTTTCTGTTGTATGCCGGTTAAGGACTGCCCTCTTATTCCGTTGCTGAATCGTATTGATATGTCAAAGAAAGAGTACATGGAATTCAAACTGGAGGCAGTTAAGGGCACTCCTCTGAATGGTGGTGAGCAGACATGTTTTGGAGGTCTTGTGTGGTGCTGCAAAAGTTCCACTCCCTGCATGTTCCGGGATATGGCACTGCAGCAGGCAGGAATTACAAAGCCGGATTATATGAGATATAAACGCCGCCTTTCTGAGAAGATTATGGCAAAGGTGTTTGATGAGAGATCTGCATAATAAATCCGGGGCAGAAAGAGCCCAGATGGCAATGATGCTGGAGGTCTGTGCATTCCCAAAACCCGGGAATGTGGACCGGAACCATGATTATGAAGATACGTGGCTGGAACATTTTCTGGCTTCAGCTATTTTTGCAAAACCTGCGTTTGAGAGAGCAGAGCAGAAAGGTAAAAGAGGTGACTCTGTTAATAAAGACGGCTCTGTTGGTGAACTGATCAAAGAGGCAGTTGCCCTCACAAACTCTCACAAAGGCGGTAATACTCATTTTGGTGCATTCATCCTGTTAATCCCGCTTATTATGGGTGGAGATATTGATGGTGCAAAGCGTGTTGTTGCATCAACCACTGTTTCAGATGCGATATATTTCTATGAAGCGTTTGGGCTCACACAGGTTCGGATGAACGAGACAGACGATCTTGATGTCAATGACCCTGCGGCAGCTGATAAGCTGCGCAAACAGGGCATGACGCTTCTGAATGTGATGGAATATTCCGCAGACAGCGATATGGTCACGAGGGAGTGGACGAATGGTTTTGCACTCACACAGAGGGTTTGCGCTGTTCTCAAAAGATCAGCGAACGGCAGAAAGGGTATTGTCGATGCATTTTTCCACCTTCTTTCAACTGAGACAGACACTTTTATTGTCAAGAAACACGGGAGAGATGTTGCCCGATGGACAATGGAGCAGGCACGTGATGTGGTGGAAGGCAGGCGTGACACTGAAGAGTTTGACCGTCAGTGCCGCAATGAAGGGATTAACCCCGGGTCAATTGCTGATATTGTTATTGCAGGAATATATGTCGCTCTTGGTGAGGGCTGGGAATGGGATCTGTGACCTGGCACTGAGGCCGGGGATTGAGGAATGAGGAATGAGAATGGAACCGTGTGAATCAGGAGAATCTATGGGACCCGGGCAGGAATTGTTGCAGGAAGGCATCAATGAAGTTATCGTGACAACACATTATAATGCTGCACCTGTCGGGATCATCAACCGCAAAGGCAGGCTGAGCATGGTGCTTTTTCATGGGAGCCACACAGAAGAGAATGTCAGACGTGACGGGTGGGTGGTTGCAAACTTCATTTTTGACCCCCTGATCTATGTAAAAACCGCATTTGAAGATCTCCCGAAAGATGAGAACCATTTTGTGGAAGAGAACGTTTCTGGTCTGACAGTGCACAGGCTGGAGGGTGTGGAGGCATGGGGTGCCTACCGTTGTACAGTTGAGCGGAGTACGAATGAGGCACTGATTGTCAGCCTGACTCCCATATATGAAGAGATCACAGGTCTGCGTCTCCACCCGGTGAATCGCGGGTTTGCCAGTGTCATTGAGGCGACTGTGCATGCCACAAGGTATGTCAGGAATAAAGATCCCCGGCTGAGAGAACTGATTGAACATCACGCAGGTCTTGTGAGGAAGTGTGGTGGTGAGAGGGATCTTGAGGCGATTGAATATCTGTTGAAGAGGCTATAGGCAATTTGTAAATATCCTCACATTTTTATAATTCAATATGTCCATTATCCAGTACACATAAAGATCG
>JAYEIC010000040.1:0-3707 GCA_034659935.1 Methanobacteriota archaeon | reverse complement strand
ATTCGACCAAATCCTGTTTCCTTCCTTTCCCTGATTGTCTGCCGACTGATAAAACCGGCATCTGACTGATCAACACTATCGCAGATTAAGGTTGCATGCCGGCTTTAATCAAAAAAATGGAGGAAAAAGTATGAAACTGAAAAAAGGCATGCGATCACTCTTTGTGCTTCTGGCGATGTTGCTGGTGAGTGTTGTGGTGGTGTCGGCGATGGTACCGATGACGAGTGCAGAGGACCAAATCAAGACCGATCTCCTGTTTCAAAATCAGGAAACTGAAAATAATATCTATACCATGTTGGAGGTAGAGCAACCTTCCAGAGAAGAAGGTTATCAGTGGCAAACGTATAGTGAAGCGAAAGATCAAGTCGATGAGCTGATCAGAGGATCAGAGGATCAGAATCGAAGGAGAACATTAAAACAATAATCGGATACCTGGAAGGAAAAAGAGAAAAAGTCGTTCTCTATTATGGAACAGATGGAATTATTTACGGTTTACTCGACAATCAGGGCATTATATCTAAAAGCAAAGTGAATCAGTCAACAATTGGTTCGAAAACGGAACATTTCGAAACTAATTGCAAAGCATGCTCAGTAGAGGACCAGAGTGCCAATTATTCAGTAAACTATGAATTGAGCAGGATTTATCTCTCAACTCTGGGATCAGAGGAATTTAGTACAAGATCCATCGATCAAGCTCACATTACGAGAACAGACAGCTGGGTTTACTTGTATATAAGAAGTGCAACTCTTTACACCGAGGGAACATTCACTTATGACTTTGGAAACACAATTCTAAGCATATCAGATACGACATACACCTCTCAAGACATTGGCTTTGATCGTTGTGATTTTGGACATTCAACCCGGCAAAATGGGTATGAGGGAGTTATTGAGTCTAATGTTATTTGGGCATATATAACACTAAGTCCCCCCAAACATTCAGTTGATGCTTCGATAAGTTGTAATAAATATGGAACAACCGGTGGAGAATCCAGAACCTCAGATTGGGTGACTGTAGGATATGGGTGTGGACCAGTTCCATAATTTTTTGGAAGAGAACTATGTCGACAGGTACGCAATTAAAAACTGCTTTCACCAGTCCCCCGCGTCTTTTTCAGCAACTTAAAAAAAAATCACTGCGGGAGGATCTCCAATTCTTTTTTGGGATAGTTATCGCTGTATCAATCTGTTTTACGCTGGGATCATTCCTTCTGGAGCCATATCCTGGAAACGAATCAGGTATTAGTGAATTGTATTTTATTGGGCTTATTTTATTGGGCACATTAATTGGCCTGTTACAGGGTTTAATAAATGGGGTTATCTCACTCTTGGGAATCAGTCTCATTGAGCATTTTTTCTTGCTTTTTGTCAATGAACACCAAGGATTTGAAAAAACAATGAAATCGGTGATCTATGCTCTGTTGCCCTGTATCCTTTTTTTCTGGGTGGTTGTTATTGTGAATATCCCTTTCGTAAGCCTGCTACTTCTCTTCTGCTTCGGTTTGATAACCTATTGCGGTATACGGGTATTTCATGAAAAATCAAAAGACCGGGCCGCATTTGTCTCTCTTGCAACAAGTGCAGTTCTCCTAATGCTATTCCACAGATGGATATTTAGTCATGGATTGTCTTTTTAATCATTATTTCCAATAGGCACTTTAGGAGTGAGAAATTCAATAAAAATGACCGGAGTTTGGGTTACAATGTGAAGAAAAGATCTATCGGATGATTTAATCGCAGTAGACAGTCCCTACTCTGTAATAACGCCCTGCATATTCAAAATATTTCCTCTTGCTGGTTGTATTGTCTATGAGATATCTATCGGTTGTCCACTGTGTTATCTTTTCGGGGTACTCCACCTCGCCTACTTGGCCCAGGTCTCCTTCCCGATATGGTTTTCTCGGCGGGTAATGTTCACTTCCCAGCAACACCTCTTCCAGCACGGGAAATTCTAAAAAATTCTGCTCATCAAGATGGATTATCATGCCCTCCCGGGCCTTCTGTTCGGTAACCTCAAACAACTCAAGTCGATCCGGCGGAACTGTCAAATACATTAGATGGGGTAAAGCGGCAATACAGATCAATGGAAGGATAATCAGTATAACGAGTGAAATTATGAGTTTCTTGTGTTTGTGCATCATTACAGAAAGTGATTGTACCATTTTTTGACCTCCATAAAAATTGTATTGGTATGAGTGGTGTTAAACGTAACCTGCAACCCACGCCTTTGCTTCACGAATGGCTCTTGCGTTATCATGGGTGGCATCTCCATGATAATTGTCGGATGAAAACTCATAGCAATTGAGATGTTCTAAGAAATAGCTCCACACCACCGTATGAGTAAGGCCGCCATTAAATGCATACGCCTGATTATACCCTGGCGTGTCTTCATGGTGGGCATTAAAGTTGTGCCCAAGCTCGTGAATGCTCACACATCTGCGGCCATGAGCTGTACCCCAATAGCACAGATCATACCAATCCGTTACCATCTGCGCCCAGGCATGTCTTCCATTGTTAGTAAAACCATCTGCCAGCCCTATTTCAGTACCGGTCTTATCGTAACCGCCCAGATATATACCAAGATCTGATGACCTTGCGTCGAGATCTGATTCAGGATACACGGCTATGAACGCACCGAGAGGATCGGACATGATTGCAGGATGGTTTGAGAGCTGATATCGTCTGGAATCACTATAGTCCATGACACAAAGAGAGACCTGAATATCATCTCTTCCAAACTGCTGATTTGCCGTTGCGATGATGTCCTGTGCCGTCGCTTTCCAGTTTGTTTCATCTTGATAAAACTGATTATCAGTTGCTACAAGGATATTTACTGTGTAAAACTGTTTTGTGTCCTCAATTTGCAGCCTGATCGATTGATCAAGACTTACTGTTTCGTCACTCTCTGGTGATGATACAGGACCATAGTCAATTATAGCCGGCTTTTCCTGACTTCTAACGTCTTCAGAACTATAGATGATATGCAAAGGGGACTGTGACTTTTCCGCACGTGCTCGTGGTTCAACCGGGGCGATCCAGAATGTCTCATTATCAAAGATTATGCTTCCGACGAGAACGTTTTTACCTGTCGTTAGAAGAACATCACTCCCTTCCACGCCTTGTATCGATCCTTCATACGAATCAATACAATCGTCAAGGCTTTCGAAATTCATTCGATTCAAAACAATAGTGTAATATTTCCCGGATATTTGAATCAATACCGTACTTTGCATCTCCTTGTTTAATACAGCGTGATCGAACGTTACGAGTTCGTACCGGGTAATGCCTTCAGGAATATTGAGTTTTTCAGGGTCAATGATTCCATATGACTTCAAGTCAGATACAGATATTACGTCCTTTATGAGCACATTTGTACAATCTCCAATGACAACAAGAGCTGGCTCATTAGCATCTGATCTAATGCCATCTGTTCTCTCCTGAGCACTAACCGCCGGAACAAAGATCACACCGACAAGTGCTATTACCAATAGCAGGCTTAACACCCCCATGCCTTTTTCAAATTTCACTTTTTCACCTCTTAATTTTTTGATTGAAGCCGGCATGCAAACCTTAATCTGCGATAGTGCTGAACAGTCAGATGCCGGTTTTATCTGTCGGCAGACAATCAGGGAAAGGAAGGAAACAGGATTTGGTCGAATTGATTTCTTCTTCTTCTCTGGATATTTCACCGGATTAGTTTTTTAAAA
>JAYEIC010000039.1:0-3728 GCA_034659935.1 Methanobacteriota archaeon | reverse complement strand
CAAGTTCTATACAAGTTCTATACAAGTTCTATACAAGTTCTATACAAGTTCTATACAAGTTCTATACAAGTTCTATACAAGTTCTATACAAGTTCTATACAAGTTCTATACAAGTTCTATACAAGTTCTATACAAGTTTTACACTGTTTTGACCAGACTTGTGTCGATGATATGTCCTGCACAATCGCATTGAAGACAGTGATGTCTGCGATGGGGACCGAAAGATCCCACACCGCACTCCTGGTGTTGGTGGTCTGGATAAAGTCTGCCATTTGGTATGCACCCTCCTGCCAGCCGTTTCTCAGGTGGCGACTGACACTATTGACCGCCGATACAACACCTTCAGGATCAGTTACAACGAACCAAAATATTTTATCCTGAAAATGGTCCGGAATCATCCATATATATTATATTACCCTTAATATTTAGATCAATTGGTTTTATCCTGTGGCAAAAAAAGGGTAGGTGGATAATTACAAAAAGGCTTCTTCTCCTGTTAAGTTATCAGAGTAGTTCACGGAATTCTTCCGTGGTTATCCCTGCCTGTGAAAGAATTGTCTGAAGTGTTTTAGGAGCAGGAATTTTCCCGGAATGGACGGGAACTGTTACAATTATGCCATGTTTCCGATGATGAAGATAATGATGGCTGCCCCTTATGCCAACCAGGTCAAAACCAGCTTTTTTCAGGACCTTCATAATTTTCTCTCCGGTTGTTCTGAGGAGTTTCATATGTATGCATTTACCGTATTCACAGGAACCGTGACTTCAACGGGAATTGGCCTTCCAGATTTTTTTGCAACCTCGATATAGCCGGAAATTGCTTCTTCTATCTCAGCCAGTGCTTCATCCCAGGTGGATCCCTCACTAATACATCCCGGAAGGGAGGGAACCGTTACGGTATATCCTCCGTCTTCATTCTTTTCCATGATTACCGTATAGCGAAGATGAGTGTGAGACAATAAAATCCCTCTTTTATGAGTATAGTGTCTGGCACTATATAGGATTTCTGAACGCGGAAAAAAGGCATATGTAAGGAATTACAAAGGCAAAGAAATCCCCGAATATACAGGAAATGTAACAGGTCTCGGCACAACCAGACTGCTTGAAACTATTAGAAGAAACGGAAACAGAATAAAATTCTATCAGGCATCAAGCAGTGAGATGTTTGGCGCGGGAAAACCTCCGCAGAATGAAGAGACTCCCCCCGACACCCCGTAATACACACCCCCACACAGCTTCCTCATAAAGCCGGTATTCGCTCGAAAAGGCGTTTGATACAACATTCGCGGCATAACAAGGATCCGGTGGTCAGAAGGGTTTATTGTAACATGCCCATACCCCGGTGGTATGAACAGAGTGTCGCCGTGGCCATAACCAACCACACCCCCTAACTACAACAACGTCACTCAAATCCCTCTTTCAGAGCAAAAACTGTGCCTCACCTGCAGGCACGCACTTCATATCCCGGACCGTCCGGACCCGAGAGTTTTGAAAGGTGACCCTGCCAGGATCACTCTGGTAACTGACCTTGAGTATGTGAAAGAGATCCTTTTGAATATGCAGAAAGTCAGGCTGATCTGAAGGCCAGGTAACCAGCATGCAGGGTCATATAACTGCGGATGGATGCAGGATCCTCTTTATCGCTTTTGTGGTGCCTTCCCTGAGGTACCGGAGGTGAATCCGCATCCTGCCGGGGCCATAACTAGTCATAAATTGTTGACCGTCAGGGCAACCTATATTAATAAACAAGTCAATAAATCATGACTAGAATTATTTAGAGGTGCGTACATTATGCGGGATGAAGTAATGAAAAAATATCTGAAAATGGTGCCTGAAGAGTTAAGAGAGATGGTAAGCGGCCTTTCCGACGACAAACACTGGGCTTTGTATATTGCTCTTTTAGAAAATGAAAAAATGACATTTGGCGAGCTTAGAGGAGAATTCAGCGAACATCAGCAGACCCTCTCAAATATGTTAAAGGATCTTGCAAACGCCGGACTGGTTATCAAAAAAGCCGACAGGCTCAAAGATATGGCTGACAAAAAAAAATCCTTCTACACGCCAACGGACGCCGGAGAGATGTTTATTGAGTCTCTAATGGATAATATGCTCTTACCTGAAAAGAATAAAAAACCATGTTATGAAAAAATGAAATCAACAGGCATAATATACAAAGATATATGTCTTAAGCAGGATTCAAGCAAAACTTCCGAACCAGGTGAAAATATGTTGAGCGGATATTCTTCAACAGACGGAATAAAAACATAAATGGTGTCTAAGATGACAAAAAAAGCAGAAAATAAACCTGAAAAAAACGAAATCAAAGTAGTGATAAGAGAAGATCAGGATTTTAAAAGAATACCTGTTTCCGGAGTATTCGGCACACTAAACCCGTTGGAAGGAAGAATGGGGTTCTTTCTCGACTCGGTTGTTCCGGGACTAAAAAATGAATACTCAACTGAAATGGAACCAAAAGAACTTGAAAGGAGAATGATGACAGAAATAAAAATGTCACCGCAGACATTCCTTCAGATAACCGAATGGATGAATAAAAGGGTCGCTGAATTCAGGGAAGACTTCCCCAACGCATTCCAAAAAGGGGAGGAATAATGCTTGAAGTTTTCCCGCAGGCATGAACTACAAATTTCAGATATTGAAATCGCAAAAAAATCAGTTAAAATCGGAATTTTTGGCTCATTCCAGCGGATAGAACTGTTAAAAAAATGCAGAGAACACCTGATATCAAAAGGATATATTCATACAAAACTTTCTTTAGATTTAGAAGAAAAATTCCCCAAAAAAATGCATGAAACTGATGATGAATATAACCTGAGAATCAGTGAACAGCTCATAGAAACCAGTGATATTCACATAATATATTTGTGTGAACCAAAAGATTCAGACAAAGTTCCAGTGAATGAATCGGCAATACAGGAATACATAATTATCTCCAACCTGAAAAAAACAAATAAAATCCTTGTTTTAATTCAGGAAGAATCCATATTTGCCGCACTTACAAGGGGCTTAATAGCCAGAAATCAAAAATCTATAAAACACATGGACTTCATAAATCTGAAAAATACATTCAAAATAGTCTCACATCACTGCTTTGAATGTGTAACGGTAAATAAAAATTCTTCGTAACTGTAATGATTTTAGTTCTTCTTTGAATTTTAAACTCAAATTTTATTAGCCTTTTTTATTGCAATTGCAACAACAATATAGTCCCAAAAACCAGAAAGGAAGCACATAATATATACAATCAAAAAATGACAATGATGCCTGAAGAGAGGCTGACACTTAATGACATTAACTATCTGCAGGAGATCGCTCAGACCCCCGGGGACACCGGGATTGCGGTACGGATCAACCAAACGATTGCGCTGAGCAGGTCAGTCATCAGGACCGGCAAAATCCTCAACCACCAGATTATATATTGAAGTTCCCTGCCTGAGGGTGATAATCGGCAGGTCGTTAAACACCTCTGATTTCAAAGGCCTTAGGGGAGGAATGCCTCTTTTATCCTCTGCTATAGCCTTCCTTCCCTGATTCTTTCCATTCATCTGATCCAGATTTGGATAATTCATATTCTAAACCCACTCACCCCCACACAGCTTCCTCATAAAGCCGGTATTCGCTCGAAAAGGCGTTTGATACAACATTCGCGGCATAACAAGGATCCGGTGGTCAGAAGGGTTTATTGTAACATGCCCATACCCCGGTGGTAT
>JAYEIC010000038.1:0-3799 GCA_034659935.1 Methanobacteriota archaeon | reverse complement strand
ATCCCCACTTTAGTATATCATATTTATCGCTGTGCTTCGGATATTTATATTTCATTGCCTTCAAAAAATCGTTATCCGATAAATTTATCTGATGAAATTTAATTTTCAGAAATCCGGAGAAGAACCAGAAAAATCAGGATACTCAGTATAACACTTTTGCACATTGTGGCACTTATTCGGACAAGTGAACTACCACACCCCCAACGACCCATACTCTCCTTTTTGCATCGGGTATCCGGAACTCTGTCAGAGGTGCCTGCAGGCAGAGGCTGAGTTTTTGCTCTAAAAGAGGGATTTGAGTGGCGCTGTTTTAGTTTCGGCTGCAGCTGCGGCTGGTGATGGCAACGGTGTTGGTGATACGGTTTTTATACCGCCGCGGATCAGCCCGGTAAGGTGGCGGTGGTCCTGTTCTTCCCGCCACCAGTCTCCCTTCAGGTAGAGAGCGGCGATCTCCCGGGTGTCCCGGGCCTTCACCACCTGCAGTTCAATGGAACCCATTGGCCCACAATGCCTGTCTCCGGCTATCCACCCGGTCGTTCAGGGTTTTGTGGCGGTAAAGTATCCCCATTCAATAAACCCGCGTGCTGAATACCGGAGCCAGGTTTCAATTCCTTCGTATGCGTCTGAAATTGCCTTTTCAGGGATGTGTTCCTTTAATTTCGGTTTCATCCTCTGTATTTCATCGCGGAGCTGCATATAATGGGTATGGAGATCCGCTGTCCGGTTCTCGATTTCCGTGACCACGAAGCCTGCATCTTCCATCGCTTCGCGGTATCCGGTGAAGGTTCCCATATCGGTGAGATGGAGACGCTGGAATATGGACTGTCTGGTCCGGTCATCGACCCCGGATTCAGCCAGGAGAATATCGGAAAACGCCAGCCGGCCGCCTGGTTTGAGGATGCGTGCAATTTCCTGCATGACCATCGGCTTGTCTGGCGCATGAAGAAAGGCATCCTGACTGGTGACGAAGTCGAATGCCCGGTCACCGACCGGTGGCGCGTTGAAGCTCCCCCTTCGGATCTCAATCCGGGATGTCAGGTTTCGTTCCCGGTTTCGTTCCCGGTTCCGCTCTTCGGCAACCGCGATCTCTCTTGCACTGATATTGAGACCGACCATCCGGCACCCGTACTCCTGGACCAGGTATCGGCAGAGCCCGCCATAGCCGCATCCGAGATCGATTCCCACCCACTCCTGCCGGGGAGTGAGCAGCTTTCCCAGGTATCGGTTTGCCTCATCACTGGCGGTATACAGGTCATCCGTCCGGTCATAGATCCCGATATGGATGTTCTCCCCGCCCCATACATGTCGGTAGATTGCATCAGCGGGGCCGTCATAGTATTCTCTGGTTGATGCCTCGTTCTCACTTATTGATGAATCGATTATATCACCTGTGATTTTCATGGACCGCCAATGAACAAATAGATGTCGATTCCTGATCGGGGAGAAGCGGAATGGGGTAGAGTTTGCGGCCCTGTGGTATGCGAAAAAAGAGAGTTCTCACCTGTGATAATAGTGCGGGCTCGATGCTATTCTCCTCATTTTGTCGCGTCCAGTGTGAGAATCAGAGTCTCAGTCTCGCTTCTGATTTCTTCGGATCAGTAATCAGAGATTCGGGAAATGGGAAAACAGATTTGGATGCATTAATGCATCCCCTTAAATTGTTCTTAGTATTCAGGATATAACACCAGAACCGGAGGTTAATTTCTTAGTTTAGCATGAAAACGTGGATGGCGCTGAGGTCTCATATACCTTTTCAGAAATCCGGAGAATAACCATTACTACAAACTTTGCAGTGTTTTTTGAGTATTCGTTTTCAAGATGGATTAATTCATGATTGCGATTTATGAACATTATTGAATCATTGCTTTTAACTGCACTTATATTTGACTAATCCAGAATAGACTAATCTATAATAGACTAAGTAAGAATAGTTTAATTTTGATTTTATTTTAATCTGCGGGGTGAAGGGGCAGAGCAGGAAGTCCCCCTGCAGCAGAGACATAACCAAAATTATGGCCTGATCCAATACCCTGCAGTGCGAAACCAGATTCAATAATCCGGAACTCATTTTTCACAAAACTACACAACTCCTGACCTTAAGTTATTAAATTGTGTACATTATTCACAAAATAAGTTGGAAAAATGTGTACGTTACACACATAATATATAGTTAAAAGTGCAAAATTCATTTCATGAAGCGGTTCATTTACGACATTCTGCTTGAATGGAAAGACAGCAGGGATCGTAAACCGGTTATTCTTGAAGGAATTCGGCAGTGTGGAAAAACGTGGATATTAAAGCATTTTGGCGAGGCAGAATTCAAAGATGTCGCATATTTTAATTTTGAATATGATGACCGTCTGCAAAAGATATTCGAAGGCGACCTGAATGTTTCAAGAATTATTAAAGACCTCGGCATTCTGAGAAACAAACACATCCAGCCCGGAAATACCATCCTTATATTAGACGAAATCCAGATTTGCCCGCGTGCTATAACCTCCCTTAAATATTTCTGCGAAAACCTGTCTGAACTCCACGTCGCTGCCGCCGGTTCCCTGTTGGGAGTTGCTGTTGCACAGATGGGAAAAAACATCTCCTTTCCGGTTGGCAAGGTGCAGATGCTTAAGATGTATCCTCTTAATTTCGCAGAATACCTCCTGGCAATGGGGGAGGAACTCTTGTATGAACACCTCAGAAGCATGTCAGCGGATGAAAAAATTTCCGCCGCATTTACAGGCAAACTGGAAGAAGCATATCGTGAATACCTGATCACCGGAGGTATGCCTGAGGTTGTTAACTCATGGATAAATAACCACGACATCGGGATTGTAGAAACGATACAAAGTGAGATTCTCGGTAATTATGAAAGAGATTTTGTGAAATATGCATCTGTATCCGAATTTCCAAAACTTTCCCTGATTTGGCACGCAATTCCGGCACAGCTTGCAAAAGACAATCAAAAATTTATCTTTGCCCATGTAAAAACGGGAATGCGTGCCCGGGATTTGGAAGACTCTCTGCAATGGCTGATTTCAGCAGGGCTTATCTATAAAGTCGAAAAAGTCGGGCGACCATATATTCCTATTGTGACATATGGAGATGTTACATATTTCAAGATCTATTTCTCTGATGTAGGGCTTTTACGCAGAATGAGCAAATTCCCGGCAGATGTTGTTTTTGATACCTCTCCGCTGACTGCCGATATGCGGGGAATTCTCACGGAAAATTTTGTGCTGACAGAACTGATTGCAAATGATTCCAGACACCCCTTTTTCTGGAAATCCAAAGGGATTGCTGAGGTTGATTATATCATTCAGAACGGTATTGATGTCATTCCGATTGAGGTTAAATCAGCAAAAAGGACCCGCTCAAGAAGTCTTACAGAATACAGAAAAAAATATACTCCACGTATTGCTGTCCGGACAAGCCTTAACAATATTGCAAGACATTTGGATGACTATGGCGAGGTTTTAGAGATCCCGGTATATCTTCTCTGGAGACTGAAAACATATCTTTGAGAATCTTAGAGGATGTAACCCATTTTCCGCACGTCCAATGCCAAGAATAATATTTTGGACTTTTCTCCATATTTCTGAAGACCAGAATAAATAAAACTTAAAATAATGTTGAGCCTGTCCACCCAATAGCTGATCTGGCAGGACGGATCCGTTAAAATATGGTTTTTCATGCTATGATGGTTGGGATCCAGTCGGCAATTGATATTGCGACTGATCTGATTGCAGAAGAGCGGCTCCGAAGGCCTGCAAGTTACCGGGAAACTTTTGAGATCCTCTGCGAA
>JAYEIC010000037.1:0-3817 GCA_034659935.1 Methanobacteriota archaeon | reverse complement strand
ATACTGAGTCATACTGAGTCATACTGAGTCATACTGAGTCATACTGAGTCATACTGAGTCATACTGAGTCATACTGAGTCATACTAAGTCATACTGAGTAATACTGAGTAATACTGAGTCATATATCAGAGATCCCTCTTTTGCCGTTTTCACCCTCCGCACGGTCAGTCTGCATAGCCCCTCTGGTCAACCTTATAATCAGTCAGGCAGAGAAGTCCGGTGATTCTGCCTGACGGGATGAAATGTTAATACACCTCACATCATCCGAAATCACCGGAAAAGCACCAAACAAACAACCAAACAACCAACCAACCAATACTGGTTGTCTTCCCTGTGCCGGGAAGACCCCTGCAGACGCAGTTGTATGGTTTTCCTGGTCCGGTACTGCTCAGGCGATTCCTATATCCCTGACCAGACCCATGATCATATCCCCTTCTTTCTTCTGCCACCACAGCAATTCCGGCTCCTGCACCAGAAGGCGGATGCATACACTGATGCACCTGCTGCCTGAGTGCAGGTCTGACCTGCATGGCGAGTTCACGCATCTGTGCTTCCCGGCACGTGAACTAAAACAGCCATGATCCCACCAATATTATTGTCCGACAATAATTTTTCTGAATTTGTACCATATTACTCTAATATAGCATTGATTGTACAAATATGGATAGTTTCTATTTTTAACATCAATAAGGGCAATAATTATCTTATCACTGATTTTCCCGACAGTGCCCTTTAGTTCTCACATTGATACCCATGATTTTGGATAGGATACAAATTTTCTACAGAGCCCTTTATCAGACTATTTATTCCCGGATATATTTTATTATACTAAATTTTTCAGAAGGACACACCATTGTAGCATCATAGATTATATCCAGATAGGGGTACCTATTGTCTTTATATCGTATTATCCACATGTATTTTGGGAATGGTTTCATAAGAATTTCTTTTTTATTTTCAAATTTATCATTCCAGATCTCTTTTTTGTATTTGTTAAGAGTATAAAGCAGGATCTCTGGCTCAACCTGATTATCATACTGCTCTAAATAGTTTGGTAATGATTCTTTTGCCTCTAAATATGTGGAATAGATTTTGCCAAATTTCATCCGTACTTTTGGATAAATTGGAATAATTAATGAGAGAAGAATTACCTCATTGTAATTACGTTTACTGGTCCACTCATTTTTCCATGAAGTAAAAGAATCAGTAAAAGAATAATTTTTAGGAGTTACCCTGCTGTAGGGTCCTATCTGATCATCATGGACATAGAGTTCCGTAATTTTTCCCTGAGAATATCTATATCCAGTGATTACAACCGCATGATAATCGTTTCTCCCAGAATTTTTCTGTAACTCCAATGCTGCGATAATTGGCAGATTCATATTTAAGTATGCCCGCACTGCAACAGAGACCATATCCGAAGTCAAATCAGGATTGGAATCAAATTTGATGCTTTCACTTTCTAATCCTATTGTGTTGAAATAATTCTTTATCTGAATGAGTGAGAGACCTTCAGAAGGGAAATTTCTGTCACTCTGTGCATTCGGAAAGGTCACAGACTTGCTTGTGACTTCATATAGTGAATTTTTCTCAATACCAAACATCTGGCTTAATGGATACTGACACATCCAGCAAGCAGTAGATGCACAGGCCCCCACTGCAAGATCCTGGGTCTGAAAAGGCAGGGACTCTATCAAAAAGGGCATTCCATAAATTGATAGCTTATGTATATCCTTAACAAAGTGTCGTTCATCTTCACCATCCGGAGAAGGATACGTCTTTAGTAAAGTTCTTCCAATAAGGCTCTTCTTATCCTTATCCTGTATAGGTTTTATCACTGTAAACCCAAGATAGGATGAACATATTCTCTCAGAACACGCAGAAAGAGTTCCATCAGTATTTTTAAGTAACTGAAAGAATTCTTCTTGGGAGAAATGCTCGGAAAAAAGTGTATTCTCACTGTCTTACGATCAATATCTTTGAATGATCGTGAGTAAAAATAAGAATAGTCCATAATATAATCTTTATCTATGTAATCTTTTTCAAGAAGAACTGTTTTCGCTTTCAACGAGTTCAGATATTGAAAAATATATTGACTAATCTTAGACTCTCCAAGTAATGAATTAGCTTTAGAAAAGGGATAAACTGATCCATTCTGAAATTTCATATCAAATATTAAATGGTTTCAACAATTCACCAATTGAAAAATCATTGAACGCTTTGTTAAGACTTTCACCTCGTTCAAGAACTTCTGAGCTGGAGAGCTTTTTTATCAGTTGCTCAATCTCCACATCTATACTGCCACCCGCAGTCTTGGTTTCAGTCCGGGGGTCACTCCCTATATTACTTACCATACTACCATAACCTATTGGTTGTTTTACAGTTACACAAACACAATATTATCCAAGTATTATACCTACTGATTTGTAGTAAACCCCATATATAATTTACTGTTCTGAGGGCACTGTCGGAAAAATCAGTGGTTTTTCAATTTTTTGCTTTAATTCGTCTGGAAAAGAGGTTTCCGGAGGATCAGTTATAATATCCCCTAACATAGAAAGAGCTATATTCATACCAAAAAGTGTTCTTGAGTAGTATTCCTTATATTCGTAATCCCATTCCCTGCTGTAGACACATTTTTCCCGGATACATCTGCAGGTTACGGTTTCGTCTCCAAAATAATTGGTTGCAAGAAAAATATCCTTTATTTCAGGATATTTACACTCAGAAAAAGATTTATGCTCTGATATCAAATGTGATCAAATCCATTATTTAAGATTCATCAAACGGAATTCCCTGAACAGTTTTTCACCCATTTTATTGACTTCTTTCTCAATCTTTTGGAAATCTATTGTATCCTTACGGCCCGATTTGACTTTTCCGGCATGACCTTTTTTTCCCTCCATACCTGAATCCTACCATTCTTGCTTTCTCTTTCGGATACATTACTTCCCTCACCACACCCTCTATAATATCAGATGAAGTAAATAACAGTATCTAAGACTATCTATTCTTTTTCACCTCAACACAGTTAGTATACTGAACCGACAAAACAGATTCCCCCTCAACTGCCAGCCTGTATATTGAAAAGTTCCCTGCCTGAGGGCGGGAGGCGGGAGCCAACAGCCGGCAACTCGTTAAATGTCTCTGATCTCAAAGAAAACCATATTTCAGATATCCCGATCAGAAAAGAACTGCTCACGGGAAATACATTGATACCGCTCCAGGTCTTCCATTGCGTCCTGCAACTCCCGCATATGGTGAAGATGTCTCATTGTTTCACCGGTGCAGGAAACGATACGATACATCAGGCGCAAGTCCAGGTCCGGGAAACGGTTACACCCTGCTGAATCCGACTAACGCAAATGAGGTCCATCACCATCAGATGGACTTTGTGGGGCCGCGAGACATCAAAGGCTATGGGCGGGAGATTATCGTCCCTGAACCTGATCGATGTAGTTAGCAGCAAGGCACACATCCGGCAGTACGCAGGGCAGACTATGGATAACATGATCGGGTTCCTGCCCGGTTACCTGACTAAAAATGCGATTCCGAAGTATCTTCAGATGGATAATAGCGCTTCTTTTATCGGTGATTTAATACATTCAGGGCATTTCACAGTCGTGTCCGTGTGCTTGTGCCTCCATCCCGGCGTTGAGCCGGTATTTATCGCACCAGAGTCTGAGTAATACTGAGTCATACTGAGTAATACTGAGTCATACTGAGTCATATATCAGAGATCCCTCTTTTGCCGTTTTCACCCTCCGCACGGTCAGTCTGCATAGCCCCTCTGGTCAACCTTATAATCAGTCAGGCA
>JAYEIC010000036.1:14212-17690 GCA_034659935.1 Methanobacteriota archaeon | reverse complement strand
ATCAACAATGAAGCGCCATGAAATGATTGGAATAAAACAGGCAGTCCGGCTGGAATGGATAGATAAAACCTGTGAATTATTACTTGAAAATAAAACTGAAAAAGAGATCCGTACTGTTCTTAAAGATTATTTATCTGATAAAATGGGCAGAGGAGTTATTGAAAAGCGTAGTGAAGCGGCATGTAATTTTTCTATTAGTATGCTTATGAAAACGTGGGTTGTTCCGGATAACGAACTTGTGCCTTTGAGAGATGAGGGATTAAACCTTATACATAATGCATCCGAAGATGAGAAAACGGCATTACACTTCTGCATGCTCTCTGCTGCATACCCATTCTGGTATAATGTTTCAGCACATATTGGGATGCTTCTCAGATTACAGAATAATGTTACTGTAAAACAGATTATTCAGCGCACCAAAGAAATGTATGGGGACCGGCAGACGGTTGACAGAAACACCCGGTTTGTGATTAGATCACTGTATTACTGGAATCTGCTTGAGGAAACTAATACAGCAGGATGTTACCGGAAAGGGAATACAATAAATATTTTTTCAGATACTTTAAGCACATGGATGATGGAGGCACAATTACATTCAATCCCGGGTGGAAAAGCCAATCTTTATTCACTCCAAAACAACAGAGCAATGTTTTCATTTAATACCAGAAAAGTAAGTGGAGCCTTTATCTGTAAAAAAAATAACAGAATTGATGTCTTACAGAGCGGGCCTGCAGATGAAATTATAATGCTAAAATATAATTTCTCGATAGTGTAGCAAATTTTACTGAAACTTCACTTTGACAGTCAAAAGAAATAACCGGGTTTTTAGTCATGTTTGATTTGAGTAATCTGGAAACAAAATTAAGAACATCTTAATTTACACACTCACACACCCCATCGATCCCCAAAAACCTCATATGCATTGGAACATATATGGTCCATGTGGAACAAAATCTGACCTATGAGATCGTGCTCGCCCTCCTCAGGGTTGAATCCCACCCCCGTGCGATAGCAAAAGACCTCGGCGCCACTCATACAACCGTGCTAAGGAAACTCAAAATCCTTTCCTGTGGCAATGTTATCGATTACCGGGAAGAGGGGAAAAACAAGGTGTATTTCATAAAAAACACACTTGAGGCGCGAACGTACATCATGATCGTGGAATTGTACAGGCTCGCCCGGATGCTCCATACGTATCCCCGTCTGCGATCCATCATTCAGAGCATCCAGCAGCACCCGGATATCCGGCTTGCCGTTCTCTTTGGCAGTTATGCAAAAGGCACCGCTCTGCAAAAGAGCGATATCGATGTATATATCAAAACAGAGGATCACAGTCTGAAACGTGATCTGGAGAGGATCCACTCAAAACTCAGCATAAAAACAGGGGAATTCGACAGGTCAACTATTCTCATCAGGGAGATCGAAAAAGATCATGTGATTCTTAAGGGAGTTGAGGAATATTACGAAAAGACACGAGTTCCTGCATAAACTCTATAGTCAGGGTCAGCTCCGGGTCGTAGAGCCGAGCGAGGGACTTAAAATGGCATATCTGCAGAAGTCAGAGAGTTATCTCATCTCTGCACGGATACTGCTTGACAACCACCGCATTGAAGAAGCAGTTTCGATGATATATTACAGTATGTTCTACATGGTGCTCGCCCTCCTCTTTAAAACAGGGATCAAATGTGAGAACCATTCAGGAGCGATAATCCTGCTAAAAAAACTCTATAACCTTGAAAACAATGCCATTGAACAGGCAAAAAAGGAACGGATAGATAAGCAGTATTATGTGGATTTCTCCATTACCAGAGCGGAGGTGAAAGACCTTCTGTCATCTGCCGAAGAATTTAACGCAGGCATACTTGAATACACAGAACAGATGAGCCGCAGTGACGTTGGCAGGCTGCAAAAAACATTTCACGAACTGATAGAAGGCTGAGAATATTGAGTTTCGGACTTAGAGAATGGGTGTGAAAGGGTGTGAAAGGGTGTAGAAGCATGAAAGTGCCTGAATCATTGAGTATATCATGTGGTCATTCATGTCTTAATTCATTGGGTGATCCGGAGGTCTGTTACGATGGCATGTAAGTGCTGCCAGTGCGGAGACTGCTGCAGCAATATGAATCTGGTCCATAGCGTCAGAGAACAACTAAGCGCCTATGAGTTTATCATATACAACCACTACAACAGAGATGTCACGACAGTGGAAATTGACCCTGACAAGATCCGCCTCTTTGAGGATCAGGACATTCTGGAAACATTGCCCGAGGCATGCCCTTTTCTGAGGTTTGACCAAAAAGACGGGAAGGCGTACTGCACCGTCCACCTGACACGCCCCGGCATCTGCAGGGAATTTTGCTGCTGGCGCCTGCTGGTCCTGGATTCACACGGCAGGCGGGCCGGGCGGATCATGTACCAGCGCTCATTCGTTTCAGATGATTCAGATCTCAACCGACTCTGGGATCAGTCCATTCGCAAAATCAGGGAACCCGATGACGTGGTATGGGATGAGAGGGTGATCCGCATCCTCTCAGGGGCAGGGTATACTGTGCGGACCTGAGAGGAGAGAAATTCCGTGCAGCTAAATACAGGCCTCCAATAAATTTATTTTCCTGTACTATCACATTCAGACCAGAGCGTCTATGCGTACAAGTCATAAACTTCTCCTGCGTCTCTGGTATGATCCGGAATTTGACTTCAGCCGGGTAAGGATAACTTATGTCAACCGTGGTGCACCCCACGATCTTTCAGATGCCTGGGGTGAGGCAATCGCTAAGCTTGACAGCCAGTATATTGAAATTTATTCAGGTGGTTATGAGAGGGTCACCTGCATCCCGTACCATCGCATCAGGAAGATCGAATATGATAATGTGGTGATGTGGGAGTATGGAATTTTGGATATATAAAGTAGAGAACAAGAGAGTAGAGAATAGTGTAACCAACGGGGGCGTGCCAGTCCCCTTTCTCAGAACCGGTTTTGCCAGAATATATATTAAAGAATTAAAGATTTTTCAGGGCAACAATATCAGCAATCCCGGTAAGTTTCCAGATATTTGATCTTTCTTCTGTAGCAACTGTCTCAATAGAGTCCAGAGGATCATGTCCTAATGTTGCAAGAATATTATGTGACAGGTTTTTTTCTGTGATCATATCAACAAACTTTTTCCTGATCTGTTTCTTTGTAATTGCATCTTCCTCCTGTACGAGGTAGCCCTGTATCGTTACAAAGGTATAATATGAGAGGTCCTTTGAATATTTCTCAATCTCAACAGAAACATAGGGACTTCTTTTAAACATTTCATTTTTTCTGCCATATTTTGTTGAGAGGAAATAGAGGAATTTACCATCAAAAATATAGAGAAATGGAGCGATGTACGGATATTTATCCCCCCTGAATGCAATCCGGGAAATGTATCCCTCTTCAATGAGTGAATCATATTCCTGTTTGTCCATTTTAGGAATCTTAATAATCTCCACA
>JAYEIC010000036.1:0-14112 GCA_034659935.1 Methanobacteriota archaeon | reverse complement strand
CTCATATAAACAGATTTATTAGTAGATTTGACAGGCTCTTAGTACAAGTGAATTAAAAAGGGTGGCTCCGCTTTCATCCCCACCCTGAAGGACGGGGACTTCCCGCTCTGCCCCCTTTACCTCCACAAGTTAAATCATCTGTCCAATATAATAGATAACAGGAATTTGGCCATGGAGAATTTATAGATGAATCAGGTTTACATAATCGGGCATAAAAAACCGGATACAGATAGCATATGCAGTGTCATTGGCCATGCTGAATTTTTAAATCATTTTGAAGATGGCAGATATATTCCTACCCGCTGCGGTGAAATAAATCCGGAAACTGAATTTGTTCTTAATAAATTTGGTGTGGAACCACCACAATATATTGAGAGTGTTGAACCAAACATCTCAGATCTTCCTTTTACATATGCATTCAGTGCCACAAGTGACATCCCGATAATTGACATTGTCGCAATGATGGATGAACACGGTGTACGTAACATCCCAATTACAGATAATAACGGAGCATTCGTTGGCCTTGTAAGTGAACACGGCCTTGCACGTGCATATGTGACACGTCAGAAAATTGAACAATTGTCTTTTGCACCGATAAAATTAGAAACACTCGCAAGAATCCTTAATGGTGAAATCATCGTCCCTTCAGATGACCTGCCGGAAGGCAGAGCATATATTGCCATTGATGCACTCCATGTTACCCTTTCACGTCTGAGACCCAATGATGTGGCAATTGTAGGCGACAATGAACCCTCACAGCTTGCATTGATCTCCGCAGGAATTGCAGCACTGATAATTGCTGATAGTGCACCGATTGGTGAACGGGTAATTGCAGAGGCCGAAAAAAGAGGAGTTGCACTGCTCTCAACAACACTGGATGCATTCGGAGTTGGTAAGATGATCAACCTTTCTTTACCTGCAAGCCGGATTATGGCAACAGATGTCCCTACTGTAACAATGCAGGACACAATTGTTCACGCAAAACATCTGGTTGCAGATTCACGATACAGAACCGCCTGTGTGGTTGGAGACGGGAACAAACTCCTTGGAATGATATCAAGAAATACTTTCATGCAGGATGTCCAGAAACAGGTAATCCTCCTTGACCATAACGAGTATGCCCAGGCAGTAGATGGCATAGAAAACGCTGAAATCATGGAGATAATCGATCATCACCGCCTCGGTGCCATCTCAACACTTAAACCTGTTAAATTCCTGAATGAACCTGTCGGGTCAACTTCAACAATTATTGCAATAAAATTCAGGGATGCAGAGATCACTCCCAAAAAATCCACAGCAGGCCTTTTGCTTTCAGGAATCCTGTCAGACACAATGGTCCTGCGACTTTCAACAACAACAGAGAAAGATGAAGATGCAGCCAGATACCTCGCTGAAATAACCGGTGTCGACCCGATAATATATGGAACAGAATTGATTGAAAAAGGAATGAATTTTGAGGGCTGTTCCATTGAAACATTACTTACAAGGGATATGAAACGATATGATCTCTTCAAAAGAAATGTTATGATCTCTCAGGTGATGGTGCCGACATTTGATTTCTGTGAGAGTCATGCCGATGAAATCAGAACAGAAACAGAGAGACTGCGGGTATCCACCGGCGTGGAGATTTTCGTTACACTCTTTACCAGTGTATTTGAAAATGCAAGTGAGGTCTTTGCTGCTGCCACAGATAATACAATCCTGTCTAAACTGGAAATCACAAAACAGCCCGCCAGACTTGAGTCTGTCATGTCAAGAAAGAATGACTTCCTCCCACATTTTGGAAGTTTACTTAAAAATATCTGAGATTCAGGTTTATTTGCCTGTTTTTTATTGTGACAACCCTGATTAATTTTTACCTCTTTTTGTTCACACTGTTCATACGCATCAGTAACACCACCGATGCAAGGATTAGACCCAGTACTGCCACAACAGATGAGAGCGGACTTGCCTGTGTTGTTGAAGGAATCAGTGATGCAGTTACCTGGAATGTCTGTCCTCCTGAAATAATCACTTCACTGTTCCAGTCATTATAGCCGGCAATCCTTACAAGAATAGTGTGACTGCCGGCAGAAATACCTGATTTCAAAACAGGTGAATTCCCAATATAGTTATTGTCAAGGTATATCGATGCACCTGACGGTGCTGAGGAGACTGAAATCGTGCCGCCGGATGAACCTGCATGTTCAGTTGGAGGGATTCCGGTCACTGTAGGGACAGGAACGAGGGGTGCTACTGATACAGGCAACCTGAGGAAATATACATGCCCGTCATTTGAAGCCACTGCCATATCCAGACCGCTGGCTGACAACGATACACCCTTAACATAACCAAATGTTGTGTATTTCAGTATTTCTGCCTTATCACTCCCATAAAGACGGGCATATGAATCATCAGCCCCGGCCGCAACATATGTACCCCCCCTTGCAACAGAAACACTGTTTACGTTAGCCAGTATCACAGTCTTCCAGAGAAATTCACCTTCACTGTTTAACACATTTACTTTTCCGTCAGAAGAACCTGCAACAACAAAACCCCCGTCCGGAGAGACTTTGACATCATTTACCTGTCCCTCAGTCTTATAAGTCCACAATCGGTTACCCTGCCTGTCAAATCCGTATACATAGTAATTTTTTGCTCCGGCTGAGATCAGAGAACCGTCTGCAGACACAGATACAGAATAAACAGGTCCACCAATCGTGTAATCCCAGAGTTTTTCACCTGCATTATTAAAAATATGTACTTTCCCGTCATTTGACGAAGCCGCAATTACCCAACCGTCAGATGTTATGGAAGCGTCATAGACAATTTCTCCCAGCATAGAGGTCCATAGAATCTCCCCTGACCGGTCAAGCAGATACAAAGTCCCTTTATTACCCGCAGCCACAACATAGTCTGCATTATCAGAGACGGAAACTCCATTTACCTGACTGTCAAGCACTTTTTCCCAGAGAAGGGTTCCATCAGTCCTGAACAGAATTAATTTCTGACTGACTGAACCGGCTGCAACATAACCACCATCCGGGGATATATCAACATCAAGGAAGTTCGTTGCTTCATTATACTTCCATAACAGCATATTATCTGTATCTGCTGCCAAAACCGCACCGCTTACCCCACACAGGGTGAATGCAATACAAATGATGATGTAGCACGCCCGGACAGTCCTGTCATTTCCCGGAGATATTTTGGTAAAATTATTTCCTCGCATAATTATCACTTTATTTTAACCTGAATATTAGCCTGTCTAATACTAATTCCTATCTTCTCAGCTGAAATATATGAGCATATCTGTTTCAGACTAAAATACCTCTGGTTCACAAAAATGGACAGTCAGATCTCTCAAATCATGTCTTTTCCGGTTAACAAACTCATTATATCCGGGGTCCGAAAAGCAAGATAGTTGTGACTCATATCAGTCGGTTTTACTGGGCCGATAATACTACCACGGAGCTAAAGATTCCACAATTTTATGTTATTTATACCCGGAAACCAAACTTTGGCATCAAAGTGGCAATTGCCACTTTCATCAGACAGTGCCTGACAGTTCAAAAAGTGACGTTCGTAACTATAAAAATAAAAAATGAAATTATATCTGATCTTATTCAGCTATGATAATGGCTGAGTGGTTCAATCGTAATTTCTTCCTCTTTTATCGCTTCAATTGCCATTGTTGCAGCTTTTGCTCCCTGCAGAGTTGTGATATATGGAATGCCGTAATCAAGAGCCGCACGCATTATCTGGATATGATCCTGCCGGGCATGCTTTCCTGCCGGAGTATTAATAATAAGACTAATCTCACCACGCCGCACCAGGTCAATGACATTGGGGGATCCTTCCTGCACTTTCCGGACAAGGTTTGCCTCAATTCCATTCTGCTCAAAGAACTCCACAGTTCCTTTTGTGCCAAATATTGAAAGACCAAGTTCACAGAATTTCTTTGCAATATCTAAAATTCCCTCTTTCTCCCCGCTCACTGAAATGAATACATTTCCCTCAACAGGCAGTTCATTGTCAGCAGATATGCATGCCTTGTAGTAGGCACGGCCAAAGTCATAATCAATACCCATGACTTCACCGGTACTTTTCATCTCAGGGCCAAGCACAGTGTCAACGCCGGGAAGTTTATTAAACGGCAAAAGAACCTCCTTGACAGCCACATGATCAATCTTCTTCTCACTTTCATATCCGAGATCTTTCAGTTTCAGACCAATCATAACCTTTGCAGCAATCTTTGCAAGCGGAACTCCAACTGCTTTTGAGACAAACGGAACAGTACGGCTGGCACGTGGATTGGCTTCAAGCACATACACGACTTCGTCCTTCACAGCATACTGGATATTGAGAAGACCAACAACACCAATACCAAGAGCAATCTTTTGCGTGTAATCTCTTACAGTCTCAATAATCTCATCTGAGAGAGACTGAGGCGGGATTACACATGCAGAATCACCACTGTGTACGCCTGCCTCCTCAATGTGTTCCATAATTCCACCAATAAGAACATCATCGCCGTCACAGACCGCATCGACATCAATCTCAATGGCATTCTGAAGGAATAAGTCAACGAGCACCGGGTGATCCCTGCTGACGCGCACAGCTTCCTTGATATAAGTACTGAGTTCAATATCGTCGTGCACCAGTTCCATTGCCCGCCCGCCAAGGACATATGATGGGCGTACAAGAAGCGGGTAACCAATTTCCCCGGCAATTTCCAGTGCCCCTTTCTCAGAGTATGCTGAACCATTCGCAGGTGAAGGAATATTTTGCTCATCAAGGAGCTGACTGAAGCGGTCACGGTCTTCAGCCAGATCCATAGCATCAGGCGGTGTCCCGAAAATAATGGTATTAAGGCCAAGCTCTTTTATCTTCTTCTCAAGGGGCATTGCAAGGTTAACAGAATTCTGACCTCCAAACTGTACCATGACCCCTGAATAATCATCCGTTTTTAAGATATTTGCAACATCCTCAAGTTGCATTGGTTCAAAGAATAGGCGGTCTGACGTATCAAAATCGGTTGATACCGTTTCGGGGTTGTTGTTAACGATGTGGACAACCTTTCCTTCCTCAGAGAGTGCCATTACGGCATGGACAGTACAGTAATCAAATTCAATTCCCTGGCCTATACGGATAGGACCTGAACCAAGAATTAACACTTTTTCCCTGTCATCCCGCTTAATTTCACACTCATCTTCCCAGGTTGAGTAGAAATACGGTGTTATTGCGGGAAATTCCGCCGCACAGGTATCTACCATCTTGTAGGTGGGCATTTCTGAAACATTTTCGATGTAAGTTTCATCTTTATCTGTCAGCCTGCAGATTTCAGCAGTTGAGAACCCGAATTTCTTTGCAAGTAATATCTCGTCATCGCCTGCACCAGCCATAAGTTTCTTTTCAAGCCCAACAATATTTTTGAATTTTTCAAGGAAGAAAGGATCGATGAAAGTCAGTTCAGCTACTTCTTCAATTGGGAAGTTCTGCCTGAATGCGTCAAAGAGACAACCGAACCGTTCATCTGTCGGGCTCTGGAGGATCATCCGTATCTCTGAATGTGACGTATGCTCGGTAATATCCGTATCAAGTGACCGGAGGGACTTAATAAGTGCCTCTTCAAGCGTCCTGCCTATTGCCATGACTTCGCCTGTGCTTTTCATTGCAGTAGTGAGGGTGCGGTCTGCGCCACTGAACTTGTCAAAGGGCCAGCGCGGGACCTTCACAACCACATAATCAATTGCAGGTTCAAAAGATGCCGGTGTGCACCCGGTGACTGTATTTGTGATTTCATCAAGATGAAGGCCTATTGCAATCTTTGAAGCTACACGTGCAATCGGGTAACCGGTTGCTTTGGACGCAAGTGCTGAAGACCGTGATACACGGGGATTAACCTCAATTACGCGATAATCTCCATCTTTGTACGCAAGCTGCACATTGCAGCCGCCCTGCACATCAAGAGCACGGATAATCTTTATTGACGCAGTGCGTAAAAGCTGGAATTCATCATCCCTGAGAGTCAGAATCGGTGCTACAACCACACTATCTCCGGTATGAACGCCCATCGCATCAATATTTTCCATACCACAGATGATGATACAGGTGTCTGCAGAATCACGCATAACCTCAAACTCAATCTCTTTCCATCCAAGAACACTTTCCTCTATGAGAACCTGGTGAATACGTGATCGGGTAAGTCCTATTTCAACGATGCGCCGGAGTTCTTCAGAGTTGTGTGCAATACCTCCACCGGCACCGCCAAGAGTGTATGCCGGCCGTATGATAGCAGGAAGACCGACAATTTCAAGGGCTTCTCCAATCTGATCCATACTTTCAAGGATCATACTCCTGGGAACAGGTTCACCAATTTCATCCATCAGGTCACGGAACTGTTCCCGATCTTCACCCTTGTAAATCGCTTCCAGAGGTGTCCCAAGGATTTCAATTCCTTTGAGGGCACCTATCTCTGCAAGTTCTGCTGTCAGGTTAAGTCCGGTCTGGCCACCCATCCCACTGAGTATACCATCAGGTTTTTCCTTCTCAATGATCTTTGCAATTATTTCAGCACGCAGTGGCTCTAAATAGATGACATCTGCCATATCGGGGTCAGTCTGAATTGTTGCAGGGTTGGAATTGACGAGAACAACCTCTATACCCTCTTCTCTGAGTGCCCGGCAGGCCTGAGACCCGGAGAAATCAAACTCCGCTCCCTGACCTATCTGAATAGGTCCTGAACCAATAAGCAGGACTTTTTTAATATCTGTTTTGAGTGGCATTCAGGGTATCCCCCTGTACATCAGGTCAAATATTGGTCTTTCTGTATCATGAGGACCCCCATGTGCTTCAGGATGAAACTGTACACAATAGACATCCAGATCTTTTGAAGAGAAACCCTCCAGAGAACCGTCATTGACATTGGAATAGGATATTTCACAACCCTCAGGGAGGGTGTCTGCATCTACTGCAAATCCATGGTTCTGTGTTGTGATATATATTGAACCATCTGTACAACGAACCGGCTGATTTGAACCACGGTGCCCGAATTTCATCTTATATGTCTCAGCACCCATCGCTCTTGCTATAATCTGATTGCCCATGCAGATGCCATAAACAGGGATTTTTCCGATAAAATACTTCGCACATTTGATAGCATCTGTAGCTCTCGCAGGATCCCCCGGCCCATTTGTAATAAAGAGTGCCTCAGGCTCACATGCCTCAATCTCTGAGGGTCTGGAGTTATATGGGAAGAGATAGAGATCCGCACCCCTGTTCTTCAGGCTGACTGCAATATTTTTTTTGATACCAAGATCAATTACTGCAATCCTCTTGCCCCTCCCCTCTATACGCCAGGGTTCTTTGCAGGAAATCTGACTGAGAAGATCGCAATCAGATATGGGTTTTACCTTTCTTGCAGATTCCACTGCATATTCCCCATTATCCTCTCCGACAATAAGTGAGGCACGCAGAGTACCCCTTTCACGTGTCTGAATTGTGAGTTTCCGTGTATCAACACCGGAAATGCCTAAAAGACCATTTTCCTCAAAAAAATTTCCCAATGAGGGCTGTGCAGCAGGAGAGGTGCAGAGTTCACGAACAATACATCCCATTGCATGCACATTTGGACTTTGGAAATTGATTCTGTCCACACCATAATTCCCGATGAGCGGATAGGTGAACATTAACATCTGACCCGCATAACTCGGATCAGTAAGTGATTCCATATAACCACCCATCTGGGTGGTAAATACGAGTTCACCGGCACAGGAACCTTCAACACCAAAACCATCCCCAATAATATATTCGCCGTTTTCCAGACCCAGAACTGCCTTCATTGAATTACCATAAGTAATGGGTAAAGTAACCTTTTAAAAACTTGTGAAAATTTTTATACCAGATAGATTCAGTATGGAGGAATGAAATTTGAAATATGGGCCATACTCTTCTCAAATTTACAAAAACTGTTTACTTCAATGATTTTCATCGCATTGTTGGGCAGACTGCCCAGAACACTGCCAAAATCAATATTTCCTTCGCCACAGGGATCATGTGCATCCCACGTACTGATATTGTCATGCAGATGTACATGAACCGGCCGCCCCTCACTGAGAAATTCGTTAAGATTCCCGTTGACATTTGCGTGACCTACATCAAGAGTAAAACCAAGGCCAAGGTATTTGAGCACGTCAAGAAAATCCGGTTTCCGGAAAAACAGGAAGTTTAGATCACTCATATTTTCAATTGTGATATTGACACCACATTCTTTCTGAATAATTGCAAGCTCCTTAAGAGATCGCTGTAGTGATCGCTCTGCCTGAAGGCGTGTTTCCGGTCGAATCATAAAACCAGGGTGGAGTACAAGGATTTCGGCCCCGATGTTGTCACAAATATCAACCAGTTCTGATACCACCTGCATGGCTGCCTTTCGCATACGCTCATTTTCAACGGCAATGTTTGTCTCACCACCTGGTGCGTGCACGGCATATTTCAGGTCATAAGAAAAGCAGTTCTCCTCATTGAAAAACAGGCTGTGGTTGCCGTCAGAAAGAATTTCCACATCAGAGACATATCTGCTTATTTTTTCAAGGGCATAATCAAGTGTATAATCCATCATACAATAAGTGGAACAGCCGCATTTCCTGTGATTCACAGAATAAATGGTATTCTGTACAGGTAATTAACTCCACTGGTTTTGATTCAGATTTTCATTTTCAGAAGTATCCTAATATTTAAAAAGTTATACAATAATTATGAGCAATTCTGTGACTCTGGAAGTAATTGGTTTAGCAGATTCATTCTGCGGGCCGTTTTCGTGTGATGAAGACCGTACATGTGAACTTGAGAAATGTCACCCGGCAGGAGTACTGATCCCGGCATTTGAAGCACTAAAAGAACGCATCGAACAGTTATTCGGGGAGACCGTTGACATTAAGCTGACGCTTTTAGATAACGGCATTCCGGACTATATTGAAGAACTGATTGAAGAAAGACAACCCCCACTGCCAATAATTCTTGTCAACGGAAATTTAACACCAATCGGAAGGATCTCCCTCCCCATGATAAAAGAAGAAATTGAGAAATATCTGTAGTCGAAAACCAAACTTCCAGAAATGTTTGGTTTTCTTCTTATAGTGCCACTATAAATTAAAATACTTTTGTCAGTTCACCGGTGTCTAAGTCATAATACAAGCCGTGGATGGCGACCTTTCCTTTTTCTTCCGCTTCTTTTACAACATTGTACGTACGCAGATTTTCAGCCTGAATACGCATGTTTTCTGTTTCGATAACACGAAGTCTCTTTTTGAATTCTTCTTTTGTGGAAGCAGGAAGGTTTTTTGAATCTGCCATATCTTTTGCGCCCCGGGCAATATCCAGCCATCCGCCTATGAATTCTCCATCTTCTCCTGCATCCAGTGCCTTCATGGCACCACAGTCAGAGTGCCCATAAATGACAATATCATCCACTTTCAGGTGGTGTACTGCATACTCCAGAACAGTCCCAAGATTCGCGTCATCTTTTGCAACAATATTTCCAATATTACGGTGGACAAAGATTTCACCCATCTTTACTCCTGCAACACGTTCCGGGTTCACTCTTGAATCAGAGCAGCCGATAAATAGTGCTGTAGGACTCTGCCCGCCTGCAAGTTCCTTGTAATAATCAAGGTCTTTTTTAAAATCATCTTCAATAAACCGTTTGTTTCCCTCAAGGAATTTATCAATCATATATTTTCACCTCTCAATGTCAGATCTCAGCCATTGCACTGGCCGAAAAAACTGTATATATAACCTTCAGAAGAGGCAATTAATAGATTTTCATTTTAAAAGACTGATTGTCTGGCCTGTTTTTTGGACAAATATGGTAAAAAAGGTTATTTCAGGATTGCACCACGGTTGGCCTGCTCAACAATACGGGCATAGCGTGAGAGAACTCCGGTTAATGTGCGCTCCCGTGGTTTCCAGTTGGCTTTCCTCTTTTCAAGAACTGATATATCTACATTGAGACTGAGCTTCTTTTCATACAGGTTGATCTCAATTTCATCGCCCTCTTCCACAAGTGCGATAGGCCCTCCGATTTCAGCTTCAGGAGCTACATGGCCGATACACGGCCCACGGGTGCCTCCTGAAAACCTCCCGTCTGTGATCAGTGCGACTCTGGTGTATCCCTGTCCCATCAGGGCAGATGTGGGTGAAAGCATCTCCGGCATTCCGGGTGCACCAGCAGGCCCCTCATACCTGATGACAATCACCTCACCTTCATTGATCTGGTTTCCAAGAATTGCATCCATCGCCTGTTTCTCACTGTTAAATACCCTTGCAGGCCCTTTGTGCTGCCACATTGCCTTATCCACTGCAGCAGACTTGATTACTGACCCGTCCGGTGCCAGTGAACCATTTAAGATTTTCAGACCGCCTGCAGAATAAACTGGGTTATGGATGCCTTTAATTATTTCTTCATTCAGGACAGTAACATCTCTGGCAATGTCATGGACAGTTTGTCCCGATACTGTCATACAATCCTCCATTAGAGACCCCAGTTGTTTAAAGACAGCAGGGATGCCTCCCGCATGGTACAGGGTCTGCATGGGATGAGGGCCACCCGGCTGCATGTGACAGATATGTGGCACCAGTTCTCCAATCTCATTAAAGTCATCAAGACTCAGGGGTACACCTGCTTCTTCGGCAATAGCCATTAGGTGCAGTACTGTGTTCGTCGAACCGCCAAGTGCCATATCAATACGGACAGCATTTTTCAAGGCAGAATGTGTGATTATATCACGCGCCCTTACATTGTCCCTGACAAGACTTAGTATTCGCTCACC
Source organism: Methanobacteriota archaeon (assembly GCA_034659935.1). Classification (GTDB taxonomy): domain Archaea; phylum Halobacteriota; class Methanomicrobia; order Methanomicrobiales; family Methanomicrobiaceae; genus DAOVRB01. Next base: position 3,301 of record JAYEIC010000036.1, on the reverse strand, counting down.
ACTTTCGTATGCAATGGACATCTTGGCCGCGTTTACAGCAGGTATCGCTGCACAACCCGGCATTGACATACCCATTGCTTCAGTCATGCATGCCATTGTATTTGCCGTATAAAGGCCCTGACAACTTCCGCAACCCGGCATTGCAGCTTTTTCAAGAGTCACAAGTTCATCCTCAGTCATTACACCGGCGGCGACTTTGCCAACTCCCTCAAAAACATCGGTTAATGAAAGGTCACATCCCCCTGCATGTCCGGTCAGCATCGGCCCTCCGGTTACAACGATTGCCGGAATATTACACCTTGCCGCGGCCATCAGCATTCCCGGTACAATCTTGTCACAGGTGCAGAGGCAGACAATTCCGTCAAACCGGTGCGCCTGCACCACAAGTTCAACAGAGTCTGCAATATTTTCCCGTGAAGGCAGGGAATAACGCATACCTTCATGCCCCATTGCAATACCATCACAGATGCCAATCGTGTTGAACTCAAACGGCACACCGCCGCCTGCGGCAATACCCTCCCTGACACGTTCAGCAAGCTGACGAAGATGCTGGTGCCCTGGGACAATTGTATTCCATGAATTTGCCACCCCAATGAAGGGTTTCTTCATTTCACTGTCAGTTACCCCAAGCGCCCTTAATAAAGAGCGATTTGGAGCCCTTACATACCCTGTTTTGACTTCATCGCTTCGCATGCTTATCAATAAGAAGTTAACTGTAAATAATATATAGGAATAGGATCAGGTTTGGAATAGTATGAAGATCTAAAAATAAAATGAGATCTGAATGATATGAATACAGAGAGAATAACAGATAAAAATGTCATCGCTGTCGACCTTGGTGGCACCCATACCCGGATTGCGCTGATCTCGGATGATGGAGTTATCATCAGAAAAAAAACCACACTTACACCGGTAAAAGGCGATTCAGGTTTAGAAGTAACCAGACACATTATCTATAATATTTCAGACCTCCTCTCACCGGCAGAAGTGGATAGTATTGGATGTATTGGGATCTGTTCAGCCGGTCCGGTTGACCTGAAATCCGGGAAGGTCGTTAATTCACCAAACATGGCATTCCCTGAAATTGATCTGACAGGACCCGTACATAAAAATTTTGGTGTCCCTGTTGCACTTATCAATGACTGCCGTGCGGGTGTATTAGGTGAACAGAAATATGGCACAGGAGCAAATTCTGACAATATTACATATATAACCATCTCAACCGGCATAGGTGGAGGGGCAATCGTTAACGGAACCCTGATTTTAGGCAGAGACGGAAATGCAGGTGAAATAGGACACATGATTGTTGACGGGAAATATAGTATGCCGTGTCACTGCGGAGGATCCGGACACTGGGAAGCATATGCATCAGGCAGGAATATCCCGGATTTCTTCAGAAAATGGGCTGAATGTAATAAAATTGCATATGACGAAAAATGCATAAACACCTCAGAAAAAATATTTGAATTATATTATAATGGAGATCAACCAACACAGGAATTCATGGATGAACTGGGGAAGATAAATGCTGCGGGAATATCAAACGTGATAATTGCCTATTCACCTGAAATAATAGTTCTTGACGGTCCTGTTGCCCGGAATCATGGAGATATCATAATCGCTTTAATACAAAAATATCTCGACAGATATTTAAAAACACCTGATATCGTAGTCAGTTCGTTAAACGGCGAGGCTCCCCTTCTTGGTACATCACTGTATGCAAAAAACCAGATCTATAACATTAAATAAAGTATTTGATATTATAGATCTGGTTTTTACAGGGTAACAATATAATACCTAATCCGGACATAATAATATATGAAACATGCCTGAGACTATTTTATCTAAATTTGATGATAACAAATCCGGAGTGGATATATGGCGTTAAATCTCCTTTACGTTGATGATGAACCTTTATTACTGGATCTGACAAAAACATTTCTTGAAAGAGAGGGAGATTTTTTTGTAGATACAGTTGTCTCAGCAGAGCAAGCCCTGAAGAAAATTACCACCGGATCATATGATGCAATTATCTCTGATTATGAGATGCCAGATATGAACGGTATTGACTTACTGAAAAATGTACGTAAGCAGGGAATTGAGACTCCTTTTCTGATTTTTACAGGAAAAGGTCGTGAAGATGTAGTTATTGATGCCATAAATAACGGGGCTGATTTTTATATTCAGAAAGGGGGAAAACCAAAGGCGCAGTTTGCTGAATTAACTCATAAAATCAGGCAGGCATATGCACACAAATATGCAAAATCTGCATTAAGGCACAGGGAACTGGCCCTCTCACTTGCCACTGCTTCAACACTAAAAGAAGCAGTTAATCTCTGTCTAAATCAGGCAACAGAAATCCCCGGAATCGATAACTGTTCATTATTTCTCATAGACAGAAATTCAGAGAAATTAAGATATGTCCAGTCCAGAGGCATGCAGGACCACTCCATTGAAATTTTATCAAATATAGAAATCAGGCCCGATGAATCAGATTTATTAGAAAAAAGCAGTAATCTCTTTATTGAAGACCACAATTTTGACAAAATCCCGGAATATAAAACAATATGCGAAAACGAAGGGGTAGTCTCTGTTGTAATATTACCGTTCTCCCATATGGGCCGGATTATCGGTACTTTACTTGTCACTTCACATACAGACAGTAAAATTCCTGCTTCCAGCAGGAATGAACTGGAGACAATTGCAGCTCAGGGTGGCAATGCGATTGCACGACTCCAGGCTGAAGAGGCTTTGTGTGCATCAGAAATGCTGTACCGCTCTACAATCGACACGATGGATGCCTATATTAATGTTATATCACCCGATTTGAAGATTCAACTCATCAACTATTCTTTTCAGAAATGGGGGAGTGCACATGGAATTGATATGGATAACAGTATTGGCAAATATTTGTTTGATTTATTTCCTTTTCTGCCGGAAAATGTCTCAGATGAGTATAGTCATGTGATTTCAACACAAAAACCGCTGGTCACTGAAAAAATATCCAGTATCAGTGGTACTGAAATAATTACAGAAACAAAAAAGATTCCAATTATAGAAGATGGAACAGTTACGAAAGTAATTACTGTTATACGGGATATTACCGGGCATAAAAGGAAGGAAGAAAAATTGCTTGTCACACAGTTTTCAGTGGATCACTCAAAGGATTCTGTATTCTGGACACTACCCGATGGAAAATTCCTTTATGTAAATGAGGCAGCCTGCACAGAACTGGGTTATTCGCGTAAAGATTTGCTCAGTATGAATTTTACAGATATTGACCCGGATTACCTGCCTGAAA
>JAYEIC010000035.1:0-17902 GCA_034659935.1 Methanobacteriota archaeon | reverse complement strand
AAAAATATTATATTTTGTTATGCTTTCGCAAGGTAATATAGTTGGTCTGCAACACATATAAACCCATGCAAATGTAACAGGTATGAAAAAAACTTCACACCAGAATGAAAGACAGACACAAAACCAGGCAGTTTACGCCCGTTTTGTGCCGTAACCATTCGACCTAACTAAGTGGTTGTTTTGCATATATAAATATTCTGATTTGAGAAGTGAATTTACAGGAGAATCCGTCTAATCAGGTATTTCCAGATAAACAAATTCACCAGACCAGATCCACAAATCACTATAATTACATAGATAATTACGCTCCATATTAGTCGATTGGGTAGAATCTACAGGGAATCTCAGTCTTTTTTGTAGTAACCTGATCTTAAAAATTCAACTGAAACATAAAATCCTGAAAGTAAATTATAGTCGAAAAGCAAATTCCTGGAAATTGTTTGATTTTATTCATTGGAGTAACACACGTATTTTCAAAAATAACCCATGTAAATCACTTTCCGCAAGTTCCATTAATTCATAAAGTGACGTTCGCAACTATAATTCAGTCAACTAAACGAAATTATTCATCATCAAAAGCTTCAGCGCGCCATTCAGATATTCGGATTTCCCCAAAAAGATCATCCTGCTCCATAAAAATATTACCTTCATGCATCAAAAACAGAAGAGGAAGATATACTGTATGCCGTTCACGCCCCATTTCAGAACAAAGAGAAGTAAGAGATATACAGGAGAGATCCTTCTTAATCCTGTGAAACCCATTTAAAACAGACTGCGTTTCCTCCAGAAAATCCTCCTCATGGGCAAAATCTATAACATCATCAACCTCAATTTGAACAGGAATCTCAACATTCTGCTTTCTGACACGGCGTCTCTGCATTTTCTCTGCTGTTTTAAGCTCCTGAATTAATTCATACAGAGTAACAGGACGCTTTCTTTGTTTTTTTCTCCCAACACGCCGTTGAATCTCTCTCTCAAGGCGTTCAATAGGATCAGCCACATCATCCGAATCGAATTCACCATCAAAAGCAAATTCGTCATTATATTCATCCAATTCATCATCGAATTCATTATCTGAGAAATCATCTGCAACTTCATTCAGATACTCGGATTTCATCCTGAGAAGAGTTGCAGCAAAAAAAAGGGTCCTGCCAGAAATGCGCAGATCGAGTTCCTTTAACCTCTCAAGTTCTGAGAAAAAACGATCGGTCACCTCGACAATATCAATATTCCACGGATCTATTTCACCTGATTCTGCCATTCCGACAAGAATCTCAACAGGTTCTTCATGCATTGTTCTTTACACCGGTAACATAAGTAGACTTATCCGGACGTGATGTAACCCCAATGATACGATCCGCATGCTCAATAGTAGGTTTTCTCAGTGAAACAACAATTGACTGCGCATTTGTTGAGAGCTCTTTAATCATTGTTGAAATCCGTTCGACATTTGAAGTATCCAGCATCATATCCACCTCATCCAGCGCATAAAACGGCGCAGGCATGTACTGCTGAATCGAAAATATAAACGAAAGAGTCGTAAGTGACTTCTCACCACCAGACAGCGCACTCAGAAGATGTACTTTTTTATCTCTGGGCTGAACTGCAAAGGTCATCCCCCCACTAAACGGATCATCCTCATTATTCAAAACCAGCCTTCCATTCCCACTTGTCAGACGGGCAAATATTTTTCTGAAATTTCTATCAATTGCATTGAACGATTCCATAAAAGAATCATACTTCATCTTCTCAAAATGTTCAATCCGTTCAATGAGTTTTGTGCGCTCACATGAAAGAACGTCTTTCTTCTCTGACCTCTCAAAAATACGTTTCTCCACGCGCTCATACTCTTCAATAGCAAGCATATTGACAGCCCCGATTTTTTTGATCTCACGTTCTGCCCGGGCAATCCCCGTCTTAATATCCTGCAAAGTCAGATCACTCTCAGAATTTCCCACTTCTTCCCTGAGAACATTAATCTCACCAATCAGTGACTCCTGCCGCTCATTTAATGACACCATCTGAAGACGGATGCGCTCTGCATCGAGATTTAGTTCAACAATCTGTTTTTCCAGTGACATTTTCTCACTATTGAGAAGATCACGGGCCTGTTGCATATCTCCCAGTTCTTCTGAAAATGTCTGTTTTTTTGCTTCAAATTCCAAAATCTGCGCCTTACTGCTGATAAGTGAGTCCTCAATCCCACTGATCTCCACGTCGATCTGCCTGTTTTTTTCTGTAATTACCTCGCGTTCTCCCTCAAGCTCTTCGACACGCCTTGAAAAATGCTGGCGTTCCCGCTGTGTATCAGCAATATCAGCATCCTTATTCCGTAGCCGGTTGTCAATTTCTCCAGATTCCCTGCGAAAACGCTCTATTTTCTCAGTCAGTTCAGGTATCCCCGTATCATCAAGCTTTTTCTTCAGCTCATCAATCTCACTGCCAAAACGGGATATCTTACCCACTGTTCCTTCAAGACCATCCTCAATCTCACTTAGTTTAGCACTGCCACCCTCAATTACAGACACCATTTCAGAAAAATATTTTTCAATCCCTTCTTTCTCCTCAGTCAAAAAATCTATACGCCTGCCAAATTCATCCTGGAGCAACCTGTACCTGGAGATCTGCTCCTCAATAGAAGAACGCTGGTATCTGGATTCCTCACCCTCTTTTGTGTAACGCTCAACTGCACTTTGCAGTTCAGCAGCCTCACCTTCAAGACCTGCAATTTCATGACGCAGTTTATTTACCTCGTCACCAACTGAAACACCAAAACCACTCACTTTCTTTTTCTGGGCACCGCCGGTCATAGCACCAGACCTCTCAAGAAGTTCACCTTCCAGAGTAATCATACGATATCTGCCTATCATCCTGCGTGCATCGTCAAGTGTCCCGACAACCACCGTGCTTCCAAACACGTGCCTGAAAACAATATCAAATAACGGATCACAATCAACGAGATTTACTGCATAATCAATAATTTTAGACTCATTTAGTGGCTTAAGTTCCGTGACCTTAAGTTTATTAAGCGGGAGAAACGTTACACGCCCAAGACGTTTCTCCTTCAAATACCTTATGGTAAATGTTGCAACTGAATCATTCTCAACCACCACATTTTTGAGCCGCCCACCAGCAGCAATATCAAGCGCAGTTGAATATTCAACAGGAACACGCCCAAGCTGGGCAACAGTCCCATACACACCATCCATTTCAAGGATTGCCTCAAGAGCTCTTCCTCCGGGGCCACCCCCTGCCTGTTGCTGTGCTTCAAGAAGCATCAGATCACGTTCGCGCGACCTTATTTCATTCTTCAGTTTCTCAAGCGAAGAACGGTTCTTAAACAGACTACTCTCGGCACGGGAAATTACCTGTTCAATCTTTTTCTTTTCACTGACAAGTTTTTCAATAAGAGATGTATATTCCCTACACTGCTCAGATTTTTCATCGTTTTCGACCTTTATCTGTGCAATCCTGCTATCAAGCCTTTCTTTTTCGGAAGAACGCATCCTGCTCTTCTCAATCAGGAGATTCTGTTCATGGAGTAATTCTGAACGGCGCGACTTGCATTCCTCCTGTTTTTTCATGAGTGCAAACAGCGCATCTTTTGCCCCGGCAATATCATCACTCTCTTCCTGAAGTTTATTCTCAACATCATCAAGTTCAGCGTGCCTTGATGCAAGTTCCATTCCCAGATTTGAACGGTCAATTGAGAGATTCCGAATCAGGGTGGTACACTCCGTCACCCGGGTCTCAGCACGTTTCTTGTCAGAAAAGATACGCTGTATTGCAACTTTATTGGACTCCTTATCGTTTTTCAAACGGGCAATGGTCTGTTCAGAAATCTTAATCCTGCCTTTGACCTCTTCTAATGAAGAGAGTAATTGCAAATATTCAGAACCACTTTTTTCATTGATCTGTACATCAATATCCACAACTTCTTTCCTGAGTTTTTCAATATCCGTACTTACCGTCTGATGGGTATCACCAATCTGCTCACATCTGACACCCTCATCCGTGATCAACTGTTGCAGTGCAAAGAGTTCACGTTCACGTTCATGGAGTTGCGCTGCAGACAGACATCCTTTAAAGTAATCCAGTTTTCCCTGCCAGTCACGATATTTCAGGGCCTGTTCGCGCTCTGCCTTTAGTTCACCCATGCGAATATTAAGTTCATGAAGAAGCAGTTCCTCACGTTCTATACGTTCCCGTACAATTTCCAGTTCACCAAGGGCCTGGTCTGTTTTCTTGTCAAATTCGGAAACACCCGCAATTTCATCAATAATCTTACGCCGTTCACTATCACCCATTTCCATAATCCGGGTGATGTCGCCCTGCATCACAACATTATAACCCTCTGCCTTGATCCCATATTTCGCAAGGAATTCAACAATATCTCCCTGCTTGCAATGACGATCATTCAGATAATTATAGCTATAATATCCATGAGATGTACGTTTGATCTTCCTTCGGACTTTTGTCCCGTCTGAAAAAGTGATTGCAACTTCTGCTGTATTTTTACCTGTGTTAAGATTAATAAGATCAGTCAGTTTTTCTGCCCTTAACCCCCGTGCACTGGAAAGCGCAAGGCAAAACAGGATACTGTCAATTACATTACTCTTTCCCGAGCCGTTAGGGCCTGATATTACCGTAAATCCTTCAAAAAAAGGAATACGGGTCTTTTTCCCAAAGGATTTGAAATTATCTATTTCCAGCTCTGTGATATACAAAAGAGCAGACTCCTATTTTCTTTTCTTTATCTCTACAGTATCTTCATCTTCAGCATAAATAAGTGGTTTGCTCTTCTCTTCCTCTGATTCAGGGTTACGGGTCTTCTGTACCTGCATACGGACAGGACGGTTACCTGCAACAATCATATCCTCATCTTTATATCTGGCCTCAGGTTTAAGCGTCCCGTCCGGCTGTATAATAAGGACTTCTTCATCATTATTCTTTGCCTCAGCCCCAACCATTCCTGGCTTTTTAATAGGTTTTTTTACATCCCCTGCTTTCTCTGCCGGTTTACCTGCCGGCCGCCTTTCCTGACCCACAACAGGATAATCGCGTGGCGATTTTACTGACTTCTTAACCCCCACCACAGGTCTTTTTTCAGAGTCTTCAATAACCTGGCCAACTTTTCTTATCTCAGCCCTGATATCAAGAAGCTCTGCAGTTAATCCCTTAACAACTCCTTCGAGATCTAACATCCTGGTTTCAACCGCACTGAACTTTTCAGCACTAACAGATGAACTGTTATTAATATTGTGAATATTTTCTCTAAGCATTTCAATCTCCCGTTCCTTCTCCTCAATTACATGTTCTAAATTACGAATAATTCCATCTTTCTGAGCCATAACATCCCCAATAATTAAGATGATCTTAATTAACTAATAATTCTTATGTTCAAAAAATTAAATAATTACTTAATTATATTCTGCAGATTCAAATAATGAATTCGTTACGGGAAAATATTTTTGCTATAACTGTCAGAAGAAATATAATCTTTTCAAACCTAAATGTCCCCATATGTCTTATCTGGCCGATCATGATCCAGAAGTTTGTGAAATTATTCAGAAAGAATATGACCGTCAGGTCAATGGGCTTGAACTCATTGCATCTGAAAATGTCGTAAGCAAAGGAGTCCTTGAAGCTGTCGGCTCAATTATGACAAACAAATATGCTGAGGGCTACCCTGGCAAGCGTTATTATGGCGGATGCGTATTCCACGACGAAGTCGAAAACCTTGCACGCGATCGTCTCTGCACATTATTTGGAGCTGAACATGCCAATGTCCAGGCTGTATCCGGAAGCCAGGCAAATCAGGCAGTTTACTTCGCCTATATGAAACACAATGACAGGATGATGAGTCAGGACCTGGCACAGGGAGGACATCTCTCACACGGGTCACCTGTAAACATCACCGGCAAGTGGTATTCTGTTTCACACTATGGCGTCGACAAAGAAACTGAGATGCTTGATTATGCTGTTATTGCAGAGCAGGCACGGAAAGAAAAGCCAAAGATGATAGTGTGTGGTGCAAGTGCCTACCCGCGTGAAATCGATTTTAAGGTATTCCGTGAGATTGCAGATGAAGTAGATGCATATTGTATGGCAGATATCGCCCACATCGCAGGTCTTGTCTGTACAGGCATACACAACACATCTGTCGGAGTGACACATTTCACCACCACTACCACACACAAAACACTGCGCGGACCACGTGGCGGTGCAATCATGTGTGATGAAGAATATGCAAAAGATATCGACCGTTCAGTCTTCCCGGGAATGCAGGGAGGTCCGCTGATGCATGTTATTGCAGGCAAGGCAGTCTGTTTTAAGGAAGCACAGTCACCGGATTTCAGAAACTATGCAAAGCAGATAGTTAAAAATGCACAGACTATGGCAGAAGTTCTCATAGACGAAGGTTTAGACTTAGTCTCCGGCGGTACTGACAACCACCTGATACTACTCGACCTGACAAACCTCAGCACCAACGGCTCTCACCTGACAGGTCTTGAAGCTGAAAACTTCCTTGGTGAAGCAGGCATTACAGTCAACAAAAATACAATTCCACGTGAAAAACTCAGTCCCTTTGTTACAAGCGGTCTCAGGATCGGAACTCCGGCAGTTACCTCGCGCGGGATGAAAGAAGAAGAAATGAAACAGATCGGTCACTTAATTGCACGTGTACTTAAAGATGTCTGCAAAGATAAGAGTTCTAAGACTGCAATCAATGAAGTGAAAGAAGAAGTTACTGCACTTGCAGGCAAATACACCCTATATCCGGAAGTAAAATGATTCTTGATGGAAAAAAACTCTCTCAAAAAAGACTTGAGATCCTAAAGGAAAAAATAGATGAATCCGGTCTGTATCCTCGGCTGGCCACTGTAATTGTAGGTGAAGATCCCGCATCACAGATGTATGTCAGGATGAAACACCGTGCCTGTGAACAGGTAGGCATAGGATCTATAGGTGTGGAGTTACCCGCTGATGTCACCACAGAAAAAATTATCGGCGAAGTGAAGAGACTGAACAATGACCCTGACATAACAGGCATCCTTATCCAGCTCCCACTGCCATCACAGGTAGACACAGAAACGGTAATAGAAGCAGTATCTCCGGAAAAGGATGTAGATGGCTTCCACCCCTCCAATCTGGGACGTTTGTTCAGCGGCAACCCGGAGTATGTTCCATGCACACCCGCCGGCATAATGACGCTTTTTGATGAATATGCAATTAAGCCTGAAAGAAAGAACGCTGTTGTTATCGGAAGAAGTGTGGATGTAGGAAGACCAATGGCAGCACTCCTGATCAATGCAAATGCCACTGTAACAGTCTGCCACTCCTGGACAGCAGACCTCAAAGAGCAGATCAAAAAAGCAGACATTCTTGTTAGTGCCATTGGAAAAGCAAAATTTATCAGGGCATCAATGATAAAAGAAGGTGCTGTTGTCATTGATGTTGGCATCAACCATGACGAGAATGGCAAACTTTGTGGTGACGTTGACTTTGAACCTGTCAAAGATATTGCCTCAGCGATAACCCCTGTACCCGGTGGTGTCGGGCCGATGACCATTGCAACGTTAATGGAAAATACCTTCAAAGCAGCGCAAAAAATACATGCAAACCTGTAATATAGGTAAAACAAAAATTGGAGGGAATGAGAGGGTGGCCCTTATGGGTATCATCAACTGCAGCCCTGAATCTTTTTTTTCAGACTCATATACCCATCCTTCTCAGGTCTACAACAGAGCAGTTAACCTTCTCGAAACAGGTGCTGATATAATCGACATCGGTGCAAGAAGCACTGCACTGAATGCGCCCGTAATCTCAGTCCATGATGAAACAGACCGTATGAAAAACGCCCTTCGTGAACTTTCGGGGAGTGGTATTACAATATCCATAGATACCATGTATCCTGAAGTCCTTGAGGCATGTCTGCGCTATGATATTGATGCAATAAATGATATCCACGGCCTTGCAGATCCCAAATTTGGAAAGATTGTCGGAGACTGCGGACTCCCGGCATTCCTCATGGCAGCATTCAGTAAACCCGGTGATCCAAAGGGTATCTCAGATACCATAACAGCACTAAAAGGAGTGCTAAAAAGAGCAGAACATTTCGGTGTTAAAGAAATCATCCTTGATCCGGCAATCGGAAGATGGACTCAGGAAAGAGACGCAGCTGACGACTGGGAAATATGCACAAATTTCTCAAAATTTATGGATTTCAATCTCCCGCTCCTTATTGCAGTCTCCAGAAAGTCATTTATCGGTGATCTCCTCAATAATTCTGCTGAAGAGCGTCTGTCAGCATCCCTTGCCGTGACATATTCTCTGCTTGAAAAAGGCGGCGCTATTGTAAGAACACATGATGTTTCTGAAACGAGAGATATTATTAAGGTCTATGAAAAAATCAAAAAAACAGGGAGAATTGTATGAACTATTCATTCAGTGTTCACGGGCTTAAAACCAGACTGGTAAAAAACGGAGATAACTTTTTAGAAATCCTACTACAGGCAGCAGAACCTTATGGCGGTCTTTTAGATGGTGATATACTTGTTATCGCAGAAAGTGCCCTTGCCACTGCAGATGGTAATCTGGTAGTTCTTAGTGATGTACACTCCTCCAAAGAGGCTGTTACACTTGGCAAAAAATATAATATAGACCCCGCACTTGTTGAAGTAATACTAAAAGACAGTGATTTCATAGTAGGAGGAATACCAGGTTTTCTTCTCTGTATGAAAAACGGGACTCTGCTTCCGAATGCAGGCATAGATGATTCCAACGCGCCACCGGGAACCGTGGTCAGGCTCCCGCCGGACCCCAACAGCAGTGCAGAAAAACTGCGTACAGAAATACTTGATAAACTGGGCATAAAAACGGGTATTATTATTGCTGATTCACGCACACACGCCATGCGTCTTGGATGCGGCGGAGTTGCAATCGGTTGTGCAGGTTTTCTTGCAGTAACAGATGAACGTGGAAAAAAGGATCTCTACGGTCATGAACTTGAGGTTACAAAATGTGCAATTGCCGACAACATGGCATCAGCTGCAGAACTTGTCATGGGTGAAGCTGACGAATGTATACCGGCTGCAATAATCCGGGGCCTGGGTGTAAAGCTGACAGAAGATATCGGGGTTGAAACTATTGAGGCATCTGAATGTTTATTTATGGGGGCTGCGATTGGTGCCAACCCGGCCATTTTCAAGAGAGAGTGAAATTCCCAGCTTTTTCAGATAATCCCTGCTTTTTCCTTTACCATGAAGAATAATCTCAACCAGATCTTCTTTCTCATCAATATCTGTTGAGAGCCTGAAAGAATCAACAACCTCCACACCCAGCCCGTAATCTTTTGCAATTTTCATGTGATCCAGAAAACTTGCACCATAGAAATCTACGTGAAATTTCGCAGGATCCTTAACAAATATTGCATTCGTCCCCCCACCACGCCCGGGAACTATGGCACAGTCCTTTTCCGTTGAAATAATTCTCCGGACTGACTCAGGTACCATAAGCGGAAGATCTGACATAATAATTAATAACGGCCCGGATATTTCACTGAAAAAATCATTTAAGGCTTCGTTCAGGCCGGATTCCTTCAGTATAGTTGCTGCACCTTCTACCTGGCATGGATGAGTGGAAAGCAGAATTGTATCACAGCCGGACTCATTTATGACTGCCACCACATCATCAAGCATTACCCGTGCAAACTCTTCACGTTCTTCCTGGTTCATCACACATGAAAGCCGGGTTTTTGGATTTACGGGCCGGAATGGAATGACTGCGTTAATATTCATTTGTAAAATGTTCCCCCTGTATGCGTTTAAAACTATGGGGTCAGAATAGCACTGTCGGAAAAATCGGTGATTATTCAAAAGATGAGTTGACCGAAATTTAGCTTTAATTCTAATTATGATGGGTCTAACATGATTCTCTGAAGGATTTTAAGTTTGGTATGAAAAATTGTGATTTGGGTTAAATGCCCGTATTAGTATGTAAATCTGTAATCCGGGTTAGATACTTATTTCTTTTGCGGGCAGAAAATACACAGATTTTCATGTTTAGGATGTGTGACCAGAGGTCACATGAGATTTTTTAAGATTTTTTAAGATTTTTTAAGATTTTACACGATCTCTAAAAACCTTTATTCCCGGACAGCCTCCTGGCAGATTGCACAAGCAGATTCTTGTTTACTCCACATTGTCATTGAAGCTCCGCACCTTTCCGTTGCCAAAAACGCACGCTCAAATAGAGATGACCCAAACGGATGGGAAAGCACTAAGGCAATCCTAAATATAACTTTTTGTCGCACTTGTCCTCTGAGCTCTGCACAATTCCGTTACCAGAGATGCACATCAGAGTAGGGACACTCTGAATGGATAGAGTGGCGGATTTTAACCGCAATCCTTTGATAGAGCTTTTCCCGTCGCACTGGTCCAGTCCATGTTGATATTGGTGTGTTCAAATTCATATCGCTCAAAAAGAACATCCTGAACGTCAGAAATTATTTTTCTCTCTGTTGGTTCCGATAGTTTCAGGGACACGGTACAGCGTTCTTTTACTGAATGATTCAGTGCCAAAAATATCACATACTCCAGGTCTGCTTATCCATTCATGAGAGCGCGTTATGCTAAAGTTATCCGTTAGTTTGTAGCTGACGGGAGCTTTGAGCAATTTGTTGATATCGATGCCATGCTTCTTGTGTTTCCCAATAATATCGGTGAAATTCAGAATTTCATAGAGATAGTTTACCCGATCAATCGTGCCGACAGGAAAGGATATATTTTAATTGGGCTCAACCTGATATGTTCTTAGTTTTGTTTGCATTTTCATCGATTCAAACATCACCAGGAACACACATATTTCTTGGCTCTTCACTAATTTGTGTGGGTATTAATAACAACTTTCACTATCTTTGTTGACCCACGCCTGTCTGTGAAGAGCCAAAAAACACTGGAAAGGCGTGATGGATTATATTGACTCGAAAGTTACCAATGGACTGCTGGAAGGATTGAACAGTAGTATTCAGGCGCTTAAAAAAAGTGCGAGAGGGTATCGGAATCCAAGGAATTTCATGACTATAATCTACCTGAGACTGGGCCAACCAGAATTCAATTTACCCACATGAAACAGCGATGAGCCTATTTCTTCTTAACTGGCAAAGTCAGGTTATAAAGGTAATAACTTAAACAAGGAATCTATAAATTTTTTTATCTTTTCAAGGAGAGAATCTTTGTTATTTTCTCCATTATCTGATGACAAAACTGTATCTGAATTCTCATCTCTAACATCATGCGGCAATTCAGACACACTTGTATCAGGTGATCTTTCTCCGTTAGATTCAGATTTGATGTCATAATCTACATAATTGACTGGAATTACCGGTACACTTTTATTATCATAATAACTTTTATTATCATAATAATAACCGACATAGCCTTTATTGGCAAACCACCACCTGCCTGCATTATCTACGAATACTTTCTGGACAATATTATTTCCAAGGCCAGACGCCCTGTCATGATGAAGTATCAATTCATCATTTTTCCAGCATGAAATCCCAAAATCAGTACCAATAACAATTTTTCCATCCTTTGTTACAGAGATATCATATATTCTGTGGGTACCTGCAGGCAGATCATTGATATTTAAGATGGGGCTAATTCCTGTTAATGTATGATATTGTACAATGTCTGTAGAATTAAAAAAATATACTCCACCAGGCGGGTTAGACACAACTCCGGTCATTCCTTTCAGGGCATTTTGGGATTTGCCAATCTGCCTGAATGTTAAGGAGTTATTGATGTCGCTGCAGATAAATCCTCCATATTTTTTTGACACAACAATAACAGAACCTGTGTTGTAATCAATGGCGATATCATTTACTATATAGCAGTCAAGTCCGCCCTCTTCAAATGGCTGAAACCATTTCCAGTCTCCGTCAACAACACGGTGGAGACCTGCATTTCCGGTACTGATCCACATCTCGTTTTTCCATGCCTGGATATCATTGATAATTCTGTTTTTTAACAACTGCTGGTCAGTTATTGTCGTATATGTTTTCCCGTCAAATATCTGAAGACCACCTGCATATCCAATCCACAAATTATTGTTATTATCATATTCAACTGCCACAACAAAGTCATCCATCTGTCCTTTATGCTCAGGCAGCCAGTCCATATGAGATATTCTCCATGAACCATCATAGTACGAAATTCCATTGGTCGTAGCAAATATAACTGAATTATCCGGACCGTTAGTGATATCTCTTACATCTGATGTTGAAACAGAGTTTGAAGCAGGTGAAAAAAGGATGATTTCTGCTGACACAGGTGTAAATGTAATGAATATTGCAAAAACCAGAATTAAAGGTTTGTACATGTACCGTTTGCCCGCCTGACATATACTTTCCCACTTTTCAGAGGATGGTAGTAAATTGAACGACCGAAATCCTCTCCTACATCCTCTGCTTTTAATGGAATATTCAATTCTTTAAGTTTTTTCCGGACAGTTTCTATATTTCTGTTGCCAATATCAAGGTTACCACTAAATTGCTTAAACATGCTTGCCCCACCAACAATTGTAGCTTCAATATTACGTTTATTGCTTCCCTGTGATGTTAACTCCATCAAAAGTGTCTCTACTGCAGTATCTGCAAATTTTCCGGGGCGGTTTCCACATCCTCCACTTTCAGGAAGCATTATATGGGCAACTGCACCAACAGAACGCTTCTGATCGTGAAGAATCAGAGCAACGCAGGAACCGAGACCTATTGATGACATACAGAAGCTTCCTACATGGTATTCACCAATTCCAATATTGGTGGTTTTTATTCTGTTCTCGTCTGTTGCCATATAATCTGCGTTTATCTGTTTATTGCATTCCGATGAGATTTTGGAGCAATCTTAATATTTCCTCCAGCGTCTTTGAATTAGGGAGCATTATTATTGTGCTGTCTATATCATGATCTGGTGATGATAATTTTGTTTCAAATAGTAGTACATCGTTAATATCCGGATCAAGGACCTGAGATACCACAGTTTCAAATGCGGCATGCGCCATATCTATCGCAATTGCCGGAGGAGACGGAATCATTACTATACCAAGGAGTGTGGCAGTCGCGTCAAGGAATTGTGAGACCATGATGTTGCCAACTTCAAGCATGGCACTCTCATCCATTTCATTAAACTCCCTGTCTGTATCTGTCATGCCAAGCATTGTATTGGTCAGCTGTATTGCAGATTTTTGTGGAAGGTGTACTACTACATACCCACCCGGGAGTAACTCTCCCTGGATTTCAAAAACTACAAGAGCACATACTTCATCCCCAAAATATTCTGAAATATCAGAAACATCTACATTATTTACTTCAGGGACAGTCATATCCACTTCGCCCATCAGCATCTGTGATAACGACGTAGCAGCATGAGATGCTCCTATATTCCCAAGTTCTCTTAAAGCATCCAGTTGTTGTTCATTTAAATTCATATTTTAACCTCATATCATTGAGTTTATATCCAGAATCGGCACAACATCTCCATCACCAGGTATTGTAACTCCACCAACACCGGCACAACTGCCAATAATATTACTGATAGGTTTTACAACGACTTCCTGTTGTCCCTCTACCACATCAACCGGGATACAACACTTGTTTCCCTGGTACTGGACAATAACAACAAGGTCCCCCCTGCTGGCACCACCAAACATTTCATCAAGTTTGTGGATCTGAAGCACTTCATCACGGAGACGCAGGACTTCACTGTTTCCAATCCGGTTAATATCAGCAAGGTTTACTCTCGCAATTTCAACTATTGCATTGATGGGAATTGCACATCTCAGACCATTTATTCTGACCATCATAACATCAATAATTGCCATTGTCGGTGGAAGAATCAGTGTAAATGTACTCCCTTCTCCTTCAATAGATTCAACTCTTATTGAACCATTTAGCGATTCAACTGCACTTTTTACCACATCAAGACCGACCCCCCTGCCACTGATATCTGTTACTTCACTGGCAGTGGAGAATCCCGGCTGGAACAGGAAATTAATTATTTCTTCATCAGTCAGTTCTTCAGAACCATCTGAAGGAGTGAGACCCCTGTTAATTGCTTTTTTAAGCACTGTTTTTCGGTTAACACCAGCGCCATCATCTTTGAGTTCAATTATTACATTGCCCTGTTCTCTCCAGGCAGAAAGAATAAGAGTCCCTTTAGGGCTCTTTCCTGCACTTTTCCGATCTTCCGGAGATTCAATACCATGGTTAACACCATTCCTTATCAGGTGCAGGAGCGGATCTCCAAGACCATCCATAACACTCCTGTCAAGTTCGGTCTCACCTCCATGCATTAAAAATTCAACCTCTTTCCCGTCATGATGGGCAACGTCGCGTACTACACGGGGAAATCTGTTGAAAATCTGATTTAGTGGTATCATCCTGATCGTCATCATCAAATTCTGGAGATCAGATACTGAACGGCTAACCATACTCAGTGCTTCATCCATCTCTCTGGACTTATACTCCAGTGAAATCTGTTTCATTCGTCCTCCATTAATAACAAGATCTTCAACAAGATTCATCATCTGATCCAGACGGGCTATATCCACACGGAGATTTTTAACTTCACGTTTTTTCTTTTTCTTATCTGTATTTCCGTTTTCCTGTCCTGCAGTTGTCTTATCAGATTGTTTAACTGAACCAGGAAGTTTGAGTGCATCAGAAGTTTCATCATCTAAAACTGTGATATCGACATTTGCTATCTCAGTACCAAAAGCAGCAGCGTATAGAGCCTCAGAACCCACATCACTTGAAATTATCACTTCAAGAGTATCGTCAAATTCACCATTGTCAATTTTTTCGGCAGAAGGGGTTATGGAAATAATATTCCCAAGATCTTTTAAATTATTGATTACAAGCATTGCCCGGACATCTTTCATATTGCATGAATCATCAACATTTACTAATATCCTGTATTTTTCTTCGGATAAAATATCATCCACATCTTCAGAAACAGCCTCATACAATTGAGATTGTTCTGTTAAGTCTTCTGCATCACCAGAACCAGTTTTTATATCAGTTATTGAAATTTCAGGTAGAGATAAAGCTGACCTGAGTGCTTCTTCACCAGCATCAGTCTCAATCTCCAGATTTAAGAGACCGTCAAATTCCCCCGCATCTATCTGTTCAGGAGACGGATTACTGTTAAGAATTTCTCCTATATTTTCAAGATTCTGGAAAACAAGCATTGCCCGGATATCTTTCATGTTGCAGGACTCGTCTACAGTTATAGTAACATGATATTTTTGTATACCAGGTATTGATTTAGGAGACGTATCACTACTACTCAGGCTGGATTTGTCCATATCCTTTAGTCTGGTAACAAGATCCTCAGATATGATAGATGAACTGTCCCCACCTGATTCGACATCATCAAGCATCTCCTCAATCCTGTCAGTGCAGGAGAGGAGAAGATCGATCAGTCCGGGACTAACAGATAATTCATTGTTTCTTATGGAGTGGAATACATTTTCCATTGCATGGCAAAGGTGTTCCATTGCTGAATAACCCATAGAAGCAGACATACCTTTCAGTGTATGTGCAGATCTGAATATTTCGTCAATTGCATTATCATCTTTCCCTTCTTCAAGAATCAGAAGGTTACTAACAATATTTTCATGGTTTTCTCTTGACTCAGCCACAAAAAGTTTCCTGTATGTTTCATCTTCTAACACATTACTCCTCCATATCAGAAACAATCCTCGTAATTTCCCGTGGAATGAATTTTAATGAAATAATCTTATCAACACTTTCTCTTTTAATTGCTGAACGGGCCATTCCGTATACGAGACATTCATCTTCTCTGACAATTATAGTCCTTCCGCCATTTTCTTTTATCTCCTGCATTCCTTCTCCACCATCACTTCCCATTCCACTAAGAATTACTGAAAGTGCTTTTGTACCAAAAACTTTTGCAGCGGAAATGAATGTTTTGTCCACTGCAGGTCTTACTGCATGAACCATAGGAGATTTTGAATGAATTATTTTCCCTCCTTTTTTACCATCCCCAGTCAGTGTAGCCGAAACAATTGAATGGAAACCGGCTTTTGAGACATATATATATCCTTTTTTCAGGATCTGCCCGTTTTCTGTTTCCAAAACATTTAATGGAGATATCTTGTCAAGTCTTTTGGCAAGGGCTGCTGTAAAACCAACGGGCATATGCTGCGTAATCAGGATAGCTGCATTAATATCAGGTTTTAATGCAGAAACAATAATATCAAGCATTGGCGGTCCCCCGGCAGAAGAACCTATTATTACAATTTTTTTTGCAGGTTCGCCATCATGCTTTTTTTTCCCGTATATTATTGGGATTGTTATTAAATGTTTTACTTTTTCAATTAATTCGTTCTGAATTCCCCTGACCTTCCCAAGGTTACGGGGTTTAAGCATGAAATCATCAGCTCCGAGACTCAGTGCTTCTTTTGTCAGATCGGCATCTTTCTCAGTTAAAGTACTTAACATCAGAATTTTGGGACGTACTTTATATGACTCAAGTGTCCTGAGAGTTTCAATACCGTTCATTTCAGGCATCTCGATATCCAGTGTTATTACATCAGGAGACAACTCCTTTATTTTCTCAATGGCTATAAGACCATTTTCAGCAGTTCCCACCACGTTTATAGATGGATCTGAGCTGAGAATATCAATGAGGATTGTGCGCATGAACACTGAATCTTCGACAACCAGAACTTTAATCATATTTATGAGCTTAAAATGTTATTCACTTCTTCGATAACTTTTGGGGCCTGGAATGGTTTTATTATATATCCTCTGGCTCCGGTTTTTATTGCAAGTTTAACCATCTGTTCCTGCCCGACAGCTGTGCACATAACCACTTTCGCTGAAGGGTCAAATGCCTTTATAGCTTTCAGTGCTTCAATGCCATTCATTTTTGGCATCACAATATCCATTGTTACAAGATCTGGTTTCAGTTTTTTGTACTGTTCTACTGCATCTTCTCCATTTTCAGCTTCACCGATAATATCGTGGGAACCAGAAAACAGAATGTTTTTCAGTAGCGTTCTCATGAACATTGTGTCATCAACAACAAGAATTCTTCCCATTTATAATCATATTTCTTTTTTTTACAAAGGTGATAAAGATTGTTAATAGAGAATTTCTAATAACCTCTTCATTTCCGGTAGTGCTCCTGCCTGCCCACAGATCCCTAATTAATGAGTATCTCCATAAATTTTGTAATTCAGCGAGAATACGAGGACATTGCTGAACCTGGACACCACTTGGGAGAAGTTGAGTAGTTAGTTGACTGGGAATCATTCAGTCCACTTCTCAGGGGACTCTATACCAACAAGGAAGGAAATGGCAGTCGCCCTTAACTTTAACTAAATTCTCATGATCAAGGTTTTTGTTCTACAGCATTGGTACGGACTATCTGATCCTGAACCTGAAAATGAAAGGTCAATGGACGGAAATTTTTAAATGAGAGTTATAATTTTCTATCCTACAATATTTTCCTGATAAAAACCCGGGCGGGTCAGCAATCTGGCTGTTTCGGAAACGTCTTGCAAAGACAGGTGATATTGTTGTTGTTGACCTGAAATTCTGCGAAAGAGCGCGTGTCTGATTACTGTCAGGAGTGTGTGGCAGCGATAATCCGGTTGATGATAATTACTCTCCTGTCAGATCAGCACTGGACAGACAGGCTCTCAATGCCCGGATTCCAACGTGGTTACCTTTATCTGCGTCTAATGGCAGGGGCTATCAGACCAGGAGCAATCTCATCCACTTTATCAGGGAACTAATCATATATCCGGCGAATGTTCAGGTCAACTGCAACAAGAGTCTCATTGTCAGGCATACTTTTTACAAACTCTC
>JAYEIC010000034.1:0-18081 GCA_034659935.1 Methanobacteriota archaeon | reverse complement strand
TGCCACCTCCACTACACCATCTTTAAGCTGAGGGGCCGATACTGTCAAGTAATTATAATTAAACGTGCCACTGATGTTTGTCCGTGATGGCGAATTATCGAAGGTGTATATTATTTCAATCTGATCAATACTCGTTATTTTTCCATGGTAATCTTCCGGCTCCACTATAAGAGAAATATTTGAAGCTACATTATATGGGAGGATGGGTGCATTATTCCCATCAATAGCCGCAGGATCCCCCAGATTAAAAAGTATGTTGCTCCTATTGAGTTCGATCTTATCAAGCCTGGCATATGTGAAAGTCCCGTTCAGTGTTTCACCAAAATTAGTCATATTTATTGTAACACTCTCTGATGAGGGATCAATCCTGTATGCCGGATTTATTGATTTGTTTAACAATGTACTGAAATCCATTGCCACAGTGTAAGTCTTTAAGCCTGAACCCGGATCCTCATCCCAGTTACCTTCTGAATAGGTGAGATCAATCGTTGCTGTCGGAATATACTCCTTTACCTTCACAAGTCGTCGTATATATCCATACTCACATTCCGGAACGGGTCCTCCTACAGAATAATAATCTATCCCTGCACCTACAGATTTCAGTGAGATGTTGTAATGATAGGGAATGTCTGTAAAGAAAAGCCGGTCCCTGTACTCTGTGGGTGTGAAATTATAATACCCGGGTCCCGGTTCATTAAAAAAACGTTCTGTCTTGCTGAGTGAAAGTATATTGCAGGAAACTGAAGATACAGCAAGACCAAACCTTTGAATATCAGCTTTTTTCAAGTCAGTGTTTTTCTTCTGCTCCCAGTACGTCCGGTCCCTGATATCATCATCAATGACGCAATACCCGGGATCCTCAACCAGAATCACTCCGGTACGGTAGGCAACTGCATTATAATCAATAGACTGACTGCCAATACCCACAGTTATGCCAGGGACCATGTTCACCACAATAATCAGAGCAAACATGAATACTGTAAATCCAATAAGAAAATCTATTGAAACCAGCCCTTTGTTATCTATTGCCAGCTCAGATCAACTCCCCTGTCTTTGCATTAAATTTTAATTCTGAGATGCCGGTTTCTGATCTTGTACTAACTGAATAGACCCCTCCTGAAAGTCTGAGTTGTGTTTCAGTAAGATCAGGATCAGGAGATCTTATTTCATCACCGATGACAGAGCTCTTCATCTTATATAACTCATCAGGACTGAGTGTTGCATTCAGATCAATTGCGTCATCCATAAATGTGTCTCCCCATCCTGTCTGCCTCCACCCACCGTTTTTGTATACAAAAAGAGACGGAATATTATTCTGTGTGACACCAAGTGTCCAGGTTCTGGCCATTCCACTTATATTAACACCATCTCCGACTACAAGATGAATGGTCATATTTTCTGTACTGACCTCTCCTTCGCTTAAATATATCTTAAGATCAGCCATGGCCGCATTAAGTGTAACTCTCTCATTCACATGTGAGGAATTTAACTTCACTTCAGACAACTGTGGGGAGGACTCCGGTGCTTCAGTCATACAGCCACACAACAGAGTGAACGCCAGCATCAGGACAATAATAATAGTTAATGTTTTCATATGCATAGATCCCTTACACATTTTTAATCAATATTCCTCTGACCGGCAAAGAATATCTGTACAGAAATATTCATTCTTCTTCTCCCATATATTAGATAAACACCATTTGGAATTTCTCTGTATTTATGCCTGCTCTAATGATTGAGTGATAATAACCATAACATATCATAAGATACTCTGTCTGAGCCTTTCTGCAGACTGGCAAAAAAATGTACACTCTGCGCGTTTATGAGTATTGTCAGGGGAGTATAATGGGACCAATCCAGTTGGTTATAATTACTGTCCTGCCAGGTCAGCCCTGGTTGAACCGGAGAAATTAAATTCGAAAGACGAGCTGTCTGTTTCATAGTTACTGTCCCGCCAGATTAACACTGGTTGGATAAGCTCAGGCTTATATCCTCAGATCATAACAAATCGATAATTATACCGATAATTATACCTATACTTAAGTATAAAGTATAATCAGTTATTGAATAATCTATTATGGGGGTATAAGGCATGTGGTCTAAAATTTTATTGTGTATAGTTATTTCAGCATTTATCTTTTCATCAGCCGCCTCCGGGCTTACGCAGAATGAAGTTACAGTTACATCAGATACAGACTGGCTGGTAGCAGGGAACGGAGAAACAGCTCTCATTACCGTGCAGATAGAGAACGCATCAGTTAATGTAACAGGGGTTAATTTTAACTCAGTTGACGGAACATTTGGAGCAGTAACCACAGAGCCCGATGCAACTCCAACATATACCACAATCTTTACTGAAACCACGCAACAGAGCGGAGTTGCAGACATTCTTGTTGATATAGCATATCACTCAGGTGCTGATGAAACCACCAGACATGTTGAAAAACACTTTTCTCAGAAAATAGATCACAACACACCGTACCGGATTTCAAATCTGGACTATGAACCCGAAGCAACCGCAGGGTCAACAGTCGATATCATTGTGCAGATGACAGACCAGTATGGGAATCCTGTTGACAACAAGCGGGATGAACCGTATGCAGAGGAAATTAAGTTCAGTTGTTCCTCAAATTCTCTATTTGTAGAGAATGGCGGGACAAGTATTACAAAACAGGTGGATGAATACGGAAATATTACTCTAAACTACCTGGTGTCAACCAGTGCAGGTACAAACACAGTATATGTTGATCCTGTACCTGAAAACCCTGGAGAACAGTATATATATATTGAAACTATTGGTGATTCAGTTCCCAGTAATATCAATGTAAATGTCCAGCCTGACAATGGAGACACGCCCTTCCTGCCAATTGGTGCAGACAATTACTTTGTCCTGACCTACACACTTACAGACCAGTATGGAAACCCATCATTATACTGTCCCGTTGAGGTCTCTGATGACCAGTCAGGTCTGTTGGGTACCTACACACCAAATCAGGATGGCATAATTCAGCTCCACTATGGGCCAAGCGAGACCACAGGATTTTTTACAGTCACAGCAGCAGCCAAAAATAATCCTCAGGTGAACTGCACATCCACAGTTGAATTTTACAGCTCTGAGCCTACAGATCTTGTTGTCACTGCAAATCCCCAGGTGCTTGCAAGCCGGGATGTAAATTATGACCTTACCTCAGAGGTACGGGCAAAGATAATTGACGAAAAGGGAAACCCGGTACGTGATGTGGATGTATCATTTCAGATCACAGGATTCTCCATAGAGGGTTATACACAAACACAGGCACCTGAACTTGATAATGGTGGTTCTCCTGTTGGTGTAGGAGAGAGTATAACAGGCACCTCTGATAATGACGGTTATGCAACAGTCTCATTCCACCCGGGTGCGTTCACCAGAGATTCAGATGACATTAACTTCAGTTCCACTGCCAAAGGTAGTGCTACTGTACAGGCACAATGCACACTTTCAGGTGTTGAAAAAACAGGTAACATAGATATTAATTACAGGAATTACCCTTATCTGAGTGTTGAAACAGTTGTAGAACCAGAAACTGTTGAAGTAAACAACACCGTTTCTGTCACTATCCGCCTCAGGGGTGACGGGTGGGCACTACAGCCAAATCCTATTGATGTGTGCCTCTGCACAGACAGATCCGGGAGTATGCTCAAAAACACCACTAAAAAATCCGGCAGTGACAAGTATGACTACGACTGGGTCCAGTCTGAGTCAGTAGATGACCGTATGGTGCATGCGATGGAGGCAGGGAAGAACTTTGTCTCGCAGATGGATCCATCGAAGGACAGGATTGGCCTTGTATCATTTGGAAAAAAGGGTTCTTCTCTAAATATCAATGATTACGATTATCATTATTGGCTTGGAAATGATTATAAGTATACGTGGTTCTGGTGGTCAGGAGACTCCAGTGATGATGCCAGCTACCTCAGTGAGCACTACCACAACTACCAGACATATTCAAGTTATGCCACCCGTGATATTGAGATGACCTGTGATTACACAAATGTTAGCACTACAATAGAAAACTGGTTGCCATATGGTGGCACACCAATGAGAGAGGGTATTTACAGATCAGTCAGAAATATTGTGGATAATCCACGTGATGCCGGGAAAGATCCTGTTCTGGCAATAATTCTCCTGACAGATGGGGACTGGAACACCGGAGGCAATCCACAGGGTGCATCTTCTGCATTCCATGAAGGTGATCTGGCCTCGACTGAGAGTGTAATTACCTATGCACAGGACAACAATATCCGGATTTACACTATCGCACTGGGAAATGAACCAAACCATGACGAACTCCAGTCATATGCTGATGAAACAGGCGGAGAATTTTACAGTGCCACAGCAGGCGATGACCTCTCTCTTATTTACGAAGATATTGCAGACGAACTCCAGTCCATTGCAGGGGTGGATACCAGCATGGATGCCTGTTTTGACAATGTTGAGGTGACAAACGTCACTGTTCCAGATGGTAAAGATGTCTTCTCCTATGAATACATTGACGGTTCTTCAACACTGCTCAACAAATTCAATGATACAGTTGGCACAATCTCCCCATACCCATATACCATTGACCAGACCAGTGACTGGAATGCTGACACTGCCCTGTATTTCTCTCAGGATGATATAGGCACCATTTATGTCAATGGTGTATGGGAAGGTACGTTTAGTCTCAACGTCTCAATGGCAGGAAACATCAACATCTTTGGGGGGGACTCAGTCATCAGCTTCAATGGAACTGATGGTGAATCTACGATTTCCCTGCCCGACACCTACGTAACAGCAGTTGAAGATATCAATGCAACAGGAATTGACTATAAATATCTGGATCTATTTGGACTCACTAATACCAGTGCAGATGTAGATTCCCTCCACCTTAAATGGGATATCAATTATACAGGTACAGATATAGCTACTCAGGAGTGCTGGTACTGGAACGAGGATGGTAAATCAGCACAAGTCAGATTTGATGTAATAACTTCCGGGCCTGGTCCGTTAGTAGATAATGAAACCACAACACTCCCTCTTGCCGACCTCAGGGACGGCACCTACAGAATCTGGGTAAAGGGTATGGCACCTGATGCAGGAGTGGCACTCTCAAATAATTTCTACTACATATTTGATGAATCCACAACTGGTACATACTATATAAAAATTGAGTGACGGGCATATTCAGAAAGGAAATGGTATTTGAGACTCTTGCAATCCTTGTAGGGACTGCTGATCCCGGATCAGTGATACCGGCATCGCAGCTTTACATATCTGCAATTGCAAGCGTCCTTTTTGTTTAATGTGTCTCAACGATTGCAGTCCTGTATGATGGGATGGGGCTCAGGATCGCAGCAATGATTTCATTTTACACCTTGTTTTTCTGAATATTTTTCGGCGCGCCGCTCATTTTTATATTTAAGTTATAGTCAAAAAGATACCATTTCCTGTTTTTTCCGGAAGCCTGACAGAGAATCTTTTCGTCAGTTATATTGCAGAATAGTAAAGGTTGTTTATTATGATGGATCTTACGGGTAGAGAGAATAAGCATATACGGGTCATCGGCTGCGGGAATCTTTTGATGGGAAACGACTCGGCAGGCCTCCGCGTAATTGAGATCCTTGAAAAGACCTGTCCTGGCATAGATGTCGTAGAAGGAGGCACAGGGGGAATCGGTCTTCTTCCGCTGATGGAAGAAGCTGACCTGATTATCATTGTGGATGCAATGACCGGTATCGGTGAAGAGCCCGGAGATACGAAAATTTTCCGTGAGACACCTCCGTATTCGCCTTCCAGGATGTCATTTCAGGACATAGGTGTGGCAGAGGTCATGGAGATTGCAAGGGAGCTATTCCCTGGAATAAATCTTATTGCAATAGGCATTGAAGCGGGAGAGGTAAATGAATACAGTTATGAGATAGATTCTGATGTAATGGCTGGTGTAAAGGAGGCTGTTGCTATAATTGTTGATCTGGTGCAGAACAAAGGCGACATATAGAGTTGCAGCCACCTGGTAATTGTTAAAAAAGATCAGTAAACTTTGATTTATCACTAAAATCAAAATCAGGATGACCAATGAGTCCGCCTTATCTGCCCACAGATTAGGCCCGGCTGGAAAATATAAGATTTTTATCGCTTTTTATGTGATGGCCCCGGGCCACCATTCACATTTTTCGAAAATTCAAAAGGGAAAATTATTAACTGATTTAGCATAATAAAACTATTATGCAATTGCCCAGAGGCAGGTTTGATCGGTTCGTCCGTGATGAAACTGTATTGGTGATTCTAAAGGAATTAAGGGATGTGGGGTACTCCGGTAGTTGTTCCGGAATTTTTGGGGATTTCGCAGGTGAACTGATTTTTGAAAATGGAAAGATTATTCTTGCTGAATCTCCTGAAAAAACGGGAGACGAAGCCCTTGTTGCAATTCATTCTGATTCCGGTGGCAAAGTGGCGGCCGAGCTTTTGGTGTACAACGAAGCAGAGCTTAAGCTTGCCAGAGAATTCAATCCCACATGCGTTGTCCACGGGGAAGCACCTGATTCCCTGTTTTCAGGAGCTCCGGATGCCGGAAAGCCTGTAGGCAGGACAGATACAAAAAATAAAGATAACGACTCCGGGCCAAAGACGGATTTGAAAAGTGCGGCTGTAGAGGAGGAAGAGGAGTTCCTGCTTGATGAATCTGAAATCCAGTCAATCACTTCTAGTTTTCGTTCAGGCGTCCAGGGTCTCCTTAAAAAGATAAATCTTGATCATCTTCTGGTCGAAGATAATTCTCAGGAAAAAAATAATTCTCAGGAAGATAATAAATGATTGATATTGTCACTGATCAGGTAACTTATGTTCTGTTGTTTGTCTGTTTAATAACAGTTTTGCTGTATATTATTTTGATTGTTATCATGAAACAGCAGATGCATATGTTGAAAAAGCTGTACAAAATGTTTGATTCTGAAATAGTCGGAAAGACGGAAGTACCGTCTCCTGCCGCTTCTGCTTCAGGAGAACGGTCTTTAAGGGAACAGGAGGAGAGAGATCGGGTTGAAGAGGAAAGGGGAAAAGATCCTGCCGGATATTACAATTCGGATTCAATAAAGGAGAACCTTCTCGCACTTTTCAGCCGCTACAATCTCAATTCATTTACCATGTCTACATCCGACGGGCTTGTTATAAGTTCGACTGATCCTAATGCGGAGGAGGAGGCTGCAAAGTACAGTTATCTGTATCAGCAGGGAAAACAGCCAGATGAGCCGAATATCAGACTGATTGGAGTGCCCCACAAGGGAGGTATGGTGATAGGCATAGTCAAGGCTGAAGACGAGCTTTCAGAAAAAGAACTTGAGTTTATCGAACGTGATATTAAGTTTATATTAAGAAAATTAGTATGATTTATGCATTGATCCTTTTTGGGGTATTATGACAATAGTATTTACGATTGCATCAGGCAAAGGAGGGACCGGGAAGACTACTATTACGGCAAATCTCGGCTCCATGCTTAGCTATTACAAAAAAAAGACTTATATTCTTGATGCGGATATGGGTATGGCAAATCTGGGGCTGGTCCTTGGTCTGGAAAAAATGCCTGTATCGCTCCACGAGGTTCTCGCCGGGAAGGCGAACATCCATGACGCCGTCTATGAAGGGCCGTTTGGGGTAAATGTTATTCCCTGCGGACTCTCTCTTGAGGGTTTTAAGGATGCCAATCCGGACAAACTCAGGGATGTCATGAACGAGGTCCTGGATGGGTGCGATGTGTTCATAATCGACGCTCCGGCAGGTATAAATCAGGATGCCATAGTGCCGCTGGCTGTGGCTGATGAGGTTATACTTGTTGTAAACCCGGACATCTCTTCGATAGTGGATGCACTGAAGACAAAGATGCTTACTGAAATGATTGGAGGCACAATAAGAGGTGCAATTCTTAACCGTGTAAGCAGTGTCGATGACGCCATAACAAAGGGGCAGATCGAAAAGATGATCGGTGTGGAGATTATCGGAATGGTTCCCGAAGATGCCAATATAAGGCGTGCTTCGGTTGCAAGGACGCCGGTCGTCGTAAAGTTCCCTTCTTCCCCTTCTGCAAAGGCATTTCGTAAGATTGCAAGGGATCTTACCGGTGTGGTTGCCACTGAGGAGGATCTGGCGGTTGAGGCCGAAAAAAAAGTGGGTTTTGTTGAACGCCTTGCCCGTGTTATTTTCCCCGGGGGATGAGTAAAATGGAGATAAATGATTTGATCGTTCTCGGGCTTTTGATCCTGAATGTTTCATTTATAGTTGTAATCGGGCTGATGAAGGTTCGTATCAATATGCTATTTCGGGAAATGAAAGAACTGAGGGAGAGAACGGAAATATCCGACAAAGATATAGATATTCTGGCGGATGCCATTTGTGATCTTGGAGAAACCATGCTTTAAATCTTCCAGATGCAGAAAAAGAGAATTAAAGGAATTATTGGTGATATAATGATTCAGATAACAGTGGATGAGAAATCCTGTGTTGGTTGTGGTCTTTGTGCATCCCTCTTAGTTTAAGGATTTAACTCGCGTTTTGTAATACAAATACACCATAAAATAATACAAATTCACAATTTCGTAGTTTTTGACGATATGATTTGATAGTATCAACCTGATTAAAACGCGCATATTGACCCAACAGGAGAATAATAACCGTTTTTCTTCACTGTTGACAATGAGTTAGAAAAAATCTTCACAAAAAACCAAAATATGGGTAATTTGCCGTTCTTTTGTTGAAAAAATAAAGCAGCATCCGCTATAATAAATGGCCAATTATTTCATGAATTCAGAAATCAGATTTCTGAATCAGAAATATTTGCCTTTTGTAAGATAATGTCTGTTTGCATGAGTGGATCTGGTGCCCTCAATTAAGTCTGTAAGGATATCACCCCATGCATCCTCTTTTGCAGAACCATTCTTTTCCTTAATGTACGTCCTCAAAAATCGTCTTGCATTTTCAGCAAAAACCCTGCACCACTTAGTATTTCTATATCGTTCTACGTCAGCAACTGCTATCATCTTTTTAAGAGTCGCAAACAATCGCCTGCTGACCATCAAAGTCAACATTGGAATTCTCAGAAATGTTTCCATTACACTGTCGTTTGTGGTTATGAGCCTTCCTGTGAGATATTCACTCTTCAGCTCCCTGAATATCAGCTCAATATCCCACCTGAGAGTGTAGAGATCTGCTACTGCACCTGCCGGGAATTCCTGTGAGAGATTTGTCAGATATGTGTGATATTCCTGTGAGAGATTTGTCAGATATGTGTGATATTCCTGTGTATCAGGGTTATATCCGGCAATAAATCGCAATTCAAATGGCGTAAAGCAGTATTTTCCTTTTGAATTTTTAGACAGATACTGAAGTTTAACTGTGGCATCAATATTTTTTCCTTTCAGAATTTCCATTGTTTTTGTAGATATCCAATCCGATACACTGCTCAACAATTGCTCCAATTTCCAGGGAATCATAAACACCAGCAACGAGACCCAAATGATAAATTGAGGTGACTGAGTCAGAAAGAAAACCATCAACTTTTTTCATAGATATAACACATATAATTACACAATAGTATAAAGATCTTTTGATTTAATTCTAGTATATGGAAATACTGCAGCGGATTAAAAGTTTGTTGTTCTTAAAATAATACTCAGGGAGTATCTGAAGGCACACAAATTCCGGTATCAGGTCAGGGAGATTAAGATCAAACTGATTCATCTACAATATTAGCAGGTTCAAAAGAACGTGCATGACTCGTAAGCATTCATGAGCAGTTTTGATGAAAGTGGCAATTGCCACTTTTATGTTAAACCGGAAATGTTCCTCTGGTCAGTGATGAAGACACCTGAAAGTTAAAATAAATTGGGGGAAATTAACCCGGCGTTGACAGTAAGTGAGTACCATCATCATCAATACAAAGGAATAATAATATAATCGGATAATATTTTTGCATGTTAAGTTTAGAAAAAGTATTCAATCAACAGCCTCATAATACACATATATGTCAGGAATAGTATACTTGGCTGCTCAGGAACTATAATTACAGGGGGGTGAAATCATAATGGTATCTGACCTTGACTTCCTCGACAAAATAATTGAACATTCAAAATTAATGGTATCTGACCTCCTCAGCAAAATGATTGAAGATTCAAAATATGAGGGTGAGTCTGAGTTTACAGAAATATTAAATCATGCAAAAACTGCAGGAATGAATGGCTTTGCAGTGTATAAGAATGTCAGGAAGAGTTACGTTCTTATCTTCATTAAAGGAGAGGTCAATGGTGCAATTCTTATTGATGAGAATGGTATGCTTTTTGGAGATAAAGTTCTGTATCTTCTGGAAAAATCAGGAATTTATAAACTTTATTCAACACCTGACAAAATATCAGACTCTATTGTGGCATGTTGCAGAATCTACGAGAAAAACCATATTTATACACATTTTTCCCGTGAACTGCCATCAATAGGGACCATAAACAGGGAGATAATGGGTAAACTTAGAATTCTCATTAAATCAGGAGATCAGTATCTGCAGGGAATGAAAGTAACTATCAAAAGAGGGAAACAGATAATTACTACCGATTTCACGACCATTGATGGCAGTGTCTCATTTAGAATATTAAATGGGAATTATGACTGCATTGTAATAAATCGTGAAAAACAATCAGAAATATTTAAAATTGATTTTTCCGGGAGAGATAGCGAAATTGAAATAGATTTAAACAGGGGGAAATAAATTGGGAGAAAAAAAGAAAAGATGGAATCTGAGGGGTATACTGGAAAAAAAAGAACATAAGGAGGAGAGGTTGGGTCATAGCAGAGATAGCAGGTCTGTAATTGAGAAAACAGAAGAGAATATCCATATAAATAAAAATATCCCCTGCAAAACCGGTGATGAGGTTTCTGCTGTTAATATTAATGATTTTATAGATCATGCAGGAGACAATTCTGTAGATAAGCCATATTTTCAGGAAAAACTCTCTAAAGATAAAATTGTATTTAATGACTTTGCAAATAATGACTTTGCAAATTTAATTGAAAAATATTTGGTAACAGAAACACCAGAGGGTAAAAAAAAAAATGTTCCCTCTCCGGAAATAACCGGAAAAAAAGAAGGTCAAAAAAACAAAGAGGACAAACTCAATATTATAATACCCACGTCTGAGAGTGTTGAAGATAACCTGTCAGAAGAACGAGCAGTCCGGGAAACGCCATTAATCCGGGAAGAAGTCAAAACTCCTGAAATAAATAAACCTGATGAAAATGCCAAAACAGACAACAAACTTAAGGATATCGTGAATAATCTCATAATAAAGGAAAAAACAGAAAAGGAAAAAAAGAAAAAGACAGAAACGGGAGAACAATCCGGCCATCCCCAAATCGAAGAACTGCAGATAGAAAAAAATATAATTACACCGGAGATTGATGAATTCCAGAAGTTAAAAGAAGAACCTGGAATTTTTGGAGAACAACCTCAATTAAAGTCTGACTTTTTTTCACAGATTGATAAGCCGGGTTATTCTTATGACAAAACTCCGGATTATACTGGTAAGAAATCATTAAAACCGGATGTAAAATCCGGAGAACCGGATTATACTGATAAGGAATCATTAAACCTGGATGCAAGATCCATAGAACCGGATATTGAACCGGATATTGAACCGGATGTCAGCCAGCATGAGGAAGTGTACAAATCTGTGAGAGATCAAGTCGTACGAAAGACACACTGGTCTGATAAGACAGCAGAAGATGTAGAAATTCCTGGAGGTATAATATCTGTAGACAGTATTGAAAACTATTCTGACCTTATTCTCCCAAAAAGCCTAACATTTGATATAGAGGAACTTCATGTAAATCACTCCAAAAATTTACTGGAGCTGAGTGACAGGGATGCAATAATGGCAGATATCGAGAAAATAGCCAAGTCTCCATTCATTCCAAAAGACATCGAAGAAATAAAATCTGAAGTTTCACCTCAAAAAGAAGATGTCAAAAAATCCAGATTTGGCAAATTTAAAGAACTCAGATTTGGTAAGGCTGCCACACAGGCAGGTAAAAAATATGAGATAAAAATACACGGTCCCCTTGTTAATCTCTATCTGAAACCCGAAGAAGGGGTGGAAGAAATTGAAATTTATCCGGTAAATGAACCCTATGCATATGTCCGAATAACATATGACAATAACTCACATGAATATAATTACCAGATTATTGAACCTGAATTATCTGATGCTGAAAAAGAACTATTAAAAGAACTGGAACAGCGCCTTTTTGAAACTCTGGATGTTAATACCAAAGATATGACTAAAGAGGTAGCCAGAAAAACACTCACTAATGCCATAGATGTGATCATCTTAGACTATGGAATTAAATTATCTCCTGTCAGCAGAGAAAAAATCCTTTATCAGATTAATAAAGAATTCCTCGGTAATGGCACGATTGATGCAATCATGCATGATAAATATATTGAAGATATTTCATGCGATGGACTGAATAGCCCGATATTTGTTTACCACGCAAATTATGAATCTCTCCATACCAGCCTGAAATACACCAGTGCGGCAGAACTTGATTCTTTTGTCACAAAACTGGCACAAAGAGCAGGAAAATATATCTCAATTGCCGAACCCATGCTTGATGCAACAATGACAGATGGTTCACGTATACAGATGACATTGGGGCAGGAAGTTACGGCACATGGTTCTACATTTACGATACGAAAATTCAAAGATGAGCCAATAACACCAACAGACCTCATTGAATGGGGGACGTTTTCACTTCCTTCAGTTGCATATATCTGGCTGGCAGTGGAAAACGGACAGTCATGTATATTTGCAGGCGGGACTGCATCAGGAAAGACAACTTCGCTGAACGCAATTTCGCTCTTTATACCATCACTTGCAAAAATCATTTCTCTTGAGGATACAAGAGAACTAAAATTGCCGCACCAGAACTGGATCCCCAGTATAACACGTGAATCATTTAATCCTGACGGGAAGGGTTCAATCGACCTGTACGAGTTACTTAGAGGTGCACTTCGTCAACGTCCGGAATATCTGGTCATAGGTGAGGTCAGAGGAAGTGAAGCACTCACTCTCTTTCAGGCAATGAGTACAGGACATGTAACTTATGCCACAATGCACGCTGATTCTGTTGCAAGTCTGGTTCATCGTCTTGAAAATGCGCCACTGAATGTTCCCCGTAATATGCTCACTGCACTTAACCTGGTCAGTATTCAAATCCAGACACATATTGGTGGTCAGCGTATCAGGCGTAACAAACAAATCATTGAAATACTGGATATTGACCCCAGAACACAGGAACTGATCACAAACGAAGTCTTCAGGTGGCATCCCGGAACAGATGAGATCAAATATTCAGGAAAATCCTTTATTCTCGAAGAGATCATGGAGAAACGAGGATGGGACGAAGTCCGTATGCATGAAGAACTAAAAAGAAGACAGGAAATCCTTGAATGGATGAGACTTAAAAAACTCAGAAATTATCAGGATATAAGCAAAATACTAATCTCCTACTCCCGTGACCCCGAATCAATGATGGAACTGGTGAGGGCTGATCTCTATGAATAGTTATGAACGATTCTGTTTCAACCTGATTGGAGACAGGATGAAAACAAAAGCGTCTGACTATCATGACCTCAGAAATGACATGATGGGTGCCCGGATGACAATTCCGTTTGAGGCATACCTTGCAACAACATATATCAGTGCATTAATCAGCGGACTGTTCTTTGCAGTGGCTGTCGGGCTCTTCACATATTTATTCAGAATCCCTGAACTGATCAAATATAAAGGAGTACTCCCGGCTGTAATTGTATCACTCAGTGGTTACAGTATGATAATCGGTACAATAATTGCAGTTATTATTTCACTCATTATCTTTGGAGGGATGACATATTTTGTTTTTTTGCTGTACCCGGGAATTCTTTCAGGTGAGAGAAGACGCAGTATTGATGCCACCCTCCCTTACGCAATTAACTACATTACAGCTATGTCAACTGCAGGCATTACCCCGGCTGAAGTATTCCACCTGCTTGGAGACAGTGAAATATATGGTGAATGTGCAGTTGAAGCGAGATATATTACCCGTGAGGTAGAGCTATTCGGAAAGGACCTGGTGGATGCACTCCGTATTTGCTCGGCATATACTCCAAGTCAGAGAATGAAAGATTTCCTGCAGGGCGCCATGGCAAGTATTTCAAGTGGTGGTAATCTGACAGAATATTTCAGGACAAAAGCTGAGGAATACAAGCATGAAAATCGCTTAAACCAGAAAATGTTCCTGGAAACACTTGGACTTATATCAGAATCTTACGTGACGGCACTTGTGGCAGGCACTCTGTTCATCATTATTCTGCAGTCAGTAGTGGCAGCAATCAGTGGCAGTTCTTCTCCATATTTTCTCTATATCGTAATATACGGAATAATTCCCTTAGGAAGCCTGATGTTTATTATTATGATCAGTTCTATGACTCCAGAGGTCTGAGATGGAAAGAAACAAAATATTAAACAATTTTTTAAACCGGTCAAAAAACAGAATGGATGATAAACAGGAAGGGGGCCTCTCTAAAAATAATATACGGGAAGAAAAACTTTCTGAATCTGAAAAGCAGGATAAGGACATCACTGATAAGATTAAATTGCATCATGTGCGTATGGATGGAATCAACAAACTCAGGCATAAACCCATCGCTGTTCTAACTCAAAAACCCATAAACGTACTGATTCTTACTCTTCCATTTGCATTTTTTACACTCATTATTGGTTTTCTCTATATAATCAACGAATACGGAACAGGGGTTCTGTTCAGCTCAACACTAATTGATGATATTCTGGTAATATCTCTCCTGATAGCAGTGCTGCCACTTGCCGTACTTGATTATATAGAAGGGCGCAGAATCAGGAGTCTTGAAATGTCACTTCCAAACTTTTTCAGGGATGTGGCAGGAATGAATGAAAGTGGTATGACACTCACAAATGCAATTCATATTGTTGCTGATGGAGAATATGGGAAACTCACGCCTTATGTTAAAAAACTTGATAATGAAATGTCATGGGGCATCCCGTTTGTTACTGCAATACACCATTTTGGGGTAAACGTCGGCACTCCACTCGCAATAAGAAGTGTCGACCTGATCGCAAAAGCAAGCACTGCCGGAGGTGATGTCAGTGAAGTACTTCAGGCTGCAGCCAATGATTCATATGAATTTATTAACCTTGATACAGAAAGAAGGAATAATATGATGATTTATGTTGTTATTGTCATTATATCATTCCTTGTGTTCCTGTTTGTCATTGCTGTTATGACAGGGTCCTTCCTCACCACTATGGCAGATGTAGGATCTACAAGTCCGGGGGGCAGTGGCGGGGCGTCATTTGGAGGTTCACTTGACATTGCTTTTTACAACCGTCTCTTCTCACACGCAGCAATGATACAGGGGTTCTTCTCCGGACTTGTAGCAGGGCAGATGGGAGAAGGGCGGACACTTGCAGGACTTAAATACTCAGTTATTATGCTCATCATCGCCTGGGTTACATTCAGATTCTTCATCTGAAAGAAACTTTTTTAAAAGCTACTAAATACGGATTCAATCCAAATAGTGCCTGGTCAACTCTCAGGTACCTGATAAAACCTGAATAACTTTATTGGACATTTAAAGAAGAACCATTAATTGTTCTGTTGTCTACACAAATTTGGTTATGGCATAGCCTGAATTATTTATTTTTGCAGATATCTCTGGTGATTATTGCAAATTGTCGGGCTTTTTACCACTTACACAGATATTATACGCAAGTTTTGGTATTTTGTCCTCTACAAAAGGCTCAATTTTTTTGGTTGCATCAAAGAGATGGTCTCCAAAATCTACGTGTGCGAAAGACTTCCTCTTTACTTTTACGTCAGTAAATCCATTTTTTTCGAAAAGTTCACGTATTTCAGGATCTTTATAATAATACTCACTAAAAGAAGCCATCCCTACCCTTTTAATACGCATTTTTTCACCAATACGATACATAACGGGCACTATTGATGTAAATGCATTTTTGCCAAGAGTGCAGATGGAGACTACACCTCCGGGTTTTAAAACTCTGTATGATTCTATGAGCATATTTTCTGGATGCTGAAGATAACTGAATGCAAGCAGGCTTGTTACAGCATCAAATGTATTCTCCTTAAAGGGAAGAACTTCAGCATTACCAACTGTCACATCATGGCCTGCACAACGTACACGTGCCTGGGTCACCATGCCGGGACTCAGATCAAGACCATATACTTCACCACCTGACTGCAGATATCTCTGCATGAACAGACCGGTACCGCACCCGATATCAAGCAGTTTACCTTTGAGATGTATTGCTTCCATTACTGTATCACAGATATTACTGTAATACTCTTTGCCCCGGCTCTGGTCGTAATGTTCGTCATAGATATCTGACACCTTGTCATAGTGATTCTGGATTTTATTCAGATGAAGACCTCCTTTATAATCTGTGCAAGTAGTGAGTTTAGCTGAATGAATTCATTCCCTGCGTGTCCGAGGGAATAATCTGTATCTGCAATAGCAATTGCAATTCTGGGGTCATTGTATTCTCTCATTGCAACAATGCGGAGTTCCTCGAGTATTTCACGCCCGGAGAGTCCATAATCTATCATCAGGTTCTCGGCAACCTGTTTTCCTGTATTGAGATTGCCGGACATAACAGCACCAAACAATGCTGCCGTCAGTGCCCCTGTTTCTGACTGCGACAGCTCTGCAATATCTGTAATGTTGCCTGAAGATAATATGATCTGCAGATACGTAATGGCTTTCCTGCAGTCACCCTGTGACGCTTCCACAATCAGATCTATTTCATCTCTGGACAATCTGTCATCTTTAATATTTTCTGCTTCTAAAATTTCAGTAAGTTTAGAATGAATCTCTTCACCTGAGAGTGGTGCAAAGAAGAGTGGAAGACAGCGTGAACTAATTGCAGGGATGATCGCACTCTGGTTTGTTGCAAGGAAAATAAACCTGCAGGTTGAACTGTATCTTTCCATAATTCTTCTTAATGCCTGCTGCGCTTCAAAAGTAAGGGAGCCTGCATCTTCAAAAACCATCAGCTTAAAATCTGCGTCAAGCGGTCGCATTGAGGCATACCATTTAACAACATGTTTGAAATTTGTAATGAGGCTTGCATTTTTTTTGAAAAGGTGTACAAACCTGTCATTATCCTGGAAATAGCTTTTTCCAAGCCTGAAAATTTCGCCGGTATTTAAAATACTGGTATTTTCAGACCAGTTATCGCCGTATAGTTTTTTAGCCATGCATTCAAGAGCAACACTCTTACCAGTGCCGTGAGGGCCGACAAACAGCATATGCGGGATATTTTCATGTTCTGCAAATAATGAGAGGTGCCGGAGAATTTCTTCCTGTCCTGCTATCTCTGAAAACTGTTTTGGCCGATATTTTTCAATCCAGAGCGGTGTATTCATCTCTTGTATTCTCTTATTTTCCAGAGTCATATGCACTCAAAAACTACTGTTTATAATGGGGTACACGGGATTAAAAAAGTGATCACTTTTCTTCCAGTCTCTTTTCCATTCTCTCTTTACATTATTTTTACATTATTTTTACATTATTTTTACATTATTTTATTCCTGTGTCTTTTCATGTGTCTTTTAGTTAATGCCTTTGTGTAGTTCACAGGATCTGTAGATTTAACGGGAATTGAGATTGTATATAGTCTCCCGCGCATGTTACATCTCATTGGAAATAAAAATGATAAATAAAATATATTTTTTGTGTTTTACTGTGGGATATTAATTCTCTTTTTCTTCTTTTGTTTTGACAGAATCATCATGGTTTTAATTCATCGTACCTATCTTTAATTTCATGAGCAGAGACAGCACGCGGTAGTATCTTCACTTCATCAATTATTCCCTCAAATGATCTGTAATGTCCGTAGTTGGAACCTATATAGACTGTACCAGGGGTGGTTGTAACTGTTGTATCAAAAGGCTTTGACGCCTCTTTGTCTCCATTAACATACAGG
>JAYEIC010000033.1:0-4062 GCA_034659935.1 Methanobacteriota archaeon | reverse complement strand
ACCGGATGGGAACCAACAATAGCAGTAATAGAGAGTGCCGAATCAGTAATAAAAACAGCACTCAAAGATGCAGGCCTGCAGTTGAGTGACATCGAAGCGACTGGCACAACAGGTTACGGCAGGTTCCTTGTAGGTAACAAAATCGGTGCAGATCTGATCCAGGAAGAATTAACGGTTAACTCAAAAGGTGCGGTCTATCTTGCAGAGAGACAACACGGCGAGGCAACTGTAATCGATATAGGTGGAATGGACAATAAAGCAATATCTGTACAGGATGGTATTCCGGGCACTTTTACGATGGGAGGCATCTGTGCCGGTGCCAGTGGACGGTTCCTTGAGATGACTGCAAAACGCCTTGGTATTGATATTACCGAACTGGGTCCGCTTGCAGTAAAGGGTGATTCCACAATTGTGCCGATGAACAGTTACTGCATTGTTTTCGGGACACAGAGCCTTGTTACTGCACTTGCTGAAGGACACAGTAAAGAAGATGTCGCAGCGGCAGCCTGCCACAGCGTTGCCGAGCAGGTCTTTGAACAGCAACTTCAGGAAGTCGATATTAAAGAACCTGTTATCATGGTCGGAGGGACATCCCTGATTGAGGGGCTTGTAAAAGAGATGGGAGAACTCCTGCAGACAAAAGTTGTCGTCCCGCATCACTCACAATATATTGGTGCAGTAGGATCAGCACTTCTCGCTTCAGGATTTATCAAAGGCGATTGAGATGAGAGCACTTGAATACTTCGAGGTGGAATGCCCGGAAATCGCAGGTGGAGATGCATATAGTCAGATCGCTGCGGACATTCTCCAGGATCTTGACCTTATCAAGGTTATCGGGAGGCTCCACATCACCATTGACCCGGAAACGCCGTTCTTTCTGGCAGTGGGTCTCTTAAGAAAACTGCCGGGACTGGTAAGAGTTCACGATTTCATAAATGTGCTTAAAAAAGAGGATGAAATAATCCTTGATATCGGCGATGAAACACATCTCGCAGAGCTGTTAAACATCCTCTGGGACAAATTCGGGCGTGACAATGTAAAACAACCGGACCGTTTTACAGTTGTTATACATTCAGTGGACATCTCTGTAAACGAAATTGAGGAGATGGTAGTCTTTGATCCGGGTAAAGGGATGAACAGGGATCTTATCTATGCCCTCCACTGGATTGCACCAGAGGGCTTCAAAATCCGGAAACAGTCCATAAAGGGCAACCGCTTCTTTTACATTGCAAGTGAAGATACTCTCCCTGAAAACGTGGTCGAGACTCTTATTAAGGAAAAATTTGCATTAATTGAGGGAACAAAATGACTCTGGTTCCAATAACCTATAAGGGTGGTGTATACAGGCATGACATCATAGTCGACCTGATTGATGACCTTGGCGGCTATATTGTCCAGAAGCATGTTCTTGCACAGGAGGTTGTTCTGCAGTCGCTTGTCCCGAAGGAGGACATTGAACTTATCAGAAAAATTGGGCGCCCACTTGCAGGAGAAGTAATTGAAGCACCACTTGTCGGCACAGAGATAGCTGTTGTAAGCCCGAGTCTTGAGATACATCACCTGCCTCATTCTTCATGTGATATTGCAGAATACCTGCGTCAGGCCGGTGCCAAGACAAATATGGTAGGTCTGTCCAGAGGTTTTGGAAAAAGAATTGCCAACCTGAATATTGAGGAGAGAAATATCATCAATGAACATGACTGTGCAGTCTACCTGCTGGGGAATTTTGAAGAGTGCATAAAATACAAAATCCCTGCATTAAGAAGGGGAATTACAGTGCCAATTATTCTCACAGGGAAACCTGAAACAGAAATCCTAAAGACTCTGACAGATCCCCCGGTTGAGGGTTATACAGGTGGCATAGGGAGAATTGCACACAGGATGAAGAAGCAGGAAGGCGAAATCGACCATCTGGATACACTGATTGAGGTCGTGGCTAAGGTGCTTGATAATAAGCGTGATGAAATTGCAAAAGATCCGCTCTCTGTGTCACCCCCGCGACTGATGCGTGTCATTGATGAAAAAATGCAGATTTCAGCCGATTCTACTCACCCGACACCAATTACTGTACAGATATCCGGTCTGAGAGTCAAGATACCGTATGAGGAATTTGCAGACAACGTCCGTGCGATTGAAATCGATTATGGCATTACAGTTGGTGATGTGGCAGAGGTTCTGCCTTCAGAAATGCGCAACTACATATGGATCAGGATCAGACCTTTTTCAGAAACAAACCTAATGGTGTGAACTAACAGGGAAATTGTTGAAACAATCCACATACAGATTAATATTTATATACTATAACCTGGTAAAGCCATGGATTTTGAAAATACACTCAGAGAGATCGTAAAATGCGGGACAGATAAAGCTGCAGAATACTCACTTGAAAATATTGAAGAGGAATTCGGATCTATCCCGTTGATTTACAGGAGGATGGCCAACCGTCCGGAAGTGCTGCTCTCACACCTTCTGTACAAAAATGCCATTACAGAAACAAGCACACTTGACCCAAAATACGTTGAACTGATAAGCCTTGCAGTCGGTGCCGCCCTTAACTGCAACCATTGTGTGGAGTACCACATGAAAGGTGCTCTTAGAAAGGGTGCATCACGTGAAGAAATTCTTGAGGTTATTCTGCTTGCCGGTTCACTGGCACAGGCCACAGTCCTTGCAGATGCATACAGGGCCATTGACAAAAATCTCCAGTCCTGTGATGCTTCATGTGACACAAATGGTGTCAAATTTAAGAACAATACAAAGCAGTAAACAAAGATATTTTTCTGCGAATGAATCGCATATTTTTATGATCATATCTATATAGATGTATGAGAAAGTGACTGAATGTGATCATCTATTTTTGCCCCCCAAATCAGTGTTTTTTTATATAAATAAACCAATCATAATTTGCAAATAATCTGGGATATAATGAAAAAAGATTCCGCAACAAATAAACAATTACATGAAATAAGTAAACTACTCCCATGTGTCCTGTTATGTATGCTGCTTTGTATTACAATTGTACCCGGTTGTGTTGAAAAAAATATTGAGGAAGATAATTCTGTCAGGGTGGTTAAAGTGAATCGTGATATAAGTTCCTATGAAGCTTCTTTTATTATTAATAAAAATCAAAAAGAACCAAATTTTGTCATACTTGATCTCCGCACTCAAAAAGAGTACTTAATGGGTTTCATTCCCCGAGCTATCAATGTAGATTATCAGGATATGAACTTTGAATATAATCTGGACAAACTTGACAGGGATAAAACATATCTGATATATTGTAAAACCGGCATCAAAAGCATGCTTGTCAGGCATATTATGGACGAAATGAATTTCACTTCAGTATATAACCTGCAGGGTGGGATTGATGCATGGGAAGATGCAGGATTGGCGGTAAAAAAAACCTGATGTTCATGAGAACGAATCTGATACCGGATTAATACTGGATTAATACTGGATTAATACTGGATTGATACTGGATAATTGGTAAGGCTCATAACATCGTGTATACTTTTCTTTTTCAGAATTTCTCTTCGAATCTTGCTATAAAAATTGGCAAGTGGGGTTAAATGTTCGTTTTAGTATGTAAATCTGCAATCGGGGCGAGATGCTGGTTTTTTTGCGGGCAGAAAATACACGGATTTTCATGTTTGAGATAAGTGACCAGAGATCACATGATATTTTTTACGCTTGAAATTTCACAACTGTACACTATGTGTTGAGCCTATCGAGCACTTGAAAAAGTGTACACGATGTGTTGAACCTTTCCAGATAATTCCCTGAAAACAAATCCAATAATCTCCAATAATACCTGATAATACCAAAATATTATGGATAAGTAAACTGCACTGACAGAGTCCTGTCAAAAAAAGAATTAATTAAAAATAAATATATCCTTCCACAGGCACTGTCGGAAAAATCAGTGATAAACAATTATTGCCCTTATTGGTGTTAAAAATAAAAACTATTCATATTTGTAGAACCAATACTATATTAGAGTAATATGGTACAAATTCAGAAAAAATTATTATCGGACAATAATATAGGTGGAATCATGGCTAT
>JAYEIC010000032.1:38141-50893 GCA_034659935.1 Methanobacteriota archaeon | reverse complement strand
GGAACCTGCCGTAACCTGTTGTGCCAGTCGCTTCGATGTCACTCAACTGCAGGCCTGCATCTTTGAGTGCTGTTTTTATTACTGATTCGGCACTCTCTATTACTGCTATTGTTGGTTCCCATCCGGTACCTATAATCCTGTTATCCTTCATGACAACTGCCTTGGTTGTGGCAGAACCGGAATCAACACCGAGTGTAATTCCTTCCTGTTTTTCACGTGCAAGGAGTGCTCTCCTGCGGGCAATAGTGGTGAGTGCTTCCATTCTTGTTAAGAGTGTTCCGGAAGTGGTGCGTTCTGTAAATGAGTAACTTACAACAGGGAGATCAGA
Organism: Methanobacteriota archaeon; assembly: GCA_034659935.1. GTDB lineage: Archaea > Halobacteriota > Methanomicrobia > Methanomicrobiales > Methanomicrobiaceae > DAOVRB01. Next base: position 50,565 of record JAYEIC010000032.1, on the reverse strand, counting down.
ATTATCGTGAATATACCGTCTGAGTTCATTTCTCACAATCGCAGCTTCCGAGCACCTGAAACATGTTGCGATAAAAACAGCGTCTGCTTCTACTTTACCCTCGACAAGTGCCTGTGCACGTGCAATAGCAAGTTTTAAGTCTGCACTCTGCACTTCAAGACCGAACTCCCGGTATGCTTCCTTTATATCTTTGAGAGCGACGTCCGGGAAAAACATCTCTGCATTGACTGCTTCTGCTGCGTCATAGATCTCCTTCTGCACGCCACTGTGCTCAGGTCCGCATGAAAGCTGAGCGATCCTTACAAGGGGTGTCTTCATTTCTCACCACTCTTCAGTCCTTCAAGGAAATTTTTGATTGCTTTCACAAATACCACACCTTCGTCTTCGTTTTTCGGGTAAGTGAGATTCAGAATCGGGATATCCTTTCTCTCCCTGACCATAAATTTCACAAGCTCATTTGTTCGTGCACAACCCATGCACCCGAAAGCAAGATCTGCATCCTGAATAATTATTGCGGCTTTTGCCTCTTCGATCATGGGTCCGAACAGTGCCATCCTGCCCCTGACACCAGATGGAACTTCAACTGCAGCATATTTCAGCCCGATTTTTGGGTCTTCAGGAGTCATCTGAAGTGGTGGCGAATCCAGCCCTGCTGTCTGTATTCGTTCTCTGATTTGCACTGCAGCGCCAAGTGGGGTGTGCCCCCACCTTTCAACCATATCAGAGAGGATAAGGCTCGTTGATGGATATATGAATACTTTTACCATTATTATGACTCCTCTTTTTCAATTATGGATATTAGTTTTTCAATATTGAGGTGTGTCTCACAGATACCGTTTTTTTTCTGTTCCGGAATCTGGTTGTCTTTTTTGTTTCCAACGATTTTCAGTCCGTGTGAGACATATCTGATCAAACCCATCTCAAATTCGTGCCCGTAATATCCTGGTCTTGCACCACCCAGATTGGCACGGCACCTTCTTTTGTCACCTGGCGGGAACCCCCGGTCTTTGACAAAGATATGGTCTGGGTCGGTTTTTCTGATTTCTCTTATGAGTCTGTCGATTTCATCGGGTGTGCCTGTAACCTGCAGGCCAAAACAGGTCTCTTTTATCATGACACCTTCGGATATTTCGTATGCCCTGATGACGAGGCTTTGCGGGGTTGTATCCGGAGATTCAACAAAAACATATTTTGTGACTGTACCTACATACTCTGGAATATATTTTCTGTCAGTCACAGGGGCACCTCCCGAATATATATTAGTTCGCCCTCTTTTAGCGAATCCAGTTTATTAACGTCAATAATTTCACCGATTATATTCGTGCCTTCAAAGGGTTCGGATGTGGGTCCGAATTCACTGTTGTCAGAGGTTCGCACCCCGACAAGGCCTGTTCCCTTTCTGGAATCGTTTGTCATGGCAAGAATATTTGCAGGCACTATGTCTGTGGGAGTGTTTTCAAGGTTGATCTTTGTCTTTCTGTCTATCTTAGGGTTGAAGAGAAACACATCTTCAAAATTAAATAATAATGGCATCCCACCAATTTTATGCCATTTAAGTCCTGTTACTTCTCTGAATATTTTGCAGGTCTTCGGGGCGGAATCATCAGAAAGCCTGATGTCAACTACATTTGAGAGGGGTAATGTTTTGAGTTCTGCCATGCCGGCTGTAAGGACTTCAAGTGTTGTTGCCGGTGTCTGTTTTATAACAACCCTGTCATTGTCCTCATCATCAATGGAGAGTTTAATTCCCCTTTCTGTTGCAATCTCCTTTGCCCTGCCTGTTGTGATGCCAAGGAGGTCAAACTGCCGCGGGGTAATCTGAATATTGAATTTTTCGTTATCTGAGACCAGTTTGACAAGTTCAATGCCATGTTCCACCTGTCCGACTACAGTATGGGCAGGGCTGCCGGGGATATCATTTGTATAGATGTAGATGCTGCCTCTTGACTTGCCACTTGTTCTTGCAGTGATGGTCCCTTCCAGACGGGATTTTTTCAACTCCGAAGGGACGTCTGTCATCTTCATCCTGTCATCCTTAATGTGGGTGCTGGTTGCAAGGCCTACCTGGAAAATGTTATCAGAAAGGCTTAACAGGAGGTGTTCAACACTCTCGGCAGTTGCAGTATTCACATCTCTGTCTGAATACCCCTCTGCAACTGCCCTTACATGACTGATGATCTGCATCCCGCTTTCAAGGACAAAATCTGCATCAGTTGTTGTAAAAGAGTTGCTTATATCAGCCCTGTTAATCACCCTCTCGATATTTTTGATTTTATCCCCGGCAGACCAGTGATTCGGGATCCCTTTCCCGGTAACGACACGTCCTATCAGACCGCCGCCTGCTGCAGCACCGTGGTCAGCGGAGTGTCTCATCTTTGAAAATGTAATGTGAGAGTTTTTCGGGTCATAACCGCCGCAACCAAGAATGACGTCACCACGTTCATAGCTGTGTGGTTTTTTTGCCGGAATAAAGTCTGAAGAAAAAGTACCGAATGATGCTGCCTGCCTGTCAGTCCACTTAAGATCGAGGAGATCTTTGGTCTTATCTGATAAAAGATTTGCCAGAGGGCCACTGGAAAAAAGATCAGAAGCTCCTTCTGCAATTTCGACTATGATTTCACCTGCGGAAGTATATATACGGACATTTCCTGTTGCAGCAGATTCGCCCTCTCCCGGGCGGATTATTGCAACAGAACAGTCGGAGGACCTTTCCGGGAGAAGGGCTCCCAAAGTGGTCCTTTCTTTTATATCCACTCTCTGCTCATCAAGGTCGATTTGTATCATATTTAGCATGAAAATGAGACCCTCCTATTTAGTATGTAAATCACTTCGTGATTTGTCATCAAAACATGTGAGGCTGATGCCCCATGCACGTTTGCTATAAAAATCAAAAATCAATTTTGATTTTTATCATTTTTGGTATATAAATCAACATCCCGGATTGATTTTTATCATTTTTTGTGTGAGGCTAAAACATGCATGACGCGTAAGCGTTCAGGCACTGTTTCATACACGTTTCACCTCATATTTCTCCACGGGACATAATCTCTTTCTCTTCTTCTGAAAGAAGGTCTAAGACTTCCTGCGTCGGCCCGATTTTTATAATCTTTCCATTACGCATAAGTGCGGCCCTGTCACATATGTCCCTGACGAATTCCATATCATGGGAAACTACAATAAATGTTTCGTCCATCTCTTCACGCGCATGCATAATGGAGTGCTTGACATCTATTTTTGTTATGGGATCCATTGTGCCTGTCGGTTCATCCAGAAGAATTATTCGTGGCTCACGGATAAGAACCTGTGCAAGTGCAACACGGTGTTTTTCACCCTCACTCAACTGATCCGGAAGGCGGTTGAGAATCTCTCTGCTCTTTTCTTCTGTGAAACCTGTCATCGTCAGAGTAATTATTGCTTTTCTTACTGCAAGTTCTTTTGGAAATTCCAGGCCGATTGAATCTGTGAGGTTGTCAAGAACGGATCTATGGGGGTACAGGTCATATTCCTGGTGTAAGAGACCAATATAACTCTTGGCGCGCCCACGGTTTTTAATCCCGGGTTTTGTCATATCTATCCACTGTTCACCAATTCTTACATTCATTTCACCACCCGTGGGTTCAATGATACCTGAAATGATCCTGGACAATGTGGTTTTTCCTGCACCACTTGTCCCGATGATCCCAAAAATTTCGCGTTCGGCTACATTGAAGGTAACTCCGTCAACCGCTTTTATCATACCCCTGTCAACGGAGATATATCTTTTTACCACATCCCTGGCCCGCAGGATGTCATCTCCAAGTATCGCTTTTTCGAACTGTTCCGTATCATCTGCATTCTCCATGAATTTATGTATGATTTCGGATGGCGATCCAATCTTTGTAATCTCACCCTCTTCAAGAAGGATTGCCCGGTTACAGACATCTTCTATTACCTCTGAAAAGTGGGATGAAATTAGCATTGCCATGTTGTTTGTCTTTGCAGCGGAATTCAGCATGTCATGAACAATTGCTGCTGTTCTCGGGTCAAGTGTGCCTGTCGGTTCATCTGCACAGAGCATGAATGGCTCTTTTGCGAGTTGTCTTGCAAGAACCACACGTTGCTTTTCACCGCCCGAAAGATCGCGGGCAATATGCATCATCCTGTGCGAAAGTCTGACCTCGTCAAGAAGGTCTGCAGCCCTGTTGACTGCCTTTTCATTCGGATATTTTATATCTGCAAGGGCATGCAGCACGTTCTCAATGACACGGTCATCACCATATAGTGCAAATGTCCGCTGGAACATAATGGCGGTATGTGCCATTATCCGCCTTTTCATTGCAGCGTTTTCATCTGCCCAGAGGTCTATATCGACGCTCTTCAGTCTGGAACCACACTCGGGGCATTTTTCATCTGCCTTGCTCTGGAGATTGAGATAATTACACCCCTCGCAGGCAGCCACATGGAAGATAACTTTTCCGGTTGTAGGGGGCTGGTCAATCCCTCTGATGAGGTGCATCAAAACAGTTTTCCCGGCACCACTCCTTCCGATAATACCGAGAATTTCACCTTCTTCCATCCGGAAGTTTATATTTTTGAGAACAATGTTCCCGTTAAAATCCATAGATAGATCTTTAATTGTAATTAAAGGGGCCATAATAATTTCCTCTTAATCCTAAATGTTGCGGTTGTATCATATTATTGTTTATATCGAAGCAATACGCAAAGCTGCAATTAATGTATTTACTATGTGAATTACTTCATGATCTGTCATCAAAACGTGTGAGGCTGACGCCCCATACACGTTTAGTATGAAATCATCACCCAACACTTTCCTTAGATAGTGTCTGACATTTCACGTGGCATGCATGTTTCTTTAACTATGTCTACCACTTCGGTTACATTCTTTATTATATAATCTGCACTGTTTCTTAATGTTCCTGACTTTTTGTCAGACTGCTGTTCTGTAAGAATAGCAATATCTGCCTTTTTCATGGCCTTAATATCATTGATTCCGTCTCCTACCATAACAATTACGTCATATTCTTTTTTCAGGTCTTCTACGATCTGTGCTTTAATGGAAGGTGTTGAAACACCGTGGACGTTGTCATGAGGGATGCCAAGACAATCCGCCATTTTGATTAGTTTTTCAGTACTGTCCCCGGATGCAATATATGTCGCAACACCCATCTCATGCAACTTTCTTATTGTTGATTTAACACCAAGAAACGGCCTTCCTCCGGAGGTGATGACATATTCAATGCTGCCAAGTGTATGGTTCACCATCACCCCGTTGTTCATGGTGACAACTGGTTCTTTTTTGCAGCAACTCCAGACTTTTCTGATACAGTCCTGCAGGTCATTTATGCGTGCAGATTTATCATTATAGAGGATGTCACCTACCCTGCCGGACGGAACTACTCTGCTGGCGCATGTCACCCCGTAATGAATGTTATTTTCCACAAGAAATGTGGACAGAAGTTGTTTTGGGGGTGCATTGATAATATCACGTGACTGAGTATATAGGATAATCAGCGTCCATTCTTCACATGATGACGGAAGTAAAGTGGTTTCTATTCCTGTTTCAAGTTTGTTGTGCAGCACGTTTTTTGCAACGCGATAGGTATGTAAAAGGGTACCTGCACTGTCAAATACAACTGCTACTGACATTTCATGTCACACCAATAGTTCTATGTATTACCTGATTCATTTAACTTTTGAATGCAATGTTAATTGACGAAACTGCTGAAAAGATCCGGACTATGGAAATACGGGGGGCGGGTCTGATTGCCCGTTCTGCTGTTATTGCGCTGAAAGAGTATGGCAATTTGATTGAAACTTCGTCCTGTGATGTTTTTCTGAGTGAAATGAATTGTGCATCAGAGAAACTTCTTAAAACCCGCCCTACGGCTGTTTCTCTCCCAAATGCAGTTCATTTTGTAATGAAACCTCTGAAGAGTATGGTCTCTGTAAAAGAGGGAAAACAGATTATTTCAGAACGAACTGATGCCTTTGTGAGAAGATCAGAAGATGCTGTGAGGCAGATTGGCATAATCGGGGCACGCCATATTTCTGATGGTGATGTAGTTATGACACATTGCAATTCACAGGTGGCACTTGCCTGTATAATTGAGGCAAAGCAGAGTGGTAAGGATATTGAAGTCTTTGCAACTGAAGTCCGGCCACGAAATCAGGGTCTGCTTACAATTAAGGCATTAAATGAGGCTGGTATCAAAACCAATTATATTGTGGATTCTGCTGCCCGTTATTTCATGAATGACGTGGACCTTGTGATTGTAGGGACTGATGCGGTGACAGTAAACGGCGCTGTTGTGAACAAAATCGGGACATCGCAGATTGCTCTTGCTGCACATGAGGCGCGCACCCGTTTTGTCGTTGCGGCAGAGACGTACAAGTTTGCACCACGGACAGTTCTTGGTGATCGTATTGAGATAGAGGAGCGCCCCACAGATGAAGTACTTTCTGACGATATTGCAGCAGGTTTTCCCAATGTGCGGATAAGAAACCCGTCTTTTGATGTGACACCTGCATCATATATTGATCTGATAGTGACTGAAATGGGAGCAATTCCTCCTGTTATGGCTTATACGGTCATCAGAGATTATCTTGGATGGGAAATAGATGAGTTTAAAAAAATATTTAAGATTAACCACAGAGATCAGGAGTGATTATTAATGCCAGATGTTATTGCAACCTATTATTTCAGGCCTGACCTGAGTATAACCCCAAAAGATGCGGCACAGGCGATTAGTGACGAGGAGACAACAGGAACATGGACTGATATTACTACCCGTCTTGCTTATGTAAAAAAACTGGATGGTTGGGTTGAAAGTGTTGTCCCTGAAGGTGAGGGGTATATCACAAAAATCCATTACCCCGCAGAAATTTTTGAACCCGGAAATGTGCCACAGTACCTTTCAGTTGTGGCAGGCAATCTGTTTGGACTTGGTAGTCTTGAAGCGGTAAGGTTTCTTGATGTGGAATTTCCGGATGTGCTGGTGCCGTTCAAAGGACCTAAATTTGGAATTACAGGGGTAAGACGACTACTCGGGTCAAAAAAACGTCCTCATATCGGCACAATTATTAAACCTAAAGCAGGTTTGAATCCTGATGATACTGCGGCTGTCGCATATCAGGCGGCAATAGGCGGTGTGGATTTTATCAAGGATGATGAAACCCTGACAAATCAGGCATTTTGTCCACTTAATGAGAGGGTGACTGCAGTAATGGCACGCCTTGATGAAGCAAGAGAGGATACGGGACGTCAGATATTGTATGCAGTTAATGTAACTGACAGAGCTGATAAAATCGTTGAACGTGCGGAGAATGCTATTGAAGGCGGTGCCAATACCGTCATGGTGGATGTAATCACCTGTGGCTTTTCGGCCCTGCAGGCGCTTGCGGAAGATTCGGCTATAAAAGTACCCATTCATGTCCACAGGACTATGCATGCTGCAATGACAAGGAATCCTGAGCATGGTATTGCTATGCGACCCATTGCAAGGCTGGTTCGTATGCTTGGTGGTGATCAGCTCCATACAGGTACAATCAGTGGCAAGATGGGCCATGATCCTGAGGCACTTAAGGAGGATAACCGGGTACTGACGTCTCCTTCATTTGGTATGAAGATGACGTTTCCCGTTGCCAGTGGTGGTCTTCATCCTGGTAAGATTAATGCAGAACTTGCCGGTCTTGGGACAGATATTGTGCTTCAGGCAGGAGGAGGTATTCACGGTCACCCGGATGGCACTGCTGCCGGTGTCCGGGCCATGCGGCAGGCGGCGGATGCGTTTATGGCAGGTATGAGTGCCGAAGAATATGGAAAGGATCATTATGAACTTGAGCGGGCCCTCCAGAAGTGGGGCAGTTCATAATTTATTATAACCAATTTCTCCTTTTTTCCAGAGTAAAAAAGTTTTTCAGGACGTTCTTCTTAGTTTCTGATGCAACGACCTGTACGGACCGGATACAAAACAGTTTATTTACCTGGAAAAACCTGATTTGACTGGCTCAGGTTAGATTCATCACAGCACCACAATCTCCATATAAAGAAGACGGATCAAAACTTTGTTACTATATTGTGCCAGATAAATTATGATGAGAGGTGTTTTAATGGAGATTCCATTTATAAAATTACAGGGTAATGGCAATGATTTCATTCTCATTGACGAAACTGACAATATTATTATTCCTGATGATATGAAAGGTGTTTTTGCCCGCCTGTACTGTGACCGCAGGTTTGGCATAGGTGCTGACGGCATTCTTTTTATCTCTGCATCAAAGAATTCTGATGTTAAAATGAGATTGTTTCAGCCTGATGAGAGTGAGGCTGAGATGTGCGGAAACGGTATCCGCTGTCTTGCAAAATATGCGTATGATATGGAATACGTAAAAGAAAACTGCACGGTGGAAACTCCTGCCGGAGATCTTGGAGTTAATATGGAATACCGGGAAGATGGCTTTTTTGCAACAATAGATATGGTTGACCCGGCATTTGAGAGAAAAGGTATCCCGGCAACCGGAGATGGTGAATATGTGGAAGAGATTGCAGACTACACAGTATATGCGACAAACACCGGTGTACCTCATGCAGTTGTCTTTGTTGATGAAATAGGTGCGACCGATATTATGGCCCTTGGTCCTGTCATCAGAAACCATCCATCATTCCCGGAAGGTGCAAATGTAAACTTTGTTGAAATTGCAGGTGAAAACGAGCTTCATATCAGGACTTTTGAGCGCGGGGTTGAGGCTGAAACATTCAGTTGCGGAACCGGTTCAACAGCCTCAGCAGCGATTGCGCACCATCTTGGCAAGGTGGGGGATCAGGTTCTTGTAATGACAAAGGGCGGTCCGCTGACAATTTATTTAGGGGACGGAACCAAAATGGAAGGGCCTGCAAATACAGTTTTTTCAGGAGTTATACTCTTCTGATACCTTCATTTACTATTTCAAATTCAATAGTATTTCCTTCAGGCTGAGAGCGGTGTTTTTCAAGTGTTGCTGCCATGTGGCCGTTTTTCTTTTCGATTTTCACGATTATTTTTGAAATGTGCCTGAGCCCGGTTCCTCCAAGACCTGAAAGCTGAGCTCTGCTAATGTCCTGGAAGACTTGGTTTGTGATGATTACCGGTATGCCAAACCTTTTGGCATACCCCAACAGTCTGATGAGCTGGGTAGTAAGTTTGCGCTGCGGCTCCCCTGAATTACCCGTTTCGATCCTGTACAGAGCGGTAGCAGAGTCAAGAATAATCAGTCCGACATCTTTTGTCTTGAGAATCTGGTCGCACTCACCGATCATGATTCCCTGCTGATCGAAATCAATCGGTTCAAAGAGAAGGAGCTGTTCTGCCAGTTGCTCAGCATCTTCACCTGCAATCTGCCTGAACCGCTCAACTGAGAATCCTTCGGTGTCAATTATTATTACAGATCTGCCGGACTTCAGGCATTCGACGGCAGCGAGTATACATAGGGTGCTCTTTCCGCATCCGGGTTCCCCATAATACTGGATGAGAATTCTCTTTTCCATTCCGCCGCCAATCAGGGAATTAAGGTCTTTAGAACCGGTACTAACATGTGAGATATCCATTCTGGTTACACACTCCTCTCTTCTGTTTCCTGCCAGGCTTTCTCTTCGACTTTTCTTGTTACGAGGCGCAGTGGAATCCCCTCCTGTTCGGCACAGGCCCGCGCCTCTTCGTATTCCGCCTTAACAGACGATGGAATGCCGTTTAACCACCCTGTTTTTGCACTTATTGTATAATTTCTGTCTCCAAATTTTATGTTAATGTCCATTATTGTCCTTGTAGTAAGAGATCTGTGGACTGAGCTTATGCACCTGATACCAAGTGTACCAAGCTCGGCTGACATGATTTCAACAAGTGCCTGTGTCTTCTCCGGGTGAGATATTACCCTGATTAGCTCTCCGCTGCGCCCCTTTTTCATAATTATCGGGATTGCGCAGGCATCTCTTGCTCCTGAATCCATGAGTTTCTGCAAGGTGTATGCGATGACTTCGCCTGTGACATCATCTACATTCGTTTCCAGTATATCCACACAGTCACCTGCAGGGGCGGGAACCGCTTCAGAGTTTAATAGTGATACACGGAGTACGTTTGGGGTGTCATCAGGGTTTCTGCTGCCTGCTCCGTATCCGTTTTTTTCAATAGACACCACAGCAATATCAGCAGGTCTGATGGTTGAAAATTCTGACAGGAGGGCCGCGCCTGTCGGGGTGCATAACTCCCGTTTTTCATCTCCCTGTGATATCCCAAGTCCGGATTCACAAAGAATTGCCATTGTGGCGGGGGCAGGTATGGGAAACCTGCCATGTGCGCTTCTGATAAATCCCCTGCCCAGATGTACTGGAAGAACCGCAACGCCATCCGTTTTGAGAGAATAAAGTGCAGTGCATGCTCCTATGACATCGGCTATGGCATCATCCGCGCCTACTTCATGGAAATGTGCGGATTTTCCGTGCACAGACTGTTCAGCGCGGTGTATGCGCAGGAAAACCCTTTTGGCCATTTCCAGTGCTTCATCCGGAGCTTCCCCCGTTTCTACTATGCTGAGCACCTCTTTGAGTGTGCGGTGATTTTGTTCTGCATGCGTTTCAACTTTAATTGCTGAAATGCCACACCTGTCAACCTGGTGAATGGTGGGTTCACCTGCTACTGAAGCCATTGCTTTTAAGACCAGATCTCCATCTGCTCCACAATCCAGGAGGGATCCGATGATCATATCGCCTGCAGCACCACTGAACGGATCAAAGAGGAGTATTCGCATATCACTAGTACTTATAAACCATGGCATATATGAGTGTTAAGGTGAAGCCAGAGATGTTTCTTAAAGTAGATAGTGCATATCCTGAGGATCAGGGTGGAGGAAAGGTACGTCTTGATCCTGAGACAATGCTTCAGCTGCGTGTATCTCCCGGAGATCTGGTATATCTTAAGGGGAAAAGGCAGACTGTAGCGAAAGTATGGAGAATGTTTGTAAATGACTGGAATCAGGAGAAGGTTCGTGTAGATAATTATACCCGGCTAAATACAGGAGTGAGTCTCGGGGATCGGCTTGAGGTCACACCTATCAGTGATTTAGTAAAGGCAGAGCAGGTTGTGCTTGCTCCGCCTGAAGACCTGGTCAGACAGATCCCGATTAATTTCAACCAGGTTGTAAACCGCCTGATTGACTTTCCGGTAGTGAAGGATGATACCGTTCCGGTACAGGCAGGCCTTCCGTTTATGCAGCCCCAGATGCTTGCTTTTAAAGTAGTATCAATTGAACCTGAAAATGCGGTGATAATAACAAAAGATACAGAGATTAGCTTTTCAGACAAGCCCGCGGCAGGTTTTGAGAGCCTGAAACATATCTCATATGAGGATGTAGGAGGTCTGAAAGGCGAGCTTCAGAATGTGCGCGAAACGATAGAACTGCCTCTTCGTCACCCTGAACTTTTTAACAGACTGGGAATTGAGCCACCTAAAGGTGTTCTTCTGTATGGCCCTCCCGGAACGGGAAAGACATTGATTGCAAAAGCGGTTGCAAACGAGAGTGGCGCACATTTCATCTCAATTGCCGGCCCTGAAGTGATTTCAAAATACTATGGTGAGAGTGAGCAGCGTCTGCGTGAGATTTTTGATGAAGCGGAAGAAAATGCTCCGTCTATTATTTTCATAGATGAACTGGATTCCATCGCTCCAAAACGTGAGGATGTAAGTGGTGAAGTCGAGCGCAGAGTGGTGGCCCAGCTCCTTACAATGATGGACGGTCTTGAAGAACGGGGGCAGGTGGTGGTAATTGGTGCTACAAACAGACTGGATGCTATTGATCAGGCATTACGCCGCCCTGGACGGTTTGACCGGGAAATTGAAATTGGTGTTCCGTCTGAGGGAGACAGGGAGGAAATACTGAGGATTCATACTAAGAGAATGCCTCTTGAGGGTGATGACCGTCTGTTGGTAAAAACTGCAGAATTAAAGAAAGTCTGTGACGAGTGCAAAAATATTGAAAATGAGGAAAAATCAATAATATCGCAGCTGAAAGGAAATTCAGATGAGAATTTGCGTTTAGAGGCAAACCTAAAATCCCTCGCCGATGCGATTACTGAAAATCAGGAAAACAGCAAAAAATTAAAAATCGCTTTGAATGCTCTCACTGAAACTGAAACTAAAGTTGAAACTGAAGCTGGAAGTGAGGAAGAGCAGGAAACAATTATTGCAAAAAGAGAGAGTGCCAGAGAAAAATACGCACAGGCAGGGTATGAAAGTGTCAGACTCAAAAACGAGTATGTGGCTGTTAAGGCTTCACTGACCGGAATTGATAGTGAAAAGTTAGTGCTTGAAGAGAAACTTGCTGATAAGGAAGAGAAACTCAGGATGGTTCCTGCACGTGAGGAGATTCTAAAAAAAGAGATAAGCTCTCTTGAGAT
>JAYEIC010000032.1:34852-38041 GCA_034659935.1 Methanobacteriota archaeon | reverse complement strand
CTTCACTGACCGGAATTGATAGTGAAAAGTTAGTGCTTGAAGAGAAACTTGCTGATAAGGAAGAGAAACTCAGGATGGTTCCTGCACGTGAGGAGATTCTAAAAAAAGAGATAAGCTCTCTTGAGATAGATGTCAAGAAGAATCGTGAAAAACTCATTGAGGAGTTATCAGTGCGAACAACCGGTTTTGTTGGTGCAGATCTGGCAGCACTGGCAAGAGAGGCCGCGATGCGTGCACTCAGGCGTTATCTTCCTGATATTGATATTGATGTGGAAGTAATTCCGGAGGAAGCACTTGAATCAATAAAAGTATCTCTCAGTGATTTCAGGGATACTCTGCGTGAAATGAACCCGAGTGCCATGCGTGAGGTTTTCCTTGAGGTGTCGCATCTGGTGTGGGATGATATAGGCGGTTTAGAGGAGGAGAAGGAAGAGGTTCGCGAGGCAGTGCAATATCCGCTGACCCGTGCCGAACAGTTTGAGAACTTAGGCATTGAACCGCCGAAAGGTGTTCTTCTGTATGGCCCTCCCGGAACCGGAAAGACATTGATTGCAAAGGCGGTTGCGAATGAGAGTGGCGCAAATTTCATTCCTGTCCGTGGTCCGCAGCTACTCTCCAAATGGGTGGGCGAGAGTGAGCGTGCGGTACGGGAAATATTCAGAAAAGCACGGCAGGTTGCACCCGCCATCATATTTTTCGATGAACTTGATGCACTTGCACCGACAAGGGGTGGTGCGGATGCGCATGTGATTGAAAGTGTTGTGAACCAGATCCTTACTGAGCTTGATGGTCTTGAAGATATGCGCGGGGTTGTTGTGATGGGTGCTACAAACAGGCCGGATATTATTGATCCCGCACTTCTCAGGACAGGTAGGTTTGACAGGCTTGTGTATATCGGAGAACCTGATTTTAAGAACCGTATAAAGATCCTTGAAATTCACACTGCACTTATTCCTGTCAAAGGATCTGCTCTTGAAGAGGTTATGAATATTACTAAAGGTATGGATGAAACCGGTCTTGAAGAACTATTTTTAAAAGCGGGTGCCGGAGAAGAGGGTTTTGTCAAACCAGAATATTTGAAATTACTGATACCTGTGGATTATGAGGCTGTAGGTAATCCTCTTTCTGTTCCGGCACGGCGCAAGACTGTTATAAGTCTGCTTAAAGATCGGAGTCTCAGGCTAAAGGATCCTGTAAGAGATAATCTGTTTAAAGAGTTGGCCGGGCTTACGGATGGATATGTGGGTTCTGATATTGAACAGCTCTGTCGTGAGGCAGCGATGTTTGCAATGCGTGAGGGAGAATCATATGTAAATGAGGATCACTTCAGAAAAGCGTCCAAAAAAGTCCGTCCTATGATGAATGAAAGGCTCAGGGACCATTACAAACGTATTAAAAATTATTTCAAAGGTGGTCTGCCTGCACAGATTCAGCCCCCGGAATACCAGTAACATTCTTTTTTTGTGAGATGTTTCTGTTCTCCTGATAACAATAATCCGGGATCTCCTGATACTAATAAACAATTTCTCCTGATAACAACAAACAACTTTTCGCCGGGTTTGTTTCAATATATTTATTCAGGAATGTGCTGATATATTGGTTGGGTATATAATGGCAAACTGCACAACATTTCTTGATGTAAATCTCCGTTTGGGTGACAAAAAAGCAATCATTCACCCGGCAGGCAAAATATCATATACATACCGTGAACTATCTGAGAATGTATGCAGGAGGGCAAATCTCCTGTATGATAATGGTATAGGCAGGGGGGATCGGGTGTGTATTTTTCTGCCTGCTTCTGCTGATTATATCCTGTGGTATCTGGCGATATGGAGAATCGGGGCTGTTGTTGTTCCACTGAATAATGTACTCAGAGAGACTGAAGTCCAGTACCTGCTTGACAATTCCACAGCAAGACTTGTAATTACAGATAAAGCCGGTGCCCATGTTGTCAGTAATCTCCGTGAATCAACTGCGTCATTATCAGGGGTCATTATTACCGGGACAGTTGATCTGGATGAGCGTTTGTCTTTGTCAGGTACAACTTTCAGTGCGGAGTTCTGCTCTTCAGATGACCTCTGCCAGTTACAGTATACATCAGGGACTACAGGTAAACCAAAAGGGGCGATGCTTACACATGGCAACTGGATGGCCGCTATGGATGCAGAGCGCGAAGTGCTGGGACTCGTGGAGGACGATGTTTATCTTGGTATATATCCGATGGCCCATATAGGAATTTCATGGGGGATTTCCGCGTTGCGGGCAGGTGCAACATGGTTGATCCTGGAAAGATTTGACCTTGAGAAGTATATCAGCCTGATTGAGGAATATAAGTGTACAGTGGTTGCAGGAATGCCCCCGGTAATCCATTCTCTTACAAAAACACCTGCGGGAAGAGAGGAGTCGCTACAATCTGCACGTGTAATGATAAGTGGTGGTGGCCCCCTTCACCCTGTCATATGGAAAGAATTCTATCTGCGTTTCCGTATTCCTATTGTCAATGCCTATGGCCTGTCAGAGACAATTGTGGTGGGCACAGGTACAGCCATACGCCCTGATGATTATGCAGATGCCGATGAATTCCAGAGTGTGGGCACTGCGGTTGGTTTCTCCGAAGTAAAGATTGTTGATGTGAACGATCCGTCTGTGGAATCCGGACCAAATGAGGTAGGAGAAATTGCTCTGCGTGGTCCGGGTGTTGCACAGGGTTACTGGAAGATGCCAAAAGAAACTGCCGAAGTTTTCATGCCTGACGGATGGTTTTTGACAGGGGATATTGGCTATATAAACAGGGATGGTATGGTCTCTGTTACTGACAGGAAAAAGGATATGATCGTTATGTCCGGCTGGAAGATATATCCGACAGAGGTTGAGGAAGTGCTTATCAAACACCCGAAAATCGAGGATATTGCTCTCTTTGGCTGTCCTGACGATCACAGAGGTGAGATGCCTGTGGCAGCTGTAATTCTCTTTCCTGGTGAGAAATTATCACCTGAGGAATTAAAGATCTGGGCAAAAGAGAAGCTCGCCGGCTATAAAATCCCCCGGAGGATGGTTGTTCTTAATGAACTGCCAAGAGTGAGCGGCTGGAAACTTCTCCGCCGTAATCTTTGTGACTGTTATTGTGATGGAAAAATCCTGTAAAAACCATATGATGTTTTTCTCTGTTTCTCCTCACGTGACTCTCCT
>JAYEIC010000032.1:0-34752 GCA_034659935.1 Methanobacteriota archaeon | reverse complement strand
TAATGAACTGCCAAGAGTGAGCGGCTGGAAACTTCTCCGCCGTAATCTTTGTGACTGTTATTGTGATGGAAAAATCCTGTAAAAACCATATGATGTTTTTCTCTGTTTCTCCTCACGTGACTCTCCTGTCTGGTACGACCACTCAGCCCATTTCATGACAATCTTTTTTCAGTAGGAATCACAGACAATTACATCAGATGAGAGAGTCTATTGAGGAGACCAGCCATAAAGTAGTTGAGATGCGCTCAACCGGAATAACCGGTCTGGATTTTCAGCTTGATGGAGGTTTTCCTGTTGGAACCTCAGTTGTTGTATATGGGAATCCACTGTCAGGTCTTGAAAAGATGGCAAAACAGTTCTGGCTGGCAGATAAGACTGGGGAAAGCTCTTACCTGATGATTGATGGAAAAGTGGAAGAGGGCATGACTGCTGTTAAGGATACGAATCCGGCTTCCATTATTTCCATGATGAAGGGTAACTGGGTTGTTGTAGATTCCCTCTCAACTATTATTCTCAATAATGATATTGATGCTGCAGTTGAACTAATTACAAATGTGAGTGGGGATACCCTCAAAAACGGTGGAAATGTTTTTTTTGTGTTATATGAAGGTTTGCACTCACCTCTTGAAGAGATGAGAGTCATGCGTGCAGTGGATATTTTTGTGAAATTAACTGATCATATGCATGGGAATGAGATCGAACGAAGACTTGCCATTCATAAGATTCCGTTTGTTGATACTCCTTCAAGGACATTTCTGTATCATCTGGTTCCTGAGGGAGTGGAACTCTCTACAACCGATCGTGTTGCCTGATACTTCTCCAGGGGATCAGTGCCAAAATATATTTCTAGATCTATATTTATATAATATGAAGGTACCGGTGCCACGTTCATCACACAGCGCCTGACACACATATATGTCATGCACATTTTTAAAATTCAATATTTTTCAGTTTTAGTGCTCTGTATTCAATAAATTTCCACGACAATGCACCCAGAAGTACAGCTATTGAGAGTGATAGTATACACAGAAGGGGTATTGAGATTTCACCCGGCCAGAAATGTACGAGTGTTTGCTGTACCGGGTATGAATAAATAAACATCCCATATGAGAAGTCGCCGTATTTTCCAAAATTGTTCAGTCTCTTAATGGGGAGGTGTGCAATATACAGAATTAGATATGGAACTGTTGCAAATGCGGCGATGAAAACCATCGGGGTATTTGTGTAGAATATCAGTGTTGCAGCAAGCACTCCTGCTGCACACACAGCGGTTCTGTTTTTATATTCAATATGTTTTTTGTTCTGGTAAAATATAATGCCAATGAGGAAATAAATTATAAAATGTACCTTATTCAGTACACCGTTATCATACCATATTATCCAGAGGTAGATATCAAGGAAGATAAGCGGCAGAACTGAAAATTTGTTTTTAAGTAACCCAAGTATCCCAAAGATTGCCACAAGTGCATAGAGGACAAATTCTGCAGGAATTACCCAGAGTGGTGCATTAACAAATGTAACAGGATTATCTGTGAAAATACCAATAGGAAATCCGTCTTTATAAAATGGAAATGTACTCCATGTGGCAGGTGAGAGCAGGCTTTCGATATAATTTACGGGGTTTAAGCTGGTTGCAAGTGGTCCGATAAAGAGCGACCATTACAAATAGTATTGATATAGTCAGACCTGGAATAATCCTGACAGATCTTTTCCAGAAGAACCTGAATAATTCAGGTTTGTTCTCCCAACTCTGTGAGATCAGGTAACCGCTAATGACAAGCAGAGTGGCAAGCCCTAACTGTCCAAACAGAAGAGATGGGTCGTACATTGAGATTTTACTATACCCGAGTGTAAGCGCGAAAGAATGTGAAATTATTATTGAAGAGGCCGCAAAAAACCTCAGAAAATCAAAATTATTATTGTGTCGCTGTTGCATCCGTCAACCCTGCAAAGAAAATATTTATCTGTCATTTCAGTTTTATTTATTTCTTATTATTATCGAACAGTGCCTGAAACTTCGCTTTATGCACGCCGGACTGAAGTACAGCAAATTGTGAACATTTCACTGGATCACAGTTCATTGCGGACTTGATTTGTGGCTTTCACCATATTTTGTAATTTTCCAAATGCAGTATCCCTTGTATGCATCCGCAGCCCGCAGTCAGGGTCAATAAGCAGGTTTTCTGCACCGAAAATATCTACTCCTCTGATTATGCGCTGCTTTATCAGGTCAACACTATCCACATCTGTAGTGGTTGAATCAACTACGCCCAGCCCGAGCATCCTGCCTTTTAAGTCTTTCTCTGACAGGACTTCCAGGTTTTCCGGGTTGTTTGCAAACTCAAAGTCAAAGATATCCACCTGAACTTTCAGGACTTCGTCAATAACACTCTCAAGTGTTCCGCAGACATGGATACAGGTCGGAACCCGTAGCATTGCAGTAATCGCATTGATTCCCTGTATTGCAGTGTGGATATCAGCTACACCTGTGGAGAGGATGGGTTCATCTATCTGAATGATTGTAACACCTGCTTTCTCAAGGTTTATTGCCTCAACCGCAAGTGCCTGTGCGATGTCAGGGACAAGTTCATTTCTGTTCCTGTATGATGGAGTGTCGATTTTCAGTGCATGTGCAAGAGTAGTCGGCCCGGTAAGTATGCCCTTTACTTTTGGATGTTTTGAAAGGGCATACTTTGTATTGGCTACAGTAATAGGCTTTGCAGGTGGCCGGACGGGACCTTTAACTGCTGTTCCTTTTATCCCCGGGAGTTGTAATGTAATCGCAGAGATCATATCGCTGGTGACCTGGCCGTCAGAGATAATATCGATCCCTGCCTCGATCTGCTCCGCTACTGCAGTTTCAAGGGCTCCGTGAAGGGGGTTTACCAGTGCCCGAAGTCCCTTTGCCTTTACAACCGGGTAACTTCCCACAACTGTGGTGGGGAGAAGTTTGTTAATTATACTCATGGTATCAGCCTGTGTCTGTCGCGTGGGAACAGGACTGCCTCTCTTATATTTGGCAGATTAAGCATTGTCATAATCAGGCGTTCCATTCCAAGTCCCCACCCTGCATGCGGCGGCATGCCGTACCTGAACGGTTTTAAATAGAACTCAAAACTTTCAGGAGAAAGGCCCTTTTCCTTTATTTGTTCAACAAGAAGGTCATACTGGTGTATCCTCTGTGCACCGCTTGAAAGCTCCATCCCTGGATGCATAAGGTCGAATGCCTTACATATTTCCGGCTGGTCTTCGAATGGCATTGCATAATACGGCTTTATTGAGGTTGGCCAGTCTGTGATAAAATAGTGCTCGCCCATTTCGTCACCAATAGCACGTTCTGCGGCTGTTGAGAGGTCATCTCCATAGCTGATATCCTCTTCAATACCCAGTGCGGCAATATCAATTGCCTCGCTGTATGTAATACGGGGGAACCTGTTTTTTGGGACTTTCAGATCAACATTAAGGGCGTTAAGTGCATTTTCACAGTTATTGGATACAGATTCGTATGCCTGAATCACAATCTTCTCCACGAGGTCCATTGCATCGTTATGGTCGGCAAATGAAATCTCCACGTCTATGGATGTAGCCTCATTTAAGTGGCGGGTTGTGTTATGCTCTTCTGCACGGAAGATAGGAGCAATTTCAAAGACCTTTTCGAATCCTGCTGCCATCATCATCTGTTTGTACAGCTGTGGACTCTGATTTAAAAATGCCTCTTTCTCAAAGTACGCTATTGGGAATAGTTCAGTTCCGCCCTCTGTTGCTGCAGCAACTACTTTTGGAGTTGTGATGTTGACAAACCCTTCCTTAAACAGAAAGTCGTTTATTGACTCTGTAATATTACTCCTGATCTGAAAAATCGCGTTTATTCGTGGACGCCTTGAATCAAGGAAGCGGTTGTCAAGTCTGGTGTCAAGCTCAGCCGGTACTTTTCCTGCCACATCAAGGGGGAGCGGGCTTTCTGCTTTGCTGATAATTTCAAAAGTATCCGGGATAAGTTCACGTCCGCCCGGAGCTTTTTCGGTTGCTTTAACTGTTCCAAAAACCCTGACTACAGATTCACGTGATGTTTCTTTTGTAGCCTCAATAACTGTTTCCGGAGCTTTTTTCTTGACAATTGTGACCTGCAGAAATCCTGTGCGGTCTCTTATAATATAAAATGCAAGACCGCCTAAGTCACGGACTTCATGAACCCATCCGATAATTTCTGCTTCTGTCGTTTTCGGTGTAACATCTGCTATTGGTATGCGCATAAAGAATCTGGATTAATATGTGTGCTTATCAGGTATTTTGTTTTGGGGTGTAAGGTCTGGAAAGACCATGTACAGTCCTGGAAAATGAAGGGGGAGTTTTATACATACAAGTGGTGCGCCTTTATGACCTACGAAGGTGTTATGGGCATAACAAATGAAAATAATATATACTATGTGGCATTTATATAGGAAAACAGGAGTGGACTAAGGTACATGTTTAGTAATATTCTTGTTGCTGTTGATGGTTCTGAGTATTCTCTTGCTGCGGTACGGTATGCAGTGGACGAGGCAAAAATATGGGGGGCAAAAGTCTCTGCAATATACGTTATCAATCCCGGTTTTTCTCCGGCCATGTATACGGATTCACCCTCAGACATTCTGGACAGGGATCCGGAACTGATGAATGATCTTCTCATTAATGACGCAAAAAGTGCTATTAATGCGGCAGAGGAGATTGCAAGAGATTGTAGTTTATCTATTGACTCCATTATCGAATGGGGTGATCCGCGTGATGAAATTATAAATGCAGCAATAAATATGAAGGCAGATCTGATTGTCCTTGGTTCATCGGGCAAGGGAATGGTTGGGAGGCTCTTATTAGGAAGTGTGAGCACGCATATTGTTGAACACAGCCCGGTCACGACAATGGTTGTAAGAAGTTGAAGGGTACTGGCGGCAGGTAAATCAATTTATTTTTATTCTCTTTGAATAGTACTTATTATCAGGAAATGCAGCAGGAATAAAAAAAATCCTGTAAATCTGCGTAAGAATAACAATTAAGATACGATAGAGCTGGCAGTTAATGGAGATCGCGAATTTAATGGCATTGTTTGGACGTCCGGGATATAATATAGGGAAAATGCAGAAGGAAAAGGATGTCAGTGGTCTGATTGACGTTCTGCAGGATGATAATTCAGAACTGAATGAAAAAGCAGCGAGAGTACTCTATAGACTTGGCCGTCCGGCAGTGGAATCTGTATTGTATACTTTAAAATTTGAGTCCGGAAACCGGAGGATACGTTTTGTCCGGGCACTTCTTTCACCCGGCATCCCTGCACACCCTTTTATTCTGTATACTACAGTACAGAGTAAACCTGAATACAGAGATATTATCGGTAAAATTGTATCAGAAATGGGTGAGCGTGCTTACCTGTCTCTTGTTAATGCAATCAAAGACGGGACACCGGTAAACAAGAGGGGAGCGGCAATCCTCCTTGGATATATGGGTGAAAAAGCAATATCACCCCTGCAGGATGCATTTTATGGATCTGATCGTTCTCTGCAGAGGGATGCGGCGAAATCTCTTGCAAAGCTGAAGTGGGATCCAAAAACTCCTGATGAAAAGGCAAGGTTCCTGTTTCTGATGGAAGACTGGACTGAACTTGCAAAACTCAGAAAAACTGCATCAAGGTATCTCCTCCAGGTGATTAACGATCCAGACGCTGCCGTCCGCAGAGATGCGGTTTTTGCGCTTGGGAAAATGGGTGGCAGACAGACCGTTTCGGCTATAATACGCAGACTTAAGGATTCGGATCCTGATGTCCGTACTGTCGCAATAGAGGCATTAAGTGGGATTGATGATCCAGAGATTGCCGGTCAGCTTTTTCTTTCGCTTAAAGATCCTCATCCACAGGCCCGTATGGAGGCTGCCTGGGCCCTTGACAGAATTGGCTGGAAACCTGAAAATTCCAACCAGGAAATTGTATATCTTATCGCCAAGGAACAGTGGAGCCATGTAATCCGGTTTGGCAATGCAGCAATTAATCCCCTTATAAACTCCTTAAAACTTGGTTCCGGTGTGAATGCAGGTGTTGTCGATACGCTCGGACAGTTGGGGCGGACAGCTCAGCAGGCTCTTTTTCAGGCCGCAAAATCAAAGAATCCAGATATAAGGAACGCAGCAAAATATGCGATAGAGACAATCCGTAAAAAAAACAGTGAAAAGTCGGCTGATGCAATAAAGAAACCGGTTGATGATCCTGAAAAGTTTTCAAGAGAGCTCCGTGAATCTCAGGATGCGAAGAAACGGTTCGAGATGCAACAAAAGAGAATTGCAGCCGCTTCTGGGACGAAAAAGGCCGGAGTGCAGCAGCGTGCAGTCTCACCTGCTGTCGGGAATGGAACCAAACGCCCAAAACCCATTGTATCCGGAGAACCTGTGATCAGTCCTGATGAGTTAAGGGAGATGATCAAATCCAGCGACCGGCAGGTAGTTAAAGGACTAAAAGCGGTTGATGAAGAAAACGCTGCGCAAAAACCAGCTTCTGAAATACAGAAGAGCCCCGTCTCTGATGAAGATGCAGGCAGCCGGATTTTGGAAAGTGAAAAGAAAGTGACTGCGGGGCTGAAAGAGACTGAGCGTGAATATCAGAAGGAAGCTCTTAAAAAAAAGGAGGCAGAGCAGGAAGAAGAACTTTTGGAAGATGTTTACAGGGCTCCTGCACCGCCTGAAAAACCGGACACCGATAAACTGATGGAGGAACTTCGCGGCGATGAGGAGATCCCCGTATATAAAGAAGAATCTGTTGAGGAGGATCCTCTTGAAAAAATACTGAGTGGTCTTGAAAGCAGAGATGTGCAAATCCGTGTTGCTGCTGTGGAATCACTCCGTCTTATGGGAGCGCCGGCTGTCAAATACCTGATTCCGGTTCTTGACGATAAAAATTATTCTGTACGGCTGGCCGTAGCAGAGGCGCTTGGTGAAATTGGAGACCGACAGGCTGTTAAGCCTCTGGTTGTCAGGTTATCTGATGAATCCGATGAGGTCCGGGTTGCTGTAGCCAGGGCTCTTGGTGATATCGGCTCGCCTGATGCCATACCACATCTGATGGATAGTTTCCTTGATGAATATTACGCTGTCCGTTTCGCAGCGGTGGATTCCATGGCTAAAATAGGCAGCGGCGCCATTCCTATGCTGATAACCGGACTTAAACACTCTGTTCCCGTTTACCGGATTTCATGTGCGAATGCACTTGGAAGAATTGGTGACGATGATGCAGTTCTTCCGCTGATTAATTCTATTGGCGATGAGGTGGAAGAGGTGAGGAAGAGTATATCTCAGGCGCTGGGTATAATCGGAGAAGCATCTGTTTCGCCTCTGACAGTGGTCCTCAGAAGAGGAACTAAAAACGAACGTCTTGCAGCGATAGATGCTCTTTCAGATATTGACAGTTTTAAAGCGGAGGAAGCTGTTCTTATTGCCCTGTATGATGAGGATGCTGATGTCCGTGCAAGAGCGGCAAAAGCCTCCAAGAAACAGGAAGTTCTTGGGGTGTGGAGAAAGGCCTGGAATGAGCAGCTGGATGCAATAGTCGGGGAAGATGAGGAAGAGGTCAAAAAGGTGGTGGAGCCTCTTGACCTGAGTTCATCAATCCGTAAAGAGGAGCAGGTGTTTGAGGAGCAGGGAGAAAAGGAGATTAACACTCTTATTTCTGGTCTTAAGACGAAGACAGGGAACGTACAGATGGCATCTGCAATGAAGCTCATGATGATGGGTAAACCTGCTGCAGAGGGTCTTATCAAGGCAATGAGAGATGAAGACAGTGATATAAGGCAGGCAGCAGAAGAAGTGCTTGGTGAAATGCGTGATGTTGCCATTGAACCACTGATGAATGCCCTGCGTGAAGAAGATTCATATATCAAGGTAGTTGCCGCACGAAGTCTCGGCAGGATTGGTAATAAGACTGCACTGGATGCACTTGCACGGTCTCTTAAAGTTGAGAAAGATGCAGAGGTCCGTTCAGTTGCAGTTGAGTCCCTTGGATATATCGGCAGTGCTGAATGTATTACTGTGCTTGCAGATGCACTTCGTGACCGGGATGAGGGTGTGCAACTGATCGCTGCCCGTTCTCTTGGTTATATTGGCGATCAGAACTCGATAGAGGCGTTGATTGTTGCACTTAATGATGTGGATTATACGGTCAGAAAGGCAGCATTAAACGCTCTGAAAGATCCGGAAGGTGTACCACAGGATCACCTTGTCAGTTCGCTGAAGAGTGGGGATCGAAAGTTCAGGACCGGTGTGGCCGAAGCACTGGAGATGCTCGGATGGAAACCGGCTGATGATATTGAGAAGTCATATTATCTTATTGCAAGGGAACGGCTTGTCGAACTGGAATCTGTTGGAAGTGTGGCAATAGGGCCTCTTATGGAGATTATGAGTGACCCGTCACCTGAGAGGCGTATTGATGTGGTTAAAACAATTGCACATATAGGAGGGGAGATGGCGGTTTCACCCCTGATTTCTGCACTGAATGACGAATCATTATTTGTAAAGCGGCGTGCTGAGAGTTATCTCATAGAAATGGGAGAGAGGGTTAGTGAACCTATTTCTGCTGAGATTGGAAGCGGTTCGTCAGGATACGATAAAATCCTCAGGAGGATTATTGAAAAGATCCAGCAGCGTGTGAGTGAGTCTGGGGTTCATGATGGAGATGGGGGTGATGACCAATCTGGGGATGACAGTTCTCAGGAGTACACAGGAGACAAAATGAGTGACGATACTACAGATTCTTACGATACTAACGATACTAAGGATGTCCTGGATAGGGAGTCTGTTATACCCGGTTTAAGTAGTGATGTTAATGACACGGATGATGAGAATGCCGGGTCCTCTGTTGATGACGGCTTTCAGTCTCAGTAAGTTTCAGTAATACTCTGTAGTATACTGACTCTGTTCTCCAAAATTCAATTTTAATATATTTACATTTTATAAATGTGCCAATTGGTACTTTCATCAGACAGTGTCTGTTCTTTCATACTTCACCCATGTTTTTCTGTGGATAACTGTTTTCTGCGGACAACTGACATGATGTCCCATGCAAGGGACTCGCAGCTGTTTTTGTTCCTCATAGTGGTATCCAGACGAAGTGCGCCATTAACTTCAGTTTCATCGTGTATATCCAGAACAAAAAGATCGGTGAACTGACTGTAGAGTTCAAGGATATTTTCTGAGAGTTTTAGTTGTTCTTCCTTTTTTATGGTTGGTTTGAACTGTGGGACCGGAGACACTGAAACAACATGGGTATCCTCAAGAGCCTTAAGGATGCCTTCGCAGGATATTATCGGTGCAGTGGACGAGAGAGGACAACCAGGCCCGATTATTACAGTTTCACTTGATGAGATAACATCTGTTACTTTTTTTGTTGTTTCTGGTTTTATTTCATATTCGATCTCTATCTCATGCACGCCGCTGTCATCTCTGTGGTTCTGGCGATAATTGAGGAGATGGATGCGTTCACCTTTGTTTATTACATTGTTTTTCACATATGTACTGACCCAGGTATCTGTCATGGGCAGGATTGTGGCAGAAATGCCATAACTCCCGCATAAGATTTCAGTTGCATCTGTGAGTGTCAGGCCGTCTGTGAGCATGTCTCCTCTTGCAATCTGCACTGCTCTTTGTTTATCTCCGGTTGGCAGGAGTTCATCCCTGCCGAGTTTGTGCAGGTATCTTTGCGTTGAATATGTATCGCCAAGTATCCCGTTCCAGTCTGTTCTGTTCAGTACACCGGCAAAAAAATACATGATATTGTCCAGTTCACGGGCTGCGTGGTTCCCGCCAATCCATGCAGTATCTGACGTATTTGCAATTACAGCGATATCTGCATCGTGTTTCAGATTTCGCATCGCCAGGATAAGTTTTAATGTCCCGGTACCACCAGAGAGGAAGGTGATCATTACATATTATTTCAGGGTCTGTCCTGATAACTTCGATCTGTTTCTGGTGAACCGGATAAACCAGTTCAGTCTGGCAGATCTGTGGATGTCCCTGTTTAACCGGATAAATTGCCTTTGTCGAAGTTTTTGTATAAAAATTTGTGTAAAAATGTGCATGACCTCTCAAGGTCACGCACTGTTTGATGAATGTGGCATTTCAGGGTGTGACACAACACCACGCCGATGAAAAATAACCCTGATTTGGATTTTGTTTTGAGGAAGTGGTATATATCACAAATTGTCAGAAGCCATTCTGGCACAGCCTGATTTGCCACCTTCATGCTAAAAGAGAGTTTTTGTTCTGGCTGATTGTTCACACAGACTGTTTTAGCAGCAGATTGTAATTCCCGTCCAGACGCCCGAGGACCAGAAGTGAATAGTGCCTGAAAAATGTTGAAAACGGAACCATCAGTATCACTACAATAGGTGTCAGGATTAATAGACCCAATAATAGCAGAATGATGTTGGATGGTGTAAACGCTGCAAATGCTGCAGCAGTTATCACACCTATGAAAATCAGTGGGATTGCAACTGCTATTGCTGCAATAAGGACAACTATGAAGATGACGATAGTTGTCGCGATTGTCAGAATAAATTTTGAGACTGCATAGAACAGTGCCTGTTTCCAGTCATTTGTGATAATGTTTTGGCATGTTTTCCAGCCCGCTATGACACCGCAGTCATCTTTTATCATAATGGGTATGACAAAGTCAAAAGTGAACAGGTATATGAGGAAAAACGGAATTCCAAGCAGGAAGATAAGAAGCAGATAACTGAATAAAACTGGCAGAGCTGCGATGCCCGTTCCTTCTCCGGGGATTAGAAACAGGGCCAGTGGCAATGCAATGGCCACGAAGAATGCTATCCCTGTGCCCATCAAAAATAAAAATACTCTGAGACCTTTCCCAATGCGCATACGGAAATACTTTGATATTGAAGTTTTGTCGCCGGTCAGGTAATCGACGAAAACAAACTGGAATATGGAACTGATAACCCCCAGCAGGAATGTGATCAGTAATATTGCTCCGCACAGAATCAGCACCAGACCGATATGCTGAAAGATCATGTCACCTGTACCGGTGGTACTGGCATCAATAACTGTGCCTGTCGTTGTATCTCCAAAATCATTGCTGGAAAGGGTTTAAACCTGTTCCTGCACCGGCAAACAGTGATATTACGGCAAGCCGCAGCCAGATGGCTTTTTTTACAGGCCAGAGCAGGTTTTTTGTACGGTTTATGGCGTTGTCAAGTTCGCTGAAAGCGTAGTAATCTGATATCATCTCTGTATTTTCACTCCTTTTCTATTTGATATTCCTGAATTCTCCCGAACAATTCTGGATTATACCGGATGCTACCGAACAATCCTCTGTTATATTGTGAATTATTCTCTTTTAATCAGTGCATTAACAGATTCAGCAAGTTCAGTACTTATTTTTTCATCCAGCATCAGCGTATCAAGGACAACTGCGCCCGGAATTATATCTGTATCCCTCGTGTCCTGTATAAAAACGTCAAGGAAATCTTTGTACAGGTTATATGTGCCCCGGGATGTTGGTTTTAGACCCCACGCCTCCATAAGCGCTTTTGCAGGGCCGCTTATGGGTGTATCACCAATAAATGGGCTCATTACAATGACAAACTGTTTCTTTAGTGCTTCACGCACCCCACTGCATTCAAGTATCGGTGATATGCTTGTGACTGGGTTTGATGGCCCGATGATTACAGAATCAGCAGACTCAATAGCGTCGATTACTTCAGGAGTTGCTGCCGGTTCGTCTTTGCATAGTTCGCCGTTCTGCGATTCTCCTTTACATCTGCGTTTCACTCCTGTAATTTCAACTCTGCCTTTCTTTTTCACCCAGTATTCCTGAAAATGCATCTCCGTATCGGGAGTGGTGACAAATGTAGTAACTTCCTGATCTGTCATGGGCAGCACATTTGCGTAAACTCCAAGTTCCTTACAGATTAGTTTTGTGGATTCTGTTAATGAGAGGCCACGTTTTAGCATTGCAGCGCGGGCTATGTGAACTGCCCTGTCCTGATCACCGACTGTGATAAACTCGTCCTCACCCATTTTGTTCAGAAAATCATTAGTGATTGTCGTATCATCCTCAATACCCCACCACGTATCTGTGTTGAGGATTCCCGCAAAAAGGTACATCACTGTGTCAATATCGGGTGAGAGGTGGTTTCCGGAGACCCACATATCCTCTGCAGTATTCACAACGACTGAAATATCACGATCATTATACAGTTTCCGAAATCCCCTGACCAGTTTTGGGGTGCCTGTTCCGCCTGAGAGAAATGTAATCATTACACAATACTTTTATCAACAAATATATGATGATTCTTAACTGCAAATATTAAATGCAAATTCACATGAAAGTCATTAAAGATCCCGTGCATGGTTATGTCGAGGTGAGGGACGACATTCTGCCATTACTTGACTCCCCGCAGGTACAGCGTCTGCGCTATGTAAAACAACTTGGTTTTTCGCATATGGTGTATCCGGGAGCAAACCACACACGTTTTGAGCATTCTGTTGGTACGATGCACCTTGCGTCACTGGTATGCCTGCGTATGGACTTATCAGAAGATGAAACCACACTTGTCACCGTTGCCGCACTCCTGCATGATATCGGTCATGGGCCCTATTCCCATGCGACCGAGCCTCTGATTGAGAAGTATACAGGAAGGGGGCATCAGGAAATCGATAATTTTCTAAAAGACGATGAAATTGCCGGTATACTGGATAATTTGAATATCACTCCCAATGAATTATGTAATGTTGTATATGGAGAACATTACCTTTCCGGGATCATTCATGGTGATCTTGATGTGGACCGGATGGACTATCTTCTGAGGGATGCGCATTACACAGGGGTGCCATACGGCACTGTGGATGCCCAGAGGCTCATTCAGAGCATAGTAATGACAGAATCCGGGATTGTTCTTAAGGAGACCGGGATTAACGCGGCAGAGTCGCTTCTTCTTGCGAGGACTCTGATGCGCCCTGCGGTATATTTTCACCATGTCAGCAGGATTGCAGAGAGCATGGTAAAGTATGCGGCAATGAAACACATTGAGTGGGCAGGGCAGGGATGCGCAGAAGCCCTTCTGTCAATGGACGATTCGGCATTCACAAGAGAGATGCTGACCTCACCGTGTGAAGAGTCCCGTATGATGATGGAACGGTTGTACAGACGCAGGCTGTATAAGAGAGCATTATATGTGGGTGAGGATCTGGCAAATACAGGTGCCATGCAGAGACAGGTGACGCTTAAAAAAGGCAGAGAGATTGCAGTTGAAATTGGTGAAAGGGCAGGTATTGACCCACACTTAGTCCTTGTCGACCTGCCATCCTTTCCATCAGATATGTCAATGGAAGTGTTGGTGAGAAACCATCATGATCTTGTCAGCCTTGAAAACCTCTCCCCTTTGATGAAAACTTTAAACGATACCAGAAAAAGGCAGTGGCGGATGGGAGTTTATACCCCACATGAGTTCAGGTCAGTGGTTGAGGAGGCGGCGGTGGAAGTATTGCATATCAAAAGGCCCACTAAACAGGACAAACTAAATATTTAACTGAGTATGGTGTCTGTAAGATGAAGAAAAAATACGTAGTGGGAATTACCGGAGCAAGTGGTATAATATATGCACGGCGCCTGCTGGAACTGCTCACAGCTGTGGCTGAAGTTCATATAATAATCACTGATATGGCGTACAAAATTGCAGAATATGAGGGTGTTGACCTTTCAGGTTTTGATGCTGTCTATGTGAACAATCATGATATGTTTGCTGATATTGCAAGTGGTTCATTCCAGTACGACGGGATGGTAATTGTGCCCTGCAGTATGAAGACTCTTGCCTCAATAAGTGTGGGAATATCAGGCAGTCTTATTACGCGTGTGGCGGATGTATGCTTAAAGGAGAAGAGGGAGTGTATCCTTATGCCGAGAGAGATGCCGCTTTCGAGAATACACCTGAAGAATATGCTCACCCTTGATGAAGCGGGTGCTACGATAATGGTTTTGAGTCCTGGGTTTTATATGAAACCAGAGAGTATTAGTGACCTTGTGGATATGGTAGTGGCCCGGATACTTGACCACCTTCGGGTTGAACACAATATTGGAATGAGATGGAGCGGGGTTTGATTCTGGTGAACCGGATTTTTGTCAGACACAGTCTGAGGATGAGATGGAGTGGATATGATGCGTGAATTTATTGAAAGAATGCGTGAAGCAGGTGAAGTTATCGATGTTGAAGAAGAATGCTCCACGGTGTTTGAAGCGCCAAAGATGGCACACTCGACTGATAAACTTCTGTTTTTCCATAAACTTGACGGCACTCACCGTGGTGTGATGAATGTCACAGCGAGCCGCAGGTCGCTTGCCCTTGCGATGGGAAAAAATGAAAAAACAATGGTGCGTGAACTTGCCGGTGCTGAATTTTCCGGTACACTGGAAAATAAAGGCAGGCTTAATTTACACCCGCCGGATCTGTATTCATTGCCGGTAATGAAACATTTCCCGCTTGATGCAGGCAGGTATCTTACATCCGCAGTTGTCTTTTCGGAGTATGGGGGTGTCTCAAATGCATCTATTCACAGGATGCTTGTGCTGGATGAAAAACGCCTGGCTGCACGTCTGGTTGAGGGCAGGCATACATATACGATGCACAGGCAGGCACTTGAAGACGGAGAGGTTCTGCCTGTTGCAATTACAATCGGAACGCACCCTGCGGTCACCTTTGCATCCTGCACCCGTGTGCCCGAGGGGAAGGAGCTCCCATATGCTGCTGAACTGCTTGGTGGTACACTCCCTGTATTTGAATGTTTAAACGGGGTTAAAGTACCGGATGCGGAGATTGTTCTTGAGGGTTATATTGGCAAAAACCGGGTAGACGAAGGGCCGTTTGTGGACATTACAGGGACATATGACCCTGTGAGGAGTGGTCCTGTAATTGAACTTACAGGAATGCATGTGAAGAATGATCCTATCTATCACGGTATTTTGCCTGCCGGAAACGAGCATAAACTCCTGATGGGAATGCCGTATGAACCAAAGATTTTCAGGGCAGTTGCAGGAGTTACTGTGGTTCATAATGTTGTACTTACGACTGGAGGGTGCGGTTACCTGCACGCAGTGGTTCAGATAAAAAAGAGCACACAGGGTGACGGTAAGAATGCGATAATGGCTGCTTTTGCTGCCCATACATCGCTGAAACATGTGGTCATTGTGGACGATGACATTGATCCATTTGATATGGCAGATGTGGAGTTTGCGATTGCAACACGCGTACGTGGGGACCGGGATCTGATGGTAATCGAAGGTGTCCGGGGTTCGTCACTTGATCCGTGTCGCGCAGATGACGGGACAAATGTAAAAATTGGAATTGATGCTACAATGGTTATGGGTGAAGAAGAGAAATATATTCGTGCGGAGTGGTCCTGAAATATGTATCTGGATAAGGAAGATGAAAAAATTCTGGCGGGTGAATATGGTGAAACACGCCGGAATATGATGGAAATTCTGGTTGCGCTTGGGAAAATATTTGATGCAGAGAAACTTGTGCAGATCAGAAGTGCCCAGGTAAGTGGGGCTTCATATAAAACAATCGGAAAATGGGGGCTAAAGTGGATCAGCTCACTTGATGCACGGGTTGCCGTGCCGTCTGTCTTAAACCCCATCGGAATGCCCCGTGACCGGTGGGAAGAGATGGGTATTTCCAGAGAATTTGCCGGGAAACAGAATGAGGTCATAAATGCCTACAGGCGTCTTGGGATAAAGCTGGAATGCACCTGTACCCCGTATTACCTGAATAATATCGATTTCGGAGATCATATCGCCTGGGCTGAGTCTTCTGCTGTTGTTTATTCAAACTCTGTAATTGGTGCACGGACTAACAGGGAAGGCGGACCCAGCGCACTTGCAGCAGCAATTATCGGGAAAACTCCATATTACGGCCTTCATATTGTAGAAAACCGGCGTCCTTCAGTTGTTGTTGAAGTGGAATCCGGAAGTGGAATTCATTCTTCCCATTATGGTGCCATCGGTTACCTTGCAGGAAAAGAAGTGGGGAATCGAATCCCGATTTTTACCGGAATCAGGCCAAACCGTGACCAGTTAAAGGCACTTGGTGCGGCAATGGCGGCCTCGGGTGCTGTTGCACTGTACCATGTGGAAGGTATTACTCCCGAGGCAAGGGGTATGTCTGGTATTTTCAGGTCAGACAAAGGCAGTATGGAGACTATTTTAGTTGAGCAGAGTGCAATAGATGAGCTTTTTACAGATATGGATGTTGAAGCTGTTGCTCTCGGGTGCCCGCACTGTTCTCCTGCGGAACTTGAGATGCTTGCCGGCCTTCTGAATGGGAAAACGACGACAAAACCATTCTATATCTTTGCTGCACAGGGCGTTATTGAGGCGAACCATGAGGTGGTTGTGAAGATTGAAAGAAGTGGTGCAAAAGTGTTTGGGGACACGTGCATGGTAGTATCTCCGGGAACGGAAAGGCGCTTGCATATGTACCGAACATGTGTGGAGCTAAGGCACGGATAGGTACAATGGAAGAATGTGTGGATGTTGCCACGTCATAATAACGTACATGCCACATCACGTCACATGCCCGTCAAATAGTAAGGAGCGGTTACTCTCTCTCCCTCCGCTTTCCCTGTAAAGAATCGTGTGGCTTTCAGCACAATTCGTTTGTGCATCTCATAACTATATTTCAGGCGGCAATATACGGAAGGAATAAATTCTGTCTGTTATGTATTGCCTTTGGAATCCTGGTTTGTAGCTTGTCAGGATCCCGGTTTACTCCACTTTGTCCCACAGTCTTCACAAGAATCTGTTACCAGAGACAGATGCTACAGTAGGTAAATCCTGAACATATAGGATTGCATAATGCAATCCACAATACAGCTTTTCTTCCCGCACATTTTTATATTAAATATTTCATTTATCTTTTATTGGTAGTGTTCTGATACAGAACTGGTCTATTGCCTTAAAAACTACAAACTTTTTTTGTTTTGACTGATTAGTGTCTTTTATCACGATATATTGCAGCAGTTCTGAAAAGTAGCTGAAAGTGGGGAATGTTTTTGAAAATTCTTCAAGGCAGATCTCTGCCTGTTTATTTTTTCCTTTCAGGTATGCGTATCCGAAATCAAGAATCATTATGATATGAAGTGGCATCTGGTTTACTTCGGCGGCTGCACGGAATTTTTTGAATGTCTCATCTCCCGGTAAAAAGAATGCCGTCCTGATCCCATAGTATATCGGTTCATGTTCCATCGGGTGTCTTTCCCGCATTTCATCAATCAGGTATATTGCTCCGTCAAGTTCACCTTCTTCAAAATATCTGAGATACATTTCCCTGAAGAAATACATGTCATTTGGAAACCGTACATGGGTTGTCTGGAGAAGTTTGGCAAGAACTGTTTCATTGTGGTCTTTTTTTGCTTTGAGAATACCAATTTTCGGAAACCACCTGTCTGTGGGTTCCCATTCTATAGCATTGAAGATTATATACCAGAATGGTTTGTCAGTAAATGGTTTCCCGGCAAGTTCGCCTTTTACAAGTCTGTGAAGGGGGGGTTTCCATCGGGAGAGTTCTGCCATTGCCTTTTGGGAGATTTTGGCATAGTTCCATCGCTCACTGGCTTTAAACCCGGGTTCATCAGAACCTTCTTTGTATAGGGCATAGTAACAGTAGGCATACCAGCAACCGACTTCTGCATCATATTTCCTGTATGGTTTTAAGTAAACAATTGCTTCAAGATATTTTCTGTTTTTCATCAGGTTTACGGCTGCGGCGAGGTGGATGCCATCCATCTTCTTTTTGTTTCGTTTGATACTTCCCGCAAGTTTGCAGACACGGTTGGTAAATTTCTGTTCACCCATTCGGGTACTTTTTTCAAAGAATTTGTAGGTTACAGCATCTATCAGTTCGTCATGAGCCTGATCAGGGATGTGAACATTGGCCTGGTCAAGAATTGATGCCACCTGTCCAAAAAAAACAGGGAAATTCTGGTCTACTGAATTTGGGTTATTATCTATGTATTCGAACAGTTCTTTCCTGTTTTTTTCGAGCTTATCCGAGAAAACCGCATCCGGGATGAAACTCTCTGCCATATATTGCATTTGTTGATTGATTTTATAAAACTGGTGATTATGTATTGGTTAGAGTGTCAGAGTCAGGGAGGCTGGTTTTCATTCTCAACCCGCATGAGGGCCAATTCCCTCACACAGGAAACGATAAAAATCAATTTGAAATTTTGATTATTATAATAAACGCGCATGAGGTGTTAGCCTCACACAAAAAACGATAAAAGTTAATTTGGAATTTTGATTTTTATAACAAATTTTCCTGTATCAATTATTAATCGTATTCATGATCTCGTTATACAGGAATTTTGCACCCTCTATGTTTTCTGCCTCAACATAGAGGCGCATGAAGGGTTCAGTACCTGACGGCCTGAATAGAGCCCAGGATTTCTCCCTGTTGATTCTTACACCATCTGTTGTATCAAGCCTGTCTGACGCAAAATATGTTTTTAGTTTTTCGAGCAGGGCGCGAGCATCTGTGGTGAAGATTTTGTCTTTAATCATGTGATGTGACGGGAGTTCTTTTCTGAGTTCAGATAAGGTCTTCTTTTCGTTTTTTAGAATATGTACCATCACGGCAGCGGTCATGCCACCGTCCCTGCAGTGCTGATGTGCAGGGAAGATAAGTCCCCCGTTTCCTTCACCGCCGAACAGGACGTTCTCTCCGTTTTCTGAGAGTTCAAGCATTTTACGTGCGACATATATGCTGCCCACTCTGGTGTATTCAACTCTTGTACCGGTTTCAGCAGCGATGGCTTCAACGAGTTGTGATGTACTGACCGGGGTGACAACAGTTCCTTTTTTTCCTTTACATGCGAACCGCTGCATCAGTGCAAATTCCTCGTTTTCTTCGAGGAAATCTCCGTTCTCGTCAACGAATACTGCACGATCTGCGTCACCATCGTGTGCAACACCGAACGCTGCACCTGTGCTGATGACAAGTTCTGAGAGTGCTTTTAAGCCTTCAGGAGATGGTTCGGGGAGCCTGCCAGGGAACCTGCCGTCTGTCTGTCCGTTAATTGTGTGTACCCTACAACCGAGTTTAGTGAGAATATCGGGTGTTGTCAGGCAGGCCGGTCCTGAACCTGGATCAATGGCAACTGTAAAGCCAGTCTCTGTTGAGTCAGGAAAAGCACTTGTTATGGAGTGAATGTATTCTCCAGTCATTTCCGGGCTGGAAGTTTCGGTTCCGACATTTTCCCAGTCAACAAGGTTAAAATCTTTTGAGAACAGTCTTTCCTCGAGTTTTATTGTCTGCTCATCATCCATTTCTGTCCCATCGCCTTCGATAACTTTTACACCGTTGTATTCCGGGGGATTGTGGGATGCAGTGATTACCGCACCCGCATCGAAATGATGTTTGACAAGGTACTGGAGGGCAGGTGTGGGAAGAACACCCATATCAACCACATCACAGCCGCATGCAAGCAGACCCGCCTTTAGTGCACTGCATAAAGCAGGTCCTGATGTTCTTGTGTCCATGCCGACGGCGATTTTGCCTTTCCGCATGGAACCAAGTGCCATACCGATTCCCATAACAAGTTCTGGTGTCATCTCTTTGCCAACAACAGCTCTTACACCATTTGTTCCGAATAGTTTCTTCTGTTTTTCCGGTTCAGTCATTTTACTCCTCAAGTAATTCTTTTCCTGCATTGTGAAGATCTTTTTTGAGTTTGTCAATTGCTGCGCTCATTGCCACAAACGCTTCCTGGCGGTGTGCTGCAAGTATGGCAATATATGTGATATCCTCGCCTGCGTAAAGCCTGCCTTTCTGGTGGTGGAATTTTACACCGATGATTCCGGGAACTTTTTCCATTTCTGCTTTTATTTCACTGATTTTTTCATCAATACCATCGTAGTCATCAAAGTCCATGTATTCAGTCTGTTTATCATCAGTGATTTCCCTGACAATCCCGTTGAATGAGAGGATGGCACCGGCATGTCTGATCTCATTTTCACGTTTCAGTTCACAGATGACACCCTGCATCGTAAAGTAGTCTTCAAAACTCTCAAGTGAAGAGATAACTTCATCCACCTGAGGGTTTTTGAGGATACAGTTTTCTGCTTCAAGATCTCCCATTACAATTTTAGGGAACTGGTATTTTTTAAAACCCTCAATTATGGTATATTCAACTCCGGCATCGCAGAGCATAGTCAGAATTTCGTTGAGGTCTGTCGAATGTATAGCACCCACTGCTTTCTCACTGTCAATACCTATTGAGAATGCTGCCCCGTGTTCAAAGTGTGTTGTTGTATCCTTTCCTTCATCAAGCTGGATTGTGTGGTGGCCTGTGTGTTTTACAACTGCCGTTTTTCCCATACCGCTCAGCTCTTTTAGGAGTCTCTGAATGAATGTGGTTTTGCCGGTGCCTGAATACCCGGTTACATGGATTAATTTCATTTTTTATCTTCTCCTGTTTTTGTATCTGTATTTTCAGTTTTACTCTCTTCCTGTTTTGTCTGCCTGATTCTGGATGCTGCTTTGGCGACACTTCTCATAACATCACTAATCCTGTCTTCAATATCTATTTCATCATCAATGTCGATAGATGTGCCTTCGATTTCAAGCAGGAACCGTGCAACTTCGCTTGATTCAAACAATATGTCGTCCAGTTCGTCAGCAGTGAAAAAACCGCATAGTGCACCGTAAAAGAATGTAGCCCCGGATTTGCGAACTTTACGCTTGAATGAGTTTCTTGCCTGATTGACAGCCTGCGGGGAGTAGGTGTCTGTCATGAAGGGGATTAGTTCAGGGAGATTGTCTCCGATAAATGTCATCTCGGCTCCGCCACGTGTAGAGAAATCAGCGCAGAGGCGGGCAATAGCCCATTCTCTGGCAGTAATATATGTGTGTTTTCTCAGGAACTGATTGACTCTTTTGTAGGCGGCACCATCAACTTTCCTGAATTTTTTGTATTTGTTTATTCTCTCTTCATCTTCGGGTGAACGGGGGACCAGTGTTTTTTGTTGTGGTGAAGTTGTTTCTTCTCCTGATCTTTCTGCTTTTTCCTCCGCCTTTCCTTCTGCGTCTGTGCTGGGTTCATGTGCGTCTGTATTTATATATGGTGTATCTGTATCATCAGGTGTATTTGTATTAGAAATACCAGTGTTCTGTTCGTCTGTATCTGTATTGTCTGGTGTGCCGGTATCTGAAGTGGGAATATTCTGTTTGTCTGAATCTGTATTTGTCAGATCTATGGTATTTTTATCTATGATGTTACCGGAATTATCCCGGAGATCTGGTGAATGAGGATTGTCAGCATCAGAACTGATCTGTTCTTCATTTTGTGTATTTGATTCCTCCATTGGTCTAATCATTGGATCGTGAATTAATTCAACTTTACTAACAGAAGATGTTGAGATTTAATTGTTGAATGAAGTGATATATGGTTTATATTTTTTTGGTGGGTTCATTGGATTTCTCTGAATAATGATATATGAGGTACATCAGGTACAGTAAGACAGTCACCACCGTTGAGAATTTGGTTATATTTTGGATAGGAAACGTGTGTTTCATATCTGCAGACCACTCCTGTCAACTTTATAATTGCCCCCCTTAACTATGGCCTTATCAGCGGGGATATTTGTTAGGGGTGTTTGTGGCTGGTGTAGATTTTGTTACAGATTGTAATTAATCCAATCTGCTTTCTCAGGATATCCTGTATTTTGGAAACTCTGCCTCTAACTATTGTTATGTATAGCATCATATGGTTTATGGGGTTCTTCAAAATCATAAAAACCGGATTTTCATTGTGTAATTTCATCAAAATATTTTAGGATATATTGATTTTAAGGAGTGAATTGCGCTTTTTCACCTGCAATTAATGTTGGTGTGCAGGAAGTGGATATGGATGATTATGCAATAGATCCTGTTTCAATATACACAACAAAGAGGTTTCACAAAAAAAAGAGGGAATAAACAAAAAAAACAAAAAAACAAAAAAACAAAAAATTAACACAATCTCCGAATTGATGTGAATGAAAGGAGTATATTGCTTTTATTTCTCCACATTTCGGTTTGAAAGCGGGAAGAATTCCTGATATACTTTCTTTCTTTCATCCACATCTGTGTGTAGGTATATCTCTGTTGTCTGAATGGATGAATGTCCTAAGTTTTCCTGGACAACTCGCAGGTTTTTGGACTGTTTGTAGAGTTCGGAGGCATAACTGTGGCGTATTTTATGTGGGGTTATGCCTCTGGGGGCATACTTTGTGAATATGTGCTGGACTGTTCTGGGGGAAATATTGTTGCCCTGCTGCCCTTCAAAAAGCGGTCCGGAGAGCTTTCCTGCTGAAAACCGGTCAATTTCATTGAGGGTTTCACTGTCTATAAATACTGTTCTGATCTTACCCCCCTTACCTTTTATGCGGATTGTATGTTCTTCAAAATCAATATCTTCTGTGTTAATTCCGCAGAGTTCTGAAACACGGATTCCTGTGGCATAAATAGTCCTGATTATCAGCTTATCACGCGGGTTTTGTATTGAGTTCATAAGGCGGATGACCTGATTATGTTTTAGATATTTTAGCTCCTGTTCCTTTATTCGCGGGCGATCTATCCCTATCATCGGGTTGGTTTTAATTACGCCCTGGATGTAGATATACCTGTAAAATGAGCTTAATGATGAAATAATGCGGTGGAGTGTTTTTGCTTTGTAGTCTTTTATCGATGTTAAAAATGCCAGAAAATCATTTACTAAAATCGGGGTGGCATCCATTTCTGTATCCAGCCGGGCATTTTGCAGATCCTCCCAGTGATTTTCTATTTTACTTCTATTCACATTCCGCCGAAGCCACA
Source organism: Methanobacteriota archaeon (assembly GCA_034659935.1). Lineage (GTDB taxonomy): Archaea > Halobacteriota > Methanomicrobia > Methanomicrobiales > Methanomicrobiaceae > DAOVRB01. Next base: position 11,875 of record JAYEIC010000032.1, on the reverse strand, counting down.
GATAGTATGCAAACTTTCGTATCACCTGTTCGTAACTTGTGATTGTTTTGGGTGAATAATTTCTCATCTTCAGGTGGTAATTGAAGCGGGGGAGCCACTCTGAAAAATAATTATTTTCCATGCTTTATTCTTTAATTCCTCAATGTATATTACTTTTGCGTAGAATCTCTATTCTGCGCAATGTGGTGCGGGTGCTCTAAACTCCTGTTAGATTATGTTGGGTCTGATCTGATGAGGTCGGGTCGGGAAGAAGAAGAGAGGTAACTCTGGATGAAAAACTTGTGAGAATGATGTGGAATGCTGCAACGGGTATATCCTGTATTACTTTTCTTCACCGTGATTCCATATGCCGTAATTGGATCCGGAGTAAAAATCCCGGCTTGCATGGCGGGGGGTGAACACTTATGAAAAATGTATTCTGGATTTACACCGGAAATGAGTTATGTTCAATATAATATACGACGCAGCAGTTTACTTGTGTCAGGGCAGTCACGGAATATTTCAGCGAATATGGACCCTCATATTGTCCCGTATCCGGAAGATCTTGTGTCAGGGCATACTTTTGTATCTGCTGCGTGGTGTCGGGTGTTAAATAGGGGGAAATGTGGTAATTACCCTTTTATATCTGCTTCACTCGTTAGTGGAAACATTTGTCTGTTTTTATGTCGGTACACATTTAATCATTTTGTTTGTGGGAAACGTGGTGGACACGACCAATTTAATTGTGCAGGCTGATTGTGACATAAAGTCGACATCAATTCCTCTTCAGTAAACTACTCCTGTCTGAAGGGAAGCTTTCTGCTTTCTGCTTTCAGCAACCCTGGTTTCAACAGAAGTTCATACATAATTTCCATAGCGTTGATCATCCTGTTTGGGCAGTTCCTATCCTATCTGGCTACTTTCGGGCATGGGAGTGGTTTTCACTGAATAAGGGTTGGTACTGACTGAATGCTCCCTGGCAGTCTGGTGCTTAAATATCCTGTTAAATCCGCCCTTTCCGCTATATAACGCATGATGAATGCTGTAATTTGGAGATATTAATACGTCATAAACTGTATGGTGCTATATATTCGCAGGTTTCTGTGGCAAATATGGAGAGTGCATGTATGCAGGTATTTTGAAATCCTTTTTTGCTCTCGTAATTTTAGTATAGCATTGGAAGGTTTATCAGGGGAGAATGCATAAATGTGCAATTCTGCAGGTTTAGATGTCAGAGTAAAATCGTAATCTTTAACATTATCCCGATTAACAATTTTACAGTGAGGGTTGTTTTGCGAAATAGTGAGGCATTTACCGGTCTGGAAGCTGGAATCGTTTTGATTGCCTTTATTGTTGTGGCTGCAGTATTTTCCTATGTTGTGCTGGGTGCAGGTTTTTCCACTACGCAAAAAAGTGAAAGTGTAGTTCATTCTGCCCTTGAAGAAACCTCCAATTCGCTCAGCCTTGCTGATACAATTATTGCCAAAGTTGATACTCCGGATCTCAGGATGAAGTTTATGGAACTCTGCTTTGAGACAACCGGCGGAGGCTCTGGTATTGATACCAGCATGATTACATATGAAATTTCCACACTACGTTTTCATGAAAGACTTCTGCCGGGTGACAACCGCATTGTTTACTCATGGCTTCAGAGCAACAACAATGACATCCTTCTTGAGGAGGGTGAGATTGTTAAGGTCCGGATGAATATTGCTGACCTTGGTATTATTGCCGGTGATAAGATGAGTATTACCGCAACCCCTGCATCCGGGCATGGGGTTACTATAGTCCGGGATATTCCTGTTTTAAAATCCAATAAATATTGTGAGTTGTTGTAAATATGTCCGGGCAGGGTGGAGATCGTTTTGGACCGGTGAAACAGTCTCAATACAACTCCGTCCTTTGTTACCTGTATGAAAACGTACCTGACACAAAACGCTGTGTTCTCTTTGATAAAAACAGAACTAATGATTTCGTACAAATTGCCTGTGATAAACATGGTATATATTCCGGGAGTCCTGATATGGATAGTCAGGAGGGGTTGTGTTCTTGTTCTGCAGCGTTTGCTAAGAGGTATAATAAAAGAACTGTGCAGGAAGCCTTCACGGGTCTTGAAGCCTCAATTGTACTTATCGCTTTTGTTGTGGTGGCAGCTGTGTTTTCTTATGTTGTACTTAGTGCAGGATTTACTACCAGTGCCCAGGGCTCAGAAACGATTTATGAGAGTGTGGGGATGGCATCCACTGTCATCATGATCTCAGGTGATGTGTATGGGATTGATAATGGAGTGCTTACCGGGGGTTATGTGAACAACATTATAATCCCTGTTTCACTCAACCCTTCCGGAAAACCAGTTGATTTCAGCAATGTGAATATCAGGTGTCTGACACCTCTGCATAATCAGGAACTGATTAAATGTGACCCGCTTATTAATCCTGATCCGCCCTGGCGTTTTTGGAGCATTAGTGAAATTGCGAATGGTAACGATGACACAGTCCTTGAGGATGGTGAACTGTTTATGCTGAATTTATATCCTATGCACAGTATCCCGGTAAATCAGAAATTTACGGTTGAAATAAAGGTGCCGGGCTATTCACCTGCAAGGATAGTAAAAACAGTACCACAGGAAATTAAATCCCATAGTGTAGTAATTCTGTAGTAACCACTCCCACAACCAAAGCCATCTGCTTTTTTATATGTTATTCAGAAGAGTTGTATCTTAGGTCGTATAATGTTTTTAGTAGGTAATCAGAGAGATTTTACAAGTTTCTTCAATCCCTCTTTCACACTAATTTCAGCAACAAATCCAAACCCGGAACCGGAACTACCGTGCGCTCCTGTATCTCCCTTTGCTTTTCTCACATCAGCCAGAGATCTCCTTATATCCCCTGCTCTTGGTTCGCTGAAATTAATATCTACCTCATTTCCCTCAATCTCCATTAAAGCAGAGGCCAGGTCAAGAAGTGTTGTTTCTCTACCTGTTGCAATATTGTATATACCATCCGGGGCACCGTTAGGAGTCAGGTTTTTGATCTGCCTGTGAAGTATCCCTGAAGAAATTACACCCATCGCCATAATATTCGCCCTGACCACATCACCGACATAAATAAAGTCCCTCGTCTGAAGGCCGTCACCGTAAATAGTCAGGGGGAGACTGGCCCGGATTTTATCTGCAAAAATAGAAATAACACCTGAATATGGTGAAGAAGGATCCTGCCCCGGTCCATAGACATTGAAATAGCGGAGACAGACTGTCCTCAGATCGTACAGGGTAGAGAACACTCCTGCATAATATTCGTCCATGAGTTTCTGGACTGCATAGGGTGACATTGGCTTTGGGGGTTCGTTTTCGCCTAATGGGAGATTGGGGTTGTCACCGTATATGGCCGCTGAGGATGCAAGAACGACTTTTTTTGCACCGGCATCACGTGCGGCAAGCAGGACATTTAATGTTCCGGTTGCATTGACCTCGTTTGTCCAGACAGGATCTTCAACTGACTTTTGGACCGATGCAACTGCTGCCTGGTGGAATACGCCATCAGCATCTGCAAAAACTTCATTTAAAAAGGAGAGGTCAGTAATCCCACCTTTTATGAATGTAACATTGGGCTGGTCTGTAATATGGTCAATATTGTATATCTTTCCTGTTGAGAGGTCGTCTATTATTACAACCTCTGTTTCCTTATCGCTGGCAAGGGTTTTTGCGATGTGGGAACCGATAAATCCTGCACCACCAGTGACAATGTATTTCATTACCTAAACTATTAAATGCAGGATATATAGAGCCTGTCTATTCTGTGGTGATCTGTCAGGACAGTATTTGAAGAAGATACAGAAAAAAAAGGTTTTGTTTTTTCCACAAAGTTGTGGTCTGAATTTGTTATGAAAGCGGCAATTGCCACTTTCATTAAACAGTGCCTGACGCTTTATGTCTCATGCACGTTTTTTGGAAAATTAATTCCCTGTTTTTTATTTTTAATTTGCCTGTTCTCTTTTTTTCTCTCCTGTATTAGTCCTGATTTGTGTAGTACCAGTATCCTGCACCGATGATTGCAAGAACTACAATTATACCAATTACCATTGTCCACGGGAATTCGCCAGGAGGTTCAGGAGCTACCGGTGTTGTTTCTGTCCCAACAGGTGTAGTAGTAACAGGTACTCCTGTTGTGACAGGTGTTGGTTCTACAACGCCTGCTTCCTGCATGAAGACTGCGAATGTGCTGAAGTGGCTAACTTTAGCAATGACACGGTGAGTAGTCGGGTTTACATATGTGGGTACATTTTCCCATGCATCTGTGCCTGCATTGAACCATCTGACAGTGTAAGTCTCTCCTGCCGGAAGGTTTGCCCACTCTTCTTCCGTAAGTTGGAATGTCAGTGTGATTGCCGGATCAAATGTAACTCCTGCAGGGGATGCATCTATTGCATGGCCTGCGAAGGTGAACCCTGATGCAGGTGCTGAGATGTCATCTGTTGCCTGAATTATGGCTTCTTTGAGAGGCAGTCCGTTAGCATCCAGTGCCTTTATTCCTTCAGGAATAGAGAAGTATGCTTTTTCGTCAGCAGTGAGGACTTTTATTGTTTCCTGAACAATACCATCGGAATTTGTAGTAACAGTTCCTGTTGTCTTAAATTCTTTAACAGGTGTTGGTGGAGGCAGGCCAGCGCCGCCACCGCCGCCACCGCCGTGTGGATGTGGTGTTGGTGGCGTGATCGACACGGAGAGATTCATGGAATCTGTATTCCCTGGTTGATAGACGGCAGTATTTGAAGCCTTGACTCCGTTTACATAGAAGTTAATCGTTGCACCGACGGGAATATCACCCTGGACCAGAAGAAACAGGGTGCCGCCTTTACCATAACTACCTCCGATGGTTGTGACTGGATTTTGTTCATCTGTGACAACTTCCCCTTCGCTGACAGTTGCAGAAACTTTATAACCGTCAGGCGCGGGGATTCCATTAACCAGGACATCACCACTGAAGGCATGTGGAAATGCCGGTGGCGCATCTGCCGAGACGGGGGAGACAAACGTCGCTGCGGCAAGTAGCATCAGAGCTACAATAATAAATGATGACAATCTCATATCTTTACACTCCTTTGAACTAAGGCGGGGGCAGAAACGCCCCTCCCTCTTTCATACATGAATAAGGTTCGGATAGACAATAAAACCCTCTCTTCAATGATACATTTCATGGGATACCACTAATACATTCGTTTCTGTGAACCCGGAGACGATGGTTCTTCAATCAATCGAATAGGTATTCATCAGGATATATATTCTGATACACGAAATATACTCTACAATTAGAGAATCAATTCTTAAATTCTTTGCGGTTCTTCGGCACTGTTGTAGTGGAGCCTGTCCAACCAACAATTCCACATATAAAATTAACCTGATTTTAAAGATACAGCAAAATTTTTGTTTTTGGCCGCTGATGGCCACCTTTCGTATTAGATTCTTGTCCAGGCTCACGCTTAGCTCAAAATCGAGAATGTAAATGCCTTCTGCGATTATATATTATGTAGAATCGCTGAAAACCGGCCGATCAGCAGGATAATATAATCACTGTCCTGCCAGATCAGCACTGGATGGACAGGCTCTTTCCGACAGTGCCGCCGGGTCGTTAGTTATATATAACATCCATGTAGGTAATATTTATGAAAAAAATAGGTATCTTCATTGTAGTGATTGTATCACTTCTCCTCATACCACCAGGGGTGGCGGCTGGAGATAGTGACGTTCCTGAGCATTCCCTTTTTGTGGGTGACACTGCTGTTAGTATCGATTATTTAGTTTATCATCCTGTTGAAGCACAAAATCAAATCAACGAGCTCATTGATCGTCAGGAGATATCAATGGAGGATTTATGGTATCGGATTGATGATGGATCTATTATTAATGTCCGCACAAATGATGAGGCCACACAAGACGATATAATAACGATTGAGGCGAGACTGATAAATTGGATTGATGAAAATGGTGTTTCTCATCCTATAGTGACTTATACGGTCACATTTTATGTCAATATTGATGATGCAGTTGTTACCTTCGATGGCGTTGAATATGATGCTGGTGTTTATGTCATTGACAGTGTTAAGCCTGGCATCTATAATTACACTGTTACAAGGGTTGGATATACTACATCTTCAGGTACGATAGAAGTGCAGTCAGATATGACCATTGATGTCATTCTGGAGGAGACGAGAGTTGCTGTGGGAATCATTAGGGTGGGCGCTATGACCTTCAACGAAGTCACCATCAATGAAGTATATGGCGTTTTTGGTGCTGCCAAATTTAGTGTTGAGGAAGTAAACATTAATCAGTCTATTGGTGGTGCTGATCCTGTAACATTCATGGGCACCGGGACAACAACAGTTCAGATTTATGATGAGCAGGAGACTCTGCTAGCTACCGGCCCTCTTCAGATTCCGGGTTCCATTGGTGACTATGAAATATCTGTGGATTTGGAGATTGTCTCACATGACAGATATACGCTTGATATAAGTATAATTGGTCAGGGAACTGTTACTCCTGATGTTGGAACCTATGAGTATAATGAGGGATCTGTTGTTGCTATCTCTGCTATACCTGATGATGACTGGAAGTTTAGCGAATGGCAGGTGAATGATAAATTTTACTCAGATGAAGCTGAGACAACTATCACTATGGATGCAAATAAGTCGGCCACAGCCATTTTTATCTGGGATGGTGGGATGACAAAAGCAATCGGCACAATTAAGGTGGGTGCACTCAGTTTTAATGAGGTTCTGGTAGATGAAGTTGAGGGTGTTGAGAGTGCTACACACTTTGGTATCTTTGATATCGGTGGTCTCCGGGAAATAGGTGGAGATACTCCTATAACATTCCTGGGTACAGGTTCAACTACTCTTGAGATCTATGATTCTCAGGAGACTCTGCTTGCCACCGGTACTCTAAAGATACCAGTATCACAGGGCGAACATCCGTTCACTGTAGGCTTAGAAATTATTCCACCCGGTGAACGCTATACACTTGAAATGAGCACGATTGGCCAGGGAACTGTTACTCCTGATGTCGGACTGCACCAGTATGCTGAGGAAACCATTGTTGATATCTCCGCCGTTTCTGATGATGACTGGGAGTTTGACGAATGGCAGGTGAATGGTGAATTCTACTCAGAAAATGCTGAAACAACGATCACCATGGATACAAATAAATCAGCCACAGCTATTTTTATCTGGGATGGCGGGATGACAAAAGCAACCGGCACAATTAAGGTGGGTGCACTCAGTTTTAGTGAGGTTCTGGTAGATGAAGTTGGGGGTGTTGAGAGTGCCACACACTTTGGTATCTTTGATATCGGTGGTCTCCGGGAAATAGGTGGAGATACTCCGGTATCATTCACGGGGACCGGGTCAACTATTCTTGAGATCTATGATTCTCAGGAGACTCTGCTTGCCACCGGTTCTCTTCAGATACCAGTATCACAGGGCGAACATCCGTTCACTGTGGGCTTAGAAATAGTTCCACCTGGTGAACGTTATACACTTGAAATAAGCACGATTGGCCAGGGAACTGTTACTCCTGATGTCGGACTGCACCAGTATGCTGAGGAAACCATTGTTGATATCTCCGCTGTTTCTGATGATGACTGGGAGTTTGACGAATGGCAGGTGAATGGTGAATTCTACTCAGAAAATGCTGAAACAACGATCACCATGGATGCAGATAAAGAATTGACTGCCATTTTCACATTGAAAGAAGGTGTCAGGAAGGCTACTGGTATAATTAAAGTTGGTGGTTTCGGTTTCAATGAGCTTCTGGTGAATGAGGTTGCCTATGTCGATGGCGCCACACACTTTAGTGTAACTGAAGTTGAAACAAGCGAAGAGATTGGTGGTGATAAAGTATTAGAATTTACAGGTACTGGTTCAACGACTCTTCAGATTACTGATTCTGATGGAATACTTCTTGCTACCGGAACACTGATGATACCTGTATCACAAGGTGAGCAGGGATTTGAGGTGAAGCTGGAGTTTTTGCCTTAAATTATCGTTCTACGATAATATTCACAATATTTTGATACATCAGGTCGTTTTACTCTTGATGGATCTACCCTTTTCCTTTTAGATTTGTTCAGATTATTTTATCCACTGATGATGTTGAGAGACTGTCGGAAGCTTGTGATTGTCTACATTAGGTGGTAAAAAGTGAAGAACTCGCTCAATAGGATCATGATAAGGCTGGAGTATCAATTATTTGAAGAGAGTGTCTGAGGCTGTTGTATGAACAGTTTGCTGTAGACAATGAGGGCAATCGCACTGCAAAACAAACCCAATTCAGGGTTTGGTTATCACCGAAGTATGACTGATTGCCCCTATAGGCCAATAAAATTTATTCGTGCAACAGCCTTATCTGCCAAAAGTATTAGATAGTTTAGCCTGAAAGGATAATTGGTTACATAATATGAAACGATATACTCTTCCAGGTATTGCACTGATGATCATTCTCTGCATCTTTATCCAAGGTGTTTCAGCCGTTTCCGTGGTGATTGGTCCAGAGCAGATTAATGAGGGAGATACAATAACCATTAGTATTGTGGATCTCCTGGATGAGAGCCATTTCACACTTCAGATGTTCTCCACAATTGAAGTCCACGAGGGTTCACCCGTCACTTTTCAGACAAACCTGGTAACAATTCCATTTGGATTGAAGAATGCATCTGTTCATATCAACGTGTCACCGGTGAACAGTGCTGGTATTGAAGAAACCAATCAAGGCTCATACAAAAGTATAATCTGGACTGCTAAATCGGGCGTTGTTTCAAAGACTGAGTCTCTTGGAGATACTTGTTCCGGTACTATTGACATGCTAAAAGTGTTTGGGACACCAATTGACGGAACAAAATTTGTCGATTTAAAACTTAAGTTATCAGGAACAAAAACTGGATCTGACTCTGGTGATATCACTTTTGGATTTGAAGGTTTCTCTGAAGGTGGTGTATCGATAAGTGTTCTCGTGGATGGTGCTGAAGTGGCACACCAACCTATTCTCATTGGTGATCCTCAATCGCCCGTTGCTGATTTTTCTGCATCACCTCTGAGTGGTGAGGCCCCGCTTTCAGTTAGCTTTACAGATGAATCAGATGGGGTAATAATAAAGAGGTTCTGGAATTTTGGTGATGGTACAACCTCAATGGTTGCTAACCCTGATCATGTGTATACTTCAGCCGGGACGTATACTGTCAGCCTTACTGCGGAGAATTGGGCTGGAGATAATACAAAGACAAAGGATGGGTATATCACAGTTGGTACACTGTCCCCTCTCCCGGAACATTCAGTCTACATCGGAGATACTGCAGTTAGTATCAATTATCTGATAGGCTCCCCGCAAGATGCAGAAGAGCTGGTTAATCTTCTCATCTCCCGACAGAATCTGAATCTGGTGGATCTCTGGTATCAGATCATTGATGAGCCAGTGAAGAATATACTGACACTAAAAGAGGCCTCTGAAGATGATTTGAATAAGCTGAGAGTGGGATTATGCATATATATTGATAAAGATGGGGAAGAAGATCCCCTTGACTGCTAAGTAGTCGTCAAAAAATTATCCATTCTGTTTTGGCGCGTAATTATGTCTTGGTATAATGGGACTCTGTCCAACCAACAATTCCACACATAAAACTAACCTAATTTTAAAGACACTGTAAAATTTTCGTTTTTAGCCGCGGGCGTTTTCCATCATCAATTTCAACACGGCCACAATTGCCCCAGTCTACCTGAGCCTGTTTTACCGGGTTTTGTTTCAAATCGGTATATGGCAGGTTGAGCTCTCTCAGGACGGATACTGCGGATATATTCCTTAACTGGTAAGGCTCATAACATCGTGTACACAAAAAAGCTCAACACATCGTGTACACTGTCGAATAGGAAGGAGATGTTACCATCTCCCCCCCTTCCAAGAACGAGACCGTGCGACTTTCACCGCAGTCCGCTCACGCATTTTACAACCCTTGAATCGGGCGGTTCCATGAGAAAAAGGTTAGTTTTAGTTGAATATCAGAATTAAGGTTCAGTTTTCCTACTCTCCTAAGGAAGTATATTCTGTCAAGGTATGGATTTGCGTCCAGTTTTACCATGACATGCCTTCTGATCTTAGTGTCGCTGAATGTTCTTAGTCTGTGCTTTCCTGATGAAAAGATCCAGTTTCTGCTGCCTTCACTATGCCAATACTTCCGGGCAATCCATTTTTTCCCTTTGTTATTATGTCGGCGTTTACCCCATCTCCAAAGTTGATTCCATTGCACAAAGTCCAGGTACGAAAACGTTTTAGATGCAACTGCACTTCTGAAGTAATTTGTCCACCCCATGGTAACTTTATTAAGAGCTTTAATAAGGTCTTCCTGTTTCCAGGCTGCCGCTTTGTGAATCAATTCCCGGGATTTATTTACCACTTTTGAGAGAGATTCTTTAGAAGGCTTAATTAAGAGGGTACCCTCATATTTCCTTATATTAAATCCAAGAAAGTTTACTCCATTATTTATGTGGGTGATAACCGTCTTGGTATCCGAGAGAAGAAGACCCCTCTCTTTAAGGAAATTCTTAATGAGCTCCTTTATCTCTTCGGCAATTTCTTTCGTTGGGCATGTTACCAGAAAATCATCTGCGTATCTAATAAAATGCACTTTCATTTTCGGGTATGCATCCATGATGAGAGATTCCATCCCGTCAAGGGTCATGTTTGCAAGAGTGGGAGATATCTGTCCCCCCTGCGGTGTACCTCTGTCGGTAGGGAATAATTGGTCTTCAAAGATATAGCCTGATTTCAGAAATTGCTTTAGGATTGAGGAATCCATTGGGATATTCCTGCTTAGCCATTCGTGGCAGATGGTATCAAAACAGCCTTTGATGTCTCCTTCAAGTATCCATTCGGAAGAGCTTTTATGGCGGAGGCAAAGGAATGCGTATTGTATGGCATCCTGTGCACTCCGATATAACCGAAATCCAAATGAGCGTTTATCTGCAAGTGTTTCTGCAATTGGTTGTAAACCAAGATTGTATAACGCCTGCATAGCGCGGTCATACATTGTTGGAATTGAAATAGGACGTTTGGTTGTCTTTCCTGGTTTTGGGATGTATATTCTTCTGAGTGGCATTGCTTTGTATCGTTTGTCGCTCAGGGATTTTGCTGCCTGGAGTTTAGATTCCAGAGTTTTCCATAGTACTCCATCCACACCTGGTGAACGAGCACCACGGTTTTTTGTCACCGTTCTAACTGCCAGTAATTTGGCATAGTGTGAGTTTGTCAACAGATATTGTAATCTTTTTACTAAATTCCATTTCTTTTCTCGTGTTGCCTTTGCAATCCGGGTTTGCAGTCTATTTACATGTTTGTATACTTCCTTCCAGTTGATATTCTCCCACTGGTTGGTATCCTTACAGTTTATACGACTCTCGCGATTCCGCGCAATTGAATTTCGTATATTCATAGCTTTGCCACCTTTCTTTGCCGTAAAATTACCCGAGGTAAGTCTGCACCCTTTCAGGTTAGAGCAAATGTTGAACTCCTATTCATGCCATTACACCATGACTTTCGCTTTTTACCTCGTCCTCTGCCGTCAATGCCTTTAGTTCCTCTCACGAGGTTCTTACCCATTTTAGGGAGCAATTAACGGTCGAATAACAAGGCGGGATTACTCCCGCCCCGGCCAAATAGGGAGAAGATGTTACCATCTTCCCCCCTTCAGAGAACCACACAAGCGCCTTTCAACGCATGTGGCTCGAGCATTTCATACCCTTTCAGTATCGGGTAGCTCAAAAATTGGAAATTGGAAAAGAGTTGATTGAGGGAATTTGTCTATCCCTTTGCGGCCCAAAATTCTTTGTTCAAAATACTCTTGATCAAGGTAAGGAT
>JAYEIC010000031.1:0-19044 GCA_034659935.1 Methanobacteriota archaeon | reverse complement strand
TTTTTGAATTTTGACAATATCTGACATAATGTGCTAAATGATAGGGAACTTCAGGTGTTAAATCTCCGATTTTACACGTTAGGACAAAAACCTGATATTCCAGAAAATTTGGTTTACTACTACAATTTTGGTTTACTACTACAATTCTGAATTATCTTTTAGGTTAATCCATAATTCGGGCATCAATTTCCCTGCCGGTCACAGCATCAATATAAATAAATCTCTCACCGGATTCTGTTGCCAGGTTCACTTCAAAAACCGGGTAATAAAACACCCTGTATTCGGTAATCTCTGACGTAGGTTCAAGTACTTTAAGAATTGTCCTGATATTGTCCTCCTGGATCTCAGGACTTCGTGATTCTCCTTCCAGCGGTTCCATTTTAAGTTCAATTTTATTCTGCCTGGTACCTGGTTTAGGTACCGGGTGTGAAAGGAGAGGTACATAAATATTATTGTCACCAACAGAATCTGAGGCTGTAATCAGCTTCCGATCTTCCAGTTTATCAACGGCCCTCTCTACAGCTGCAGGCGGCAGCTTTGTGAGAATCTCAATTTCGACCAGTGTTGCCCCTGAAAGCGGCATGGAGGTGATCACTTTTATCTGATCCACGTCCAGATCCATCAATTCCGAAAAACACGGCCGCAATGACAGGCCATTGGAGATATTTGCACAGTTCCCTTTCAGCCCGTCAAGGATGAAAGATGTCGTCCGGGTAACTTTTTTCAGCCGCCCGGATATATAACGGACCTCAAAGAAAACAAGTGGCCAGTATACCATCTCAGCAGATACAACTTTTTCTTCTTCGCCAAAACAAAGGAATTTCTTCTTCTGTTTTTTCTGCGCTACTATAAGAGCATCTTCACGTTCAAACACAGGTACTACAGCATCTCTCTTTTGTACATTTTTCCGTGGCTTTATCTTCCTGGATTTTGATTTTATCTTTTTCACCGGAATCTTTACAGGTTTCTCAATAACCGGTTTCGCTATTTCATCCGGAGATACTTCATTCTCAGGATCAAATATCACATCTTCAACCGGATTACATTCATTTTCAGATCCAGATCCAGGTTCGGGTTCGGCCTCAGGCTCAGGCTCAGGCTCCGCAGGGGGGTGCAATTCAAGTCGGGGAGTCTGCCCACTGTGCTTTGTGACACGCTTTCCAAATCGCATCTTTGTCTTTTCTGAGACTAAACTCCCCATAATAAAAAAATCTCCCGGGATTAATGTTGTTAACTCTTCAACTTCCTGCTTTGAACTAAAAAACAGGCTGACTGCTTTTAGATCGTTTTCAATTGATAGTTTACCTATAATCTGGCTGTTGCACTGTGAAAGAATGTTTTTTGTTACAATTGCAGGCCTCTGGGTAGCAACAAGAAGCCCAAGACCTCTTTTCCGGCCTCTTCTTGAGATCTCCTCAATCTTTTTTATTGAGTCTCTGGACTGGGGGATGAATTTATCAGCCTCTTCAACAAGCAGGAGATATGGTTTTCTGAGTTCTGTAGCAACATCATAGAGGACATGGGCAAGTCTTGTAACCCTTGGAATCATCTCAACTTCCGAAACATCATAGATGATAGCTTTGCTTTCACGAACCGCCTCTGAAATCAGGCTTTTGAGGTTTACTTTTTCAATGTCCACGTCACATTCTTCATCAGCACCGACCCAGGTTATGTCAAACTTCTCTTTAAGGGAGAAATATTCACCTTCTGTATCAATCAGACAGAAACCAATTCCGTGTTTGCAAAGCTGTTCACAGAGAACTGCAATGCTCCAGCTCTTTCCTGCTCCTGACTGCGCAATGATACATGTTCTGCCGGTCACAAGTTCCTGTGCATCAATTTTGCATTCACGACCACCTGCTTTCCCTATTGTAATCTCCATACTCAAAACGACTATTAGATTTTCTGGGCTATAAGTACTTGCAAATAATCTGGTCCGGAAGTGACAAATTTCACTTAGCATGAAAGTGGCAATTGCCACCCTCATCAAAAATGCGCCTGACACAACGGGAGTCATCCACGTTTTCATCAAAATCGCACCTGACGCTTCCTGTCATGCAATCCATTCATCATATGCAACAGGCAATCCATTCATTAGAGAAAAACCAATAACATCATGAAACTGTTATGACACTACCGCCATATCACAGTGAAGTCTACCAACCGGAAGCTGATACTTATCTACTCCTAAAAACTGCAAAAAAAGAAGTACATTCGGGTGAGATTGTGCTTGAAGTGGGTACCGGAAGCGGACTCATATCAGCAGAACTGCAAAAAAATGCATATGTTTTTGCAACTGATATCAACCCGCATGCCTGTCGGTCTGCAAAGGGCATGGGTATTGAGGTAATCCGTACAGACCTGATGGCTGGCATATGCGGCTGTTTTGATCTTATTATCTTTAATCCCCCATACCTCCCTACACCCCCGGATGAAAGGATTCATGACTGGCTTGAATATGCACTTGACGGCGGGGAGTCCGGAAGAGAGACGATTGAAAATTTTGCATCTGATCTTTGCAGGATTATGACACGAGGCGGACGGGCACTTGTGCTTGTCTCGTCACTCACCGGAATTTTGGAAGTTCAGAAACTTTTTGCGGAAAAAGGACTCTTATGTTTTGTTGTTGCACAAAAAAAGATCGAAGACGAAACACTCTATGTCATCAGAATAGGAAGAGACCTTTGCAGGTGTGCATGTGAGGACTTGCTCTGACCGCTTCCACGACTGAAAAAATCGCAGATTTTCAGCCTGCTTTTCCCATAAACCCATTATTGTTTATAAAAACGTTGACAATAAAAAAACACATGACTTTTTTAATGAGAGCAAGGATAAATACAGTGATGAAATATGGATAATGAAGAGATTTTATTAGAAAGTATGGTATTTACTCCAAAGTGGTGGACATTCCTCCTTCAGGGCCTGTTCGCAATTATCTTTGGAAGCATTGCTCTCTTGTGGGCACCCCTCATAGTAACTTTCATTGCACTATTTATTGGCATATTGATTATCCTGTACAGCGCCACAATTATCATTCAGGGGATTACAGGGGAGACTGGAAAGACAAGCTCTATAATTCTCCTGATTCTGGGAGTGCTCGGTGTCCTGATAGGTATCTATGCCATTTCAAACCTCTGGGCAATGTGGATCACCCTTGCATACATAATTGCACTCTGGGCGTTTATGTCAGGATTCGGGGACCTCTGGCTTGCGCTTACCCATTCCGAATTCAGGTGGTACAGGATTCTTCTCGCAATTTCAGGTATTATCGGAATCATAGTCGGTTTTTACATTATGATCTTCCCGGCACTCGGTGACATTGTCATTATTCAGGTGGTGGGTATATTTGCAATTGCATCAGGACTTATCAGCATTATCACCGGAATTCTCATGAAGGGAAAACTGCCGGAAGAGGCTGAGTAATAAATTATAATAAAAATATAATAAAATATACTTTTTTTCGCGTCTCACTTTTTGAGCCCGTCAAATCAGCTAATATGAGGTACAATTATCATTGTAATTACGTTGATTTACGGATTGGATATACTGAGTTTTCGTATTTCACCTGAAATTTTTGTACCGGAAATTTTCCCAGAGCAGTTACAGAATCCAGCGATTACTGAGAGATACAAAAAGATATACAGGTAATACCCAGGATTTCGGCAAAATATCTGATTTCATGAATTTTGCAGGAATTACGGGAAAAGCAGTAAAAAAAAGTCCACTACTTCTGTCGTAGTGCGGAAGTAGTCACAAAAACAGTAAATTCACAGTAATTATGGGGTTTCAGTTTCGATTCAAAAACATTCATGTCCGCTTAAACATAAAATCCAGTTTTTTCCTGGGGAAAGTGATTATTGTAGGCCTTCCATGTGGACAGGTATACGGTATTTCTGTACGTGACAGTTGCTCAGTAAGGCGGGTCATCTGTTCATGAGATAAGACAGTACCTGCCTTTATTGCCGCCCTGCATGCGATTGTGGAGGTAATTTTCTCCTTTCTTTCATCAACCGACTTCAGGTTCAGATCCCCGTCCATCAGGTCGTTGATAATATCCTCCACAACTTCAGTGCCAAGACGTTTTCCAAGCACCATAGGAACCGCCCTCACCGCATAGGTATCCTTCCCGAACTCCTCCAGAGAGAATCCCTCCACTTCCAGATCAGGAATCGCCTCTTTTAGTATGGCAACCTCACGGGGACGAAGATTCATAAGGACAGGCACAATTAGTTCCTGCGAATTTGAGCCGGAATCACGTTTTTTACAGATCTGATCATAGAGTATCCTCTCATGTGCGGCGTGCTGGTCAATGATTAACAGCTCTTCTTCACCCCTTGTTTTTGCAATAATATACGAAGAGTCAACCTGACCAATAACCTCCATAGGGGGCAGGAGGTTATTCTCGCATTCACATTCAGGCGTAACCTCAGAGAGCCTGAGTTGAGTATCTGTTGCAGAAAAACGTGGGCGGTACGGTTGTTTATCAACGCCGAAGTCTTTGTCAGAATCCTTAACAGATGAGGAATATGCTGGTGCAGGGGAAGTGACACCAGATATAGCATTTTTCTCTGGAATAACTGTTTTTCCAGAGAAGAGCGGTTTCCAGTCATTATTGTTATCCTCAGATCTCTCACTTCTCTTTTCACTACTGAGAGGACTTTTGCCCACAGCTGAAACAGATTTCTCTTCCGGAGATTTTACGTTTTTTGGAGATACTGACTTCCAGTCACGTTTCCAGTCACTACTACCCCATCCGGAAAGGACAGATCCTGACCTGAGTGCACCGGAGACTGCTGAGATTACTTCTGCGGTGATCTCCTTTTCTCTGGAGAGTTTTACCTCTTTTTTTGTGGGGTGAACATTTACATCAATAAGGGCCGTATCAATCCTGATCGAAATAAATGCAACAGGATACCGGTTCTTTGGCAGGAGAGTCCCGTACCCTGCCTTAACTGCCCGGACTATCGGATAAGATGTAATAAAACGGTTGTTTATACTGACAATAATCTGCTGTGAATTTGTTTTATTATTACCGGGTTTTCCAATAAATCCGTCAATCTGCATAAACGGAGTTTTTCCGGTGACAGATATGAGATCTTTTGAAAGATCACTCCCATATATCTCACGTATTACATCAGAAAGGGAACCTGAACCTGTAGTCCCCGGTTTTTCTTTCCCATTATGAAACAACTGAAATGAAACAGTATCATTTGCAAGAGCAATATGCTCCATAACACGGTAAATATGCGCCATCTCAGTCTGCCGGGATTTCATAAATTTCTTTCTTGCAGGAGTGTTAAAAAAGAGATTTTCCACCATTACACTTGTACCCTCAGGTGAACCGATCTCAGATACCTCAATAACTTCGCTACCTGAGATGACTATTTTGGTACCTGAAATGATTTGTGTACTCAGAGGTTTGGTCATCATTGTAACCTTTGATACACCTGCAATACTTGCAAGCGCCTCACCCCGAAAACCCATTGTCCGGACTTTGACGAGATCTCCAATTTCAGTGACCTTGCTTGTTGCATGCCGGGTGAAAGAAAGCATAGCATCATCTTTTTGCATCCCAAAACCATCGTCAACTACCCTGATCCGGGTAATCCCGCTCTTATCTGAAGAAATATCCACACGGATATGATCCGCCCCCGCATCAACTGAGTTTTCAACAAGTTCTTTAACAACCGACGCAGGCCGTTCGACAACTTCACCGGCAGCGATCTGGTTGATTGTTTCGTCATCAAGTACATGAATATTTTTCAGGACGGGTGTATCCCTGACAGAAGTTTTAGAGACGGGGTTTTCACGGACAATATTGTTCATGGTTCAGTCCTCTTTTTTTACTGAATTCTGGAGTTCATAAAGGCGGGCAAGTGCATCACGGGGTGTTAAAGAGTCAATATCCAGATCTTTCAGTTCACTGATAACAGAGTGAACCCCGGGCACCGGTGCAGGGACATCCACAAGGAGCATCTGTGTATACCTTGGCATCTTTTTATCCCCGGACTGGTACTCCCTATCCTGTACAAATTTCAGGATCTCTTCTGATCTCATTGTCACTTTCTCAGGAATCCCTGCCAGTTTTGCCACATGAATACCATAACTCCTGTCTGTCGCACCCGGGATCAGTTTACGCAGAAATACCACATCATTACCTGTATCTTTTACAGCAAAATGATAGTTTTTGACGCGCTTTAACTCAGTTTCCACCTCTACAAGTTCATGGAAATGCGTGGCAAAAAGTGTCCTCGGGCCCGCTGCACCTCTCCCGTGGAGGTATTCCAGAACGGATTTTGCTATTGAAAAACCATCCAGTGTGCTGGTTCCCCTTCCTATTTCATCAAGGATCACAAGGCTTCTGTCAGTTGCGTTGTTTAAGATATTTGCCAGTTCGAGCATCTCAACCATAAATGTGCTCTGGCCACTTGCAAGATCGTCAAATGCTCCGACACGGGTGAATATCCGATCCACAATGCCAATAACTGCGTGGTCTGCAGGAACAAAACTGCCCATCTGAGCCATAATACAGATGAGTGCAATTTCACGCATGTATGTGGACTTCCCTGCCATGTTGGCACCGGTTATGATCAAAATCTGGTTCCCGCGGGCATCAAGGTCAGAATCATTGGGAACAAAACCGGAATTCAGAGTTCTCTCCACAACCGGGTGCCTGCCATCACTGATAAGAAGCCTTTTGGACTCTTCTATAACAGGGCGGATATAACGGTTTTTCTGTGCAGTCGTTGCGAGTGTTGAGAAGAGATCAAGAAGACCCAGATTTCCCGCAGTCTCCTGGAATTCAGTTACATAATCACAAAGTGTCTTAATAAGTCCGGCATACAGTTCTCCTTCAAGTGCTGTCAGCCGTTCTTCGGCATTTACGATGAGTGCCTCTTTCTCCTGCAGTTCCGGAATAGTATAGCGTTCTCCCGTTGAGAGGGTCTGTTTGCGCAGGTAATTTTCAGGCACCAGTTTCACATTTGCTTTTGTAACTTCGATAAAATAACCAAAAACCCTGTTATAGCCAATTTTTAGTGACTTTATCCCTGTACGTTCACGTTCTTTTTCCTGAAACGCTGCAATCCAGCTTTTTCCCGAACCAGCGATATCTCTCAGTTCATCCAGTGAATTGTCATACCCATCTCTGATTACACCGCCGTTCTTCACAAGTACTGGCGGTTCATCCACTATTGCACGACTGATAAGTGCGCTAATTTCAATGGAATCACTTATTCCGGATAATGATTCACTGATTAATTGTGGTGCCAAAACTCCGGGTATATCAAATAGTTCTTTTATTTGCGGAATTTTATCAAGCGAATTTTTCAGGGTCACAAGATCACGCGGACCTGCATTCCCATATGATATTCTCCCTGCTATTCTTTCAACATCAGCATACCTGTGCAGGAGAGTACGCAGATCAGAAGTCAAAACTGATTGGTTCACAAAGAACTCAACCGCATCAAGCCTGTGATCTATTTTCTCTTTATCAGTTAAAGGAGCGATTATAAAAGAGCGGAGCGTTCTGGACCCCATTGGAGTCATCGTCGCATCCAGCACACTGAGCAGCGAAGAGTCAGTCCCGCTGTTCCTGATATTCCCGAGTACTTCTAAGTTCCTGAGAGTGATCGCATCCAGCACCATACTCCCAGACGGCAGGCATGCAGACAGCCCTCTTATATGTGGGAGTCCGGATTTCTGTGTCTCACATGCATAATTCAGACATGCACCAGCAGCAGAAACAGATGTGTCCATCCCAATTAACCCGTAACCCTCAAGCGAACTCACATTGAAATGATCCATCAGGAATGAGGATGCATTATCATAGTCAAATGCAGAGTCATTGTAAGAAGTTACTAAAACACCCTGCTGTGTTAAGAGTTTTATTGCATATCCGGGCAGGGCGGACGGAATGATGCATTCAGTTGGTCTGTGCCGGGCAATTTCCGAGAAGAGTTCAACTCCCTCATTTTTGGCACCACAAAAAGATACAAAAAATGCTCCGGTTGATATGTCAAGAAAAGCAAGTCCAAATGTTTTTTTCTTTTTGTCCGGTGATATCGCCATCAGGTAACTGGGACCCGATGAAGAAAGCATACCTGAGTCAATTACAGTTCCGGGAGTAATTATTCTGACTACATCACGCTTTACAACACCTTTGGCTTTTTTCGGGTCTTCTACCTGATTACATACTGCAACCCTGTAGCCTTTCTTAACCATTCTCGCGATATAGGCTTCACCTGCGTGGATGGGTACACCTGCAAGCGGCATTTTTTCACCATCCAGATCTTTGCCTCTTGATGTGAGTGTGATATCAAGTTCACGTGCGACGACTATGGCATCTTCACCAAATGTCTCATAGAAGTCCCCCATCTGAAAAAAAAGTATTGTATCAGGATGACGGACCTTCATGTCATAGAACTGTTTCATTGCCGGGGTGGGACCTTTAGACATTGGTATCACTATAAATGTTTGATTGTGTGAATAAGAGTGTTATCGATCAGGCACAGGAATATTGAACCTGTCCTTAAGGGCAAAAAACGAATGGAATTGAAATTATAAAATATTCTGCCCTTAAATCAGGCAGTCTCAATTTTCGCTTCTTCTTCAAGTCCGAGTTCTTTTATCGAAATCTCCCTCATCTCCATTTTCCTTATTTTTCCGGAAACCGTCATTGGGAAATCTTCAACGAATTTGACATGCTTTGGAATTTTGTACCTTGCAATCTGGCCGTTGCAGAATTCCTTTAATTCTTCTCCGGTCATTGTGAAACCTTCATGCAGTTTTACCCATACCATGAGTTCCTCACCGTAATTCACATCCGGAAGTCCGATGACATAGGCATCAAGGATCTTCGGGTTGGTATGTAAGAACTCCTCAATCTCACGCGGATAGATATTTTCACCGCCGCGAATAACCATCTCTTTTAATCTTCCGACAATCTTGATATAACCTTCCTCATCCATTATCCCAAGATCTCCTGTATGATTCCACCCGTCTGCATCAACTGTATGCATTGTCGCACTTGGATTGTTGTAATAACATTTCATCACAACATAACCCCTCGCACAGATCTCACCAGGTTCACCCCTCAGAACAATTTTCCGGGTTACAGGATCAATAATTTTAATCTCAACATGCGGGAAGGTCTGTCCAACTGTTGATACCCTCATCTCAAGGGGATCTTTTGTTGTTGTCATTGTAATTCCCGGAGAGGTCTCAGTCTGGCCATAGACGATGACAATATCTTTCATATTCATCTTCTGGTTTACGGCTTTCATGATCTCAACCGGGCATGGTGATCCTGCCATAATTCCGGTGCGGAGGCTGTCATATTTGTATTTGTTGAAATTCGGATGTTTGAGTTCGGCAATAAACATTGTCGGGACACCGTGAACTGCAGTGCATTTCTCATTGTCAATTGTCTTTAAGACAGCTTCAGGATCAAATGCCGGAGATGGAATTACCATAGTCGAACCGTGAGTTACGCAGGCAAGGTTTGAAAGAACCATTCCAAAGCAGTGATAGAATGGCACAGGAATACAGAGCCTGTCTGCTTCAGTAAATTTCATCCCGTTTCCAATAGTATAGCCGTTATTTAAGACGTTATGGTGGGTCAGAACAACTCCTTTCGGATAACCTGTTGTCCCGCTTGTGTACTGGATGTTTATGGGATCATCAAATGATAATGAATCTCCACGCTCGATTAATTCGTCCGGGCTTATGTTTTTCCCCTTTCCGATAAATTCGTCCCAGGTAAACATTCCATTATAAGGAACGTTGCCGAGGAATACCACATTTCTTAAAAACGGAAATTTTTCAGTGCTGATTTTGCCAGCCCCTGATTCAATTACATCAGGACATGCCTCATATAACATACCCACATAGTCAGAACTCTTAAACCTCCCCTGAAGTATGAGGGTATGAACTTCTGCCTGTTTGAGCGTATATTCAAGTTCAAATGTCCTGTATGAGGGATTGATATTCACCATAATAGCGCCGCATCTTGCACTTGCGAACTGAACAACAACCCATTCGGCATAATTGAGTGCCCAGATTCCAACACGGTCCCCTTTATTGACCCCGATGGCCATAAGGCTAAGTGCAACTTCATCCACTTTTTCTAAAAATTCACTATATGTCCATCTGATATTCTGGTCAACCGATACAAGCGCCTCATTATTGGGATAGGAATTGCTTATTCTCTCCAGCATTTCCCCTATTGTCTCTCCGATAAGAGGTATTGATGAAGTGCCATTAGCGTAACTGATATTGCCCATATCTTATTACATTGGCTGATTTAAAAATAAAAATATCGAATGAATATCATTATTTTTAAGAGTCTGCCCAGCCAGTGCTGATCTGGCAGGATAATAACTATTGACCACCCGGATTATCCCTATCCAGGATCTCCGGTATGATTCCACCCGTCTGCATCAACTGTATGCCTTGTCGCACTTAGATTGTTGTAAGAGCATTTCACATTTGTAAGAGCATTTCACATCACAACATAACCCCCCCGCACTGATCTCACCAGGTTCACCGCTCAGAACAATTTTCTGAGTTACAGGATCAATATTTTTAATCTCAACATGAGGAAAGGTCTGTCCATATGTGGAATAGTTGGCTGGACAGACTCAGTATTGTTGATCAGATACAATGGGAGTACTGTCAGTCAGATACAGAAATCTGCCAGAAAATGTGCATAACGCGTAAGCGTTCACGCACTGTTTACTGAAAACGCGGATCTTATTTTCATGCTAAAAATAATGTCGGGTATTAACCTGACATGGACTATTTCATTATTTTATGCGTTATTGAAGGGATTTCAATTGTATTATAAAATTTCTTCTCATAACTGTCAGGGAACCTGACTGTTGTTTCAGCAGGAGACAGGTCAACCGAAATCAGCGGCGCAAACCAGTAACCTTTCAGAACTTTTTCCGCATCAGTGAAATTCAGTACCGGAGTCCTGTATGTAACAGAATCATTGGATTCAGTAACATGGGCAAAACCATATACGATAAATGCCGCCTTCCCGTTACTTACAGATGTAACCTCAACTTCTTTGTCTGAATAACCTTCCAGCCCTTTTTTCAGCTCAGATGCAGGATCACCTATCTTTAAGAATACAGCAAAATTTTCAAGCCAGTTCAGAGAATAATCAAATGTTACTGTTGTATCTCCGCCGGTCCCCACATCAATCATCAGTGACTCTGAGGTGACTGCAGATGCAGGCACAGCTATGAGCATAACTGCGATTACAAAAGAGATTATTGAAATTTTGTTCATACCATCACCAGACACAACTGTATGCTATGTCTAATGATATACTTTTTGCAGAGAACAGTATTTTGTAGTGGAATGTAGAAGTTTATAGTCGTAATTTGTACCTGTATTACAGTACCATTACAGTACAATAACAGTACAGGTAATAGCAATAGAGTAGTTTGTGGCGGGATTACAGTCACAGCACGTACAGTAATTTAAATATCAACATAAGGATAATACATACAGAGATGACAACAACCAAAAAAAAGACAGCGATTGCAGTACTTGTCATCTGGCTTATAGTCGTCCTGTTCTTTATGGTTCTGTCAGTAAATATTAACCTCGAGATCTTTTTTGTCCTCTGGTTAATCGGGCTTTTGGTAATTGTTGAATTGATTGACCCGCCGTTTTCGCAACCACAGTACATCAGATATGTAAAGTACATTGTGGCAATGGGAGTTCTGATATTCGGCGCTATAGTAGCGCAGAAAGTTCTGGAGATTATTAATGGATAAAAGAACTATGGATAATAAAACCAAATTTTTTCTGGCAATTGCCATATTATCTGTAGTATTTCTTCTAATGCTCACACCCTATGTGAAGTCACCTGAACTCTATACAATAAAGACAAATGCAGAAACGCAATACCATTTCAATCCCCAGGCCCTGAAATTAATTTCACAGGAAAAAACAGCACCCATGATCCCCCTTATGCAGGATTTCCTTGGTTTGTCCGGCACTATAGTTCTTGATATAAAAGTTAAAAATTTTGAAAATGCGGAAGATAACCTGAAAGCATATGCCGGATGTATGAAGCAGTTTGACAATCTTGTTGTCAATCTGGATATGTCCGAATCCGAACTGGGAGATTTCAGAGAGCAAAATGCGAATAATTATGAGAGTCTCCGGCAACTTCTGGAAGACAGTATAGACCTTGAAGAGTTGAATAAACTTGAGATTAAATATCAGGATAAAGACGATCCCTCACTATATTATTCAATTGCCTACGAAGGTGAATCCCTCAGAAATAAAATAAAAGGAGAATATAGTAAATATACTTCAAATTCAGAGGAATTTCAGAGCTCAGCTGGAAAGTTTGAGCTTAACACGACCAGACATGAAGAAAGTGTAACAACCTTTGAGGAAATTGTTAGTGTAGTTGACGACGGACAGGATAAGAGAGTGGATGAGCTTGAAAATCAGAGTACTGAACCGGATTATAAGTTAAGTCTTGCAGTATCGCCGGATACCGGTACATATGCTGATTCCCTTCTTTTTTCAGGCAATATCTCAGACGGTTATCCGTATGGAAAACAGGTAACTCTCTTTATCGACAGCAGAGAGTATTCATTCACAGAGACAAATGAGAACGGTACATACCAACTGCCGTACAAAATCGGAAAAATCTCAGGCGGTCTGCATCTCGCATATACTCTCATGGAAGAGACATATTCAAATGTTTTACTCTTCTCTCTTAATAAATCAGAGACAAACATAAATCTCACCTGCCAGGTAACACCAAACGGAGAGGTGGTTACCTGCTCCGGCAGTCTTGTTGCAGAAACAACTCACGGGATAATTCCTGTCAGTGAGGCACCTGTGACAATCTCTGTTGACGGCAATGAAACAGCAAACTTTACAACAGACTCAAAGGGAATCTATTTGGGTTCTGTTACAGTTCCTGCGGATTCACGTGAAGTTGTACTACAGGCATCTTTCAGTGGGAAGGGTTTCCCACTGAAATCTTCAAAGAGTGATTCGGTTTCTGTTGATACAGGTTCACTGGTAACACTGATCTTAACCCTGATTGTGGGGGGTGCGTGTATCCTGTTTTCCGGTGGTGCAGGATTGTATTATATCAGACGTTTTAGACGGGGTAAAGATAAGAAAGATAGTACAGACACAGCAAGTACTGATATCCATGGTTTCACACCTGCAACTGAAATTCCTGAAACAAAATTACCTGCAGAGAGAAAATATGAAGAAGAAAATGTACGTGAACAGTACAGTGTACTGCTTAACACAGGAGAACAAAAACAGGCCGCAAAGCAGCTTGCCACCACCATCTTTGAAGAGCTGGAAATTATTTCAGGAGTCCACTTCACTCATTCTGCGACTGCAAGAGAACGGGCTTTGGCTATCGCCGGCAGTGCTGCACACAAAAGTGTGGAGGCGTTTATATATCGCTTTGAAGAGGTTATTTACGGTGGAATAGATCCGGTTTACGAAGGCAAAGACACCCTCCTTTCAGCGTGGGAAGAGGCTTTATCAGCATTAGGAAGTGTTGTTCAGTGAAATTGACCTCTGCGACTGCACAGCACAATTAAAAGGGATAGACATGTCAGGACAAACAGGTGAAGGGAGATGAATTCCGGCAGATGGATTGCGGTAATTTTGATTGTCATCTCACTGATGATCATCTCTACACACTTTTCACAAACATCCCTTGAATACAGCCGTTATAATACCCAGTGGAACGGAACATCTGTCTTTGCAGATATGGTCGAGGATATGGGCGGGAAGTTTTTGTATGACTACAAAGACCTGAATTCAGAGGCAAATACAACACTCCTGATAATCGCGCCAGATAAAGACATTTCAGAAGAAGAGGCAGGGACACTGAGGGAGTTTGTACACGGAGGCGGCCACCTGTTTATTGCCGATGAAAACGGAGTCTCAAACGGGCTCTTACACACGATTGGCAGTACCATGTCAGTTGTGCCTGGAAACGTGACAAGTGTAGATATGGAATACAACGAACCCTCTTTAGTGATCTGTTATACAAAAGGCAATGCCACGGTCATAAACGGAGTGGAAACAATTGTGCTGAACTGTCCGTCTTATGTATCAGGCGGTGAGGTTCTTATTACGTCATCTGTCCTCAGCTGGGATGATAAAAACGGCAATAACAGTATCGATAAGTCAGAATCCCTCTCAGAATACCCCGTATTTGTGCATGAGAGTATTGGTGACGGAACAATATTTTTGCTGTCAGACCCAAGTATTTTCATTAACGGGATGAACATCAAATGGGGAAAAAGAGATAATAAACAGTTTATACAGAATATTCTTACACAGAAACATCTCATTGTTGACCAGTCTGGCTCGCAGACCGCCGGCTCAGACGGAATACTAAACCTGATGAACAGAATGAAACAGAATACGATACTAAAGATAGCTGTAATAACTGCCGCTGTCTTTTCACTGCTGTATGCAGTCAACCGGAAGATAATATAAGGAGACAATATGAACAGAGAGATTTCACAGGATGAAGTAAATGAACTTACACTGGCATTTCAGCAGATGAATGAAGATATTGGCAGATTTATTATCGGCAATGAGGATATAATCAGGCTGATTAACATTGCTATCCTCTCAGGCGGCCACATGCTGATTGAAGGCGTTCCAGGCACTGCAAAAACAACACTTGTCAAAATTATTGCTGAGCTGAGCGGATGTCACTTTTCAAGGGTTCAGTGTGCGGTGGACACACAGCCCAGTGATATTGTAGGCATCAGGACATGGAACGCGGAATTACATGAATTTATACAGCAAAAAGGACCTGTTTTTTCAAATATTGTTCTGATTGACGAAATCAACCGTCTTCCGCCAAAGAGCCAGACTGCATTTATTGAGGTAATGAGTGAAGGGCAGGTTACAATTGACGGCGAAACAACCTCTCTGAAAAAACCGTTTTTTGCGGTTGCAACACAAAATCCATATGAGCAGGAAGGTACATTCCCTCTTATTGAAGCACAGAAAGACAGGTTTATGTTCAGCATCCAGTCGGAATATCTTGATGGGGATAATGAACTTGAAATGATCATGCGTGAACACACCGGTCATCTGGACATCGACTTATACCTGAATTCTGTGTCCAGACTTGCCAGTCCGGAAAAGATTCTCCATTTTATTGAGAAGACACGGAATGTACACATTGAAGATGAGATTATTGAGTACATAAGAGACATAGTCGTGGCAACAAGAGAACATGGCGATCTATCACTGGGGTCAAGTTCACGTGGTTCAATTGCACTGATTCGTGGCGCAAAGGCCTGTGCTGTGCTCCAGGGACGTCCTTTTGTAATTCCTGATGATGTGAAATTTGTTGCCGGATATGCATTCCAGCACAGACTTATCTTAAATCGTGAAGCAGAAATTAACGGGATTACCACAAAACAGGTGGTAGAAGAAATCCTTGAGAGTATCGGGGTGCCGTGACCTGATGCAGTTAACAAGATGCACACAGTGGTTTTTGGCTCTGGTCACCCTGCTTACTTTTTTTTCATTTGTCTTTGATGACATCCCGTCCCTGATTGCAGCGGCGGGACTGACTCTGTTTCTCACATACCGTGCCGTATTTTTCCTGAGTGGTGTAAATAATGCTGCTTCTGCAGTACAGGTCACACGAAATCCCGGCAAGCGTTTTGTACGGCAGGGAACGGTTGTGGAGGCAGAAACTCTGGTTACATGCAAAAATATACCCGATCTTTTACTCACATTTGCCGACAATCTGCCACCAGGTACTTTCCTTGTGTCAGGAAAGAATGTAATGCCGTTTTTGGATGGCAATCATAAATGCAGACTAAGATACAAATTCAGAAGTCTGGCTGTGGGTACCATCATCTTTACCGGCATTACAATGTCTGCAAAAGACCGGTTTTTCAGGTCAGAAATTGTCATCAACAAACAACAAAAAGATGGTCAGGTAGTTGTGTATCCGTCAATAAGATTTAATCAGGAATATCATGCGGCCACTGAAGGTGGAAATATAGAAAAAATAACGCCGATAAAAAGCACGGATATCAGGGCTTTCCGTGAGTATGCCGATGGGGATACTTTACGTGATATTGACTGGAAACTCTCTGCAAAATACAACAAACTCTATGTAAAAGAGTATATGGGACTTGAAGAGAACGATTTCCTGTATGTTGTGGATCTGCCTGACGCTTCATTACCGTATCCAAAACCGGCTTTTGAAAAATTAAAGGGAGGTATTGGCAGCCTGCTCACACAGGAATTTACCAGCAAAACGAAATTCACGGTTTTTTTCATTTCAGGCGGGAATTTCATTGGCGATATCACGTTTTACAATGATCCGGATGAGATTACTGATGTGCTAAACATGATCCGGCCTGAAAACCGTACTTTTCATCTCTACCGCAGTGGCAGGAAAGACAGGGTGAGTAATACACTCAGAGGCTGGGAGAATGGTGGAACTGGTGTCAGTGTAACAGAAAATGACGGGACGGAATATGACAGATTCAGAGAACACCTTAAAGTGATAAGCGATTCATTTGCCGGGAATAACGGACAGTTGTTCTTTGAAAGGCAGTTAAGAAGGGTACTTCATGGAGTGCAGAGTAATTCTCTTGCAGTATTCAGTCTTGCTGTCGGTGATGTCAGCCACCTCCGGTCTGTTGCAAAGGTAACCGGAACAATGAAGATGAAATCTTCTATTTATATTCCGGGAGTGGTATACGACACAGAAACAGATAAAAAACTCTCAGATTGCCTTTTTGACAGGGTGGAGGTGATCCCATGAAAGATGATCTTCGAGCTGCCACGGGTTCTGTGAGTGCCACAGATGGTACTAATACTGCTTATGATGATTCCACGGGTGTTACAGATACTGTGGAGGTCACAGATTCTGTAAGTGCTACCGATGGTACAGATTCTCTAAATGTCGCAGGTCCTGCAGGTTCTCCGGGTGCTACAGATATTGTGTCTGTCGCAGTCATCATTATAGCCTCTCTTTTTGCAGTCCGGGGGTCAGATATCCTGTTTGTTTTTCTGGTGCTGGTGCTTTGCGGGGTTTTTGGATTTCTCTGTCTTGGTACGAAAAACAGGCAGGAGCATGGTCTCTATGTTGTCTCAGCAGGAGAACTTCTCGTTGTTGCTGCCGGACAGGTGGAGATTGCAGTAGCAGTTGTTATCCAGATTGTGTTGGTGAACTTTGTTTTGCAGGTTATCACAGCACCGGATAAAAGGGACAGTGCAGTCTTTTTGTTAGTATTCATACCCGTTTTACTGGCAATTTCTGCAGGTATCATATATCTGAGACATGTAACAATGCCACTGATTATTCTTGCAGCCGGGGGCGGTATCGCTGCTGTACTGATAATTATTACAGAATATAAGATGAAAAGGAGATATAGAGGGATCTAAACTATGAAAAACCTGAATTATGGAGGTATTTTAACTATGGAGGAAACTGAATTATGAAAAACCGGTTTAACGAATATCCATTTTCAGCCCTTGTACTTATAGCCCTTGCCGTAGTGCTGATGGTGATTATGCTGATTACAAACAGGGGAGATATTACAAGTGCTACACTGGTCATTGCCGCATGTGCCTGTTTTTTTGCAGGTATATTTACCCTGACATTTTCACAGGATGAGGGAGTTAACCGAAAAATGGTCCCTCTCCTCTCTGTTGCCAGTATGGTCAACCATTCCCGTGTATGTGCTGATCTGGGAATTTCAGGAAATGCATGTACAATTCCTGCAGAAAATTATTCGCCAGCCGACGTGGCACAGTTCAATCCGGTCTCCCCTGATGACCTCCCCACAGAAATTTCGGAGAATATCACATATTATACAGGCAGCAATGAGAAAGGTCTCCTCTCAGTTCCGGCAGGGGCATATCTTCTCAGGATGCTTGAGAAAGATTTTTCATTTATGATTCCGGGTGAGGAAGTGGCATTGTTTGAGGCAATACAGGACGTACTCTGTGATTCACTCGAGGTCTGCACATCTGCTTCACTATCCAGGTCAGGGGAGAGCGTTGTTGCTGAACTAACCGGGTACGCACTTTTTCAGGGGTGTATGGCAGTGAGGGAAGAGTCTCCAAAATGCTGTACCCTTGCACCATGCCCTGTATGCAGCCTGGTTCTCTGTATTCTCACAAAGGGTATGCAAAAGAGATATACCCTCCAGTCGGTTGTTGTTGATAATGCCAAAAAGAAAGTTGAACTGGTTATTGTGGAGTGCAGTTAGAAGTTATGCAAACAATTGTAATTTCAAAAATTATAGTTACAAATGTCACTGTTGACTGAAAATATGGTTTTTGACTATAAAAGAGGGGAAATATCAAACAAACCCTCAGAACCCTGTTTTTGGCCGGACATTTATCCAGAGATGGAGATCACGGTAACTGGCATTTATTCTCTCATCATTCCAGACAGAATCTGCCGGGGCATCACCGTCATATAACAGGAACTCAAGCCTGTTGAATTCAGGGTCATTCACAGTGAATATATATGGTTCTTCTACCGTCTCGTTGTGTGCGACTGTTCTTGTAAAAGTATCCAGATGTTCCATACGGTTTATCGTGGATGTATTTGTCGTTTCGTCAAATGTCTGATCCAGGAGCAGGGTTTCAATCGTATATGTAACATCTAGGTATTCATGATTGCCCACACCAATAATCAGGCTCTGCTCTTCTCCTGCATGAAAACGTGTGGGGTAATCAGCAGCCATGCCCTTTTCACCAAGGATATAAAATTCAGTAAACTTTTCCCCCTCTTTTGGCACTACAATTACAAAGATTGTTGTTGCCACTGCCGCAATGATAGAAATTACGAGAATGATACTGAGCCATCTGTCAAGGCGTGACTGGTTTTCACTGAAGAGTTCACTTTTTGCCTCCTCAAACATCTCCCTGTAGGGGATGACAAACTGTTCTTCTGCCGAGAGGAGAGAACGTCTGTATTGTGCGACAAGAACCATTGCAACTGTGAATATTATCAGCGAGATTACAATCGGGTCC
>JAYEIC010000030.1:0-19171 GCA_034659935.1 Methanobacteriota archaeon | reverse complement strand
GAAGTGAACCTGGCAACAGAATCCGGTGAGAGATTTATTTATATTGATGCTGTGACCGGCAGGGAAATTGATGCCCGAATTATGGATTAACCTAAAAGATAATTCAGAATTGTAGTAGTAAACCAAATTTTCTGGAATATCAGGTTTTTGTCCTAACGTGTAAAATCGGAGATTTAACACCTGAAGTTCCCTATCATTTAGCACATTATGTCAGATATTGTCAAAATTCAAAAAACACGCGGATTCTTTTGAAAAAATGCGTATGGCGTCTCAGCATCAGGCAGAACACCTGACACCTTCAGGCAGGGTATAGTCACCTGATATACCTTCCAAAACTATTCACATGTTTGCGTCAATAAGATCTTTTTATGCATATTGCAAAAAAAGGGCTGCGTGTGCTTGGTATTGCTGAGAGTTATTATGGACGTGAGCGGTCGACTCTTGCCGGTGTTGTTATGCGAAAGGATATGGTAATCGATGGTATCGGCTTTGCAAATGCAACCGTGGGTGGCATGGATGCAACAGAGGCTATAATGTCGATATTCTCTATGCTCTCACGAAAAGATATCAACTGCATTATGCTTTCAGGATGTATCATTTCCTGGTTCAATGTAATTGATCCTGAAAAGATATTGGAAGAGACAGGCCTTCCTGTAATCGGGGTTTCATATGAGGATTCAGAAGGTATTGAGGCGGATATTATTCATCATTTTCCTGGTGATCAAAAGCGCCTGAATGCCTATAAAAAACTTGGAATGCGTAAATCTGTTGATATCAGAACAGGATATAGAATTTTCGTAAGGTCATGGGGTATGGGATTTAATGATGCATCCCGGTTGTGCAGCGATTTTACTAAAGACGGGAAAGTGCCTGAACCACTGAGAGTTGCGAGGCTTATCGCAAAATCTTCCATGGAGTATTATGCATGAAACAGGTTTGTCTGAATATGCGTGAGAATGAAAAAGTTGTAAATTACAGGGTAGCCTCTCATAACGGCTAATGGTGGTACCCTTTCTCTTTTAATTCATTTGATTTTTTAATTGAACACTCCTCACACCTGAATTCCGGTTTTTTGTCATGTGTTCTGTCATAGGTATCTGTTGCAACAAGCCTGTAGCCTCTTGCAGTCTTCCCACAGTCCACACATGTAATATTCTCACGCACTTCCCACTGTGCATCAAGTGCCCTTGATGTAAAGATGAATCTGTCTACCCAGAAGAAGATCAGGCCGCCAATCAGGTTTGCAATAACTGTTGCTATCAGGGCGTCCATCGTTGCCAGAATATAAAGAACGCCTGCAAGAATCGGTGTGCTCAACTGCCACCTGATAAGGTACAGGCCGTAACGTTTCAGGTTAACCTGCATATAAGTGAATTTATTATGGTATGGTGTAATAAAAATGTTTACAATTTCAGACAGTCACAGTATCCCTTGAAATAACATCGCCTTTTGGTTTTTGTATAACATCAAACCTGATACTGTCACCCGGGCGGATCAGACCATTTGAAACATCAATTTTTGTTCTCTGGCCCGGATACCAGAGGTTACTCCTACATCCAGTGCCCTCCATGATATGTACACCTATATGATTTGTTGGAACGAAATTACCCCCGTGTAAGGTTGTAATCCGGCAGTCCATCAGGATATCATCTTTGTAGATTTTTGCTGAGAGCAGATCATTTTCATAATATTTGAGACCCGTATGATGAATCATAATAATTCCTTTATAATAAGGTGCGGTCGATGTGATCTTCGTTATTTTGAATATTGCCGGTGGTTCATCCGGTGTTCCCGGCAGAGAAAGATTCGGAATATTACATAACAGCAGAACTAAAATTGCGAGAATTAATACAATTACAACAAGTAGGATATTTGCTATTATATGTGAATTAGCAGTGTCATTACGCTGGAATTCTGTCAACTATCTGATATTTAGTAATTCAGTAAAAAAAGATTTCGAAATGATTTTACGGACAGAGGGTATTATTCCTTCTCAAACTCTTCAATTGCAAGCTGATACATCCAGTCCATCAGATACGGACATTCCTCAACAGAACATTCTTCCTCACAATTAATGCATGGTATCAGATCGCCGCCAGCAATCAGAAGATTTGGATCTACCGCTATCTTTTTTGCTTTCAGAAGAAATGTCTTTACACCGTTTTTTTTGTATTCAACCCGGGTAATCCGCTCGGCATCGAGCATTTTTTTTACAACACGGGAACATTTCCTACTGTCGATTTTGAGTAATTTCCATAGTTCACTCTGGAGGACGCCTTCCGGATGCGAGTGAATTAATTTAAATGTTGCATCTTCAATGTCTGACATAATGCCTTCTCAGAGTGTTGGAGCAATTGTAAGTATGTTGCTTCCTCTGATGATAACAGTTCCGAGATTCCGTCCTCTCTGACCATTTGTGTACTCACTTGTCTGGTCCATGTGGATGTTGAGATGCTCATCAACGGCAATGAGTTTCCCCTCTAATTTGCGCACATCGTCCTTAATCTCAACTGTGATTTTTGAATCAACAAGTGCATAGACCTTTTTTATTGGCAAAACAATGCTGTTAACCATCTGCCTTAATATGAGTGGGTAATATAATTAAACTTTCCTTTTTGTATGAGGGGTGAAGAAATTTCTGGTGTCAAAAATCCAGAACAGTTTCTAATACTTCTTAAGAAGAATACTCTAAAACGATCTCCTGGATTTTGTTTATCATCCCCCGACTTCCTATATAGACTGGTGTCTTCTGGTCAGGAGTATCCGGTTTGACTTCAAGGAGATTTCGTTTTCCGTCAGTGACTGCACCTCCTGCCTGTTCTGCAATAAAACCGAGTGGATTTGCCTCAAAAACAAGTCTGAGTTTCCCTTTTTCTTTCCCTTTAACTGCCGGATAACAGTATATGCCGCCGTATTTTAGTATCTGATGGAAGTCTGCGACAAAAGAACCTGAGTACCTCAGTTTGCTGCCCGCATTTTCAATCCGGCGTATAAATTCTGCATGATAATCCAGCCAGTCCGGTTTCAGGCCACCGGTTCCGTACAGATTGCCTTCCGGCATTTTTACTCCCTCCTCCATAAGGATATACTCGCCTTCTTCGTTGAGAGCAAATATACACACGCCTTTTCCCACAGTAAGAGTAAGCACTGTCATTGGCCCGTAGAGCATATACATCGCAGCAGTCAGGTCTTTACCTTTCTGCAGAGCACTGCCGTTTTCATATATGCCGATAATTGTACCCACACAGAGATTAACCTGGATTAATGAAGAACCGTCAAGAGGATCCATTACTACTGCATAATTTGACGTAGCTTCAGGGATTTTAACAATATCCGGCTGTTCTTCTGAAGCAATTTCCGCTACAAGTTTTGAATCCCTGAGGACATTTATGATATGGATGTCCGCCCATTTATCCAGGGCTGCCTGTTGTTCACCATATATATTTTCAGTGTCTGCATAGTTCTGGTTTGTAATGAATGCTCGCCTGATAGGGATTGCCTGCTGTGCAATAAGTTCTATAAGTTTTTTCAGGTCGTCTGCACACCTGTTTTTATCAAGATACTGCCTGAGCGTTGTCATAGTTCTTCTTTATATTATCTTTTATGATATAACTTTATCAGTCAGTCAGTCAGTTCCCCGTGAGTGAAAGTGCGGGCTTTTTGCCTGTTTTATCCCTAAAAGACGTATTACATCCTGGAAGAAGTGATATTCTAAAAATGCTGGTATAAACTATGATAAAAAAGGGAGGGTGATATATCTGATGAACCCGGAGTTAATACTTCATAAGTGGGGTCTTTCGCCGGCGTTAGATTGAAAAACTGATTCTTTTTTAAGAATCTCTGCAAGTTTCTTTGTTAACTTTTTAATCTCTGTGATATCTTTAACCCCTGCAAATGTTTTTGTCCTGAGAGCTTCCTGTGCAGCTCTCTTTTCATCATTTTTCTCTCCGAAATCAGCCTGTTTTATTGTAGATGAAGCTTCTTTGAGCAGAGAGCATTCTTCATGGTTAAATATGACTGGCCATGACCTCTCTTCATAATCTTCAATTGAATCCCTGTCAAGCGTTCCTTTGACTCTGGAAAGTGCTTTTTTAAAATGCCTGGCAGTTACACGCACATTTAAAATTGATTCTTCTCTTTCCTGTCTGGTTTTTTCACCCATTGCTTTTATAAACTCACGCATGGCCTCTAATTTTGCTTCCCGTACTACAGACTCGATATCTGCGCCAACGTATCCTTCAGTCTTCTCCACGAGTTTATCAATACTGATATCGTCAGCCAGGATTCCACTGCTACTGCTGAGATAGACTTCAAAGATTTGTTTTCTGCTCTCTTTGTCTGGCGGGGGGACATAAATGATCCTGTCAAGGCGTCCCGGACGCATCACTGCTTCATCCAGCATGTCTGGTCTGTTCGTGGCGCCAAGTATTGTGACATTTGTGAGTTCTTCTAAGCCGTCGAGTTCTGTCAGGATCTGGCTGACTACGCTTTCGGTAACATGTGACGAACCTTCATATGAACCACGTTTTGGCAGGAGAGCATCGATTTCATCGAAAAATATTATCGACGGTGATGCCTGTCTTGCCTTCCTAAAGATCTTTCTGACACCTTTTTCCGATTCTCCTACCCATTTGGATAGTAGCTCCGGTCCTTTCACCGAGATGAAGTTGCACTCACTTTTGTTTGCAACAGCCTTTGCCAGCAGAGTCTTACCTGTACCCGGGGGGCCAAACAACAGGATGCCACCCGGTGGTTTTGTATTTAGTTTATCATATATCTCAGGGTACCTGAGTGGCCATTCCACTGCCTCTATAAGATCCTGTTTTACATCTTTCAGACCTCCTACATCTTCCCATGATACATTCGGGATCTCTACAAGGACCTCACGCATTGCACTTGGCTCGACGTGTTTAAGTGCTTCCACAAAGTCATTTTCAGTGACCTTTAGTTCTTCCAGAAGTTCAATCGGAATTTCATCTTCTATTATTATGTCAGTCAGAATTTTGCGCAGGGCATGCATTGCCGCTTCCTTGATAAGAAGCGCAATATCAGCACCCACAAACCCGTGGGTATCGTTTGCAAATGGTTCGAGGAATTTTATCTTCCTGAGTTCCTCTTCTGTTTTTTCGGCGCAGATACCACTGAGTTCTTTTCTGTCTTCTTCTGTTAGTTTAATGTTGTTTATGTCAAGTGGCATTCCGCGTGTGTGGACCTGGAATATCTCAAGCCTCCCTTTCCTGTCAGGGATATCTATTTCGATTTCGCGGTCGAACCGTCCTCCCCTGCGGAGTGCAGGATCGATTACATCAGGAATGTTTGTTGCGGCAATAACAATGACCTCACCTCTTCCTTTCAGACCGTCCATCAGTGACAGGAGCTGTGCGACCACACGGCGTTCGACTTCACCTTTTGTTTCTTCCCGCTTTGGAGCGATTGAGTCGATTTCATCGATAAATATTATTGTAGGTGCGTTTTCCTGCGCCTCTTCAAAGACTTCCCTGAGTCTGCCTTCACTTTCTCCATAATATTTACTCATGATCTCCGGCCCGGAAAGTGTGATGAAATGTGCATCTACTTCATTGGCAACAGCTCTGGCAATAAGAGTCTTTCCAGTACCCGGAGGGCCATATAAGAGCACACCTTTTGGCGGCTCGATCCCCAGGCGTTCAAAGATTTCAGGATGTCTGAGTGGTAGTTCCACCATTTCCCTAACCTGTTCCAGCTCCTTTCCAAGGCCGCCGATATCCTCATAGTGGATCTCAGAGATCTCTTTTTCTCCCTCTTTTGGTTCATAAGGAGTTTCATTAAATTCAATCTCTGTCTGTGGTGTGACAATTGCAATACCTTTCGGACTGACCTTTGCGATAACAAATGTCAGGGGATTTCCAAGGATATTAATTCTGAAAGTGTTGCCTTCCAAAAACGGACGACCTATAACCATCCTGCTCAGGTAATCTTCGGCACCTGCTCCGAATCTTACCGGCTGTGTTGGCTGAATAACAACTTTATTTGCTTTTTCAGCCTCAACCTTTCTGATTGTGACTTTTTCATCAATACCTGTCTGGGCATTGCTTCTGATAGTTCCATCAATTCTCAGAACTGCCCTGCCGGTGTCCTGGGTAAAACCCGGCCAGACAATTGCAGCTGCTTTTTCTTTGCCCCGAATTTCGATAACATCGCCGCTCCTCAGGTTAAGTGATCTCATGATTTCCATGCTGATGCGTGCAATTCCACGTCCGGCATCTTCATGGGCTGCTTCTTTTACATTAACTTCAATAGACAGACTTGTCATTGGTAAACCTCGTAATATTATATTTACCTAAGGTTAAGTTTTTTAATATATAATTTTTGTGGCAGTTCCTGTCAGCACAGAATTAACTTATTCTCAGTAATTATATAATCCATTTTCACATCAAAATTCTCACTTGGGATAGAGTCCAGTTGCTGGCAGGAATATGCTATGCCGATTTTTACAAGATGTGGATTCTGTTTTAAGAATCTGTCATAATAACCTGCACCATATCCAAGTCTGTTCCCGTATTTGTCAAAACCGACAAGCGGGATCAGGACAACACCTATATCTTTTGGATCTACCGGAATTTCATTACCCAGAGGTTCTGGAACATTAAATGTACCGGGAATCAGGAGAGACGGGTCTTTAATAAATGAAAGTCGCAGACTGCAGTCTGCTCTCTGAATTATTGGTACAACAACTCCTGTTCCTCTGTTTATAAGCTCCTGAATCAGGTGAGTAGTATCTGCTTCCGGTTCTTTTGAAACATATACAAGAACTGTGGAATAACTTTTTAAAAATTCCAGCAGTCTGGTTCTGATCTTCCTGTTGAATTCAGCCCGGATTTCCGGTTGGAGATCTGCACGGCTGGTTTTCACCAGTTTGCGCAGTGTAGATTTGTCAGGCAATGTGTTTATGATTCTAATCACCAGATCCATCAGAATTGCTAAGGGAACAATCGACAATTCCAGAGTTTTTCCCGTTCATTTCAGCATCTTCAGGATTTTTTTCATTTCACTGATATGATACTGCCCGGCTGCCGCAGTCTGTCCCATGTGGCAGTATACCAGTACAGATCCGAATAATGGCAGAACCACACGGGCAAAACGAAATTTTTCACCCATTACACTTACACAGATGGGTTTTGGAGAACTGTTCGTATATGCAAGCAAATCAAGGAGATCATCTCTGCAGCCAGGTGTGACCACAATTTTAGGAAGATCTCCATAACTGCGCAGATCTCTTCCAATATCGCTGAATTCCTGAACAGATGGCATATAATTCAGATGTGCGGATGCAATAATACCTGCACCACTTTCCCTCACAAGCGGCGCGTAACCTGCATACTTTCTTTCAATGTCTATGAAATCAGAACAATCAAACCACGGTCTGACTGATTCGAGCCACTCTGCAGAATCGCCTGAAAAATTCCCGCCTTCACGTGTACTCCTCAGGGTGGTGATAACAGGCAGACAGGGTAAGTTCCTGCGTTCCTGCAGGAGACTATCTCTCTCTCCTTTAATCAAATCAAGCCGTAATTCGATAATGTCAGGGTTTAAGGATTCCACTCTGTCAAAGTCATCAACTGAAGTAAGGGATAATACCATTTTTGCATTAAAAATGCGATTGTGGTCTTGCTCAAACGAGTCTGAAAGCCCTTTTGGCTTTAATGTACTCCGCATAAAAATCCCTATACATACATTTGATCTAAAAGAAAAAAAAGTATGGTGATTTGGTTTTTCTGTTGGGTGTATTGAAACCTTGAATAGATCTGCGAAACAAATTATACTATCTGGTGATATTTTGGAGATAAATTTTGGAGGATTTGTTCCACTTAGCACGGTTGACTGGAGGGGTCGTGCGGTCTGTACTCTCTTTCTACGCGGCTGCCCCGTCCGCTGTCACTACTGTCACAATATAGATCTACAGTCCGGCAAAGACATGCGCGGTAGTGACGATATTATTGATATGATACGGAAGTCACGCCTTATGATCAGCGGTGTGATTTTTTCCGGCGGGGAACCTACCATGCAAAAGGAAGCGCTTCTTTTACTTGCGAAAGCATGCAGAGATTTGGGACTGAAGGTGGGGGTGCAGACAAATGGCGTATTTCCTGATACACTGAAAGCGCTTATCGATGCGGGGTTACTTGATATGGTTCATCTTGATATCAAAACAAGGTGGGAACACTATCCGCAGCTTCTGAAAGTAAGGCCCGGAGTTATAGATAAGGTAAAAGAGTCCCTGGCAATATGCAGGGATGCAAATCAGGATGGGAGGCTTGAGGGATTTGAGGTTGTTGTCACCCTTTTCCGTGGACGTGAAGATGACATTCCGATTATTGCAAAATATGTCGAAGGTATTGAATTTGTTCTTCAACAGGGAGTGGAAGGGTCGATTCCTCCGTTGTCGTTTGACGAACTGAAGAAAATTGCAGATAAAATAAATCGCCGGGTGAGAATCCGTACCCGTGAAGATGGGGAAGTTACATATGAGAATAACCGGATTATCATTGCGGACTCTATAGTATTAACAGATATTATGCAGGCACGGAGAAACGAATGAAAATAATTGGTGTTGTTGGACTTCCGGCAAGTGGCAAAGGAGAATTTTCACGAATCGCAAATGAAATGAATATCCCTGTGGTTGTAATGGGGGATGTCGTGAGGAATGCCGTGAGGGATGCAGGTCTGAAGATGACTGACAAAAATATGGGTGAGATGTCACGCCAGCTTCGTGAAGGTCTGGGCAGGGATGCCCTTGCTCAACTGACAATCTCTCTTATTGAAAGCCGGAATTCTCCAGTTGTTCTTGTTGACGGGATCAGGAGCGATGGAGAGGTTGAAACTTTCAGGTCTCATTTTGATGACTTTGTGCTGATCGGGATTCGTTCACCTTTTGAAATACGTGCCAGACGGCTTAAGTCACGCGACCGTTCGGATGACGTAACCGACGAAATCTCCCTCCGTTCCCGGGATGAACGCGAACTCGGATGGGGACTTGGTGCAGCACTTGAAATGAGCGAATACACTCTGAATAATGAAGGCACAATTGAATCATTTGAAGGTAAAGTAAGAGATATTCTGAAAAAAATCGGGAGTGAAAGATGAGCCTGAAAGCCTACTTTGCTTCATCATCAAAGGTCTGGGCATCAATAGAGTGGGTGTTTGGGATAGAGGATGCAGGGTACGATGGCTGGGAGATCTCAGCTGACGGAAATTACCGCCTTGACAACCCCAAATCATTTTCAAAGATAAAAGATCTTCTGGAAAGTACCTCTCTTGAAGTGAGTGTTCATGCTCCCTATACAGACTTAAACCTTGCTTCTCTGAACTATCCTGTTTACAGGGAATCTATCCGTCAGCTGTCTATGTGCGTTGAAAAAGCGGCTGAACTGACAGATTGTGTAACAATTCACCCTGGTTACATGTCACCTGCCGGAAAACTAGTTCCTGAACAGGTCTGGACACTTCAGAAAGATGCTCTTGTTGAAATTGGTAAAGTTGCAGAAAACACAGGTGTGCGCGTATGTCTTGAAAATATGCCCGACATTCCTGATTTTCTATGCAGGTATTATGATGAACTTTCAGG
Organism: Methanobacteriota archaeon; assembly: GCA_034659935.1. Classification (GTDB taxonomy): domain Archaea; phylum Halobacteriota; class Methanomicrobia; order Methanomicrobiales; family Methanomicrobiaceae; genus DAOVRB01. Next base: position 9,567 of record JAYEIC010000030.1, on the reverse strand, counting down.
GATGATCTATGGGGTTGACGGGATAGGAACTACATTTGACCTTGGTCATGCAAATACTGTTGGTGAATTGGATCTCTTCACAAAGAAGATACAAATGGCTGATCATATCCATCTTCATGATAATAACGGTCATTCTGATGAACATCTTCCACTTGGTGGGGGCAATATGAACTGGGATACTATAGGGAAATCGGTTTTTCTGAATTATTCAGGTATTTGCGTGGTTGAAGGCAGGAATGTTGAGGAAGCCGGAATTAGTCTTAATGTGTTTAAGAGGTGTTTTAAATAGCTGGAGAAACTCTGCAGGTATATTTCCTTGGGACGGCGGCGGCACTTCCGACACCTAACAAGAATCCTGCCTGTATTATGGTTAAAAGGGGCTCTGACACACTTATTTTTGATTGTGGTGAAGGGGCACAGCAACAGATGATGAGGGCCAGGACCGGCTTTACGGTTGATGCGATATTTATCACCCACTGGCATGCCGACCACTATCTGGGTGTCCTTGGTCTTGTGCAGACGCTTTCATTTATGGGACGTGAGGATCCGCTCACAATCTACGGACCCGGATGGGTTCATGAATTTGTGGATCATGTAATTGCTATATCTAAGACAAAACTCAGTTTCAGGATTATGTCGAGTGAACTCAGGCCGGATTCGGTTATACCGTTTGATGGTTATCATGTCCGTGCCTTTTCATCGAACCATGGCATGATGGGTCTGGGTTACATTCTCTCTGAGGATAAACGACCTGGCAGGTTTGATCGTGAGCATGCGATATCACTTGGCGTTTTGCCAGGCCCGGAGTTTGGAAAACTTCAGCGCGGAGAATCTGTCTGTATTGTAAGAGACGGAAAAGAGGTTGAAATCTTTCCGGATGATGTAATGGGTCCGGCTCGTCCCGGCAGGACGATTGTATATACGGGTGACACCAGACCTGACTGTAAAATGTGGAAAAAACTGGCAGAGGGCGCAGATCTTCTGATACACGATGCGACATATGATGACTCTGAAAAAGAACGTGCCAGGGAGGTTTTTCATTCAACCGCCGGTGAAGCAGGGATGGTTGCTTCTGAAATCAAAGCTCGTAAACTGGCGCTGGTCCATATTAGTTCACGTTATACAAGTATGACAAACCATATAGAGGATGCAAAGCGAACCTTTAAAGGAGAAGTGATCGCTCCGGGTGATCTCACAATGACAGAACTGCCGTTTATAAGGTAATATTATGACAGAGGATGGTGATGAAAATCCAGCAGGGCATCGGCAGTCAGTGGAAGCTTTTAATGACAGGGCTTGTAGCCCTGTTGGTAAGTACATTTGCGGCAGTAATTGCAGGTATGTACTTAGGTACAGTGCGTGATGTACTTGAACTACTCCCTGCTCTGATGGTTCTTCTCCCTGCATCAATAAATATGCGTGGGAGCATTTCCGGAATATTTGCTTCCCGTCTGTCTTCCTCTATGCATCTGGGTGCATTCGAAGTAGATTTCTCTGATGACAGTGTGTTGGGTATAAATCTCAGGTTATCTTTTTCCTCTACTGTAATAATTGCTTTTGTGCTTGGGATTTTTGCATACATTATATGCATGTTTTTTGGTATTGGTGATCTCGGACTTCTGGATATAATTATAATTTCACTTGTAAGCGGGGTTATTTCCGGCCTTATTGTGATTGGAATTACACTTCTTGTAACTCTTCTGAGTTACCGATATGAACTTGATCTCGATATGATTGCTGCTCCCACTGTTACGACTTCCGGGGATCTTGTGACACTGCCGATCCTTTTACTCACCGGAGTTTTTATCCTGCAGCTGGATACGGGCATACGGGTTATGTTTTTTGGGGCAATATCCCTAATTTTGTTAATATATTCAATATATTCGCTTAGTGTTCAGGAAGATCTAAAGGATATTGCCCGTGAAATTGTTCCGCTGTTAATCAGTCTTTCATTTATAGGCACTCTTGCCGGCCTTACGTATGCAATGGTTCTTGACAAACTGGTAGCTTATGCAGCATTCCTGATTCTTATCCCTCCTTTTGCAGGTGGATGTGGTTCGATAGCCGGAATCCTGTGCTCAAGACTGGCAACAGGTATGCATATGGGTGCTGTTTCTCCGAGTTATATGCCTGAAAAAGAGGTTTTTTCGTATTTCCGGATGACTTACATATATGCTCTGATTGTGTTTCCATTATTAGCGGTGACCGTTCATGGTGCTTCAATTCTGCTTATGGTTGCTTCACCCGGACTTTTACTCATGATTTTAATAACACTGGGTTCAGGGTTAGTTGTCCTGACTCTTACAAATGTTATTGCGTATATTACGGCAAGCCTTTCTTTCAGATATGGTCTGGATCCGGATAATTTTGGTATCCCGGTAATTACGGGGGTAATAGATCTTGTAGGAGCGACAGTGCTGGTTGCCGCTATTAATATACTCTTATAAATCATATGTATAGTGATACATATTTAGCTGTAAACGCATACAGGACTAATACCTATGACTGAACTTGAATATCAACCGGTTAGCTTTAAAGATGTCCTGATTGAGATGAAGGACATATCAGAGCTAATGGTTGACCTCTCCTATTCTGCAATTCTGTTTGAGAACAAGGAGATTGCCCGGGAAGTAATGAATCTTGAAGAAAGCATGAATCAGCTTGTATATCAGGCACGTATCCAGAGCATTCTTGGAGCAAGGCGTATTGAAGAAGCCGAGGCTATGAGTGGGATGCTGCAGGTTGCAGAGTCTGCTGAGAAAATTTCAAATTCAGCCTCTGAAATTGCGACAACCATTCTTAAGAATGTCAAATTTCCGGCAAAACTCAAACTGGCTCTCCCTGAGGCTGAAGAAGTCACAGTCCGTATTGTTGTAGGGGAGAATAGTACTCTTGACGGTCGTACCTTAGGTGAACTAAATCTTCAGAGTATAACCGGTATGCGTGTAATTGCCATACGCCGCGGGGTAACATGGAGATATAACCCTGACAAGGATTCCAGAATTCTTGATGGTGATATTCTGATTGCCAAGGGTTTGGAAGTGGGTATCAACCCGCTATATGACCTGACAGGGTCAACTCCACAGGTTCCCGAAACTCCTGAAACCGGCACTGAAGAAGTAACAGATCTTGACCGGGTAGTTGCACTTATTATTGAGATGAAAGATGTGAGTGAACTGGCTGTCGGCCTTGCATATACTTCTCTGTTATTCAATAACAGAGAGGTGGCAGATGAGGTTGTCTCACTTGATGCCAGGATGGATGATATGCGGTACAGGCTTGATCTCTGGGTACTTAAAGCGGCAAAGAGAATAAATAATGTAGAAGATCTCCGGGGACTCCTGTATATGTCTTCATTTGCAGAAACCATCAGTAATTGTGCCTGTGCTATTGTTGACGTAATTTTGCGCGAGATTGAGATTCCACCTGTATTTAAAAAAATTGTTCGGGAATCAGATGAGATTATTACAAAAGTAATGATCTCTGAAAATTCACCGCTTGTTGGAAAAACTCTCAAAGAGGCGTCATTGGGTACACTTTCAGGTATGGTTGTTCTTGCGGTTAAGAGTAAAGATAAAGGGCGCTGGAAATATCATCCCGGTAAGAATGAGGTGTTTAATTTCGGGGATACGATTATTGCAAAAGGCAGAAGAGATGGAGAATGCAGGTTATTTGATCTTGCTGCCAGCTCATAGAAACGTGCATGAGGGTCGATTCCCTCACACAAAAAACGATGAAAGTCAATTTGGAATTTTGACTATTATAATAATTAATTAAAATCAGGTGTGAAATATTTATGGAAAATAACAGTGATATTGTTGTATATCGTCTTGGAGCCAATTGTGAGCTTGACGATGTGAAAGTTGGAAAGATATATGAAGCCCGTGTACAGGGATTTGCAAATTTTGGAACATTTGTTCTATTAAATAATCATATAAAAGGTCTGATTCACAAGAGCAATGTGATCACCGATCACAAAGAAAGGGACCCTATATTTGTAAAAGTTCGTAATGTCCGGGATAATGGTAATATTGATCTTGAAGAGTTTATCCCGGAGATTTACCGCACTGAAAATATTGTAAAAAAGTCCTCTTCAGCACGTCTGTCTGACCTCTCCCGGCTTGTAGGGAGACGTGTCAGTCTTGATGTTGAAGTTGCCCAGATTAAGCAGACCTCAGGCCCTACTATCTTTACTTTTGTTGATGAGAGCGGTTCTGAGAATGGTGCGGCATTTATTGAGGCAGGGAAACGTGCATATCCTGAGGTGGAACTTGGAGATATGGTCAGTGTGTCCGGCGAGGTAATGAAAAGAAACGGCCAGCTTCAGATAGAAGTCGGTTCAATGAGGGTATTAACTAAAGATGAAATGCTTGAGGTGAAGGTTCGTATTAACGAGGCTCTTGAGGAGCGTGCGAAACCCAAAGACCTGCCATTCCTTGTTAAGAGTGAAGTGCTTGAAAAACTTAAGCCTGAGATGCAGAAGGTTGCGCAAATAGTCAGGAAAGCAATATTCACTGCTCAGCCGATTATTATCAGGCACCATGCCGATGCGGACGGAATCTCGGCAGCTGTTGCTGTTGAACGTGCAATTGTGGAACTGATCAGGGAGAATGGTGGGGATCCCGATACAGATTCTCACCTGTTTAAAAGGGCACCTTCAAAAGCGCCGTTTTATGAGATTGAAGATGTAACCCGTGATCTGGACTTTGCACTCAAGGACAATGTCCGTTTCGGACAGAAACTGCCACTCATTTTAATGATGGATAATGGTTCCACTGAAGAGGATGAGGCATCATATCGCCTGGCACAGGTCTATGATATCCCGATTGTTGTCGTGGATCACCATCATCCTGACGAGAGCACTGACAGGTATCTGAAGGCGCATGTAAATCCATATCATGTGGGTGGTGACTTTGGGGTTACTGCAGGTATGCTGGGTGCGGAACTTGCACGAATGATCTCTCCTGCTGTTGAGGCTCTTGTCAGGCATTTCCCTGCTGTTGCGGCAGTGGGTGACAGGAGTGAGGCACCAGAAAGGCAGCTTTATCTTGATCTTGTTAGTGATGATTATTCAGAAGATGATTGTAAGAATATCGCACTTGCACTGGATTATGAGCAGTTCTGGCTCAGGTTTAATGATGGCAGGGAGATTGTGAAAGATATCCTTGATGTGAACAATAACCACGAACGGCACAAAAAACTGGTAGCTCTGCTTGTGGAAGAGGCAAACCTTGCGATTGCAGAGCAACTGGAGGCTTCCATGCCTCATGTTAGTGAGAAGATCCTCAAAAATGGTGCGCACCTCTTTACGCTTGATGTTGAGATGTATGCCCACCGCTTTACATTCCCGCCACCAGGTAAGACTTCAGGCGAAGTGCATGACCGACAGTGCCGTAGCCATGAAGGTGAACCGGTTGTAACACTTGGGATTGGTCCGGACTTTGCTGTTATCAGGTCACGTGGTGTCCTTATGAATATCCCGGAAATGGTGAGGGAACTGCGCGAAGAGATTGTTGGTGGCGGTGTGAACGGCGGCGGACATCTGGTTGTGGGGAGCATAAAATTTGTGGAAGGAATGAGGGATACTGTCGTTAAATGCCTTGTGAAAAAAATCGGGGAGTATCCAGTGGATTCCTGACCTGTAAATATGCGTGGGATGTAAAATATGTTCTAACTATATTTTTTCACAAGTATTGATCTGCGCTATGTTGTTATAACTCAGTATTTATGCAAAAAAAGTCATGATTTTGGCATTGATTTATAGTTTTTTGCAAAAAGATCATGTATAAATGCACAACATTTAAATAGCTGTTAGTTGCAATTGAAAATTAATACATAGGAGGGGTTAAATGACCCGTAAAAGTTTTATTAAAGATAAATATACTTCGACACAGGGAAAAATACTTTCGTACCTGAATTCGGGCTTAAAAATAGGAAAATGTTACTTTAAGTCAAAGTATATTGCAAAAGACCTGGGGCTCTCCCCCAAGGAAGTAGGTACAAATCTTGCAATTCTGGCAGATATCTGTGATGAACTGGATATCTCGCGGTGGAGTTATTCAAATAGTACTACCTGGAGAGTTCTTCCAAGAGCTGTGTAAGAGATTTTCCCTTTATTTTCTCCTGTTTCTGAGTTGACGTAATCAATTGTATTATATCTGTTTTCCTTATCTTGTGATTGTTAAACCAAAACTAATATCAAAGCAGAAGAATCTAACTTTTCATGGATAAGAAGATCATTGAATTTGTTTCTGACATTGAATTTATTGCCAATATTAACGCAGAAAAAGACTGTTTAATGAATCAGAGTACAAATCAGGAGAATGTTGAGGCAAGTTCCCAAAATCCATATGGGTTATGGTATAATATTGATGTTCCAAAAGGACATGGGTTTAAAAGCGGTGATAAAATTCGCATTACTATTGAGAAAGTCTGATCTGTTTCGTGAATTGTTTTAATTTTGTGGATTGTCTGATAAAACCCGTAATATCAATAGTTTAGCTGTCTGAAGATGACTCTGAGAGATTTTCTCTCTTTACTTCCGGGAAATCTATCCCGGGGATTACAATATTTTCAATTTTGTTCCGAAATGAAGTTGAATATATGAGAGTACGAAAAAGGAATCTGAAGAAGAAATGGTGTATTACAATTTAGTACAAAAGCCGGTATTAAAGTCCGGAGGATTTTTTTATGCCTGTGTTAAGAAAGAATATATGTTCATCTTCAGAGAGATTGTACAATAACACTTTAAATAAGCGTAAAGTTTATTCATTTTTAGTAGTACATCCCGGGAGATTACCTGATGAATATTAAAAAATATGGAGCAGTACTTGCCTGCATGTTAATATTGGTCGCGTTAACTACATTTTCCGGCTGTTTTTCTGCAGATGGTGATGGAAGTATAAAAACCGCCTCGACACTGATGATTTCAGTAAAAGAAAGCCTGTCTGATATTGACTGGAATAATGACCATCCTGGCAGCATAAAAGCAAAATTAACCGGTTGTCAGACTAATATGAATTCAGCAATGGATATTTTAAATTCAATAGAGATTTCAGATGAGGAACAGATGCAGAGAGTCTATGCAATGAAGGTGATGGGACAGGGTTACCTGGATTTTATATCAGCCGGAATGGACATTGCAGATGTGATTGAACATTATAATAATGCTAAAGATGCTGCGAATATTTATGATTTTGATAAGTGGGATCATGAGATTATGCTGGCAAACAGTGCCATAGATTCTGCGTGCAATATGTTATACATAGCCGGTTATCGTCTGGATCAGGTGGATCCTGATAAAATTTCCATCGAAATGAGGGGGGCACTATCTGATATGCGGACAAAAACATCTTATCTTAATCTGATCGTTGACCGCCTGAATACTGAACTCAAAAAAGCAATTGCCTGAGAGGATCTTGTTATGTTCTTATGATACATGCATGACGCTTCACTTTATGCATGTGTTCATACATTATGCCTGTCTCCTCATTGCGGCTTATGGGAATACACTGGCTGTTTATTGCTGTTTAGTTATGCATAAAGTATTTTATCAGGTCATCTGGTTATGGTAGTAGCTGTTTTATTTTTTCAACAAAAAACAGGCAAATTAGCCATATTTAGGTTTCTTGTGATAATTGTTCTAACTCGTTGCCAACAGTGAAGAAAAACGGTTATTATTCTCCTGTCAGGTAAAGATGCGCGTTTTGATCAGGTTGATATTATCAGATCATATTGTCAGAAATCACCAAAAATGGCGATTTGTATTATTTTATGACACATTTTGTTACAAATCATGAGTTTTGTCCTTAAACTAAGATCCATGCATTGAATTTAAAAACCAGATTAGATTGTTCATCTCCTGCTGAATATGAGTGTTCACGTAATAAACTTCAGGTGTTTCAAATAGCATTGTGAATTTTTCTGTATGTTCAGTGCTGATCAACAGGTACATATTATCACCTGAAATTTCAACAGATTGCATATATTCACCACTATGCCTGATTTCACCTCCGGTGATTATTGTGCCTGAATCAGCATTCACAAGTACCCACTTAAGATATGCATATTGAGGCTGGCTGCCGGGTGTCAGATTGCATTTAATACGCCAGACCTGATATGGGAAATTAAACATCTCCGAATATCCGCTTGTATTTTCTTCCATATAGGCAAAAAGAACTGTTTTTCTATAGTTCCAGACATCCGGCCTGAAAATGTCTGATCCACCATAAACGCTCAATGATTTTGGGAGTTGTATTACAGGGTAACCATGATCTCCGGCTACATATATTGAGTCCAGATCGTAGTTGTAATGGAGCCTGTAAGGCTGGGCTGATGATGCGACAGTAGTTGGTTTAGCCGGCGGAATCTGTTTTCCCGGAGTAGTCTTTGAGGGATGGTCATCCCAGGTGGTAGTTATATTGAGTCCCCAGTCTTCGAATGATGGTGGATTCACAATTAATGCAATTATTAAAACCAATACGATGGCAACAATGAAAGTAATCAGATCGTGTTTATCCACAGTAAAACATCAACACCAGTAATAATAAATTTTCTTTTTTTGGCAGTGTCCTTAATTATAATCCTTAAGAGGGATATGGAGGAATTCATGCTAACTAATCTTTGCCTTAATTAACCTTTCAATCATTCCCTGGCTTTTGTTGTTCCTGGATTCATTCATAAAATTTCAAGAGAACTGAAACAGATGAAGAGAGCACTCTAATCTTAATTTAATTTTCGAGAAACACTCTGTCTTTTTTACTATAGTTACGAACGTCACTTTTTGTGTCGTATGCCTGTAGATGTTATGTGGAGGAGGTCATATGATCTAATTGTAAATCGAAAGTTTTCAAAAAACTTTCTCGAACAAGGCCCTTCCTCTGAAGGGCGGTGTGAATCACGAAACGCGATTTACATTGGTTGTTTTTAAAAATACGTTCGGAACTATATTGAAAAAACCAGACTTTTTACTAAAAGTATGGTTTTTGACTATAATTTGCCAGTTTTTTCTCTGAAGATCCCGTTGTTATTTTCAACATATATTCTTTCGATATCTCTTTATTTTGGATATCCAGACATTACCCGCCTGATCTTGTCAGTCACCCTGCCTCTTTCTTTCCGATCAGGGGGAAAAGGCTATTTGTTTATCTAATACATATCATATAAATGGAAGTTGACAACTCAAGAACCTGGGTAATATTCTATTTGATCTCATTTGTAGTCCTTCTTTTCGCTTTTTTTTTAACAACACAGGGTTTACTCTTAGGCATTGGTCTGACTCTGGTAATTGTAGTTGTTGGATTCAACCTGTTTTTTATCCTTGGTGAAATAAAAAAGAATGAGAGGAAAAAAGAGTTAATGAAAAAATTATTAATCCATGAAGATGATGAACCTGAAAACCCGAAATAAATAATTTTGTAAAAACCTGTATGAAGCTCAAACTTCAGGCACTGTTTTCTGACTATTTGTCAGAGGAAATTATATATGATTGTATATCCATTTTTTTTTTATGACTGGTGTACATAAATTCACTAAAAATGATTATATGCTTCTGGAAAAGGAATATTG
>JAYEIC010000029.1:16310-19257 GCA_034659935.1 Methanobacteriota archaeon | reverse complement strand
TGCAAAAATAACTGCAAAAATAACTGCAAAAATAACTGCAAAAATAACTGCAAAAATAACTGCAAAAATAACTGCAAAAATAACTGCAAAAATAACTGCAAAAATAACTGCAAAAATAACTGCAAAATGCCTCAGATTGGATAAAAAAAGGAGTTCTCAGGAACTACTCAACAATCAGGTTCTCTGAATATCTGTCCTCATCAGCAAGCAGGAAATCCTCACTCATGTGCATACATGACGTCGGGCAGGCATCATTGCACTGTGAACAGAAGATACACTGGTTAACATAGACACGGACAGTCTTTGTCTCAGGGATGAACTCAATTGCATTTGCAGGGCAGACCCTGATGCAGAGTTTACACCCGATACATTCATCGTGATCATATGTGATCTTGCCTCTGAATTTTGGCGGAGTTTCAAGAGGTGGCAGAATCTCTGCCTTCCCCTCACCAACAGCCTTTAAAAAGCCGGTTATTGAAGGCGGCAGGTATTTTGCAGGGAATTTATTTGTTGCCGGTTTTTTGAATAACTGACTGATAACTTCCGGGATTGCAGGTAACAGACTCATGCGACAACACCTCCTCCGATGAATACATCAATCATAATCAGAATCAACCCGATAAGACCTATTCCTCCAAATACTCCCCAATAAATATTTACGACGTGATTTATCCTGAACCTGGCCATACTGGTGCGAATCAGGGTTACTGAAAACAGCACAACGAGCAGTACCTTGAGTGTGAAGAATATGAAATCGGCTACAAGCGCCACAGCAGGAGTCATCGGTATAAACCACGAGAGGTTCCACGGCAGGAACATAACAACCGCAAGAGAGACCATAGCAACGGTCTTTACAGCTGATGACAGTGAAAACATTGCGAGATTTCTCCCTGAATATTCAACTAAAAGACCACCGCAGAGTTCTGTTTCAGCCTCAGGAGTATCACAGGGAATGCGGGAGAGTTCAGCAGGTGTCACCCATGCAAGAACAACAAAGAGAAGGAACAAACCGAACAGACCGACAGGTCCCACAACACCCCACACAGGATTTGAAGCTATTGTAACAATTGAGAACGGATCTGCAACTCCGGCAACTGCCAGTCTCCATGCAATCGCAATAATTGCTATTGCAAGAGGGAATTCATATGCCATCATCGTGACCATCTCACGCTGTGAACCAATTGTAGCATACGGTGAACCGGAAGCAAAACCACCCACTACCATTGCAAGCGAAGGAACTGTCAGCAGGTACATGATGAGAATTATATCCCCATATCCTCCAAACAGCGGAAGTACAAAACTTCCAATCGGAAGATAAAGTAGTATGGTTACTGCAGAAGCCACTGCAACAACGGGAGCCGCATTAAAGAGCGAGGGTATTGCATTGTCAGGCACCGGACTGTCTTTGCAGAACAGTTTCATGACATCAATAAACGGCTGATGTATCGGAGGCCCTATTCGCCCCTGCATGCGGGCATGAATAATTCTGTCAATACCAAAAAGGATCAGCCCAAGAATTACACCAAAGGCGGCCATGAAGAGAGTCCCCACCACAGCAATTCCAAGCTCAGACATGAGTGTCATTGCATCAGCCTCCTCGTTTTTTCAACAGAAAGACGGTGCAGATCCTCTTTTGTCAGCACATCCCTCTTACCATTCTTCACTACAGCCACCCGGTCAGTACAGGACATACACGGGTCAATTGATGCCACAATAATCGGAAGATCAGCAAGCTGTTCTCCGGTCACCATCTTTAACCATGCAAGCTGGTTGCTGTATGTGGATGCCTTTACTTTCCAGGCCTCGGGTTCGGGTTTCCCAGTCATGCGTACATAGTGGAAACATTCACCTCGTGGGGCCTCGACACTTGCAGATGCCTCTCCAACCGCTTTCTTACAGGCCGCAAGGATTTTTGGGTATTTTTTCTCCCAGAGAACTTCCCCGACAGGCATCTGGTCCAGACACTGGCGGATAATCCCGACAGACTGGACTACCTCAAACAACCGAACCACAATGCGATCATAGACATCCCCATTAATCACTCCTGCATAGACATCTGGTAAAGTTGCAGTAACATCAATATCACCATACGCGGCATAGGGTGCATCCTGCCTGACATCCATATTAACACCGGATGCACGGGTGGTTGGTCCCACACAACAGAGATGTAGTGCATCATCATATGAAAGTACACCACAGTCCTTGCTTCTTAAGCTGATTGTCTTGTCTTCGAGGAAGAGTTTCAGCATCTTTCCGGCAAGCTCTTCGTAATATTTCAGAGACTTCTCAATACGCGGGAACTGGTCTTCTGTAAAGTCACGCCTGACACCGCCTACCTGGATAATGGCATAATTTACGCGATTACCTGTCAGATACTCAATCACATCCATAGCCTCTTCACGGACACGCCAGCAGAGGTGAAACAGTGTATCAAACCCGAGTTCGTGTGCTGCAACACCAGCCCAGAGCAGGTGAGACTGGATACGTTCATACTCTGCTATGATAGTTCTTACATAGTGCCCACGTTCAGGCACCTCAATTTCTGCAATCTGTTCAACACAGCGTGCAAAAGCCAGTGTGTGTGAAACACCACAGATGCCGCAAATCCTGTCAGTGAGGTGCACAATCTGAACAGGGTTTCGCCTCATCCCCATCCACTCAACCCCACGGTGTGCCTGACCCGGAGCAAAGTCAGCCTTCTCCACCACTTCTCCGTTCATCTTAAAGTTGAAAAGACAGGGTTCCTTAAGTGCAGGGTGGACCGGACCAAGAGGGACATTATAACTTGCTTTCTTTTTTCCATCCTCACTCATCATTTTTCACCTCCGGTTTTTCCTCAGCCATCGGTTCGGGCACGACATTTTCTCCGCCAGGAGTTATCTCTGTTACAGGTGTTTCCTTCTTTACAGGTGTTTCCTTCTTTACAGGTGTTTCCTTCTTTACAGGT
>JAYEIC010000029.1:0-16210 GCA_034659935.1 Methanobacteriota archaeon | reverse complement strand
CACCTCCGGTTTTTCCTCAGCCATCGGTTCGGGCACGACATTTTCTCCGCCAGGAGTTATCTCTGTTACAGGTGTTTCCTTCTTTACAGGTGTTTCCTTCTTTACAGGTGTTTCCTTCTTTACAGGTTTCTTCTTCTTCTCCTTCGGTTTCACTACCGGAACCGGCCGACCTGTTGGTCTTCCTACCTTATAGAGTTCTTTTACCATATCAGGACGAATCCCCGTCTCATCTTTTCTCCAGGGGTACACACCCTCAGGGAAATCATCAGGCAGGAACAGTCTTCTCCCGTCAGGAATGTTTACAACCTCTACCCCAAGCATCTCCTGTTTCTCCCGCTCGCCATATGCGGCACCGGGAATGATATCAGAAATTGTCGGGATTGTCAGGTCATCCTTTGGAACAGGAACTACTAATGCAAGTTTTATCTCACTGTTCTTCATACCGAAAAATATCGACATCTGGTATAGCAGGTCAATATGATCTCCACAATCAACACCTGAAATAACACTCAGGTGTGGGAAATCAATTGAAGTAATATGACGGATAGCATCCTTTAAAAGACTGCGATCCAGATACACCCAGATAGAATATGTCTTCGTTTTTTTTGTGCCCTCGGACCATTCCTTTATTGTCAGTTTGCTGATTCCGTCACCAAATTTCTGAGTGAGCGCATCAGCGATCTGCTGTGGAGAAAGTATATTTCCTGTCATTATTGCTCACTCTCCAGACGTTCCAGTTTTGCAATCGCCTGTACTACACCATAAATTATGCCTTCAGGCCTTGGCGGACATCCTGGTACATACACATCAACCGGTATGATTTCATCCACAGGCCCGTCAAGGTTATAGGAATCATAAAATACTCCTCCTGAACTGCCACATGAACCCACCACCATAACAACTTTTGGATCTGCCATCTGTTCATACACCCTTTTTAAACGGGGTGCCATCTTATGTGTAACAGCCCCTGTAACAACAAGCACATCGGCGTGTTTTGGGGATCCAACCAGTTTTACACCAAAACGTTCAGGATCATATCTTGGGGTTATGGCAGCGACAACTTCAATATCACAACCATTGCCTGAACCCGCGTTAAAGTGAAATAGCCATAACGACCTGGAAAATGCCTTTCTTAATTTCATTAGAGCACCACCACCATTACAAGAACAAAAGCCATTGTTCCAAGGAACCAGAGCAGATAGTCAGTTAATATACCTGTGTGAAGAGGCACTACCCTTGAGTAATAGCAGGAAAGAGCCTCTGTGAAACCCCAGTAGAGATTTCCTGCCCTGATATGCACCTCTTCATTAGACGGGGCAGCATTTCCGGAAAGATAGGGAGTGCCCTGCCGGGTTCCTTTATTGTAGCCCTTTTCACCCCATGCCCATATGGCATACACAATCAGCATTGCCACTATAAATGCAATCAGCCAGATTATTGGGTTCCAGAACCCCATTCCGGTTGACAGCGTTTCAATAAATACCATTTTCAGACCCCTCCCAGTACTGAGGCAATATACCCACTCTGATTAACAAGGGCCTCTGCAGCCGGGGTAATCAGAATATCCACAATCTGCTGAGGGAAGAGACCAAAGACAATTACAAACAATGTCAGAATACCCATTCCAATCATCATTGATGCAGGCACTTCTTTTGCATCATTATATTCGGACTGTTTTGGCCCCATAAATACAGAGTGAAATACCTTGACAAAAGATGCAAGTGTCAGGATAGAGACAACCATCGCAATAATTGAGAGCAGTGGACAGAACATAAACACCGACTCGTAAATCATCAGTTTTGAGGCAAATCCGTTAAACGGCGGGATACCTGCAATTGCCAGTGCGCCGATAATGAAAAAGATCATAGTCCACTTCATTGAGTGTCCCAGGCCACCCATTTTATTGAGGTTTCTGGTTCCTGTGCGGTAGAATATCGCGCCTGCCGTCAGAAAGAGAAGACCCTTGTACATCGCGTGGTTGATTATATGGAAGATACCTCCTTCCATCGCCGTCATACCAAACGATTTCATAAGAACCGGGTCACCCAGCACTGCAAGACAGACACCTACACCAAGAAGCATATACCCTGTCTGCGATACCGCGTGATATGCCATCAGTCTTTTGATATCCTTCTGCGGGATTGCCATTGACACGCCGACAAACATCGACAGTACGCCTAAAATTATGACAATCCAGCCAATTGTATAGTAATTCAGTGTAACGCCATACAAAGTGAACAGAACGCGAAAGAGACCATACAGACTTGCCTGGCTTGCCACCACAAGGATTGCGGTAATGGACGAAGGTGCCATAGAGTAGGCATCAGGTGTCCAGAAGTGCATAGGCACTGCACCTGCTTTCATTGCAAGGGCAACAAGCATCATGACAAGTGCTACTTTGTCGAGCAGTGTAAACTGCATCTGGCTTGCGATATATGCGATGTTTAACGAGTCATACTGTCCGTAAAGAAGTGCTATTGCAAACAGGACAAGAAGTCCGCCAAGTGTTGAGAGAACTCCGTACTTCAGACCCGCTTCAACAGCAACCCCTTTGTCAACCCTGTATGCAACAAGTGCCGCTCCTGCGAGGGAGTTGATTTCTAAGAACACAAAGAAGTTGAAGAGATCACCGGTGCATACCATCCCGAGTATACCCACCATCAGGAGAAGGAGAAGTGCATAATAACCATCCTTACCGGTATTCTTCTTAATGCCGGAGAGGGAGAAGAGTATTACAGCAAACCCAACAATGGACGCAGATAGTGCCATAAACGCACTCATCGCATCAACTGTAAAGATTATGCGTATAGGAATACCTCCGGAATCAACAGGAACTGCAAGCGAAGATGCGGCCGCACCAAATGTGTAGACCATTGTGTCAACGGTATATACATGTATAGCCAGAATTACCGCGATAACAAGGGTCAAAAACATCATGAGGACTGCCCATCCATCCCTTACACCGTCACCGAAACGACCGATAAATGGCGTTATAAACGCACCGAGCATCGGCACTGCAAGGAGAAAAGCCGGAGCATTCTGTGTAATTATATCCCCAATCATTCCTTAAGCCTCCTGATATCATTTACATCAGCTGAACCGTATTTTTTGTAAATTACCATGATGAACGAAAGCAGTAGCGCAGTTGTCGCAATGCCAATAACAATATTTGTAAGTGTCATCGCCTGCACAGTTGGCATGACCATCTTATCTGACGGGGCATTTGTAAAAATCGGAGCGATACCACCGTCAATATAACCGGTTGCGACAAGGAACAGGTTTACACCCGCTTCCACAAGTGAAAGTCCCATTATCATTTTTATCAGGTTGCGTTTCAGAACCATTGCTGCAATACCAATTATAATTAATAAACCGGCTGCTATGAATGGCAGATTATAGTACATTTAGATATCCTCCTTTATTCCCGAAAGCATATACAGAAGAATAACGCTCATCGCACCAAGCACTTCAATACCCACAGCCAGATTCATAATCGGAATAACACCAGCAGTATTGAGGTTTCCGGGATTCGGACCATATGCTACCATATCGCCAAAGAGCCCGCCGCTGTTAACCAGCCAGTTCCCAAAGAAAGTCACACCAAGTGTTAATGCAATCAGTGCTGTTATTATGAAAAGCAGGAGACCGAGTGTCTCACTGTTTTTGAAATAATTCATTGGGAGGTGTTTTGTTATTGATTCATAGGAGTGCGCCACAAGGAGCAGGACAAATCCTGTTGCAATAACCGCACCTCCCTGAAATCCGCCACCTGGAGTCAGGTGACCATGGAGCACAATATAAAAACCATAAATCAGAATGAACGGGAACAGGAGATCTGCCGCGGTCCGGACAATATTACTCATATTCATATTCTTCATCCTCCTTTCTCTTCCGAAACATCAGGCCGACACCAAGCACTGCCGTGAAAAGCACTGTCGCCTCACCAAGCGTATCAAAACCCCTGAAATCAAAGACTACAGCAGTGACTATGTTGTTCCCACCGGTCAGTGCCTGTCCGTGATCTGTCATGTAACTGTCCATGCCGGTGTTTGCCGGATTTCCAAAATCAAGGACTGCTGCAGAAGAAAGAAAACCTGCTGCGAGAATAAACAATATAAGTGCTGTCAGAATTTTCTTCATTATTCCGCCTCCTCATTACGCTGCGTCCCTCTTATTGCCACGATAAATATCGCAGTTGTAAGACCGGCACCGATACCTGCTTCTGCAATCGCCACATCGGGCGCCTGCAGGATGAAAAATTCAAGTGAAAGCAGGAAACTGAATATACCAAATGCAATCGCTGCCGAAATCAGATCCTGAAATCTGTATACAAGGAGTGCTGCGATAATAAGTCCGACAAGAATGAACAGCTGAATAAGAACTTCAATCATAGCTTCACCTCTGAAAGCCGGTCAACTACGGCTGGTTCCGGCACCTGGCCACTCTTGTATGCGGCTCTTGCAATTGCATGCGCACCGGTTGCGTTTGTAAAACAAAGAGCTATAAGCGCAATTATTGTGTGTATTGACAGGGTTACATACTGGCCGTCACCACTTCCCATATACTGCGCGACTGCATACACAACCACAGCAAGGCACAGGAATATCGTGCCAAAGGTAGTTGTCTTGGTCTCGGCATGGAGTCTGGTATATACATCAGGGAAGCGCAGAATGCCTATAATACCAATTGTATTGAAGAACAGGCCAATTGCAATGAAAACAAGAATCAGTGTATCTGCAATCATTACAGTTCACCTCCGATGTATTTCGCGATATATAATGTCCCGATAAAAGAGAGCAGTGCATAAACGATAGCCACATCAATGAATATGATTTCGTTATAAGCTACTCCAAGCACAATCATTGCTGCAACAGTGAGTGTGTTAATTGCATCAAGAGCAACAACCCTGTCAGGTGCTGTCGGTCCATAGTACAACCGTATCAGAGTAATCACGATTAATACCGCAAGGACTGCAGCAGTTATCATCCAGATATCTGTCATTCAGTAATCCTCCTGATCCAGTCAGGGAATTTAAAGAGAGTGAATACATCACTGTCGGCACATGTGCCCTTCTTCTCCACCCCTTCATCAATGTTAATCATATGCACGTAAAAATCCCCGGTCTTCTCATCAACAGCAACTGTAAGAGTTCCTGGTGTGAGAGTAATTGAATTTGCAAGAAGCAGAATCCCCAGGTCTGTATCAATACCCGGAGACAGTCTGACTATGCCCGGACGGATCTTTCCGGTAATTACCCGGTACGCAACATCAATATTTGCTATGGCCATCTCAATGAAAAATGGAACCAGCACATAGAAGATTAATCCCAGCCATCTAATCGGATTAAGCATACGGTAATCTCTGTTTTTACAGAAAAAACCCCGTGAAATTGCGGCAACAACAAGACTGATTACAACACCTGCACCCAGTTCTGCCGGTGACCACATACCCAAATTACCTGACCCTGCACTAAGCAGGAGGTAGACAAGAAAGGCAAAAACTGCAGTTACAATAAATGAAATCATATAATCACCAAATTTTACCAGTATTACTCCTCTCATTTTGTAAGAAATAATAAGCCACCCGATACATCCGGACAGTCAGACCCATTTTGGGTACAGACTCCTGCCTCAGATTTATCATGATTAATTATGAACTATAAGAATATTTTATCCTTTTGAATCTGCCAAATAATTCTTAAAGGCCGGAGATTGGCTTTTTTTCAGTAATTCCCAGGATTTTAAGCAGAACTCCGCATATATGCAGGTGTACCAGGGAAATATTCTGCAAAAAAATGGTTTGTAATCTTTTAGTTTCATATGCCGGACTCTGTCAAAACCATTCTGACACGATTTGACAAAGTCTCCTGAAAATCACTTTGATACGACTATTATTTATTACAATATTTACAAATTCTTTTGAAATGCGTCCATCATATCTTGGTAAAAATCACCTTCACTGGTGCGATAACTGTCATACTCCTGTGCTTGGCAGGGTTTGTTCGTGTGGCACTGCCACAAGAGAAGTCTTAATCACCCCACCCGGAGATGCAAGACCCGGGTTTGAGATGGATATCAAACATATCAATCATGTATATTGCAAACATTTTAATACTTCACTCATCCCGGAAGGGCATATAGTAATTCTCAACAAAATTCCGGATAAAGACCGGATGGAAGAGGTGGTAATGGGGGGTGCAGTTGTATGCTCAATCCGGTATCTCCCTGAAGAGAGAAGATGGGAAGTATTGCCCCGGGTACATGCGACAAAATTTGCAAAGCCTGATAAGAAATTTGTTGTCGTTGATAGCGGTGCTATTGAATCCATCCGGAGCGGTTCGAGTGTGCTTGCACCCGGTCTTATATCAATAGAGGATTCTGTTGTGGCGGGAGACGAAGTGTTCATCGTGGATAAATGTGGTGAATGTATCGGTGTTGGCAGAGCAAAAATCGATGCAAAAACCGCCAGGACTATGGAACGTGGTTCAATTGTCAGGACCAGGAAGGTCAAAAAATCCGAATGTTTCCCAGGCCCTGCAACATGGGATGAAGCAGTCGTATCAAACAGGGATGTTCTCAGAAATGTCGAAGCTGAAGCAATTAATTTTGTAAAAAATGTTGCAAAAGACAACCTGAAATTACCGATGAATGTATCTTATTCCGGCGGGAAAGACAGCCTTGCAACTCTTCTTGTTGTTCTCAGGGCATTAGGGAAGGTTCCTCTGTTATTCGCAGATACCGGCCTTGAATTTGCAGAAACATACGAAAATGTTGATACGGTTGTCAAACATTACGGCCTTGAAATTATTAAAACAGGAAACGGAGATAATTTCCGGGAAACATTTGAAACAGAAGGCCCTCCTGCCGTAGACCTCAGGTGGTGCTGTAAGGTATGTAAACTTAACCCTGTGAAAGAACTGATAACAGAAAAATGGGGAGAGTGCCTCTCATTTATAGGGCAGAGAAAATATGAATCTCTGGCCCGGATGAAAAGCCCGCGTATATGGAAGAACAATCAGGTCAGAGTTCAGCTTTCGGCAGCACCTATTCAGCACTGGACTGCACTCCATGTTTTTATCTATCTGTTCCAGGAAAAAGCGCCATATAATGTTCTTTATGAGAGGAGAATTGACAGAATTGGCTGTTATATGTGTCCGTCAAGCGATATTGCAACCTTTGAACTGATTAAAGAGGAATACCCTGAATTGTGGGCGGAATGGACCGAAAAACTTGAATGGTGGAGAAATCAGAACAATCTCCCTGAAAAGTGGATTAAAAATGCCCTGTGGAGAAAAAGAGGTTTAGACGCAGATGACAACAGTAGCTATACTTGATTATGGTCTGGGAAACCTTCGCAGTGTAATGCGGGGGCTTGAACGGGCAGGTGCCAGAACAATCGTGACATCAGATCTTGACGTTATTACATCCGCAGATGGCATCGTACTTCCGGGAGTAGGCGCCTTTTCTGAAGGTATGGAACAGCTGGGTGAGATGAAGAGGACACTCTTAGAGTATGTCTCAGACTCACCTGTTCTGGGTATATGTCTTGGCATGCAGATGTTAATGGAAGTCAGTGAAGAGAATGGGGTTCACGCAGGTCTGGGTCTGGTACCCGGCACAGTAAAAAAATTCCCACATTCATCTGGTTACAAAGTACCTCATATGGGCTGGAATACTATTCACATTGAAAGTGGAGGCAGCGGTGGTGATAGTGCCAGTGCTGGTACCGGTTGCGGAGGCAATGGCAATGGCGACAGCAACCATAACAAAAACCCACTCTTCGCTGGAATTCCACAGGATACGTATGTTTATTTTGTCCATTCATACTACGCGGACACAACTCCGGAATATATCCTGACTTCAACGGATTATATCAACAGTTTTGCTTCATCAATACAGAACAAAAACGCCTACGGCGTTCAGTTCCATCCTGAGAAAAGCGGGGATGTCGGACTAAGAATTCTTGAGAACTTCATCGGGCTTCTGTGACTGGAGAAACAGGGTGCAGAGATCTCCGGGTGGCTGAAGTGTATTTTAAAAAGGGAACTGTTGCTGAAGCAACTCAGTCAAATGGTTCATCTGTTCTGGAGACATTTTTGAAGGTCTTCCTCCAGCACATCGGGGAATTAAACCCTCATATCTAATTTCATTCCATCGCTTCTGCCAGATGTACTGACACTTTTGGTGACGCCTGCCTTTTTACTAACTTTCTCAACACTGTCCCCGAAGTATCAAAACCTGATAAAATAATAACCACCAGAATATCCTGACATCAGGCTCTTAGGTCTTGATACAACGATTCAACTTCTCAATGGTCGGAGAGATGGCACTGAACAGGAATCTGTTCAGGACAACTCATAAAAGAAAACAGACGTTTTTAGAATTAAATATTATATACTCAAGTATAATCTCAGAAAAAATGTAGTGCGCCGACCGAGACTCGAACTCGGGTTTAGGCGTTGGCAACGCCTAGTGATAACCACTACACTATCGGCGCATCTCTGCTGTCTTAGTGCTCTACAACATAAGCTGCAAAATGATATAAGGGTATCTAATTGAGATTATAGAGATCAGATCGTTTCTAAATGATAGTGTGATTTTTTAACAGGTGTGGAAAATGAATTTGTTTGTCAGAATTGATCAATGAATTGATCAATACAACTAAAAAAAAGCTGATTCCGTCCATTAAATCTCATTTATTTGAGTTTTTTGATCTGTGAATCTTTGGTTAATGCGCAGGATACCGGCCATGTCTGGCGCGACAGTTACCTTCACCCGGGATAGGATAGGATAGGAGCGGAGTATAGAGAACATGCCGGGCAGTGAACCAACAGCGCACTCCGGCGATACAATAATTTCGCGGACTATTCTTTCATGATCTTACTATAATCAGTATTCAGTGATTCAGTATGATTCAGTATGATTCAGTATACTGTTGTATCATTTCTCAGGTGAGTTCTCTTTTCATTTCAGGGGGACTGGATTATTACTTCACACGATTTCCTCACATATTATTATGATCAGTAACGAAAAAGTCCCGGGACATATAACGAAATCTTATTTTTTGGTAGCGCCAATCATAAATCAATGATCCCTCTCATGCTTGATCTGTCTGACAAAAGAGTTGTAATATTCGGAGGTGGGGAAGTCGGTGCAAGAAAAGCGGCATTCTTCAGTCATGAGGCCAAAGTACTTGTCATAAGCACGTCATTTGTGCCAGAATTTGATGCACTCAACACACTCAGTGTAAATCTACTCAATATGGATGTCTCTCTGGGTCCGGACGAGGAACTCTCCCGGCTGATAGAGGGTGCATTCATCGTTGTTGGCGCCACTTCAGATAAAAAGCAGAATAACAGAATTGGAAAAATTTGCAGGGATTTGGGCATTCACTTCAACAATGCTGATGGAAAACCGGGAGATATAATTGTGCCGTCTGTGATCGGTGGGGAACATTATCTCATTGGAATCAGCACAATGGGAAACAGTCCGGCAGTTTCGCGATATATCCGCATGGTTCTGGAAAAAGAATGTGCAGGCCTTGACGATATGATTGTGCTGCAGGAAGAACTCAGGTCAGTACTAAAAAAGACCGAACCGGACCAGAAAAAACGCGTATTAATTCTCAGGGACATACTCAATGACAGTGAAATATGGGAAATACTTGACGAAGATCTGGAGCTGGCGATAATGAAGGCTGAGGAGAAGTATCTCTGATGAATAACAAACTGTTTGTCCCTATATCGTGTGCCGGGGTGAATCATCACAATTCTGATATAAGTGCGCTTGAATCATTCCGTTTTCCTGATGAAACAGCCCTGCTTGAAAAAGCGCGGGAGAGGTTTAAGGGAGTGCTTCTTCTCCAGACATGCAACAGAATTGAAATTCTTGTTTTAGGTCGCGCAACATCACTTGAGGAATTCCTTTTAGAGCAGGGCAGAGGTGGTTTCTGGATTATGGAGGGGCAAAATGTCCTGCAGCACCTGCTCAGACTTGCTGCCGGAATGGACTCAATGGTTGTCGGTGAGGATCAGATTCTCGGGCAACTGAAAAAAGCACTCTCAATATCTCAGAAAGCAGGGACCTGCAGCCCGCTTATTGACCTGTGCATAAAAAAAGCCGTGCACGTCGGTATTGAAGTTCGGAAACGTACCAATATCAACAATGGCGCTGTTTCAATAGGTTCAGCTGCCGTGCAGCTTGCGGAGGAGCTTTTAGGGTCACTTAAGGGTAAACACATCCTTGTTGTCGGAAGTGGTGAGATGGGAACACTTGTGACACAGGCACTTGCGGCAAAAGACCTGACTGCGATTTATGTGGCAAACCGTACATATGAACGTGCTGTGTCACTTGCTGATGAAATTGGCGGAAAAGCGGTAAGTTTCGACTCCCTGTATCATTATATCTCTCTCTCTGATGTTGTAATCACATGCACCGGAGCACCCCACTCAGTCATCCACTGTGATCCTCTGTGTGAAACACTGAAAGGCAGACAGTGGCCCTTAGACACAGGAGAGAACCCGTTGATAATCATTGATATTGCCCATCCAAGAGATGTGGAAGACTGTGTATGTGAAATTGAAGGGCTGCATATCTTTACAATTGACGACCTCCGCAGTGTAAGTGAAAAGAACTTAAAAAACCGAAAAAATGAAGCCGAACTTGCGGGTTCATACCTTGATTGTGAACTTGAACAGTTTATTTCTTTAATCAACCGTAATTCAGCCAGTGACATGCTTGCACACATGTACACATGGGCAGAGGCCATACGCATAAGGGAGCGTGACAGGGCACTATCCCGCCTGAAAGGTAGTGAGGCGGAGATTTCTGAAATAATTGATGACTTCACACAGGTGCTTGTCAAAAAGCTGCTTGTGGATGTAACTTACTCTGTAAGGTCCAGTACAGAATGCGGTGAGATTAAGAATGCAGAGCTACTGGTAAAAGCGATTACAGAAGGTGAAAAAATATGTTTCCGGAAAGAAGATTAAGAAGACTCAGAAAACGGCAGATGCAGCCGCTGTTTCAGGAGACAGTTCTCTCCAGAGATGATCTCATCGTGCCGTTGTTTTTTGATGAAACGATTACAGAACCGATAGAAATCAGTTCAATGCCGGGACAGTTCAGGTATCCCATATCAATGGCAGCAGAGGTATGTGAGGATATCTGCAATGCCGGACTGCGTGCAGTTCTCCTGTTTGGAATTCCTGTGAAAAAGGATGAATCAGGAACATCTGCATATGAGAGAGATGGTGTTATCCAGAAGACTGTCAGGGCAATAAAGGAGAATGTGCCTGGAATTGTTGTAATCACAGATGTCTGTGCGTGCGAATATACAGACCACGGGCACTGCGGGATAATTGGTGATACCTGTGATGGAACTGACCTCTTAAACGACCCTTCCCTCAAACTCATGGCAAAAATTGCCGTAAGTCACGCAGAGAGTGGTGTGGATATGGTAGCTCCGTCATGTATGCTTGACGGTATGGTTGCGACCATCCGCAAAGCGCTCGATGATCATGGATATGAGAACATTCCGGTAATGTCCTATTCCACGAAATTTTCAAGCGCTCTTTACGGTCCTTTCCGTGATGCTGCGGATTCCGGTTTCTCATTCGGTGACCGGACAACTTACCAGATGTCTCCTGCAAACGGTCGTGAAGCAGTCCTTGAATCAAAACTTGACATCAGGGAAGGGGCAGATATTGTGATGGTCAAACCCGCAGGAATTTACCTTGATATCCTCTCTGCTGTTGCAGCACTTGGCCTGCCTGTTGCTGCATACCAGGTGAGTGGTGAATATTCGATGATAAAAGCTGCCGTGCAAAATGGCTGGCTGGATGAAAAAGCTGTAGTAATGGAAACACTGACCTGTATAAAAAGAGCAGGTGCTGACCTGATTATAACATATTATGCAATAGATGCTGCAAGGTGGTTAAATGAAGAACAGTGAATTATTTACACGTGCAAAAAAGGTGATGCCAGGCGGAGTGAGCAGTCCGGTCAGGGCAATAAAACCATATCCGTTCTATACCAGATCTGCTTCCGGTTCACAGCTTGTTACGGTTGAAGATGAAGAGTATATCGACTGCTGTATGGGATACGGCCCGTTAATCCTCGGGCATGCCCATCCGGCAGTAAAGGAAGCGATAAAAAGACAGCTTGATTCCGGCTGGTTATATGGGACTCCGGCAGAACAGGAGATAGAACTGGCAGAAATTATCACAGGTGATCATCCCGGTATGGAGATGGTCCGTTTTGTTTCCAGTGGTTCTGAAGCAACAATGGCGGCGATACGCCTTGCCCGCGGGTATACCGGTAAAAATGATATCGTAAAAATTGAGGGTGGTTTCCACGGTGCGCATGACGGAGTCCTGATTAAAGCCGGATCCGGGGCAACGACCATGGGAGTCCCTGATTCGGCAGGTGTGATAGCGGATATTGTCTCTCACACATGTCAGGTTCCGTATAACAACACTGAAGCGTTAAATACACTCCTTGATCAGAATGACAATGTGGCCACGTTTATTCTCGAACCCATAATGGGGAATGTCGGTCTGATCCTGCCTGAGAAAAATTATCTGCAGGAAGTCAGAAAGATCACAGAAGAGCATGATGTTCTTCTGATATTTGATGAAGTTATCTGCGGTTACCGGGTTGGAATAGGCGGTGCACAGGTAGACTATGGCGTGAAACCAGACCTGACTACTCTCGGAAAGATCATCGGTGGCGGTCTGCCAATCGGTGCATTTGGTGGTCGGCGTGAGATTATGGAGCTTGTGGCACCGGCAGGCCCCGTATATCAGGCAGGCACTTTTTCAGGAAACCCTGCCAGTATGAGTTCAGGCATTGCCACACTGAGGTGGCTGCATGAGAACAGTGGCATATACCGCCAGCTGGATGAGAATACACGTGCAATTGGGCAATCCCTTCCTGAGAATATGCAGGCTTCTTTTGTCAGAAAAGGTTCCATGTTTAAACTGTTCTTCAGAGAAGAGCCCCCTGCAAATTACATCCAGGCTAAAGAGAGTGACACTGAGAAATTTGGAGCGTTCTGGCAGAAGATGCTCAAAACCGGCATATTTATTCCGCCATCACAGTTTGAGACAAATTTCCTGTCAGTTGCCCACACCAAAGATGATGTAGAGACAATAACTGAGGCATACCTGACATGTCTGTGAGGATCGGGACACGCAGTTCAAGACTTGCAATGGTCCAGACAATCCGTGTCTGCAGTCTGTTAAACAATGCGGGCATTGAAACAGAAATTATTGAAATAAAAACCATTGGTGATGCAAAGACTACAGTTCCCATGCATGCTGTCGGTGGAGAGGGGATTTTTGTAAGAGCCCTTGATGATGCAATCCAGAATGGTGAAATAGATGCCGCAGTTCACAGCATGAAGGACATCCCTGCCTTTCGGCCAAAAGGGGTTGTAACATGTGCAGTCCTTAAGCGGGATTCGCCTGCAGACTTCCTTGTTCACTACTGTGATCTCAAAGATGTGAAAGTCATCGGGACATCCAGCACCAGACGACGTGCTCAGTTACTCAGGAGTAAAATGGATGTGGAGATAAAGGAACTCCGCGGAAATGTGGATACCCGCCTGAGAAAACTAAAGGATGGAGACTATGATGCAATAGTCCTTGCTGAGGCGGGGATTGAACGCCTGGGACTGGATCTGCCCGGTACACGTCTTCTACCACAGTGGTACGTTCCGTCTCCGAATCAGGGTGCGATTGCCGTTACATGCAGAGACGACCCTGCACTGGCAGAAACTCTTGGTCTCCTCAATCATGAACAGACAAGAAAAGATGTGGAGATTGAACGTGCAGTAATGGAGGAGATTGGCGGGGGATGCTTTACCCCTCTGGGAGTATTCTGTGAGAATGGTTTTTTGATCGCCGAGGTTGTCTCACTTAACGGCACCCATTGGGAGAGGATTGAGGATAATGGTGAGGATATTGATGATGCCCGTTTTATTGGCCAGAAACTCAGTGGAATGGGGTATAGTATCATCAAAGAAGCAAAGGCAGAACTGGAGCTTTGAGAAATGAACGGAATAGTATATCTTGTTGGTTCGGGGCCCGGCGGCCCTGGACTTATGACATTTCGGGCACGTGAGGTAATTGACGGTGCTGATGTGATATTGTATGATCAATTGCCAGGTGAGGACATAATAAATTCCCTGCCTGAGAGTGCAGAACTTATTGATGTAGGAAAATTCGGTGGCCACCATATAAGGGAACAGGGTGAAACCGAGAAACTGATGGTTGAGTATGCCAGAGCAGGCAGGGTTGTTGTCAGGCTGAAAGGTGGTGATCCGTTCCTGTTTGGACGCGGTGGCGAAGAGATGGAAACTTTGAGGGAGTCTGGTATACCTGTGGAAGTTGTTCCCGGAATAACAAGTGCGATTGCTGTTCCTGAGTGTGTCGGAATTCCGGTGACGCATCGGAGTTATGCATCACAGGTTACAATGCTTACCGGCCATGAAGACCCGGATAAACTGAAATCAGCTATTGACTGGGAATGGCTTGCCAGATCCCCGGGCACTCTTGTTATTCTCATGGGTGTTAAAAATCTGCCAAATATCACCGTATCCTTAACTGAGAACGGGATGGATGAGAACAAACCCGTTGCAATTATTGAGAAGGGTCTTAGGCCCGACCAGAGAGTGACCGTTGGCACACTCTCTGACATTGCCATTAAGGCAAAAGAGGCGGGAGTTAAACCACCTGCAGTTATTGTTATTGGTGACGTTGTGCGATTGTATGTAAACCAGTCTTAACATTAGTGGCCGACGTTTAATTTAAAAAAACGTGCATGACTCACGTTGTGTCAGGCACCTTTAAAAAAGTTTAAAACCCGGATCTCCATGATCAGGAATTCTTACTAATGCGGTAACTCACAGACGGGATGGTTATTTCAAATCTGGCTCCTTCTCCTTCTACACCATTTTCCCTGATTGAAATTCCGGTAATTCCCAGGATCTCCTTTGCCAGGAAAAGACCATATCCTGTATTATCTCCAATACCACTTTCAAAAATTGCATTTTTCATGTTATCCGGGATGCCGGCACCATTATCTTTGACAATCAGGATGCCTGTTTCATCATCCTCGTGAAATGATATCGTAATTTTATCTGCGGACTTCCCGTGTCTTACTGTATTATCAAAGAGGTTTGTAAATACTTTTTCCAGAAGAGAATCGGCAAATAACTCAACATTACCTGTATTAACCTGAAATTCAATTCCTGAGTAATGCGTCTCAGTTGATAATTTTGAAACTAACAGGTCCACCCTTTGCCACTCAGGTTTCTTTACACCCATATTCTGGTAATCACGTGTGAAAGTTATCTGTTCTTCAATATTCTTCAGTATATCCCTCCCCATAAGGATATACTTCTGAATTTTTTCATTATCCTGCGTGTTTTTTTCAATTAACTGAAGCACTCCGGATGCGCCTGTTACCTGGTTGATGATATCATGGCGTGTTACACTTGAAAGAAGGTTTAATTTAGTATTGGCTTCTTTTAACGCTGCTTCAGCACGTTTTCGTTCAGAAATATCAACAAATGTCTCTAATAAGTGTATTTTGCCGTGCAGGGTGACTGGTGTGACAGTCTTAATTATAGGGATCTCTTTGCCTTTTGAATTAATCAGCACTCTTTCGGAGTTGTCCATCTCTTCTCCGAGGTCAGTTACCGGACACCTGCCAATCTCTGCAGGACATATCCATCTATGGCAGACATCTCCAATAACATCATCACGCGCTGCTTCAAGCATCCCTAAGGCCACATCATTGATATCTGCAATAGTGTGTGTGTCTGCAGAAATTATTATGACACCTGTCTGAATGGCTTCCAGAATCGTCTTTTGGTAGAGTTCGCTCTCTTTAAGTTCTTTTTCAGCATTTTTCCGTTCGGTTATATTTCGGGAGG
The DNA here is from genome assembly GCA_034659935.1 of Methanobacteriota archaeon. GTDB lineage: Archaea > Halobacteriota > Methanomicrobia > Methanomicrobiales > Methanomicrobiaceae > DAOVRB01. The sequence continues at coordinate 271 of JAYEIC010000029.1, read as the reverse complement.
AAGTAATTTCGTATTCACTTCCTTTATAATTCAGATAATTTGCTGATACTTCAACAGGAATTTCAGTGCCGTCATTTTTGCGGTGGACAGATTCAAATGTGAAAGAGTTTACTTTTTTTAGATGGTCCCAGTAATCATCTCTTTTTTCAGGCAGGTAATCCGGGTCAATATCTGTAAAATTCATACTGAGCAAATCTTTACGCGAATAACCCAGTTCTGTGCAGGCTGCCTCATTTACATAAAGGAATTTTCCATCGGGTAGTGTCCAGAA
>JAYEIC010000028.1:1929-19400 GCA_034659935.1 Methanobacteriota archaeon | reverse complement strand
TTTGATGCGTTTACGGCAGAACTCGAAACACTGGATTATCCGGAGGTGGCGGGGACCATCACAGAACTGGAAGAAAGACTCCGGGAGACTGAAGAGAACATTGATGAACAAAACACCTCTCTCGGGCAGATCCGTGAGTCCATCGCACAGCTGGAGACAGAGGATGAATTAGCAGCACTCGAAACCCGGCACTGTGCGCTCTGTGAAGATGCAAACGACTTCTCCCGCGAGTGGGCAAAACGGGTGATTGCCACCCACATCCTCGACAAGGCGGTTGAACGCTATGAAAAGGAACGCCAGCCCGCGGTCATCCGGGAGGCGACAGAGATCTTCTCCGATATATCAGACGGGCGCTACCGGCGGGTCATCAAACCGCTGGATGAGCCGGGTGTGCTCGTTGAAGGGGCCACCGGCGGAAGAAAGACCGTCTCCCAGCTGAGCCGGGGGACCGCAGAACAGCTCTATCTCGCATTGCGGTTCGGGTATATCACCGAGTTCGGAAAGCATGACGTCTCCCTCCCGGTGGTCTTCGATGACATCCTCGTCAACTTCGACCCGGTGCGAAAGGAGAACAGTTGCCGGGCGATTACCCGCCTTGCAGAGACAAACCAGGTGCTCTACTTCACCTGTCACCCGGATACGGTTGAGATGCTTGAGAGGTGCTGCGGGGATGTCCGGGTGATTGATCTGAGTCAGGCGATTGAATGATCACCCGGTGCCATAATCTTTCGGGGGCATTGGCTGTCTCTTCAGGGCAATGTTCATCTGCCAGTCGCTCCCACATACCATCAGGAGGGTGAGATATGACTGGTGAACCCGCTCAGGGGAATGAAAACCGATTTGTGGGCGTGCCTGAACGTGTGCTTCCGCACCTGCAGGAGCGGTTTGGCGTTGCAAAGATCGGCATATTCGGCTCTGCTGCACGCAGTGAGGAACGGCCGGAGAGCGATGTGGATGTACTCGTCTGCTTTGTGCCGGGGCAGGCAACCTTCCGCAATTTCATGGAGCTCGCATACTATCTGGAGGATCTCTTCGGACGGCGTGTGGACCTGGTCACAGAGCACGGACTGAGCGGGTATATCCGTCCGACTGTTAAGCGGGAGGTCATCTGGGGTGAAGCGTGATGAACTGTTTCTTCGTCATATTCTCGAAGAATCTGAATTTATTTTGAGAATCTGTGGTGACCTGACCTATGATAGGTTATGTGCCGACCCTGTGATGCAACGAGCCGTTATCCGATTTATTGAGATTATTGGGGAGGCGACAAAAAATCTCTCCAATACCCTGAAAGAACAGTATCCGGATGTGCCCCAGAGGTTGATTGCAGGCACACGGGATAAATTAATTCATGCATATTTTGAGGTGGACCGGGTAATTGTATGGAACATTTTGCAGAGTGAAATCCCGGTTCCTGAAGAGAGTGTGCATGCAATTCCGGATGTTCTGAGTATCACCGGCAGATGAAGATAATTTGTAACTGTTCATCATACCGTTTGGTACTCTATATCCCCTCACTTCTTCAGCGCCGACCCCTTCACCGTAAATGACCCTCCGTGCATATTGATCCACTGCGTCTCCACCACCCCGATATGCAGTCCGCACTTCGGGCAGAAGACATCGTCTCCCTCCCGTGTCGTATGATCGGATGAGATGCGGGTCTTCCAGCAGTGGAGCAGACGGCCTTTTCCAATCTTCTGGTAGCGGAAGAGTTTTGCGCCGCAGGATGCGCAGTACACGGTGATCATGGCTATAGCAGTGTTTGGGTTCGAACCATATGAGTAATATGGAATACATAAACGCAGGAGATTGTTTGGGACTGTGGGTGCTGTGCCCGGGTATTTTGGATCTGCCGGCCGACCCGCCCGGAGGAATGCCGTGCATGCCTCCTCCCTCACTTCCGTCTTCCATTCCTCCTAACGAACATGGATGCGTGGGACACCGCGGAAACCCGGGCCCGGCCGGAGGCGTTCTCACGGTTCCTTACGTTCCAGATTGAGCGCTGTCTTGCCTGGCAAAAGCAGGCGGATGCAGGGTTTCATTATATCCCTCCCCCGGTTACGCATTCCTGTCCGGACCGCCTCTGACATGTACCGGTGGACCGCAGACGAGATCCGTCGTGACCCCTTTGTCGTCTATGCACCCAAGGTGAAACCTTCGGCCGGCCGGATTGTGGCGCAGGTGTGTGCTACCACTGTGGGGATGCACCTCCCGCCCGCCGTCTTTGCGGGTGACTCTGAGTGACGTCTCTCAGAACTCTTGCATCTCTCGCCGTTTCTGTATCACGGATGCGTTTCTGGATCTATACCGGGGGCACCTATGTAGTGGGATATGCCCTGGTGATGGAGAGCTGGCTTGCCTTTTTCTGGCTGGAGTACACGCTCTCTTTCTCCTCGCGTTTACCTGGCCGGTGGTGGTTCCCTGATGAAATCCCCCCGTGTGCTAACAGCCGCCGCCATTGCCTTCTTTGTGGTGGGTCTCGTCTTTGTGCGGTTTGATGGTGGAGGTGCGGTGCCTGTCGTTTCGGCGGTATTTGTGGTTATTCTGGCCCTTCCGTCCTACGTGGCATTGTGGCAATAGCTGGGGGCGCGAAGGGCGATGGGTGTTCTCGTGGTCTTCAGCGTCCTGCCTCTGCTGGTGGAGGGTATGGCGGTTGCAATCGGTTTTCCGTACGGGTCATTCTCCTATGCAGGCACGCTCGGGGAACCGCTCTTCGGGCTGGTTCCCAGGACGGTCTCCTTTGCCTATCTCCAGATCTTTCTGGGGGCGGTGACGCTTGCAGGCCGGCTTGCGGGAACCGAATGGCGGCTGTTTATCCCCGCGACCGCTCTCTTCGTGGTCGTAGTCGACCTCGTCATCGACCCTGCAGCGGTACGTGCCGGGTTCTGGCACGGGGAGTATCCGGGCCTGTACTATGGCATCCCGGCGGTCAATTTCCCGGGCCGGGCCGTCACCGGGACGATCTATGGGACGCTCTTCTTTCTGGCTGTCCGGGACCGGTTTGAGAACGGTGAACCGGTTCCGATGACGGTTGCCGGGAGCATGGTTCTCATCCTCCCGTTCCGGAGCGGGTATCTGCTGCAGGAGTTCCTGGTCATTCCGGTGCTGGTGGGATGCGGGCTCATCGTGCTGACGGGGTATCTGTGGGTGCGGACAGGAGGCACACCGGCAGACAGGTGATGTTGCTCTCTCCCCGGATGATTTCGTGGTGGAGGGCCAACGCCGGGGGCATCAAAAGGAATTTGGTTGTGTGGTGCAGAGATCTATCATCTTTGAGAGAGAGAGAGAGAGAGGGTGAAGGGAATTATCGAGGTGAGATGTGATGTCTGATATACCTGACCAGCGGCCATGGCACACCCATGACAGCCCACGGAGGGAGTGCGTCTGTCCCCGCTGCGGGTATCGTGCAAAGCGGAGTCCTGCGGTGCCCTGCTGGAGCATGCGGTGCCCGAACTGTGAGACACCTCTGGTAGAGGTTCTGTAACCGGAAACACCGGTTCCGTTTTCCCGTGTGGATATGCGGGTGCACCTCCCACCGGTGCAGGAGTCGGGTGGGCGGGAGTCTGTGTGCGAATTGCTATCCATTATTTGCAAAATAGGGCGTATTTTTGTGATATGTTCTCTGAATGTCGTTTAATTTGGTATTGCGAGTAGCATTTCCTGTCTTATGTCATTCTATCCATTTAGCTACAATATATTGCGGATTTAACGATAGAGGGGCGCATAAGATATAATTGGGTGGGTGTATGTACACGAATCCGGTATTGGCGTAAGCTGCTCACTTGAAATTCTCTTATTTGTGCTCCGATTGGCAAAAGAATCTCCAATATTTATTATCTAAAATCTAATATATGATTAGGATAAACATGGTGTGTTAAAATGAACCCAGCCTGTCTCTCAGCAGGGACGCCGGACATTTTGGATGGTTGTGTACTTATGATACGAAAAGGAATGAAAGAATTTCTCATAATGGGATTTTTAATTGCTGCAACACTCCTCGTTGCGGGATGCACCAATGAGACTTCAGCCCCGCAGGATGGGGCGGTGTCAGCAGATAAAACCGTGGTGCTTGCAAGCACTCCGTATGATACTGAACGTTCCAGTGCGAATGTCCTGAAACTCGTCTTTGAAGAGGCAGGATATGACCTGCAGATTAAGACCGTTGATGTCGGTCTCGCATTCCTCGCGGTTGCAGACGGGTCCGCGGACGCCTTTGTCGGCGCTTGGCTGCCCACCTGCCACAGGAATTATCTCGAAAGTTATGAAGACCAGATGGACTTTGTGCGGGTGAATATGGAAGGCACCCGCTGTGGTCTTGTTGTCCCCTCGTATGTTGAGATTGACTCAATCGACGAGCTCAACGATGTGAAGGACCGGTTTGACGGCAAAATCATCGGTATTGAACCGGGTGCCGGGATCATGGGGAGCACCGAGACTGCAATCGACAGCTATGGTCTGGACTATGAACTCGTCACTGCCAGTGAAACCAGCATGATTGCGATCCTCAAGGGTGCCATCGATGACGATGAATGGGTCGTTGTTATCGGGTGGTCGCCGCACTGGAAGTTCGTGCGCTGGGACCTGAAGTACCTCGATGACCCACAGAATATCTATGGTGGTGTGGAAGAGATCTCTACCTTTACCCGCATCGGCTTTGCCGATGAGATGCCGGGCGCCTATGCCATCCTCAAACGCTTCCACTGGACTGCATCCGATATGGAGTCCATCATGCTCAACATAGAGGGAGGCATGTCAGAAGAAGAGGCGGCAGCGGTCTGGGTGGACGCTCACCCTGATATGGTCGCTGAGTGGCTTGGTACTGCCTGATCTCCGGGTACCTCACTCTTTGAGGGGTGCAGACCCGTTGTCTGTGTTCCTTCCCCCATTCCATCCTATCTCATCCTTTTTGCCGTGTTGTCCCTTTCGGGTCCGGTTTCATATCAGCAATTGCAGAATCCTCTGCATCATCCTGTGTATATCATCCCGGACACAGGTGTCCTGGATAACGGGCAGGATGCACCAGCGTAACATTCATGCCCGCCACGGGGTATATACCGGCCCTATGGCAAAACATATCAGGATCGTTGCCTGCAGTGCGGAAGGGGCGGCGCTCTGTTACCGCACCCTATGCAACGAGGCACAGGCGAGGATGGGCGAGCATATGCACCCGGAAGTCTCGATGCATACCACCCCCCTGGGAAGTATATGCCGCATATCCATTCAGGAGAGGCTATTGCATGAACCGTTTGCTGTAGACAATGAGGGCAATTGGACTCCTAAACAATTCAGATTCTGCGTTTGAATACTATAGGGATATAAGTAATTACTTATATGAGCCACGAAAATTCATTCGTGCAACAGCCTCAGGAGAAAGGCATTATTCTCTTTTTTCGGGCATTGCTCTTATTCTGCGTAAATCCTGTCAATCAACCGATATATAATATTCAGTCCCGTCTTCTGTCACACGGATGCCCACCGGCTTTGCGGATATTACTCCACCTGTGTCATGGAGCAGAAGAGACATCTCAACCACAGGTGTTATAGTACGTCCCTCCACTCTGACAGATTTTCCGGTAATTACACTCTTTTCAGACTTCATATATTTATCCCCCCGTCCCTTCCTTTATCAGGGCCCGGATTTCCCTGTTCATAACAAGCCTGATTACAGGCGGAAGAAGGAGAACCGGGTACCGGATGGAAAATACCAAAGCAGCCCGGAGTCTGAATGCTTCGTCGTGAAAGACGGGTTCCATATACATCTGCACCCTCCGTTTGGGGGTTAAGATACCTTTTAATGCCTGAAAATAACCGTATGCCTCACCTGTGAGAGCAGCGTCATCAAAGCCTAAACGGAGTCTGCATGTGAATCTGTCAAATGTGATGGTTCGGAGGACTACTTTTAGCTCTGACCATATGACCGGCCAGATCTGAAGAATTTGTTTTCCTTTCTTTACAGTCAGTTTTTGGCTCTCCTGTTCCAGATCTGCTTTTGCCTGAGGAGATTCTTCCTCTTTTTCACCAACTGTTTCTTTTACGTCCTCACCATCCCCTGCTCCGGGTTTAACTGTAAAAATACGGCGATTAATAAGACGGATCTCTCCTTCTTCGCCGGTATGGTGAAAAGAGATGATACCCCAGTGTATATCTGCCTCTGCCTCTGTTTTTGTAATGCCCTGTATCAGAACACTGCCTGTAAACCTTACAGGTACAAATGAGACAGCCGAGACTATTACAAGCAGAATGCAGACCAGTACGATGAGGATTAACATTATAATATTTGGAGATATATTGTATATCTACTCTTCAGTTATCGGAATTTCAGCTCCGGTATCCTCTGCCTTTTTTTCTGATTCTCCCTTCTTTTCACTGCCATAGGATTTCACGGCACCAATTATCTGCGGGAGAACCCTGTCACCAACAGTAGTGATAACCTCAGATATGCCACTTGCTTTCTTAAGCGAGAGTACCTGCACGCCTTCCGGACCTCTTACGTCCTTGTGGATGACAATAATTGCAACAGGGCTCACACCCCCGCCGGCACCTGTCCCGGCGCCGCCCACATTATCCTTATCTCCACCCTCACCGGCACCGAAACCAAAGCCGAAACTGGCAACAGGGATAATGGTTTTATCCCCTGCATCGATCGCGTCACCCATAATTGTATTCGCCGAGATGAGATTGTCAAGTTCATCAAGGGCAGTTTTTAACATTTCATCGCCTGCCATATCTTATACCTCAAGTGGGCTATATTGATACTCATAGAATATAATAACTGTGCCTCCATCTCTTTTACTGTATTTTATTACACTTATTATTAGGGAGAACTGCCCTTATTCCTCTATATTTCGCCAAATCTATCCAATTCTCCCTTATTTCCCACTCCCCATCCCCCTGATATCTCTCTTTTCCCATACATCACCAGAGACCTGTAAAAGAGACCTGCACTACAGGCAAGAGATGTAACCCCAAGTATCGTGAACGAACTGCCATTCTGATACACAGTCCAGACAGGTACCTGAGCCTGACAGACAGAAAATATTACAAAACCGCCAAATATCAGCAGTAAAAATGATGTACAGAAAAGAAAAAACCAATACCAGCGACTGTGGCCTGAGTCGTATCCGGAATCAGAGATACTGCCGGACCGACCGTTAGATGTGAACTCAGAAAAGAGACAGACTGACAGGATAATAAAGAAGAAGCACTCAGAAAATGAACTGATCTCAACAAAAAACATATTACAGAAGTGGTTCCGGGAATAACCCTGCACAAACGGTCCGAGAGCAGGGTAGAACCAGTTTATCGGGATATCCCACATCCCATCAGGAAGTACATGAGAAATTATTCCCGGCACGAGATAAAGCAGAACGGGTGCATTCGTCATCGGTTAAGCCCAGCATTCACTTCTGAATCTCTCTCGGTTGAAATCAATCCGCATATAATACATCATACTCAGTTACAAGATTACTCCCGCACAAATAATGATTTTTAAGGGACAACCGAAACATATCATCCTCTGATTCAATATGCATGCCTCCAACCAGAGATGGCGTATCAGCTCCACCAACAATAAGCGGGAGATGAATCAGACGTATCTCATCAACAAGGTGATACTGGAACATGAAATGATTCAGTGTCGGACCTCCCTCAACCATTAGTCTGGATACACCATAATCTTCAAACAGAACATTCAGCAGCAGAGGCAGATCAATATTATCTTCTCCTGCAACAATTACCTCCGCGCCCGTCTTTTTTATTGCCTCAACTTTTTCTTTTGGAGCTTTTTCACTCACAACAATCAGAGTTGGCGCATCTCCTTTAAGCACATTTGAATCAAGGGGAATATCTGCGTGGCTGTTTGGTATTACTCTTAACGGACTGGTACCCTCAACATGACGAACAGTAAGAAATGAATTATCAATTTTAATTGTATTTGATCCAACCATAATGGCATCATATTCTGCACGTGTTTTATGCAGGAGGAGATCTGTTTCAGGATCCATATATTTCATCAGAATTTTACTTGAAGCTCCTTTTTTCAGTGTGAGTTTGCCGTCTACTGTAATTTCAGACATGATTAAAACATGTGGTTTATGGTAATGGTCAGGCATATATCTCCTAAGTTATTGTTATCATTCCTGAATATTTATAGTAATTTGCTTTAGGGAATCTTAAAACATTTAGTGAACAGAGTAAATATGGAGAAAAATGAATATCACGGCGCTGAGACCAAAGTTTACTGCATATCTGGAACCCCTGGCGGACATTTTTGTCAGGATTGGCATTAGTCCGAACCAGATCTCGTTAATTTCATTAATATTCGGTTTATTCTGCGCCTTTCTTTTCTTTAAACAGATGTTTGTTGCCGGAAGCCTGATGCTGTTTGTCTCTGCAGTACTGGATCTGGTTGATGGAAGTGTTGCCAGAAAAAACGGAACTGAAAGCGATTTTGGAGCAGTAATTGACTGGGTTATTGACAAATATGTTGACTGTTTTGTCCTGCTGGGCATTGGCTTATCAGGAATACAGATTATCAGCCACTTTGTCAGTTTTTCAGCAGAATTTCAACCTGTAGCAGATTTCGGGATTGTTGCTATGGCAATAATTGGTTCTATGATGAACACATTCATAAAACCCGTAGTATATGCTGAAATTGGCTTTGACGAGCGTACTCACGGAAAAATAAATGATCCTCTGGAAGGAATCGGGTTTTTTGGCAGGCCGGAAACCCTGATTGTAATCATATTGGGAGGGCTTACCGGCTTTATCTGGATATCTGTGCTTATTGTTGCCTTATGCACTAATCTTTCTGCCCTGCAAAGAATTTTTTACCTTTATCACCGCCTTCCCTGATTTTTTCCAGATATAACCTGAGAATCCCATCAGCAAACTCACCCAGTTGTGGAATCAGGAGGAATAACAAATATGCAATTAGTATTAGTGCTACAAGCGCTCCAAGTTCACAGAGCACATTATGCGCCCAGAAATAACTCTCATATCCAGTCTCACCATTAGAGGCTATTTCAGGCAGATAAGGGAACCATTGTTCAGTATAAGCTATTACAACAAAAACGTTCCTGAAAATATTAAGAACATAAATAACAGGCACAATCAAAAGAAATGATAAAATCTTTTGTCTGGTAGTGGTCGGTACGGCCCATGCCACAGCAAGCATTATGGCAATACTCTGTATTCCTGTGCATGCCAGAATTATTTCAACCCGGAAACTATCGTGCATAACCATATTCCAGTCTACCTGCGTGAACTGGAACCCAATTACTGAAAAAATCACAAGCATCTGATCAAAGACTACTGATATCAGCCAGTTACCAAGCGGCTCAATATAGGCAAACGGGAAGTAAATTAAAAATGCAATTGCTGCCACCCTGCTAAGCTGAATTACCAGTTTATTCTCTTTTAACAGTTCAGAGATAGTTATTGCCAAAAACGGTATTCCAAGCAGCCCCATCATTGGATATATAAAATTATTTTCACTGAAATAAACTGGAAGATCTATAAGAATTGAAGCGACAATCGCAAACCAGCCCATAATTGCAAAATACTTCCTTTTAGAAGACGGGATTAAGAATGCAATAAACATAATGCTTGATATCAAAACCAGGTATACTTCCATCTATAAATTATTGACATGATATCAAAAAAGGGTATTGCAAAAACGTATATGCCATACGGAGCCCGTCCTGCCAGATCAGCACTGGTTAGACAGGCTCTATTCTTCAACTAAGATCCATGTAATTAATTTAGTTATGAGTGTAATCTAAAAGCAATATGGCTGAGTATAATACTGTACAGGAAATGATGCGACTGATGGGATCTAAAATTAATTCAACCGCTGATTCACTTTCGGATGATGAAGTCAAAGATTTCATCAATGAAATCCTGAGCGCAAACCGGATTTATGTACTGGGCGCAGGGAGATCAGGGCTTGTTGCAAAAGCCTTTGCCATGCGTCTGATGCACCTTGGTTTTCATTCATATGTTGTTGGCGAAACAATCACTCCGGCAATGAAACCAGGCGATACACTCATTGCATTTTCCGGTTCAGGTGAAACAAAAACAGTGGCTGAACTTTGTGAGACCACAAAGAAAATCGGTGCCCGGTTATGCCTTATTACTTCAAATAAAAAATCGAGGATTGGCAGGATTGCCAACTCTGTTGCTGTTATCGAGAGTCATCGTGATACTGTTTCAGATGAATCAGCACAGTTCGATGTCAGACAGATGACAGGTGAACACAAATCATTTGCACCACTCGGAACAATATTTGAGACAGCTGCCATGGTTTTTGCTGACTGTATTATTTCAGCATTAATGGACATAAAAAAAGTACAGGAAAGTGACTTAAAAGACAGACACGCTAATATTGAATAATCAGATTTACCGGAGTGTATAAAATGATACAAAACAGGTTCTCAGAACGTGCTCTTGGCATTGAAATGTCAGGCATCAGAAGATTTTTTGAAGCAGCAAAACCAAATTCGATTAACCTCGGGCTGGGACAACCGGATTTCCACACGCCAGAACATATAAAAGAAGCAGCCATTCAGGCAATCCGTGATAATCAGACAGGATATACATTCAATACAGGGTTAATTGAACTCAGAGAGGCTATTTCAGATAAATTCAGGCATGACAACAACCTGGAATACTCGCCAGAACAGATTATTATAACTGCCGGTGCAGGAGAAGCCTTACATATTGCCCTGGAAGCACTGGTAGATAAGGGTGATCGCGTGTTATATCAGGATCCGGGTTTTGTATCATATGAAGCAGGGGCAGTACTTGCAGGTGGCAGACCTGAAGGTGTCACCCTTGATTCAAATCTCCATATTGACATAGAGGCCTGTAAAGAACAGATGGATGGAGCACGTTTATTTATCTTAAACAGCCCGGGCAACCCGACCGGTGCAGTGGAAAGCGAAGAGACAATAAAGGCAATTGTTGAATACGGAAACGATGCCGGTGTTACAATCCTTTCTGATGAAGTATATGAACACTTTGTCTATGATAAAAATCACTACAGTGCGGCAAAATATGGTGATGATGTACTTACTGTCAACGCGGCAAGCAAAACCTATTCTATGACCGGCTGGCGACTTGGTTTCCTTGCAGGACCAGATGAATATATTGAACAGTGTATAAAGGTACATCAGTACTGCCAGACGTGTGCCACATCAATCTCACAGCATGCAGCTCTTGCAGCCTATACGGGTGATCAGACCTGTGTCAGAGAGATGAAAAAAGAGTATGCAGCAAGGCGTGAACTGATTTATAACGGTCTTACCGGACTTGGGTTTGATTTTACAAAACCAGAAGGAGCATTTTATGCATTTGTACCGATGGATCAGGAAACAATTCAAAAAATTATTGATGCACGTGTGATTGTAATTCCCGGAGATGCTTTTGGAATTAATGCACTAAATTATGCCAGATTCAGTTATGCAGCTTCACGTGAAGATATCACTGAAGCCCTGTTGCGAATAGAAAAAGTATTGAGGTGAATAAATTTGGTAAAAGAACTGCTAAAAAAATTATCTGATGCTCACGGTGTTTCAAGCTACGAAGGCAACATAAGAGACATAATCAGAAAAGAACTTGACGGACATGTCGATGAATTCATAGAAGACAGGATGGGAAATCTTGTTGCTGTAAAAAGAGGCAGTAATTTCAAAGTCATGGTTGCGTCCCACATGGATGAAATCGGTCTGATGGTCCAGTACATTGATGAGAAGGGGTTTATCCGTTTTGTTACAATAGGCGGATGGTTCCCACCGGTCCTCTACACTCAGCGTGTTGTAATACATGGAAAAAAGGGTCCTGTTACGGGTGTTATCGGTGCAAAACCACCACATATGATGACACCTGAAGACCGAAAGAAAGAGATAAAAATTGAGGATCTTTTTATCGATGTCGGTGCTTCAGATGAGGGTGGTGTAAGCGAACTCGGGATAGAGATTGGAACTCCCATAACAATTGACAGGGAATATACCGAACTTTCAAATAGCCGGATCACCGGAAAAGCCCTTGACAACCGTGTAGGTGTTGCCCTCCTGATTAAAGCTCTCAAAGAGATGGATTCCCCACACACAATATATGGTGTTTTTACTGTACAGGAAGAACTTGGGCTCAAGGGAGCCAAAGTCAGTGCATTCTCACTTGACCCTGACTGTGCAATTGCCACAGACGTCACAATTCCCGGTGACCACCCGGGTCTGACTAAAAAAGATGCCACTGGTGAAATGGGTAAAGGACCTGTCCTGATACTTGTAAGTGCAAGTGGAAGGGGCTTGATGGCTGACTGGAAAATGGCAGACTGGCTCCGTAGTACTGCTGACAGGGAAAAGATCCCATATCAGCTTGAAGTAGGTACAGGGGGGAATACTGATGCCACCATCATCCATCTTGTAAGAGACGGCATCCCAAGTATTCCACTCTCAATTGCATCACGCTACATACACTCGCCTGTTGAAGTAGTCGATCTGGATGATATTGAGGCAGGAGTGAGACTGGTCGTTGAAGCTCTGAAAACCAAACCAGACCTTTAATTTAAATACTTCTTTTTACTTTTTAAGACCATTCCTGAGTCTTTTTGTCAGGTTAATTCCATGTGATCCCATCCAGTAGAGACGCCTGCATTGAGGACACCAGTAAAATGACAGTTCCATTCTGTTTTGAGGAGCATATTCTGTATTTTTTATTTCTTCTCTGGTAGCAAGTCGGAGAATACTGTTACATAGTGAGCATCTCTGCATCCTGACTTCAACATCATCACTGATTAGTCCCTCTTTAATAAGTTGTCTTACCTGAAACAAAACATCGTCAGATAAAAAATGTCGTGACAGATTCCCTCCCCGTACTGCCAGTTCTCTGTCCCGGGTCAACAGTATACGTCCACTGGCAGAAGCAATCCCGAGGAGTACGGTATCTTCACACTTATTTCCTGACTGAAGAGTTGTTGCAGATAATGTATCATAACCCAGAAACCGGAGGTAGCGTGTCAGAGTACCAAGCATGCGATCTGTTAAAAAACGAGTCTCATTTCTCTTCTTTTTCTTTGACATCCCTTACAACCGGTATTTTTTCCCCACAGCTCATACATCTGTCACCATCAAGCTCCCTGAATCTCAGGTTATAACCAGACCTCTCAATCAACAGGGAATTACACTCAGGACAATATGTATTTTCAAATGGATGTGCCATGACATTACCGAGATATGGATAATTTATTCCAAGATCTTTAGCCATCAGATAGATTTTTTCAAGTGTTTTGAGAGGTGTTGCTTCTGGTTCGGTCATTTTATAATCTGGATGAAACCTTGTAAAATGCATGGGGGTATCAGGACCAAGATTTTCAACAACCCAGGAAATCAGGGCTTTTATTTCATCCATAGAGTCATTCAGGCCGGGAATAATAAGAGTAACTGTTTCAACATGCATTCCAAGTTCTCTGGCAACAACTGAAGAATCCAGAACAGGCTGTAACCGGGCGCCACATATTTTGCGATAAAAATCATCAGAAAAAGCCTTCAGATCAACCCTGAACGCATTTAACATGGGGGACAACTCTAAAAGTGCCTCCTCTGTCATGTAACCGTTTGTCACATAGATTGTTCCAAGACCATATTCTCCTGCAATATTTCCCATATCAAGGGTATATTCATGCCAGATAGTCGGTTCATTATATGTCCATGCAATACTCTGGCATGAACTATCCAGTGCCCTGCTGACCGCCTCATCAGGGTCAAGTTCTCTCAACATACAAGTATCAGGATTGCTCTGGGAGATTTGCCAGTTCTGGCAATGGGTGCACCTGAAATTGCACCCGATACCACCCAGAGAATAAACATCCGAACCTGGCAAAAAATGAAATAAAGGTTTTTTTTCTACCGGATCAATAGCTTCTGCAGTAATCTTTCCATACGTTGATGCATACAGCGTACCATTTTCATTAACCCTGACACCACAGATTCCACAGTGACCTTCATTGATAACACATCTATGACGGCATAAAGAACATTTTACTTTGTTCTCTCCAATACTCTCATATCTTAGTGCCTTATGCATACTTACCTCGCCTCATGTGCATTACAACATTTTAGTATATATTAGATTGTAACATCACACCATCTGAAAAATACATAAACAGGTTCGATCAAAATCCGTACTGATACCACATTATACGGGCTGTGACAGAATGCGATCCTTTTGACAATTTGTGATGTAATATATCACATTTATCTAAACAAAACTCAAATCAGGGTTACTTTTTTCATAGATATGCTATTCCGGCTCAGCCTGTAAAATCAGTTTTGTGTCAAAAAATATATTAGAAGCGAACCAATTAATATGAAATGAAAAAAATTGTTTTTTCTATTGGTGGTTCTGTTCTGGTACCTTCTCTGGAATCCAATAATATCAAAAAATATTCATCTGCATTGCAGGAAATTGCAAAAATATATCAGGTTTTTGTTGTTGTGGGTGGTGGCGGTGAGGCCCGGCGCTATATTAATGCAGCGCGTAAACTTGGTATTGATGAAACAACATCTGACGAACTTGGTATTATGATAACAAGAATCAATGCATCCCTGTTAATGTGGGCACTTGGTGATTCTGCATATCCATGCATTGCAGAAAACTATAGTGAAGTAAAACAGTTTGCCGAAAGCAAAAAAATCGTTATAATGGGTGGTGTAACACCGGCACAGACAACAGATGCAGTATCTGCTGTTCTTGCCGAATCTCTGGGAGCTGATTTACTAATCAATGTCACATCAGTTGACGGGATTTATAGCGCTGACCCAAAAAAAGATACTAATGCTAAGAAATGTGATTATCTCACTCCTGATGAACTGCTTTCAATTATAAAAGATGACAGGATGGTTGCAGGTGCAAATAACATAATTGACCTTGTGGCAGCCAAAGTCGTGCAGCGAAGCAGAGTGCCAATGCTGGTTTTAGATGGAAAAAATATTGAAATTATCAGTAATGCGCTCCTGAATGGTACAATTACAGGAACCGTCGTAAGTTTCGACAAAAATAACCCCATTACCCGGTAAAACGGAAGAGAAAATCGACACCTTTTTTTACGTAGAAATGTCATATATGTTGTCGCAAAGGGGCAGTAGGGTAGCCTGGTCCATCCTAGAGCGTTTGGGACGCTTTGACGGCAGTTCGAATCTGCCCTGCCCCATTATTCTCTGCTAAAAAACAAGACATACAGGATATATTGTATTTTTCTGAAAATATCAGAACACGTTCTTTTCTCAGCTTTTCAAATTATTTCCGGTTACCTGCATGGATCTTAGTTTAAGGACAAAACTCATGATTTGTAACACAAACCTGTTATAAAATAATAGATTTTCACATTTCCAGGGATTATTGACAATATTATCTGATAGTATCAACCAGATCAAAACGCGCATACTGACCTGACAGGAGAATAATAACTATTTTTATTCACTGTTCACAACAAGTCAGAAAATTCATCACAAGAAAATAAAATCCGGTTGATTTGCTGGTTTCTTGTTGAAAAAATAATTCGCTCATCTCTGGAAAGGATGAGAAATGTGAATTACAGAATGATTGCGGCATATGCCATATAACATAACCAGGAAACCAGTGCAACAGCGGGCAGTGTCAGAACCCATGCCGTAACAATCTCACGCACAATTCCCCATTTTACCGCTGTTGAATAACCACGTGTTGCCCCGGCACCCATTATTGCGCCACTCATCGCATGAGTGGTTGAGACAGGGACTCCAAACGAAGTCATTAAGGCGAGAACTCCCCCTCCTGCCACAGATGCTGATAATCCCTGATATGGTCTGATTTTTGTTATCTTATTTCCCATTTTATCAACAACACGCCATCCGCCAAGCAAAGTACCTATGGATATTGCTGCGCATGATGCCAAAATCACCCACAAAGGTACATCAAATTCAGACAATAAACCTCCGGCTAAAAGCATCGCAGTAATCATTCCCATAGCATTTTGTGCATCATTGGCACCATGACCAATTGCCTGAACAGAACCTGCAACAATCTGAAGGGGTTGAAACATTTTATTTAGTTTGTCCGGCTTTTGGGACTTAAAAATATACATGATTACAAGACCAAAAATGTAAGCTGCAATCATACCGAGCATTGGTGACACGACAATAAATACAACAACCGCAAGAATACCCTTAATTATGACTGTTTCAGTAATAATCAATAGAGGAACAGTAATTGATACACCCATCAGAAGAGCAATTCCGGTATTTTTGTGCCATTTCTCTTTTTTTATTATTGAAACCGCTGCGAAGATAAATACCGAAATTAAACTGCCAATTATCATATATCCAATAAGACTGACAATTGTGTCA
This sequence comes from Methanobacteriota archaeon, assembly GCA_034659935.1. GTDB lineage: Archaea > Halobacteriota > Methanomicrobia > Methanomicrobiales > Methanomicrobiaceae > DAOVRB01. The sequence continues at coordinate 3,018 of JAYEIC010000028.1, read as the reverse complement.
ATATTAGGCCATAAAACTGAACCCATACCATCTTTTGCAATACCCGCACCAAGCAGACCACCAATCAGTGCATGACTGCTTGAAACCGGAATTCCAAAATATGACGATAAAAACACCCATAAGATCGCAGCAAACATTGCTGCCAGAAGAAGATGTGTTGTAATAAAAGTCGGATCAACTATGCTTTTTCCAATTGTTTTAGCAATTGCAGTTGTAAAAATAAATGGTCCAATCATATTGAATACTGAAGCCAGTGCTATCGCTTTTAAAGGTGTCAATGCTTTTGTAGCCACTATTGTAGCTATGCTGTTTGCAGCATCATTCACACCATTTACAAAATTAAACATCAGCGCCAGAAATATTCCAAGTGCAATTATGATGATATCCATATTTTCACGAATGTCTTATTGCAATATCACTCAGTACATTTGCAGCATCTTCGCACTTATCGGTTGCACATTCAAGATTCTCATATATATCCTTGAATTTAATAATTTCAATGGCAGAATCCCTCTTGAAAACATCCTGAAGGGCATGACCCAGTACATCATCTGCCAGATTTTCCAGCCGGTTGATTTCAATACAACGTTCTTCAATACTATTTGGACTTTTAATCTCCCTGATGCCAGCTACTGCAACCTCCAGTTCTTTAGTACTTTTCAGGATCAGATGGGCCAGTTCCACCATATATTCATCAGTATTTTCTATACCATAAAAGTACATCTGGCGTGTAGTACCATCAATATAATCAAGAATATCATCCAGAGCTGTTGCCAGCTTCGATATCTCCTCTGGTTCAATCGGAGTTATGAATGTCTTATTGAGAAGCTGATAAATCGAGTGAGTGATCTCATCACCCTTATGCTCAATCTGCTTCATTTTATGACACTGATTTTTCACATCTTCATAATTTTCAACAAGATAAACAAGATGTTCTGCCGCCAGTTTTACATTTTCTGCCAGTTCCTCAAACAAATCGAAAAATACGTTATCCTGTGGTATAATCCATTCCTTAATCCCCACAATGCACCACCCATACACTCATTACACCAGAGAAGATAAAACAATTACATTTTGAACAAATTATAA
>JAYEIC010000028.1:0-1829 GCA_034659935.1 Methanobacteriota archaeon | reverse complement strand
AAAAATACTTATGCCTGAGGTTTGTATTTTTCAGGCACCATTATTTCAATTGTGTATGATTTGATGAAATTCGTCTCTATAATGAAGTAATAACTGGAATCTCCTTCATAGAACATATGTGAGTATGGTTCATCTTCCCCCGGAGGAAATTCTTTTGCTGATTCAAATGCATAGATCTCACTGTTGGGATTTTTGGCATCCATGACCAGAATATTAAGCCACGGACGGACATCAGGTGAATCTGTTAATGGAGTATACTGGATTTTCATTTTCCAGCTGGGGAATGGCATATCCACTATACCTGTAGTGCCATCATAATGCCCTATAATTGTAGCATATGATACCATTTTTTCAGTTCTCACAACTGTATCATTTGGAATTCCTGATATCATTGCAGGATTAACAGGTTCTGGTGGAATATCATACGTTGAGGGATCAACAAACGGTATCTCTTTTGCAGATCCGTCCCATGTTGCAACGGGTTTAGGGGTTTGCTGAATATCCGGTGTTTGTGTAATATACACGGGTGTTGGAGGAGGAGTTGGAATCTCCGGCATCACGGGTTTTTTATCATCAAACAGGGAGGTGATCTGAATCTCTTCACCATTCAGAACAGGCTTGACGACAACTGCCATAAACAGGACGATAATTATTGCTAATGCAAAAAATAAGAAGTCCTTCTTCTCCATAGTAATATATTACGTCTGGCAGATTTTAAATATGCCGGGTATGGGATGGACTGTGTCAAATCGGCTATAGCAATCGGCTATAGCATTACAATAATGACATAACCTGTTTTTCAGGCAGACCTGCAGAGCCTCTCCATCCGGTTGCTGATAATTACTGCCCTGGCAGATCAACACTGGCTGGACAGAGCCAGGCTCTCTAAGCTCTCACCGGACAATAAGTTATATATACTCTGGCGTAGCAATAGACTTTGGTTGAATGTTGGAGGGATTCAGTATTCATTCATTAAACAGAAAGGAGACATTATAATGCGAAAATTAATGAACAAAGAAGAGGCCTTTACCGGTCTTGAGGCTGCAATTGTGCTGATTGCCTTCGTGGTTGTCGCTGCAGTTTTCTCATACGTGGTATTGGGTGCCGGTTTCTTCACAACACAGAAGAGTCAGGAAGTTGTGTATAGTAGTGTAGAACAGGCAAGTTCGAGTATTGAAATCCTTGGAGATGTGTATGGTCTTGCAGATGACCCGGCCAGCGACATCAATACACTTCAGTTTACACTCGGTCTGACTTCAGGTGGGACAGCAGTTGACTTTGACAAAGTTGTAATGACATACAGTACAGCAACATATGGTCCAACGATCCTAAATGGGAGTCTTAATGATATGGTTGCCGGTGGTTGGAATATTACAAATGTATCTAACCGCGTAGAAGATGTAGCTTCTGCAGACAAGTTGCTTGAGTCCAATGAACAGTTTGTAATCAATGCAACCTTACCTTCAGATCATAATCTGGAAGAGAATGAAGACTTCAATCTTGAAATCAAACCGTCTGTTGGCACAGCTCTTGGAATAAAGAGAACAGGTCCTAACAAGATCTATAATGTAAACGTACTTTACTAAAACTAAAACTACTACTTTTTTTTACCTGACCTGAAATCTTATCACACCGTTATTCCCAGAGCAGTAGCATTCATCCAGAGTCTCTCAAATGTCAGATAACGGCATATAAACAGATCTCAAAACTATTGTATGGGTCTTCGTTTAAGGATAACCTACACAGAAAGTAATAATCAGGTATGAAAAGTCAATATTTTTGGTTCTTCTCCAAATTTCTGAAACCCAAAATGGATATATTTGTGGTTT